>JAZLBE010000038.1:0-89438 GCA_045613525.1 Paludibacteraceae bacterium
GCCTCGTGGTACGGGTAATGATTTTGCTCGTCATTGGGGATTGACCAAAGACTTTAAACATTCGTTGGAAGTGTTCTTCGCCGGCAAAACTAGACCTCTGGATATTGGTTGTGTGACTTATTGGCGCAATAATATTGAGCACCATCGCTATTTCGTTAATTCACTAGGTTTTGGTTTTGAACCTCTCGTTTGCCGAATGGCTAACCAACTCAAGTACTATATTGGTAGTCACCATGTTAACTATTTCTTTGCACTCTTTGGTGCTTTGATGAAATATAAAAGTCAACACATGCGTCTAGATGTGAAGGGGGAGGCCGTGTTGGAGGATAAACTATTTATTGCAGCAGTATCTAATGGTTCGTATGTGGGTGGCGGCATGCGCCTGAATCCTGATGCTGACCCAAGCGATGGACTCCTGCATGCGATATTCTTGACACCTCCTACTGCAAAACAAATATGTCAAGCTATTCCTAATCTCTTTAATGGCAAATTGCGCGAACTACCATTTGTGCATGCCGTAGTAGCGGATGATATGTTGGTGCATACCAAACAACACCAGTCTTTTGAGGCAGATGGTGTCGTTATGGATATTACTGGTGCATGCAGAGTGACATGTATGAAACATGCCATGCAGATGATCGTACCTTAGAGGCGAGAGGCGCAGGACGCTTTGCTATAGGTTATAGGCTATTGGTTATAGGGAAGAGGCGAAGGTTTCGGCTTCGGAAAGTTGGTTGATCTTACCAACATCCATCATACGGTAATTCTCAGGGATATATGCTCTGAGAATTTCTTTTTGTGCTATGCTCAAATATAAATCAATAAGGGAGAATTTCTCACCTTTTTGCTTTACCACCTCGTCCATGCAATCGAAAATGCGTGGATTAAGTACCTGCATGCCCGAGAAGGCTAGTTGGCGATTGGCAATGGATGATTGGCTGTCGGCTATTGGACCGCGGACTTCCCCTGTGGCAATATTGGTCCAACCACATAGACGATTTTCATCGTTGAAAAGCAAGTAGCGTTGTGTTTCTCTTTCGCTAACAACCACTACACCCATCTCGTTGGGATTATATGCCTGAAGTAGGGTAGGAATATCGATATTGGACAGAATATCCACATTGCAGATGAGTATCCCTTCGTTTGAACTTCTAAACTCCTGAACTTCTGAACTTCTAAACTCCTGAACTCCTAAACTTCTAAACTTCTCCTCTGCTTTGCGCAATCCACCACCGGTTTCTAGGAGCATATCGCGCTCGTCACTTACCTGAATATTGCACCCGAAATTATCATTGTCCTTTAGATAGTTAATGATCATATCAGGGAAGTGGTGGATGTTCACCACGATGTCTCTAATGCCTGCTGCTTTGAGTTTCTCGATTTGCCATTGCAATAGGGTTTTGCCTGCTAGTGGCACGAGAGCCTTAGGGAGAGTGTCGGTTAGCGGTTTGAGGCGTGTGCCTAGACCTGCCGCAAATATCATTGCTTTCATAATTCAGTAAGTAGTCGTTGTTATGCATTAAATATGGTGCAAAATTACAATAATTTTACGAAATGCGCAAAAAAATACGATTTTTTATCAAAAAATTTGGTCAGTTCAAAAAAAAGCAGTACCTTTGCACTCGGTTTCTGAACGAAACATGTCTTCCTAGCTCAGTTGGTAGAGCAACTGACTCTTAATCAGTGGGTCCAGGGTTCGAGTCCCTGGGAGGACACAAAGGGATATCCGAAAGGGTATCCCTTTTTCGTCCTCCCATATGGACGAGAACCCTTCTAAATACAGGGTTCCCGAAACGCTCGTGGCGTTTTGGGAAGAGCGGAGTCATCGAGTGCCCTAATGACGACGAAGTCGTCGGTCAATGCACGAGATTGACGAACGCGTGTACCTGAGAGGACACAAAGGGATATCCGAAAGGGTATCCCTTTTTCGTCCTCCCATATGGACGAGAATCCTTCTAAATACAGGGCTCCCGGAACGCTCGTGGCGTTTTGGGAAAAGCGGAGTCATCGAGTGCCCTACCGACGACGAGGTCGTCGGTCAATGCACGAGATTGACGAACGCGTGTACCTGGGAGAACACAAAAGACATCCAGATGGATGTCTTTTTTTGCGATATATTGTTCGTATTTGATTACAGAGTAGTTGTTGTAATTTTGAGCAATCGTTGTTCGTTGTCAATCTCTATTTTGCCGAGTCGTTGTAGTACTGATTGTCCGAGCAATAATGGTGCGTTTTGACTTTGTACGACAGAGGCACGGACGTTGGTTAGAGATAGTCCGCCGAAGTTGATTGAACCTAGGTTGATCACTGTTCCGACTGAGATATTGCCATCTGCTGTTTGGTAGTGTTGTTTACCAATGATATCTTTGTCAGATAGATAGCCATTCTTGAACATGAAGTTAGCTTCGACTTGTGAGATGGTCACATCGCTAGCACCCGTATCGAATACGAAGTTCAGGGGAAGACCATTGATTGTACAGTTGACTTTGGTCACGCCATTGGCCGCAGTAAATGGCACCTCTACAATGCGCTCTTCGCCAATAGTAGCAGTATCTCTTGCTTGCCAATTTTGTTTGATTTTTTTGGTGTATTCTGCTACTAGTTCTTGGAACTCTTCTGTATCACGAATAGCGTCAAAATCTGTATCTACGCTAATGTGATGCAAGCGGCAGAAACCATCTTCGAATGCTTTTCTCAGGTATAGGATAGCATTGTCTAGGTCGTTAGCCAAAGCGTATGTGCATGCAGCATTATAAAAGGCTGTTGAGTCCTCTTCTAGTGTGCGTAGGACGAACGCAATAGCCATGGAGTCTTGTCCTAGGAAGTGGTATGCAGATGATGCGCAACTGTTGTCGTTAGGAATGGTGTCAAACGAAAGAATTTTTTCGAAGTCGGCTTTGGCTTCCTCTGTCTTGCCAAGGCTCAGATAGCTGCGTCCACGTCCGTCGTAGGAGTAGCTATGTGTGGAGTCTAGGGTTAGAGCCATTGTAAAATCATCGATAGCTTCTTGGTGTTGTTTGTCAATATGTTTGTACCAACCGCGACTATAATATGCGTAGGAGTATTCAGGATAGAATTCGATGTATTTGGTCAAATCCACTATGGCTTGTGCGCGATTGCCCATCTCGCCGTAGAAGCGAGCGCGTTCCTCATAGTAGTCGGCGTCTGTCGAGTCTACTGCAATAGCTAGATTGATATTCTCTATAGCGCTTTGGTAATCGCCTAGCTTCGAGTAGCACATCGCGATGCGCTCGTCTAGCAGAGGTGCAGCGCTGATGCGTTTGCCTGCTTTGTATTGCTCAATAGCCTCCTTGTATTGCTTGTTGGTTTCTAGGATAGCTCCGTAATAGTAGTACCAGTAGACGTTGTTAGGCTCTTTGTTCTTTTTGATTTGAAACTTAGCTTTCAGCAGGGCGAGATGGTTTGCTGATGTGTATTCTTCCAGTAGCATCAAGAAGGCTTTGTTGTCCTCGTTGATGTCTAGTGCAGTCAGGATGTCGTCGGCTGCTTCGTTGTAGCGGTTTTGTTTTATCAGGCACTCAGCACGGAAGGAGTAGCCAGATGCATATTCTGGATGAATCTTGATAGCATATGTAAATAGTTCGATGGCACGGTCATATTCTTCTTGGTCTCTTAGTATTCTGCCTAGTCCCATATAACCCATCACACTACCTGGATTGATATCCATGATTTGTAGGTAGTCAGCAGCAGATGCTTCGAGAAGGCCTAGGTGGTAATATATCTCACCGCGGTCTATGTAGTATTCCTCGTTGTCTGGACTGATCTTGATGGCTTGGCTATAATCTTGTAGTGCTGCTAGTGTATCCTCTAATGCCAGATAGATTTCGCCGCGCATGGAGTATACCCAACTTGTATATTGTATATCTTTCTTAGGGAGGTATTTTAGTGCTTTGTTGATGGCTGTCAGCGCTTTGCCGTATTCATAGTCTGCGCTGCGTCCTGCTGCTATCCACGCAAAAGCATATCCGTTCTTAGGATTCTCCTCTAGTTCGGCATTGAGATAGTTGAGACCCGTTTCCGAATCACCATCCACCAAGGCTTCTACACCGCGTTGAAAGTTGTAGGATGAGGGGCGTTGTACATTTTTTTGTGCAAAAACAGTTGTAGTACACATCAGTACTACGAGAATAGAAAAGATAGGTTTCATAATGTGTGTTGTTTGTGTGTTATATAGTAGGTTTTTTAATTGGTTTAGACGCTTTTGTCATATCCACTGCAAAGATACGAATAATTCTTGATACTGCCAAATATCGGCGCAATTTCTTGTCTAATAATAGGGGATCTGCCTAGGTTCGGTTATCGGTTATGGGCTATTGTTTTCTTCGCCCATTGCCTATTTCCCGTTCCTCGCTCTTCGCTACCAAGCCGTCTTCAATAATTCGGCTGCCTGTTGGCTATGCTTGCTAGGGCTATTAGCTATTTCTTGGAGTGCTTTTTTGGCTTTCTCCATATGGTTGAGTCCTAATTCGCAGAGTGCTTGCAGGTATTGTATATCCTCCAAGGTATCTTGGTAGGTAGCATGGTCAGGGTCAAGATTCTCTAGTTGTTCATCCAAAATCATTTGTGCTACTGCATAGTCTCCACGCAGGATCTGCCATACCACTTCGTGCAATGGATTCTCGTGTCCTAATATCTCTTGCTCGTAGTAGCTATTTGATATCTCTTTTGCCGATTTTTCTACCATAGCCATCAGTGTTTGGGTGTCGTATTGATCTACCTTCTGAATAGGTTGGGTCTTGCGGAAATACTGTGCATATTGCTTGTAGCCCCATCTGGATAGTTGATTGAAGGTGTCTTGCCAGGTGGATGCAGGTATGGTCATGACTAGTATTCCTACTATCGCAGCTACGGCAGATAGCGAGTAGATGGTTCTGCGGATCTTGCGCCAAGGAGTAATCTTTTGCTTCCTCGCCTCATCGCCTTTAACCTCTCGCCTTTCGCCTAAATTAGTGCGGCTTTTAGCGTAATAAAACTCCCTTCCCCTGCAGGGAGGGGAGTTTTTAGGCGAAGAGGCGAAAAGGCGAGAGGCGAGGGAAACTCGGCGGGAAATCGCAAGTGCACCCCATAACGCCACGAGCGTTATCGGGGACCCCGCCGAGCACATAACCGACTGCAGGAAAACAAAGGGGACTCGGCAAATACGCCGAGAACAAGACTGCCCATATAAACACAAAAGATACTCGGCGAATGCCGAAGACAGAACAGAGTGCGGGAGGAGAATTATTTTTTTATCAATGAGCCAATGATGAAGCCACGGAGAGTGGTGTATGGTTTGGGATAGGAAGTTGGGTAGCGGTCGGCTTTCTTGCGATAGTCGGCGAATTTTATTTCCCATTCGGCACGGAGGGTTGGGTCTTGCAAGATAGTGGTTGTTTGCTTGACTGCGTCAGCGAAAGCCGTGATAGTACGTTGGCGTTTAGGTGCTACGGGCCCTTTATACGGGCGTTTGATAGCATAAGCGTGAGTGCGACCATTGCGGGTGCGCATGACAATCTTGTCGGTAGAATTGAGCTTGCCCGACATGGAATCGAAAGGGTGAGAGAGTGTAGTTTTAGCCATGGAAAACAAAAATTATCTAAGTGTTATTTGGTAAAAAAAAACAGCATTAACAACTACTGCGCGCGTCAACATTGCGCTTGCAATTTATCGTGCTGCAAAGGTACAAAAAAGATATGAGAAAGACAAGTTTACAGAGAGAAAGTTTGATATTTTTGTAAAAATAGTGTAAAGATATGATTCATACGCTGTTTCTACGGTATACCTATACGAATATACCGTTTATCTACTGTATATGTACCGTGTATCAACCGTATATCTACCGTAGATGATGGCGGAGGGATAGTGGGCGTGAAGCACTAGTTTAGAGGACGGCACGGAGTTCCTATTATTTAGATGCTAAAGGCACAAACAAAACAGGCACGCTTATTGGGCGTGCCTGTTGGTGTGTATATAAGGGTGGGTGTTACTTACGGATGATTTGGGTGTGCAAAGGGAAAGCACAAAGTCCAATACTCGTTACGCTATTAGAAATGGTGACAGAGGTCAACGAGGAGCAACCCCGGAACGCATGGTCTCCAATCTCTGTTACGCTATTAGGGATAATTATGGACGTTAAGTCTTTGCATTTGCAGAATGCATGATCTCCAATACTCGTCACGCTATTAGTGATGGTAAGGGAAGTCAAACCAGAGCAACCGTTGAACGCGTTATGTCCAATACGCGTCACGCTGGTTGGGATAATTGTGTTTTCACAACCTCTTATAAGAGTATTTGTGGCTGTTTCAATAATCGCATTACAGTTCTCACGGCTATCATACATAACATTACCTTTTTCGACAACCAGAGAAGTTAAACCAGAGCAATCATTGAACACTGCATATCCAATACTCATTACGCTGCTTGGGATGGTGATAGAGGTCAATGAAGAGCAACACCAAAAAGCTCCCTCGCATACATAACCTGCGATGCTCGTTATACTATTAGGGATGGTGATAGAAGTCAAACTTTCGCAACCCCTGAACGCCCAATATCCAATACTTGTTACGCTGGTTGGGATGGTCGTATTCTGACATCCAAGAAAAAGTGTGTTTGTTTCTGTTACTATTATCGCATTGCAGTTATTTCGACTATCGAATATTGGGTTACCATTTTGGACTATGATAGAAGTCAAACTTTTGCAACCATAGAATATCAATTCTCCAATACTCGTCACACTATTAGGAATAGTAACAGATATCAAACCAGAACAACCAGAGAATGCAAATCCTCTAATACTCGTTACACTATTTGGGATTATTGTATTTTGACAACCTCTAATTAGTGTATTGGTAGTTGTTTCGATGATTGCATCGCAATCATCTCGACTATCGTATTTAGTATTTCCATCTTCAACGCGGATAGACGTCAAACCAGAGCAATCAGAGAACGCACTATCTCCAATACTCGTTACACTGTTAGGAATGGTGATGGATGTCAAATCAGGGCAACCCCAGAACGCCTCTAATCCGATACTTGTTACGCTATTAGGGATAGTGATGGACGTCAAAATAGAGCAACTATCGAACGCACTATCTCCAATACTCATTACACTATTAGGGATGATGACGGAAGCCAAAGCAGAGCATTCATAGAACGCCTTATCCTCTATCTCCTTTACCTCATAGATATAGTGATTATACACAATCTCCTCGGGGATAAGGACTTCGGTTATATTCTTATCTACGTATTTAGCCACGGCTACGCTGCTACCATCTTCTAGTGCCTTGTACATCAGGTCACCCACTTGAAATTGTTCTTTTGGTAAAGCATTGCGTTTTGCTTCCTCTAAGCCAGTGGTGTCGAGGGTGATGTTGTCTAGTTTGGAAGCACCAGACAAAGTGATCTCTGCCTCGTCGTAAATTGCCTTATTATCTATAGCTACTACCTTACGCAGGTACTCGCCCTCATGTAAAGTGATTTTGGTGAGTTTGTTCTCATCCAAAATCATCATCTCCTCATCATCGATAAACAAACGACAAGGACGGTTCACACGAATTTTATAAATTACTTCATTCATGGTTTATGGTTATTATTTAATATCTTTATAATTCTTCAAATGAATACTGCCGACCGATTTGTTTTCGCCTGTATAGACAATATTCATTGACAATAGATCGTCTTTCAATAGTGCTTTTAGATAATCCAACGACTTAGTAAAATCAGAATGAAAACGCTCGGCTACTTTGACTTCATAGGCATGCAATCTACCTGCTTCCTCCTGCAAAATATCCACCTCGCGCACTTTATCACGATAAAACATTATATTCTTATCTAAACCCTTATTATAACGCTGCTTCAGCATATCGCACACCACCATGTTCTCAAAGATAGCTCCACGCAAAGGATGATGCGCCAACTGCTGAGCAGTCTCTATTCCCAACAAGTAGCACACCAAACCTACATCATAAAAATACACCTTGGGGGTCTTAGTTAGGCGCTTGCCGATATTGCGATAGAAAGGATGCAACAAGAATGCCGTATAAGAGGTTTCCAAAATGCTCATCCATGACTGGATAGTCTTGTAATCTATTCCCAACTCCGTAGCAATAGACGAAGCAACAAACTCCGTACCTACACGCGTAGCAACAAGGGTTAAAAAACGACGGAAAAGAGTCAAATCTTTGATATTGACTATCTGGCGAACATCCTTCTGGATATAAGTAGCCACATAGCTATCATACACAGTATGAGGGTCTTTCTTGTCGCCCCATACGGCAGGATAGAAACCGCACCACATCTGCTCATTGACATCTTCAGAGGTATCAGCACCCAATTCCGACAAACTCAATGGCAGCAATCGCATCACAGCCACACGGCCCGCTAAAGACTGCGAGATGTTCTGCATCAAGAGAAAATCGCTACTACCGCTCAATACATAGCGCAGCGACTTGTTTTCGTCCACTACCACCTGCAATACGGAAAACAACTCGGGCAAGTTCTGTGCCTCGTCAATGATTAGACCGTTGGGATATTGCAGCAAAAATCCCTCAATATCCTGCTCCACGAGCGCACGCGTAGTCGCACGTTCTAAATTGACATATTCGTACTCTGGAAACGCCATTTTGCATAGCGTAGTCTTGCCTGATTGACGTGGTCCTGTGACCGAAATGATGGACCAAGTCTGGCTAAGTTCCAAAAGTTTGGTTTTTAACTCTCTGTTGTACATATATTTACGTTATTGTTGGACAAAATAGGAGTTGTATTCCTAATTTGTCCGCAAAGGTAGTGCTTTTTTTTGATATACGCAAACTTTTCAGCGAGAAAATGGTGTTTTCATCGCTATTGGTAATTATTTACCAACAAAAAGCGGATTTTTGTAGTACCTTTGCAGCGTCTTTTCGAACCAGCGCGCAGTTTGAAAGGCGGTGCACCTTGTTAACTTTTAACTATCAATCCTCCTGCGGATATTCATCTATCCTAATGTGTGATAATCCGTGCGATCAGTGGGACGTATTAACACAAATCAGGCACGCTGTTGGGGTGCCTGTTGGTGTGTATATAAGGGTGGGTGTTACTTACGGATAATTTGGGTGTGCGAAGGGAAAGCATCTGTTCCAATCTTTGTGTGACTGGGGACGGTTACTGAAGTCAAACCAGAGCAACCATAGAACGCCTTATCTCCAATACTGGTTACACTATTAGAGATAGTGATAGAAGTCAAACCAGAGCAACCATAGAACGCCGCATATCCAATACTCGTTACGCTATTTGGGCTAGTGATGGAAGTCAAACTAGAGCAATTAGCGAACGCCCACATTTCAATACTAGTTACGCTATTAGGGATGGTGATGGATCTCAAACTAGAGCAACCATAGAACGCCCAACCTCCAATACTCGTTACGCTATTAGTGATAGTGATTGAAGTCAAACTAGAGCAATTAGAAAACGCAGCATCTCCAATACTCGTTACGCTGTTAGGGATAGTGACCGAAGTCAAACTTTCGCAACCATCGAACGCACTCCTTCCTATACTGGTTACGCTATTAGGGATAGTCACAGAAGTCAAACTTTCGCAACCATTGAACGCAAAAACTCCAATACTCGTTACGCTATTAGGGATAGTAATAGAAGTCAAACTTTCGCAACCAACGAACGCCCAATCAGCAATTAATCGAGTGCTTTCTTTGATGTTATAATCACCGACATAACCATCACTAAAGCAAATGAGGCAATCACCTAGGTATAATGCCCCTTTATCCCAGTTGGATGGATTGTTGTAGAAGGCTGTACCTTTGAACGCCGACTCTCCAATACTCGTTACGCTGTTAGGGATAGTGATGGATTTCAAACTAGAGCAATCCTTGAACGCCCATTTTCCAATACTGGTTACACTATTAGGGATGGTGATAGAAGTCAAACTTGAGCAATCAGCGAACGCAGCATCTGCAATCTGTTTGATACCATCTGGAATAATGTAATGTCCCTCATAGGAAGTTGGCATAAATGCAAAGCAATGAGCATTATACACAGGAGAAGTCAAATTCTTGCAACCTTTGAACGTCTCCTTACCAATACTTATCACGCTATTAGGGATAGTGATAGAGGTTAAACTTTTGCAGCCAAAGAACGCACCCCCTCCAATAATCGTTACGCTATTAGGGATAGTGATGGATTTCAAACTAGAGCAATCATTGAACGCAAAAACTCCAATCCACGTTACGCTATTAGGAATAGTCACGGAAGTCAGCGAGGAGCAACCAGAGAACGCCAACTCTCCAATACTAGTTACGCTGTTAGGGATGGTAATGGAAGTCAAACTAGAGCAACCATAGAAAGCCGCAGCTTTAATACTTGTTACGCTGTTAGGGATAGTAATGGAAGTTAGACCATCGCACCAAGCGAACGCCTCATCTCCAATACTCGTTACGCTGTATGATTTGCCTTGATAAGTGATGGGTGAGTTAAGATAGATGTTTGTAATACCGTTATCAGCACCTACAAGCTCAACCTCTGTATCAGATAAGGTCTCGAACCTTAGCTTACCAAGAGTAAACTCCTCCGCCATCATAGTGGTGGTTGCTAATAACAAAGCAAAAATAAATGTAAAGCGTTTCATTGTGTTATGGGTATTTAATAAGTGTTACTTACGGATGATTTTGATGTAAGATGGGAAGGAATGTGGGCCAATCTCTGTATGGGTAGGAACTATAACTGATGTCAAAGAATAGCAACCAGCGAACGCCCCATCGCCAATGCTTGTCACGCTATTAGGGATGCTGATAGAGGTCAAATAGGAGCAACAAGCGAACGCATAATCTCCAATACTGGTTACGCTATTGGGAATAGTGATAGAAGTCAAACTAGAGCAAAAAGCGAAGGTCTCTTCTCCAATCCTCGTCACACTATTAGGGATACTGATTGAAGTCAAACTTGAGCAACCTGAGAACGCACTACCTCTAATACTCGTTACGCTATTAGGGATAGTGATGGAAGGCAAATTCACACAACCAGCAAACGCCCCAGCTCCAATACTTATTACACTATTAGGGATAGTGATGGAAGGCAAATTCACACAACCAGCGAACGCCCCATCTCCAATACTCGTCACGCTATTAGGGATGGTGATCGAGGTCAAATAGGAGCAATTATTAAATGCTGTATCTCCAATACTTGTTACGCTATAGGTTACGCCTTGGTAATTGATGGTAGAACTTAAATGTGCGTTGATAATCCTTTTATCAGCTTTTACTAACTTAACTTCACTAGATGAGATTTTCTTATAAGTCAATAGGCCAACTCTAAAATCTACTGTGCTGATTGCGATGCCATATGGGAAAGCATGACCGTCCATCTCTGCGCTACTAGGAATAATCACAGATTCCAAAGAAAAGCATCCTTCGAACGCCATGTTTCCAATCCTTGTCACGCTCTCTGGAATGATAATAAATTTCAAACTTCTGCAATTATCGAACGCATGATCTCCAATACTAGTCACGATATAGGTCACGCCTTGGTATGTGATGGTAGGAGTTATATCTGCGCTGATAATACTTGTATCTGCTTCGACTATCTTAACCTCAGTTTTTGAGGTCTTTTCATAAATCAGCTTGCCAATTGTAAATTTTTGAGCTACTTTGATGACTTTAGTGTGCTCAGGGAAAGCACCTTTGTTTAATTCTGTATAACTTGGAATATTTACTAAGGTCAACGAAGAGCAACCTTCGAACGCATAATCTCCAATACTCGTTACGCTATTAGGGATGGTGATGGAGGTCAAAGCAGAGCAACCATTGAACGCCCAATCTCCTATACTAGTTACGCTATTAGGAATGGTTATTGAAGTTACACCGCTTAAACCAGAACAAAGACATTCAGGAATGAAAGTTACATAATTGCCAAATACGAAATTTTCTATGTTCTTTAAGTTATAGAAAGGAGGATAGTATGAACCATTGGAATTTTTATCAATTTTGCAACGTATTGCATTCCATTGAACTGATTTTAATGAAGTGCAATTTTGGAATGTTGAACCCTCTCCAATACTCGTTACGCTCTCGGGGATGGTAATTGACATTAATGAGGAGCAACCATAGAATGCACTAGTTCCAATACTCGTTACGCTATTAGGAATGGTTATTGAAGATACACCGCTTAAACCAGAACAAAGACATTCAGGAATGAAAGTTACATAATTGCCAAATACGAAATTTTCTATGCTCTTTAAGTTATAGAAAGGAGGATAGTATGAACCATTGGAATTTTTATCAATTTTGCAACGTATTGCATTCCATTGAACTGATTTTAATGAAGTGCAGTTTTGGAATGTAGCACCTAATCCAATACTCGTCACACTCTCGGGAATGGTGATAGAGGTCAACGATGAACAATCTCGGAACGCACCTGTTCCAAGACTTGTTACGCTATTAGGAATGGTAACAGATGTCAATGAAGAGCAATTCTTGAACGCATAATCTCCAATGCTCGTTACACTATTAGGGATAGTGACAGAGGTCAAACCAGAGCAATCATGGAACGCCTCATCTCCAATACTGGTCACGCTATAGGTTTTACCCTGGTAAGTGATGGTAGTACTTAAATGTGCGCTGGTAATACCTTGATCTGCTTTTACTAGCTCAACCTCATTATATGAGTGAGTTTGGAAAGTAAATTTACCAAGCGTAAACTCCTCTGCCATCATAGTGGTGGCAGTGAGCAGGAGTGCGAAGAATAGTGTAATGCGTTTCATATGGTATGTTTTAATTAAGACTGCAAAGTTAATAGTTTTTAATTGCTCTTGGATCTGTATGTGAGGGCCTTATAGGGCAATTCATCGCGACGGACGAGCTCTACTTCATCTTTATGGACAAACAGATAGTCATGAGCTGTCGTCAATACATAATAGCTGCCTTCCTTGACTATTTTATCTGTGATAATAGTTCCCCTAGCAACATACTCTCTACTCCTTACTACACCGTCGTCGTTATCATCATACGTTTCTATATAAATGTATGTTTTGGGCTTAGCGGCTACGATGATATATTCGCCATCGCCCCTATACCACGTTTGCACCAGTACATCATTAGCTTTAACATATCCGTCGCCTGGCCAACTATCTACTAAATACCAATCACCGAGATTCTTAATCAGTACGTCAGAACATAAACCATGATAAAAGACCGAAACTTCTCCAACTTTTCTCGAATCTGGTTGGGGATACTCATAGACCGGTACTCCTTCTTCCAGAGCACCTACGCGTGCATAGATAGGCAGACCACAATAGCTAGTCTTCTCAGCCAGAACACTTACTGCGCTAATACAAAGCAGAGATATAAGCAAAAACTTTTTCATAAGTATGCTAGTATATATATTTATTACTTACGAATGATTTGGGTGTGCGATGGGAAAGCATCAGTTCCAATCTTTGTGTGGCTTGGGACGGTTACGGATCTCAAACTTTCGCATTCATAGAACGCCCCCTCACCAATACTAGTTACGCTGTTAGGGATAGTAACGGAGGTCAAACCATAGCAATATTCGAACGCATAATCTCCAATACTCGTTACGCTATTAGGAATAGTGATAGAAGTCAAACCAGAGCATTCAAAGAACGCATGATTTCCAATACTCGTTACACTGTTAGGGATAGTGATCGAAGTCAAACTAGAGCAACCTTCGAACGCCTGAGATGCAATTCTCGTCACGCTCTCTGGGATAGTAATAGAAGTCAAAGCGGAGCAACCCATGAACGCAAACCTTCCAATACTTGTTACGCTATTAGGGATGGTGATGGATGCCAAGCCCGAGCAATCAGAGAATGCACCGTCTCCAATACTCGTTACGCTATTGGGGATGGTGATGGAGGTGAGGGAGAGGCAATCACTGAAAGCCCTCATTCCAATAATCGTTACGCTGTTTCCAATAGTGACAGAAGTCAAACCAGAGCAATCTCTGAACGCATAAGATCCAATACTCGTCACGCTGTTAGGGATGGTGATAGATTTCAAACCTGTGCAATCTTCGAACGCGTTATTTCCAATACTCGTTACGCTGTTTCCAATAGTGACAGAGGTCAAACCAGAGCAATCTCGGAACGCACTACTTCCAATACTCGTTACGCTCTCTGGGATAGTTACAGAAGCCAATGAAGAGCAACCCCCGAACGCCCACTTCCCAATACTCGTCACGCTATAGGTTACGCCTTGGTAGGTGATGGTAGAATTTAAATGTGCGATGACAATCCTTTTATCAGCCCTTACTATCTCAACCTCATTAACAGAGGTCGTCTCATAAGTCAATAGGCCAATAGTAAACTCTTTTGCCATCATAGTAACTGCGGAGAGTAGGAGAGTGAGGATGAAAGTAGTGCGTTTCATGTTGGATAATCGGTTTTGTCCGCAAAGTTACTACAAAAATTACACATACGCAAGTAATGCATATGATTTTTGTAGATAATCCGCAATTATTATGGACTGTAGGCATTAGGTGAGAGGGAAACAGAAGTGGAGTATGTAGTGTACAATGTGAAAAAATGTGAGATAATGTTGAAAAGTGCAAATAAATTTGCATATGTCAAAAAAAAATACTACTTTTGCAGCATATTTTATAATGGATAACTATGTCACAATCATTAAGCCAATTATTTTTTGAGGCTACCGGCAAGAAAGCAGGGGAGCAAGTAGCATTGACCGCATCTGGTAGCAATCGTAGGTACTATCGTATCATAAGTGAGGATGGTACAGCATCGTTGATAGGTGTACAGGGTACATCTAGGGATGAGAACCATGCTTTTCTCTATATGGCAGAGCTGTTTTTGGAGAAAGGGTTGAATGTACCTAAGGTGCTTGCAGTAAGCGATGACGAGATGAACTATGTGCAGCAAGATCTAGGTAATCTTCATCTATTTGACTATATAGCTGAGGGTCGTAAGACGGGTGTATTCTCCGCAGCGGAAAAAGATATGTTGCGTAAGACAATGCGAAGCTTGGCTCAGTTCCAGATAGTGGCTGCAGAGCAGTTTGACTTCAACCAATGTTATCCACAACCAGAATTTAATTTGCGCTCAATATTGTGGGACCTGAACTACTTCAAGTATTGCTTCTTGAAGGCAACAGGTCTGGATTTTCAAGAGGATAAATTGGAGAATGAGTTTGAGCGTTTGGCCTATATTCTGTTGGAGAGCAAGATGACCGCGTTTATGTATCGTGACTTCCAATCGCGTAATGTGATGTTGGTGGAGAAAACGGTAAACGGAGAGAAGGAGCTGGTACCATACTTTATCGATTTTCAGGGCGGAAGAAAAGGCCCTATGTTCTATGATGTGGCATCCTTCTTGTGGCAAGCAAAGGCTAACTTCCACTCTGACCTGCGTGAGGAACTGGTGGAGGAATACATCGATGCATTGCAGCAACACATGCCTATAGATCGTGCGGAGTTCTACGAGACACTGAAGCACTTTGTGCTCTTCCGTACTATGCAGGTGCTTGGTGCATATGGTTTCAGAGGATACTTTGAGAAAAAGCCTCACTTCTTGCAGTCTATACCATTTGCGATAGACAACTTGCGCCATCTGTTGAAATATGCTAGCGAGGATTATCCATACTTGATTGAAGTGCTCAAAGAGATGACTGAGATGAAGCAATTCAAAGAAGTGGGAATGCGCAAGCCATTGGTGGTACGTGTCTATAGTTTCTCGTATAAGAAAGGTATTCCAGCCGATGGATCGGGCAATGGTGGTGGATTTGTGTTTGACTGTCGCGCAATCAATAACCCAGGTAAGTACGAGCGATATCAGTTCTTTACCGGTATGGATAAGCCTGTGATAGATTTCTTGGAGGAGGATGGCGAGATCTTGCCATTCCTAGAGGAAGCATATCAAATGGTGGATTTCTCGGTGAAACGCTATATGGATCGCGGTTTCCAAAATTTGATGGTGTCTTTTGGTTGTACTGGAGGTCAGCATCGTTCGGTGTACTCAGCAGAGAAGATGGCGCAGCATATCAATGAGAAGTTTGGCGTGGAAGTGCAGTTGATCCATCGTGAGCAAAATGTGGAGCGCGTGTTGATGGCGAAATAAGATCGCTGCGCTATGGTGTAGGGTGTAGAGTGTAGAGTGTAGGGCGATTGGCGAAAGGAAAGATCATGAGTGTTTTGTTAGGCATATTATTAGCAGTGTTGACGACCTTCAAGGATGGTACATTTCATACTACCTACGAGGCGGAGGTGTCTGCGCCCATAGACTCATGCAATCAGGCCATAGACTCGATGATATACTACCTGCAGACAGATCCTGAGATGCTGTCGGAGAAGTTCTTCTGTGGATTGGGGATGCAAGATGACAAGAGTAAGAATGCGTTCTATATACACTGGAAGGAGTCTAGCTATGATGCAGATAAACAGTATAGTCGATTGGTGTTAGACGTGTTGGTGGATGAGAAACCATTTATGAAGAATGTGGTTGTTGAGAGCAGAGTGGTAGACACAATCGTGGGTGATAAGCGTGATCTGCGTGTGAATATCTACTACGCAGGTACATTGATCAAGGAAGCATATGGTAGTTTTCATCTTGAACCAATCCGAGCGAATGTCTCTAAGATGGCAATGGATGTACATGTTAAGTTTGGTTGGTTTTTTCGAATATTTATCTCGCGTAAAGTGTATAGCGATACGGTGGACTGGCGTCTAGTGCGCTTTGTGCATAATCTGAAACTGACCGCAGAAGGAGTGACTCCGACCGACGAATATTGGAACACGCAGTCAGCGTTGTGAAAACATAAAATTGAAAGTTTAAAATACAATATATGGATATATTAGAGCGTATAGATGGACTAGAAGCCAAGTTTCATGAGGTGAGCCTGCTGATTACTGACCCATCAGTAATAGCAGATCAGGCTCGTTATGTGCGACTAAATCGTGAGTATCGCGACTTAGAGCGTGTGTTGGATTCTGCCGCTAAATATAAGAAAGCTGTGACCGACTTGGAAGAGGCAAAGTACTTGTTTCATAATGAGTCAGACACAGATCTGCGTGAGATGGCTCGCGAGGTGATTGATGAGTTGGAACCACAAATACCTGGACTAGAAGAGGAGGTGAAACTGATGCTCTTACCACAAGATCCAGAGGATGGTAAGAACGTCGTGATGGAGATTCGTGCTGGAACAGGTGGTGACGAGGCGTCTATCTTTGCGGGTGATTTATTCCGTATGTACAGCAAGTATTTTGAGACACACGGTATGAAGATGACTGTAAGTAGTTTCTCAGAAGGTGCTGTGGGTGGATACAAGGAGATCATATTCAATGTGACGGGCGAGAATGTGTACGGAACGTTGAAGTACGAATCGGGTGTACACCGTGTGCAACGTGTACCAGTGACTGAGACACAAGGACGTGTACATACATCTGCGGCTACCGTGGCAGTACTGCCTGAGGCAGATGAGTTTGAGGTACATATCAACGAAGGCGAAATCAAGTGGGAGACCTTCCGTTCAGGTGGTGCTGGTGGTCAGAACGTCAACAAGGTAGAGTCAGGTGTACGTCTGCGATATAACTGGAAGAATCCTAATACTGGTGAGGTACAAGAGATATTGATCGAGTGTACTGAGACGCGTGATCAGCCGAAGAACAAGGAACGTGCCCTCTCGCGCCTGCGTACGCAGATATATGATAAGGAGCATCAGAAGTATATAGACGATATCGCGGCACGTCGTAAGACGATGGTTAGTACGGGCGATCGTTCGGCAAAGATACGTACATACAACTATCCACAGGGCCGTATTACGGATCACCGTATCGGATACACGATCTACAATCTGCCAGCATTTATGGATGGTGAAATCCAGGGTGTAATAGATGCGCTACAAGTTGCAGAAAATGCGGAGCGCATGAAGGAGAGTGAATTGTAGTTTAGAGTTAAGAGTTAAGCGGATGGTCTTCGACGTAAACTGCGTAAAACCATAAACGTAAACGAAGTGAACCATAAACGTGAAGCGATGCGAAACCAATAACGTGAGTGAAACGAACTTAAAATATGTATTTGTTTTATACACCAGATATTGATACGAGTCATTTTTTGAGCGAAGAGGAATCGGCGCATTGTGTGCGTGTGTTGCGCTATGAAAAAGGTGATGAGATACTGCTGACAGATGGTCGTGGTAGTACATATCGTGCACGTATTACGAACCCTCATCCTCGTCATTGTGAGTTTGAGATTCTGTCGCAAGAAAAGCAGGAGAAAACACACAATATCTATCTGCATGTGGCTATCGCTCCTACGAAAAATATTGATCGTTTGGAGTGGATGGTAGAGAAATGTACAGAGATAGGTGTGGATGAGATAACACCGCTGTTGTGTCGTTTCTCGGAGCGTAAGAATCTGCGTAACGACCGATTAGAGAAGATCATCTTGTCGGCTGCTAAACAGTCGCTTACGCCTTATTTGCCAAAGTTGAATGAACTGACGGATTTTGCTACGTTAATGCAGATGTATGGCGATGAGGCGAAAGGCGAAAGGCGAGAGGATATGGATAAGTATATAGCTCATTGCTACAAAGATGAGAAACGCGAGTTGAAAGATGCCTTGCGAAGGGGTAGGGATGTGCTCATCTTGATTGGTCCAGAGGGCGACTTCTCGGAACAAGAGGTTGAACAAGCTATCCGTGAGGGTTTTGTGCCGGTGGGACTAGGTCGATCTCGTTTGCGCACAGAGACAGCTGGTGTCGTTGCATGTCATACGGCGGTGCTATTGAATGAGGATTAGGGTTTAGTGGACGCATTGCTACTGTTTAGAGTTTAGAGATGCTGGAACAGCTACTACATATAGACACAGAGGTCCTATTGGCCATCAATGGTTGGCATGCCCCATGGGCAGATCGAGTGATGTGGATTATCTCGGAGAAGACAACGTGGGTGGCATTGTATGGATTGTTGATAGGTTTATTGATCCATAAGTATCGCAAACCATCTGTTAATGCGGTTAGATGGTTACGAAAAGTGCCTGTGTGGGTAGTGATGATCGTGATGATTGTGCTAGCAGTAGGTTTGGCAGACTTTGTGTCTTCTGGAATATTAAAGAACCTAGTGGCTCGTCCTCGTCCATCGCGTGTGCCAGAACTAGAAGGAGTGTTGCATTTGGTTAATGGTTATCGTAGTGGTCAATATGGCTTTGTGAGTAGTCATGCCGCTAATACCATGGCATGTGGCTTGCTGTTTTCATTGATATGGCGCAAAAAAATAGCCACCATCGGCTTGATGCTTTGGGTGGCTATGAACTGCTATAGTAGAATGTATCTAGGGGTGCATTACCCGTTGGATATCATGGGTGGCTTGGTGGTTGGTTCTCTGACTGCGTGTCTGGCGTATGTTGCTCTTCGTAAGTGTGGCGTGGTGGCTTGTTGCCATGTGGATGAGGCGCAATCCAATTACAAGGGTTGTGTGGAGAGCGAGGCTCGTGGTTGAGCTGGCGATTCATGAACGCCTCAAACTGCTCAGGAGAAAGGATGTTTTTTAGCTCCTCTTGTACGAGCATCATGCACCTTAGGATATCGGCGCGAGTGAAGTTCTCGTTACGCATGTTAGCATACTTGAGATGCATGCGAAAGAGTGTATCGCGTAGTACGCTATCTGTGATGTTTAATTCGCGCACTAACATCTCTGTCTGTTTACGGGCAATATCAACGGGAGTGCGTTGTGGATGCGAACTGCGTCCTTGCGCGTAAGAACTAAGCACTAGGGCTGTAAAACACAATATATAGAGAAAACGTTTCATACAACAAAAAGTCTACAAAAATTATGCCAAAAAGGCGAAATTCATACCCGTCCGAGTGGAAAATAGCTCAGAAGTTGTATTTTTCAGAGGAAAATAATCGTCGTTCATCGCGTCCGGCGGTTAAGGTTGCGCTTGGTGGTATAGTGTTGGGCGTTATGGTGATGATAGTGGCTATCAGCGTTGTGATAGGCTTCAAACAAGAGATATCGCAGAAAGTTGCAGGTTTTGGTAGTCATATACAGGTGGTTAATTTTGATAATAACTCCACCTATGAGTTGCAGCCTGTGCGCGTGACGGACTCGTTGTTGACCGCTTTGCAAGGCATACCGCATGTAAAACAGGTATCTACTTTTGCATCTAAGCCAGGAATAATCAAGACGGATAGCACTTTTCAGGGTGTTGTGTTCCGGGGAACGGACTACTGGGGATATTTTGAGAAGAATATCGTAGAGGGTCGATTGCCAGTAGAGAAGAATGAGGTATTATTGTCTACATCTATGGCCACTCTCCTGTCGTTGGGTGTCGAGGATGATATGTTATGCTATTTTGTGGAGGATAATTTGCGTGTGCGACGCTTGCATATTACGGGATTGTACAATACTTGTCTGACCCAGATGGATGAACTCTTTGTGTTAGGACATATAGATGTAGTACGTCGTTTGAACGGATGGGAGGAAGATCAAGTGTCTGGTATAGAAGTGCTGGTGGACGATTTACGTAATTTGGAAACAACGACGGATGCGGTGTATTATATGACGGCAAATCGTCTGGATGAAGAAGGCAATGCATTCTATACGCAGAACTTGAAACAACTGAATCCACAGATCTTCGGATGGTTAGACCTATTGGACATGAATGTGGTTATCATCATTTTATTGATGCTCTGTGTGTCTGGATTTAGTATTGTGACTGGTTTGATTATCTTGATTTTGGATAGCATATCACTAATTGGTACATTGAAAGCTCTAGGAGCAGATAATGGTTTTGTGCGTCGAGTGTTCATCTATCAAGCTCTCATGTTAATCAGCAAAGGACTTTTGTTGGGTAATCTGATAGGTATAAGCATATGTGCGATTCAGTATTTCACGCATCTGATTCCACTAGAAGCAGCGTCCTATTATGTGAGTTATGTGCCTATGGCATTCCCATGGGGGTGGTGGTTGTTACTCAATATAGGTACATTGTTGGTTTCGTGGGCCATCATGTTGGCTCCATCCGCCATAGTAACGCAGATTAGTCCTGCCAAAGTAATGCATTTTGAGTAGTATGAAAGACTTAATGACCAAGGTTGCTATACCTGTTTCGGATACGAAGATAGGTTACCATGACAAGATATTGTTGCTGGGTTCATGTTTTGCAGATAATATTGGCGAGAAGTTCGGCGAGCATTATTTTCAGGCTACGGTGAATCCTTTTGGCACGCTGTATAATCCAGCGTCTATTATGAAGGCAATCACCTTGTCGTTCAAGCACGATAATAAACATTATATTCTTCAGCATAACGGTTTGTGGCATTCGATGATGCACCACGGAAGCTTCTCCCATCCAGATAAAAATGAATTGTTGAGTCGTTATAATGAAAGTCTGACGATCATGCGCAATGCGCTGCAAGAGGCATCTACTATTGTAGTCACTTTTGGTACATCGTGGATCTATCAGATGGAGGGAATGGTGGTGGCTAACTGCCATAAGATACCTGCAGAACGCTTTCGAAGAGATTGTATGACAGTAGGTCGAATCATCGATATGTGGTTGCCTCTATTGGTACAGATTCCTAATAAGCATTGGATTTTTACGGTGAGTCCGATCCGTCATATCAAAGATGGATTGCACGCCAATCATCTGAGCAAAGCCACACTCCTGCAAGCTATTGATACATTGATTATCAATGCGAGAGAAATGAATCCATCTTCTAGCTATTCGTATTTTCCTTCGTATGAGATCATGTTGGATGAGTTGCGCGATTATCGTTTCTATGCGGAAGATATGGTGCATCCATCTCAGGTGGCGGTGGATTATATATGGCAACGCTTTGTAGATACGTATATGGCTGCTGATACTCAGAATGAAATGCGTGCGTTGCATCAACTATGGCGTGACCGTCATCATCGATTTTTGCACCCTGGTACAGAGGAGGCAGTTGCTTTTGGTGAACGCTTAGAAAAGCGCTTGCAAAGTCTGAAAAAGCAATATCCATGGTTGGAATAATAGTTTTTTTATATTTTTTATAAAAAATATTTGCATATATCGTAAAAAAGTATTACCTTTGCAGCGGAAATGAACGAGGGGGCCGGAGAGGTTTCCTCGTTCTGCTTGAAATATAGGTTGACAGGTATCGGATGTAAGGTATCGGTTATCGGAAAATAGAAAAAGTTATGATAGATAAACAACAAATACAAACTCTCATAGAAGAGAAGTTGCAAGGAACAGGTTATGAGTTGATAACCCTGAAGATTAGTTCGCAAAACGACATCCTCATTGAGGTTGATAAGATGGATGGCGTGGATGTGGAGTTTTGTGGTATGTTGAACCATTATTTGGTAGAGCAGTTGGATGCAGCAGGCGATTTGGACTACTCCTTGGAGGTGGGTAGTGTGAGTCTAACAGACCCATTTAAGTCCAAGATGCAATACGAGAAGCATTTGAACCACGACGTGGAAGTGCTAGCAGGTGATGGCAAGAAGTATCGCGGCGTGCTCGTGAGTGTAGACGACAGTAGTTTTGCTATTGACACAGAGGTGATGGTGCAAGTTGAAGGTAAGAAACGTAAGCAAAAAGAAATTCAGACCTTGACCTTTGCATACGATGCAGTCAAGTATACTAAATACGATTTGAAATTTTAAATAATATAAACATTAACCCTCCTCCGACGGCAAGGGGGATAACGAGCGAATAGTTTGGAGTGTTACAGCACAAGTGCTGAGTCTGAACTGAACTTGCGGTTGACCGCACGCTCGATTGCCGAAGAACGAAATGGCAACTAAACAACAAGAGTCAATGAATTTCATTGACATTTTTAAAGAGTTCAAAGAACTAAAAGGTATTGACCGCCAAACATTCATCAATGTTGTGGAGGATTCTTTCCGTAATGTGATTACCAAGATGTATGGTACTGCATCTAACTACGATGTGATTATCAACCCTGATAAAGGTGATTTGGAGATCTATCGTAATCGTCTCGTGATGGAAGATGATGATGTGGCTAACGAGAATACACAAATTGGTTTGACAGATGCATTGGAATTGGATGATGAGGCAGAGATTGGTGAAGAGGTAACTGATAAGGTAGATCTTTCGTCATTTGGCCGTCGTATGATCTTGAATCTTCGTCAAACCTTGGCAAGTCGTATCTTGGATCTACAAAAGGAGAGTTTGTACTTACGCTATAGTGAGATGCTCGGTCAAGTGGTAAGTGGCGAGTTATACCAAGTGTGGAAACGTGAGATGTTGCTCCTAGATGAGGATGGTAACGAGCTCTACTTGCCAAAGCAAAACCAAATCCCAAGCGATTATTATCGCAAAGGTGATATCGTACGTGCAGTAGTGGTACAAGTGGATAACAAGAACCAAAATCCTAAGATCATCCTTTCTCGTACTTCACCATTGTTCTTGCAACGTCTCTTTGAGCAAGAGGTGCCAGAGGTACATGATGGACTGATTGCTATTAAGAATATCGCTCGTATTCCAGGTGAGCGTGCAAAAGTGGCAGTAGAGTCATTTGACGATCGTATTGATCCAGTAGGTGCATGTGTGGGTATCAAAGGCGCACGCATCCATGGTATCGTACGTGAGTTGCGTAATGAGAACATTGATGTTATTCATTACACTTCTAACATTAATCTCTATGTACAACGTGCTCTTGCTCCTGCTAAGATCTCTTCTATGACAGTTAATGAGGAAGAGAAGAAAGTAGACGTATACTTGCAACCAGATGAGGTGTCATTGGCTATCGGTAAGGGTGGCTACAATATCAAATTGGCGAGCATGTTGACTGGCTACCAAATCGATGTATATCGTGAGATGGATGATACAGACAACGAGGATATCTATTTGGATGAGTTTAACGACGAAATCGATCAATGGGTTATCGATGCGTTCAAGGCTATCGGTTGGGATACAGCTAAGGCAGTGTTGGCCGTATCAAGAGATGAGATCATCAAACGTGTAGACCTAGAGGAGGAGACCATTGATGAGGTACTCGCAATCCTTTCTGCTGAGTTTGAAGATTAATAAACTCTTAACTTCTAGACAATCTAGAACCCTGTAAAACTTTTAAAACATTTTAAACTATTCTACATATGGCAATTAAACTTATCAAAGCTTGTAAAGAATTGAATATCGGCATGTCCACCGCCGTGGAATTCTGTAAAAAGCAGGGTAAGGAAATCGCTACGGACCCTAATACTCGTATCGATGACGACTTGTACCTACTGCTTGCTAAGGAATTTAACAAGGATATGGCCCTTAAGTTAGAAGCAGAGCGTCAAGCACAAGAACGTCAAGAACGTGAGGTTCCAAAGTCTGTGGCAATTGACGAACCTAAAAAGCCTGAACATATATCTACCGATGTAGCTAAACCAAAGGTAGTTGGCAAGATTGACCTTGATGCTGACAAGAAGAAGGCAGAAGAGGCTGCTCGTTTAGCTGCTGAAAAAGCTGCACAAGAAGAAGCGGCAAGGATTGCTCAAGAAGCAGCAGAAAAGGCTGCAGCAGAGCAAGCTGCACGTAGAGCTGCAGCAGCAGAGGCTGCACGATTGGCAGCGGAAAAAGCTGCTCTAGAAGCAGCGCAAGCCAGAGAGGCAGAAGCAACAGCCCATGAGACTGCTAAGGAAGAAGTATTCTCTCTAGGCAAACCTGTGCTCAAAAATGCGCCTAAGGTAGTGGGTAAGATTGATCTAAATAGCATCAATCCTGCTACACACCCAAAACAAAAAACCAAAGAGGAGAAACGCAAGGAGCGTGAAGCGCGTGAGCAACAACGCAAGGCTAACAAGCCACAACCATCTGCAAACAATGGCGAGCATACCGCTAAAGATGGCGAAAAACGCAAACGCGAGCGCATCAAACAAAACAAGGTGGACATCAACGATGCGCGCAATCAAAAGCCTAAGAACAAAGGAAATAACAACCAAAAGCCTAAGGGTTTCAAGGTGGAGGTGGATGATGAGGCAGTACAACGCCAAATCAAAGAGACTATCCAACGCCTCCAAGGTAACAAGGGTAAGAGTACTACCAGCAAGCACAAACGCGAGCGTCGCGAGTTAGAGCGCGAGAAGTTGGCACAAGAACGTGCAGCGGAGCAAGAGCAAAGCAAGGTGCTCAAACTTACTGAGTTTGTGACCGCAAATGACCTTGCCGTTATGATGAATGTGCCTGTAACCAAGGTTATTGGTACCTGTATGATGCTTGGTGTGATGGTAAGTATCAACCAACGTCTTGATGCTGAGACAATCAATCTTGTGGCTGAGGAATTTGGTTTCTCAACAGAGTTTGTGTCTGCAGAGGTGGTAGAGGAGATCAATGCGGATGAGGTAATCAACGAAGAGGATATCACTGCTCGTTGCCCTATCGTAACCGTCATGGGTCACGTGGATCACGGTAAAACATCTTTGCTCGACCATATCCGTAATGCCAATGTGATTGCTGGTGAGGCTGGTGGTATCACTCAGCACATCGGTGCGTATAACGTACAGCTGAAGAATGGTCAGCACATTACCTTCCTAGATACTCCAGGTCACGAGGCGTTTACCGCTATGCGTGCTCGTGGTGCTAAGGTGACTGACTTGGCCATTATCATTGTAGCTGCGGACGATGCTGTCATGCCACAGACCATCGAGGCAATCAACCACGCACAAGCTGCGGGTGTGCCTATGATCTTCGCTATTAACAAGTGTGACAAACCTACAGCTAACCCTGAGAAGATTAAGGAACAACTTGCCGGCATGAATATCCTCGTAGAGGATTGGGGCGGATCATATCAATGTCAACATATCTCAGCGAAGAAAGGTGAGGGTGTCTTTGAACTCTTGGAGAAAGTACTTCTTGAAGCAGAAATGCTTGAACTTAAAGCCAACCCTAAACGTCGTGCGAAAGGTTCTATCATCGAGTCTTCACTCGACAAAGGACGTGGCTATGTGGCTACAATCCTTGTACAAGATGGAACTTTGAATCACGGAGATATTGTCTTGGCTGGAGTATACCACGGTAAGATTAAGGCTATGTTCAACGAGCGTGGTCAGCGTATCCAACAAGCTCTTCCTGGCGAGCCATGTCTCATTCTTGGTCTTAATGGTGCACCTCAAGCAGGTGATGAGTTCAATGTGATGGCTACTGAGCAAGAAGCACGCGAGATTGCTAACAAACGTGAGCAACTCCAACGCGAGATGTCACTTCGCACCAAGAAACACGTTGGATTGGATGAGATTGGTCGTCGTTTGGCTATTGGCGACTTCAAAGAGCTTAACATCATTGTTAAGGGTGACGTGGATGGTTCTGTAGAGGCGCTGAAAGACTCTCTGCTCAAACTCTCTACAGAGAATATCCAAGTCAATGTAATTCACGGTGCTGTGGGTGCTATCTCAGACTCTGATGTTTTGCTTGCTGCGGCTTCTGATGCTATTATCGTTGGATTTAACGTGCGTCCTACAAGCACAGCGCGCAAGATGGCTGAGAGTGAGGAAGTGGATATCCGTATCTACTCTATTATCTATGCAGCTATCGAGGAGATCAAGTCTGCTATGGAAGGTATGCTTTCACCAGATATCAAGGAGGAGGTTACTGCTACTCTCGAGGTATTGCAGACATTCCGTATCTCTAAGGTTGGAACGATTGCTGGTTGTATCGTGCGTGAAGGTAAAGCTAAACGTGCTAACAAATGCCGCGTGATCCGTGATGGTATCGTTATCCATACAGGCGATTTGTCATCACTCAAACATGGTAAGGACGATATCAAAGAGGCTGGTCTCAACATGGAGTGTGGTCTTAGCATCAAGAGCTATAACGATATCGTAGAAGGCGACCTCATCGAGACCTTCGAAGAGATTGAGGTAGCAAAGACCTTGTAATAGAAAGCTCTGTATGGTTCAATTGAACCAATTTGAACAATTTTGAACAATAACAACTTATTAAAATAACACGAATATGAAAGATCTTAAAGGCACAAAGACTGAAGCTAACCTATGGGAGGCATTCGCAGGTGAGTCTATGGCTCGCAACAAGTACACTTACTATGCTAGCAAAGCAAAGAAAGATGGATATGAGCAAATAGCAGCTCTCTTTGAGGAGACTGCAGCTCAAGAGAAAGAGCACGCTAAACTTTGGTTCAAACTCATCCATGGCATTGGTTCTACAATGGAGAACCTTACCGATGGTGCAAAAGGTGAGAACGACGAGTGGACAGATATGTACCCACGTATGGCTGCTGAGGCTCGCGCTGAGGGCTTCGAGGAGATCGCTATCATGATGGAAGGCGTAGCTGCTGTGGAGAAAGCACACGAAGAACGCTACCTCAAGCTCCTCAAGAACATCGAGGATAAACTTGTCTTCAGCCGCGATGGTGATGCTATCTGGCAATGCCGCAACTGTGGTCACCTATATATAGGTCAAGATGCTCCTGTTGTTTGCCCAGTTTGCAAACACCCACAAGCATACTTCCAATTGCAACAAAACAACTTCTAATCAATCACTTAAGGACTTGTGCACCTGTGTGCGCAAGTCCTTTTACATTTAGAACGTTTAAAACTTCTAAACTTCTGAACTTCTAAACTACTAAACTTATAGTATGGACGTAACTATACTAATTCAAGCCATTCTGCAACTCATTGCGGGTATTGGTATATTCTTGGTGGCATGCCAAATGATGTCATCAAACCTCGAGTCAGCAAGTAGTGCTCGTCTCAAAGCGCTTTTCTCACGCATGTCCAACTCCCGAATGTTGGGTGTAGGAATTGGAACGGTGGCTACGGCTGCTATCCAGTCTTCAGGTGCGACAACTGTAATGGTTATTGGTTTCGTTAATGTTGGAATCATGTCTCTTGCACAAGCTGCTACTATCATCTATGGTGCTAATATTGGTACTACAGTAACAGCTCAAATCGTAGCACTTGGTCTCAGTAGCGGAGGAGGTATTTCTACCACTGTTATCTTTGCAGCATTTGCAGGATTAGGTGCCTTTATCGAACTATTCACCAAGAAGGATACGTGGAAGACTTGGGGCGGTATTATTACAGGTTTTGGTATGCTCTTTGTCGGTCTTAGCCTGATGAGTAAGTCTATGGACGCATTGGCTAAGCTCCAAGAAATCAAGGACTTCTTGGCTTCTATTGAACATCCATTGATGCTTGTGCTTTTTGGTGCAGTGTTGACAGCGATTGTGCAGTCATCCTCAGTTGTTACCTCTATTGCATTGACTATGGCTGTGACAGGTCTAATCTCACTCAATCAAGGTATTTATCTCACGATGGGATCAAACATTGGTTCATGTATAGTGGCTATCATTGCGGGTCTTACTAGTGGTCTCAATGCTAAACGTACTGCGCTTATCCACTTACTATTCAACTGCTTCGGTGTCTTCGTGTTCCTTATTGCAGCATGGATTATGCACCTCATTACTTCGGGTGGACTCAACTATGGTATCATCTTCGAGAGAATGTTCCCTGGTGCACCACAATTGCAATTGGCGATGTTCCACACTATCTTCAACTGTTGTACGGTATGTATTATTCTGCCAATGACCGACTATTTAGTACGTCTTGTTTGCAGTATTATACCTGAGAAATCATCTGCTGTTGAAGAGGATCCTTCTGCTCCTCATTTCCACTTTGTAGATGACAAGATGCTCCGTACACCTATCATTGCGGTTAATCAAGTAAAACTTGAGATTGAGAATATGGCAGCAGTAGCTATTCATAACTTCAATCTCGCTATTGAAATTATTTCTAAGGTTGACTTTAGCAAAATGGATGAGTTTAACGAGAACGAGAAACAGCTTAACTATCTCAATCGTAATCTTATCCCATATATTGTACAACTCAATAACTTGCCAATCAATGAGGAAGACCATCGTTATTTGGCAACTGCTATTCGTACAATAGGTGACTTGGAACGTGTGGGTGACTATGCAGTCAATATCACGGAGTATGCTGAACTCTTGAAAAACTTCAATGAGAAATTCTCTAACGATTTGATCTACGAGGTAGAGCAACTAAGTGAGACGATGAATGCACTTTATCAAGCTACGATGAAGACATACATGGATAAGGATTTTGATGCATTGATAGAGGTGAACAGATATGAAGATCATGTAGACGATATGGTGGCGCGCATTGAGAAGATGCACCTACAACGTTTGATGGATAGTATCTATCCTGCAAGCGTAGGCCAAGTATACCAAGAGTTTGCATCGGATACAGAGCGTATTGCAGACCACTTCCTCAATGTGGCTAAATCCATCCGCCAACTTCACGTAGGTGAGGATTGATGAATACATACGAATTAGCATATGAATATGTGCAGCATACTAATCGCTGCATCTTCTTAACAGGCAAAGCAGGAACGGGGAAAACCACGTTCCTGCGTCGCCTTAAACAGGAGTGCCCTAAGCAAATGGCTGTGGTAGCGCCTACAGGTGTAGCTGCCATCAATGCGGAGGGTGTGACTATTCATTCGCTCTTCCAACTGCCTCCACAACTTTTCATTCCAACAGATGAGGCACGTCGTCAACTCTTTGGTGAGATGCAAATGCGTGCTAACAAACAGCGTGTGCTTCGTAACCTTGAACTTCTTGTTATCGACGAAGTAAGTATGGTGCGAGCCGATCTGTTGGATACTATTGATGCTGTCCTACGCCACTTTAAACACCGTCCAGCGATCCCTTTTGGTGGTGTACAACTGCTAGTAATAGGCGATCTGTTTCAGCTTTCGCCTGTAGTACGAGAGGAGGAATGGCGATTGCTCCAATCCTTCTATGACGGGCCATACTTTTTCCAGGCTCGTGTCTTTCGTGAACTTAAACCTATCTATATAGAGTTTGAACATGTTTATCGTCAAACGAACATAGAATTCCTATCTATCCTTAACGAAGTAAGAAATAATGCGTTGACACCAGACTCATTACGCATACTCAATTCGCGTTACATTCCTGATTTTAAATCAGATTCATATATTACTCTTTCTACCCATAATAGCAAGGTGGACGCTATCAATCAGCGTGAGATGAATGCTTTGAAAGGCAAAGAATACACCTATCGTGCTACTATAACAGATACTTTCCCAGAGTCTATGTATCCTATTGATGAGCAACTTACTCTCAAGGTAGGTGCGCGGGTAATGTTCATCAAAAATGACTCTTCAAATGATAAACTATACTATAATGGTAAACTAGGTGTAGTCACTTCGCTGTCCAAACAGGCAATCAATGTGCAATGCGATGACGGAACAGAGGTAAATGTGCATAATGAGGTGTGGGAGAACATCCGCTATAATGCCGATTCTGGTAGTGACCAGGTGCAAACAGAGATTATTGGTACTTTTACTCATTATCCATTGCGCCTGGCTTGGGCCATCACTATTCATAAAGCACAGGGATTGACTTTTGATCAACTCATTATCGATGCAGAGGATGCTTTTGCGGCAGGACAAGTGTATGTGGCCCTTTCTCGCTGTCGCAGTCTAGAGGGACTGACACTTCTTACACCTATCCCAACGAGAGCACTTACTAATGCTCGAGAGGTTTTGCAGTTTACGGATAATCAAGATTCGCTTCAAACCATTGAGCAGAATCTTATATCTGCGCAAAAAGACTATTTAACGACATTATTGTGTGCATTGTTTGATTTTAAAGAGCATACAGAACAACTATATGCCTTGCAACGCATGGCAAACAATATGAGTTCGTTGCAGTTCCCGCCCAACGAATACTTAACTGACCTGATTTCACTTCTGCTTGATTTACATGGGGTAGGTGAGCGTTTTCAGCAACAGATACGTCAGTTGATGTATCATGACCAAATAGAGCAACTTCAACAACGCTTACAAGCGGCGAGTCAGTATTATGCGCCTAAGATCTATGAATTGCTCAAGGCTATGAGCGATTGTCAGTTGCGCAGTAATAACCAATCAGATGCTGCGCAACTCAAACAAAATATATTGGATATCTATGCAGCAATCTCACGTAAAGCTTATTTGCAGTCTCAGATAGCACAAAACGTCACGGTAGAGGCATATTTTAAGGCGCGTAAGACTTACAAATATAAGGAGCCTGCATTGACTATTTATACAACCCAACGTAAAGCACGTGTGAATGCAACTACATTTCAATCGCTGACATTACTTCATCAGGGATACCGTATCAAAGATATCGCCAAGCACCGCAATGTGACTCAACGAACGGTCATTAAACACCTAAAGACACTTATGGAAGATGGTATGCTAGAGATTCATGAGATTCATCCTGCTGACCGTGTATGGATTCGTAATTAATAAAAAAACATATGAAAAAGATAACATTATTATTAATCCTAGTATTAAGTATGGTATTGAATAGTTGCGAAAACTATCCATACTATGTGCCAGATAATTTTCCAACCCAACAGATTCATTCCTACTTGCCCTACAAGGAGGGGGATACATTGTTGTATACCAATCAGCAAGTTGATACGATGAGACTCGTTGTTAAAAAACATGACCAAGTATACTTACGTGGCCAACGTAACAATGCGAATAATGTTAAGGAAAATGCTGCAGTAATAACCAAACTACAAAATAACCAACTCAATCTCACTGTCTCATGTGCATGCTACGAACGACAGAGATTTGAGGCAAAACTTACGCACCAACCATTAGGAGAAAATGTTCAGCTTCTTGGAATTTATGTATATGAACAAGAGGAAATGTCTGATCTGATATTTAACCAATTCGTAAACGAGATCAATTTATCAGAGGACCAGGCTACCATCAAACGCAATAGAGGCTTAATCTATTTTACAGATCTCCAGAATGTGAAATGGAAGTATATAGGAAAAAGATCTAAGAAGAAATAAGTACAAAAGTAAAAGTTATAATTAAAGATTAGAATATATTATGAGAAGAATAATCTTCCTTGTTATTGCTGTATTTGCCAATTATGTAGCCATTGCAGCTACTTTATTTCCATCCCGCACCGATTTTCGTGATGAGCAGATTTATTTTGTCATGACTACTCGTTTCTATAATGGAGATACTGAGAATGATACCCAATGTTGGGATGCACAGAGCTACAATGTAGGAGACCCTGCATGGCGTGGAGACTTCAAAGGACTCATAGAGAAATTGGATTATATCAAGGCGCTGGGTTTTACAGCTATATGGATTACTCCAGTCGTAGAAAATGCATCTGGCTATGACTATCATGGTTATCATGCACGCAATTTCTCTAAGGTAGATGAGAGATATGAGTCAGAGGACGTGAAGTTCAAAGACCTAATTGATGCAGTACATGCCAAAGGCATGAAGATCATTCTTGATATCGTACTTAATCACACGGGCAACTTTGGAGAAGAGAATCTATGTAAACTTTTTACCCGTGATTGGAGTGCTGACCAGTCAGATATTAATGCATGTATGATCCCTTATACCCAGAAAGATGGAGGTCCACTGCCCGATAACTATGCAAACTTAGCAGGTGGTGATCAATATGCCAAACGTCTTGCTCAAATGAAAAACACCGATGGGCAAAACCATGATACGCATAACTATTGGCATCATTATGGTAATTTCAATTGGGACGACGACACACGTTGGTGGGCACAGATTGCTGGCGACTGCGTGGATCTCAATACGGAGAATGCCTATGTGGCCAACTATCTGGTGAAATGTTATGGTGAGTTTATCAAGATGGGTGTGGACGGATTTCGTATAGATACGGGTGGACATATATCCAGATTAAGTTTTAATAGGAACTTTATTCCTCAATTTACAGAATTAGCTGAGCAATATAAAGCAGCGCGTAATGGGGGAGACTTCTTTATGTTTGCGGAGGTATGCTCGCGTGATCGCAATGTAACCTATCGAAATCAAGATAGGTTGAGTCCGTATTTCTATACATGGACTGAAAAGAAAAACTACGTATGGGACGAGAGCGAGACCTCTTGGAATAACGTAGTGGTAATGGAAGGTTCCAAAGGTAGCCATACCAATGTAACGGCAGTGGATCAACATGCTGCTGACTATCGTAATCAATACAGTGATGGTCGCACCTCGCAGAATGCTTTGCTTTTGGGCAACGATTACCACACTCCAGATTATAGCCAGTATTCCGGATTGAGTGTTATAGACTTTCCTATGCATTGGAACTTCCGTTCTGCTTCTGAAGCATGGAGTGTCAAGGGAGGGGACAAGTACTATAATGATGCTACATGGAATGTGGTATATGTAGACTCACACGACTATTCACCAGATGGTGCACCAGAGAGTACTCGTTTCAATCAGAGTCAATCGACATGGGCAGAGAACCTCTCGTTGATGTTCACCTTTCGTGGAATACCATGCCTATATTATGGCTCTGAAATTGAGTTTAAGAAAGGTTGTGTGATAGACAAAGGTCCTAACATTGCTCTCAAAGAGACAGGACGTGCGTATTTTGGTGGCTATATCAAAGGCGATATTCATGTGACTGATTTTGCGGAATATAGCAATGCCACAGGCAATATAGCTCAGACCTTGACTCACCCTTTGTCACTCCATATTCAGCGCCTGGCTAAGATCCGTATGGCAGTTCCTGCTTTGCGTAAGGGCCAATATAGCACCTCAGGATGCAATGGTACGTTTGCTTTTAAACGTCGTTACACCGACGCTACTACCGACTCATATGTGTTAGTTACTATTTCTGGAGGTGCAACTTTCTCTAATATCCCAAATGGCACTTATGTTGACTGTATTACGGGCGAAAGCAAGACAGTGACCAATGGAACCTTATCTGTTTCATGCTCTGGTATGGGTAATATGCGTGTCTATGTATTGAATACAAATCTCACTAAGGCTCCGGGTAAGATAGGTACTGATGGTAAATATCTCTATGCTTCTTCATCTTTGGCAGGTAGTAATCCTAGTTGGGACGGAACACAGGAGGAACTAGACGAACGTTTTGGCGGAAGCAGTAGTGGAAATGGTGAATCTACCGAATGGGGAGATGCCGTAGCGCCTTGTCTAGAAAGTGCTAGCGAACGTGCCGTGTTCTTTCAAGCGACTCAAGATTTTGGTACGTCAGCTGCGGTATATATGTGGATCAAGGGTACAGATACCAACTTACTAGGTGCGTGGCCTGGTAAACGTGCTACTCATCTTGGTGGTGGTACATTCAAGTTTGTTCTTCCTGATAGCATGGCAGGTGATGAAAGTCAATGGATGATCATATGGAACAATAACAATGCTGGAAAGCAGACAGCAGACTTGAGCTTTACCATGCGTGGATTATATACCATGACTGGCTATCAAAGCAAGGTGACAACTCTCTGTGAAGGTGGTGATACTGGTGAAGATCCTAATCCTAAACCAGATCCTGATCCGCAACCTGAGAATAGTACACCATGTCTTGCTTCGGCTGATGAGCAAGTGGTATTCTTTAAGGCTCCTAATGGTTTTGGTACGTCTGCCTCTGTTTATATGTGGATTAATGGAACTACCACCAATTTGTTGGGTGGTTGGCCAGGTAGTGCTGCAACTCACTTGGGTGACGGCATGTTTAAGTTTGTGTTACCAACTAATATGCAAGGCGATGAGAGCCAATGGATGATCATATGGAATAATAATGGTGCAGGCCTCCAAACAGCCGATCTGAAATTTACGATGCGTGGATTGTATACTACGTCTTCGGATATCAAAGGAACTAGTTGTACGAGTATTGTCACGGACTTGTGTGGAGACGATACTTCGCTAGAACAACCTATGGTGACGACTCGAGCACGCAAGCAGCTCATAGGCGGAAGATTATATCTCATAATGGAAGATGGTAGTGTGTATGGCATTTTAGGCGAGAGAAAGTAAACTTGTACAGATTAATAAATAAAGAGTCGCAAATTGCGACTCTTTATTTATTAGGTATATATTCAGTGTGTGAAGTTACTCTTCGTATACAAAACGTAAGTTGTCAACCCATAGCGTGTTACCCTCACAAGCTCGGAATACACCTGCATTGCTTGATGAGATGTATAATACCATATGTGTTGGCTCATCCAAACTCCATCCTACTTCTTCTACGCGAACCATGGTTCCCTTAGAGTTACGTGCCATCATATCTACTCGATTGAGGCCTTCGTGTTCTTGATAATCATCGGACGTGGTGATGTTGCCCCATCTAATAGGAATTTGATGATTGTTGATCCACTCTGGTATCGTTTCGCATATTCGTTCGTATGCCGTAGCGACACGACGAGCATAAATATTACCAGTATTCTTATCTTCCCAACGATGTTGTAAATATACATATATTACAGCACAATCGTGTTCGGCAATTTTTTCAATTTTGTTATTAGCCGTAGAGATAATACTATCTGTAGCTGAAATATCAGCTCTATAATCGAGCATGAGTGCAATGGGGTGCTGTGTGAATGGAATGCCAAAGTCGGTGGCGGTGTATGGCTTGGTTTTGGCAATGATACCTAATGGTTCCAACGCATGTCCCGTATAGATAGTACCAGATACCATAGCGTAGATGTTGCATAAAGATATATGTGTAAGCACATTACGCAAACGGCAACAATATCCCTTGCCTCGTTGCTCAGGATAGACCGATCCTTCCGTGGCAGTCTCTATACCAAGAAACTTGGCATAGGTATCACTAGAACCCCAAGGGTTATTTTCCTTCGCTACATAGGCAGTGTTCTTACCCTTGATAGTATCTGTCTCTCCTAATGTGTAGAGTGTCTTAGTGCCACCACCGAGCATTTTAGACTCTTTGATATAACGCACTATCCATTGGTTCATGTCACCATATGGAATAGATTCCACTCTTTGCTCACCATAGGATAAGCAATAACCCATAGACAAAAGAGAAAAGAGTATTAGCAATTTTTTCATAGCAAACTGAATGCTACATCCATCATGTGGGTGAAACTATTTTGTCGTTCTTCTGAAGTGGTTGATTCGCCTGTTAGGATGTGGTCTGATACCGTACAGATAACAAGCGCTTTGTTGCCAGAGCGTGCTGCATTCATATAGAGTGCAGGTGCTTCCATCTCTACGGCTAGTACACCCATATTCATCCATTTATCATTGTGGGCATTCTCGGTATAGAATGTGTCAGATGAGAATACATTGCCTACTTTGTAGTTATAGCCAAATTGTTCTGCAGCTTCTGCAGCACGACGGCAGAGATCAAAGTCTGCTATAGGTGCGTAGGTACCAGGTAATTCGTATTGCATCGCATAGTTACTATTGGTACAAGCTCCCATTGCGATGACCAAATCTCCTACGTGGAGGTCATGGTTGATACTACCGCAACTTCCTACGCGTATGATATTCTTTACGCCATAGAAATTATATAACTCGTAGGTGTAAATACCAATCGAAGGAATACCCATGCCATGTCCCATCACACTGACAGGTTTGCCGTTGTGGGTGCCTGTAAAACCGAGCATGCCGCGTACGTTATTAAATTGCACTGGATTGTCCAGATATTTCTCTGCCATCATTTTTGCGCGCAATGGATCACCTGCCATGATGACAGTTTCGGCGATTTCGCCAAACTTAGCCCCAATGTGGGGAGTAGGTGTTGTGTTCATAGTTGTATTATTTTAGAGTTTCTTATTAATTCGTTTGATGGTTGTGGGTAATAGAATAGTAATGAGTATCGTCAATCCTATAAGCATTGGGTAAAATAAGTATGGCAAGATATTGAGTGCTGATACACCTGCAATTCCACTGGCCATTAGCATTTGTGCACCATATGGAATCAGTCCTTGTACTGTACATGAGGTGGTGTCCAGCAAAGACGCAGTGCGTCGTGGATCAATATCAAAGCGCTTAGCGATATTCTTAGCGATATCTCCAACACTTAGAATAGCGACGGTGTTATTAGCTGTTATGATATTAGCGATAGCTGTCGTAGCACAAATGCTGAGTTCTGCTCCCTTACGTGTGCGAACGTTATTGGTGATGAATTGCACAATGCGATTCATGACTCCTTGGTGAGTGATAAGGGCAAATATTCCGCCCGCCATCATGGATATTAGAATTAGTTCGCCCATGCCCATGACACCGGTGGTGATACTCTTGGTCCATTCTAGGAAGGTATAACTGCCATCGCTGATGCCTACAATACCCGTTAGGAGGATACCCATTAGCAAAACTATCATCACATTCATACCATATGTAGCAAGTACAAGTACTGCTGCATAAGGAATAATCTTCCACCACATTACTTGGCCTGATATAACTTCATTGGTGGATGAACCCATGAACAAGTAGATGAGCATGACTGCAAGAGCAGCTGGAAGTACCATAATGAAATTAAAGCGAAACTTGTCGCTAGGTTTACATCCTTGTGATTGGGTCGCAACAATGGTGGTGTCAGATATAAAACTAAGATTATCACCAAAGAAAGCTCCACTAACTATACTAGCTGCCATGAGTGCTACTGACATATCCGTTTTGTCGGCTAGTGCAGCAGCAATAGGCATGAGTGCAACTATAGTTCCGACACTAGTTCCCATGCATAGCGATACAATACATGCAGAAATGAATAGACCTGCTAATAGAAATTGTGTAGGCAGTATCTCCAATGTGAGATTGACAGTAGCTTCTACAGCGCCCATTGCTTTGGCAGACGATGCAAAAGCACCTGCGAGGATGAAAATCCAAACCATTAGCAACATGTTCTTGTGCCCAGCTCCTCGTGAAAACTCGGTGATACGCTCTGTTAAAGTTAATCCTTTTGTCAAAAGGATAGCTATAATAGATATTGCAATAAAAATAATTAACATACTCTCAACTTATAACGTATTGAATTATAGCGCAGCAATATTCTTCTTGTTAAATAATTCTTTTCCCTCTGGTGTGTAGGCGTATTCGATACGATCGGCATAGTATTCCTCTACCTTGCCGCGAACGATCTTCATAGTTGAGTTAACCATATGATTTTGTTCTGTAAATGCCTCTGGCAACACAGCAATAGCTTTTGGAAGCCATATTTCTGGGAACATACCTGCAAACCTACCAACCTTATATTCGTTTACCTCGTCCTGAATCTTCTGTAACATAGCCTTTTTTCCTACCTCGGTGGTAGGGTCTACGCCTCGTGTCTTAACATACTCTTTGAGCGCATCTTTATTAGGGACAATCAATACAATGGTGTATGGATCTTGATTGTTGTGTAGGATTACTTGCTCTATGTATTTGCTTCCATCCGTGAGGCTATCCTCATAACCTTCTGGACTATATTTTTCGCCATCTGCACTAATCAATAAGGATTTGAAACGACCTACTACCCATAGGTAGCCAGGATGTTTGTCTGTCACATAGCCCATATCACCTGTATGTAACCAGCCATCAACCACTGTCTTTGTAGTCGATTCGGGATTCTTCCAGTAACCTGCCATGACGTTTTCACCTTTGATGACAATCTCACCTTTTTCTCCATGTGGAAGTTCATAGCCTTCGCTATCGCAAATTTTCAGTTCCATAGGACTAACGATGCGTCCGCTAGAACCAAAAACAGCATTACCCATTGAGTTAGCGCAAATGATAGGAGTAGCCTCGCTAAGTCCATATCCTTGGAACATAGGCATGCCCACAGCGCAGAAGTAACGTTGCAACTCTATATCAAGCAGTGCGCCACCACCTACAAAGAAACGCATACGACCGCCAAAACCTTCGCGTACAGCTTTGAAAATAATGCGGTCAAAAAGCTGGACAAGTGGCCAACGCCATGCTTGTAGTCCACCACGATTCCAATATTCCTTGTAATACTTGATGGCATTGTTGAGCGCAAAATTATATAATTTTTCTATCAAAGGTCCTTTTGCTTTAATGCTGGTTTCAATGCTCTTTCGGAAGTTGCGTGCAAGTGCAGGAACTGAGAGCATAAGCATAGGTTTGACCTCTTTGATTGCAACTGGGATGTTCTTTAACGTTGCTACTGCTGTTTTACCAACTGGTACTGTAGCAATGCTACCACCATAGGACATCATGGTATAGAAACCTGCAACGTGAGCAAAACAATGGTCTAATGGCAATATGATGAGCATGACATCATGCTTCTTACATTGAATAACACTACTACCTTGCTCCACGTTAGCTGTATAGTTGCGGTGTGTTAGCAATATACCCTTAGGATCCGCAGTTGTTCCCGATGTATAACTGATATTAGCATAATCATCAGGACCAATAGATTGATAGAGCGCTTTGAAATCCTCTGAGTGTTCTTGTAAATATGCTTCACCCATGGCGATTACTTCGCTAATAGGTATCTCATTATCCATGTATTGATCTATTGGATCTAATACGATAACCTTCTCTACCTTGGGGCATTGTGATATGATGTTGCGAATCTTTGCAATTTGTTGCTCGCTGACAATGATATAGCGTGATTCAGAGTGCTGAATACGAAATAACAAATCGGTTGACTCGGTTAGTTTGATACTCAATGGTACATTGACTCCTCCAGCATATAGAATACCCAACTCACTTGTAATCCACAGATTACGTCCTTGAGAGAGTAGGGAGACTTTGTCTCCTTTTTTTAGCCCTAGCTTATGAAGACCTGCGCCAATTTTATAGGCTTCTTGGCGTGTCTCACGAAAAGTCGTTTCGGTCCATACACCCTCTACTTTTTCGCGTAGGAATGTAAGCTCGCTATATTCGTGTGTATATTTTTCGACAAAGTCGATGATGGTCATTCTTTTCATAGAGAATATGGTTTAAACAATTTGTTGAATTAACTCATCTTTTGAACCAGGTAGTAGGTCAATTGGAGCTACCTCTATCATAGTATATGCTCCATAGCGCCCAACTTGTTGCATGCGTATTGCAGCTCTTGCACATGACACCATGATTTGTGCTGTTAAGGCAGGGTTGTTGATGGTCATGTTGAATTCAAATCGCTGATTGTGGGTACAGCCTGATACACCATTGCGTACAAGATTAACGCCATGAGCTACGTTATTGAGTGCCTCAACATTATCTACGACTATCATATGAGTTTCGTCGTGAGCAAAATAGTCATCAGCGAGTAGTTCTTTCTCCACTATTGCTGCATCGGCCCCTTCTTCTAGTTCAACATATACTATTCTGCGATGTACACCAGTTCCCAATGGAATAGTCATCGATAGCGCCTCTTTGACCCCATCAATAGCTTTGGCAGCAACAGAATGTCCCATTGAACGACCTGGTCCAAAATTAGTGTATGTGATACCTTGTGGTGCCATAGCCAATAGTAATGCACGAATGACAGAATCTGAGCCTGGATCCCATCCTGCTGCTACAATGCTTACAGCCTGATGTTCCTGAGCTACATGATTGAGCGATTTGCGCAGATTAGTAATCTGATTGTGGATATCAAATGAATCTACTGTGCAGATACCCTTCGATAAGAGTTGAACAGCAAACTTTTCAATTTCTCTAGTTGGTGTACACAGTAGTACTGCATCCGCTTGGATAGCTTCAAGCGAATCGTTGTGGTGATATATACCAGCTAGTTCCATGTCTGGAGCAGCTTTGATGGCCTGCTCAACAGCACGACCAGTATTACCATAACCTATTAATGCAATGCGAAATGCCATATTACTTTGATTTGGGCGATACTTATTCAAATTACGCTGCAAAGATATAAAAAATAATGCGAATATGCAAGTAAATAAAAGTAATATTACTTTTTTATGTTTTTTTTTGGTGGTTTCGCAAAAAAGCAGTATCTTTGCAGTCGGTTTTATGTGATCCTCCTATATTACTGCCAAATGGTGTAATGGTAGCACTACAGATTCTGGTTCTGTCTGTCTGGGTTCGAGTCCTAGTTTGGCAACAAAAAAGCGAATTCCTATTAGGGAGTTCGCTTTTTTATTACAGATTAACTTAATTATTTATCACATTCCACCGTCTACTTGTATTACTTCGCCTGAGATATAGGATGCCATATCAGATGCAAGAAATAGTGCCACTTGTGCTACCTCTTGTGCTTGACCACAACGTCGCAGTGGGATGCTTTGTATTAGGTTTTCTCGTGTGGCTTGTGGTAGTGCTTGTGTCATATCGGTGTCTATAAATCCAGGAGCAATAGCATTCGCGCGTACGTTGCGTGCGCCTACTTCTTTGGCTAGTGATTTAATGAAACTGATAATGCCAGCTTTTGAGGCAGCATAATTGACTTGTCCTGCATTTCCTTCAACACCAACTATGGATGACATAGCAATAATATTACCGCTACGTTGTCGCATCATATGTGGTGTAACGGCATGACAATAGTTAAAGACTGACTTAAGATTGGTGTTGATCACTTCATCCCATTGTTGCTCGCTCATACGCATGAGCAGTGTGTCGCGTGTAATACCTGCATTGCATACTAGTATGTCAATCTTTCCATATGTATCAACCAATTGTTGCACTTCTAGATGAGCGGTGTCATAATCGGCTGCATTGCTTTGAATACAAATAGCTTGCACTCCAGAAGCAAGGATTTGTTTTTGCAGAAGATGGGCTTCCTCTTCGGAATGTTGATAGGTAAATGCTATATTACATCCATGTTGGGCAAACAATAGTGCAATGGCACGACCAATGCCGCGTGATCCTCCTACGATAAGCGCTGTTTTTCCGTGTAAATCAATCATCTCTTAACGAAACTATTTAAGCCATTTATCTAACCATGTAAAGAATGTTCTTTGCCAAAGGATACCATTCTGTGGTTTAAGAACCCAGTGGTTTTCATCTGGGAAAATCAAAAGTTGAGCCTCTACACCACGCATTTTAGCCGCATCAAAGGCAGCCATACCTTGGTTAGCCAAGATACGATAGTCCTTCTCGCCATGGATGCAGAGAATAGGCGCATCCCACTTATCAACAAACAAGTGTGGTGAGTTGGCAAAAGTGCGCTGAGCAATCTTGTTGCTCTTGTCCCAATATGCTCCACCCATATCCCAGTTAGCAAACCATTTCTCCTCGGTCTCAAGGTATTGCATCTCCATATTGAAGATACCATCGTGCGCGATAAAGGCCTTGAAACGCTTGTCGTGATGACCTGCGAGCCAATATACACTAAAGCCGCCGAAAGACGCTCCTACGCAGCCTAGATGATCCTTATCTACATATGGTTCGTTAGCAACAAACTCATCAATGGCAGTCAGGTAGTCTTTCATACATTGACCTCCGTAGTCACCACTGATCTGCTCGTTCCACTCGTTGCCAAAGCCAGGCAATCCGCGGCGGTTAGGAGCCACGATGATATAGTCGTTGGCTGCCATCATCATAAAGTTCCAACGGAAACTCCAGAATTGGCTTACTGGCGATTGTGGACCACCTTCGCAGTAGAGCAGAGTAGGGTATTTCTTTGATGGATCAAAGTGTGGAGGATAGATGATCCATGTGAGCATCTGCTTGCCGTCAGTAGTCTTTTGCCACCGAGGAACAACGGTACCCATCTCGATCTGTGAGTAGATATTATCGTTCTCATGAGTGAGTTGTACGATATCCTCTTCTGCAATAGGCCATTGGTTGTCAGCAGAAAAAATACGATAAATTTCATTTGCCTCGCGCATGGAGTGACGTAAGCAGTAGTAGCATCTGCCACGATTGCCTCCAGGTACATAGTCGTATTGACCTTTGGTAAGTTGTGTTACCTTTGAACCCTCAATGTTTACCTCGTAAAGCATTGAGCATCCATGCCATACGGCGCTAAATACAAGTGAGTTGTTGTCCTTCCAATAATATGAGTCTACATTGGTTTCCATACCATGTGTAAGGAAGCGCTTTTCGCCTGTTTGGAGGTGTTGGATCATGAGACGATTCTCGTCGCTCTCATAGCCGTCACGCTCCATGGATTGCCATGCAATCCATTGTCCATCAGGAGAATAACTAGGATTGGTGTCATAACCACCGTTGCCTTCGGTGAGGTTGGTATGCGTGCCTGTTTCGAGGTCGTAAAGATATATGTCAGAGTTAGTAGAGATGGCATACTCTAAACCACTTTTCTTGCGGCAGGTGTAAGCTATTTGCTTACCGTCTGGACTCCATGCTAACTGCTCTACTCCGCCAAATGGTTTCATCGGTGATTCGTATGGTGTACCCTCTAGTAGATCAACGCAGTTTACTGCTTCTAAACTTTTAGAACCTTTAGAACTTTTTAATTCACACAAGAATGGATGAGGAGCAGTTTCTGTCCATTCATCCCAGTGTTTATACATTAGGTCATCTACTACACGCCCAGATGCCAATGGTAGGTCGGGGTATTTGTCCTCGGTGCTAGTTACTGTTTTGACTTGGGCAATAAGGATAATCTTATCTCCTTGTGGAGATAGTAGAAATCCTTCGATGTCCATGTTAAAACCAGTAAGTATTTTTTTCCCAATTACAACTTGCCTATCTTTGTTTATATAGCATAATTGTCCATTATGCCAAGCGGGTGAGTGTCCGACAAATTCATCAAAGACTTCTAATTGTTTGCTACGTTCCTTGCACATGCGAATCCACGATGTAGATCGATTTTCTTCCACGCTGTAGTAGCTTACTGTGTAAGCGATGCGTCCTGATTGCTCGTCTGGATGTACGCTACCAATGCGTCCCATCGCCCATAGTGCCTCAGGAGTCAGTCGTCCACCTTCAATGGTGATCTCAGGCTTGGTGATAGGGGCTTTGGTGGCATCCTCTTTGGGTTGGCAAGCAGTTGCCAATAGTGCAAGTGTAGCCATGAAAATGATTTTACGCATATTATTTCTTGGTGTAAACGGCGAATGTGTATGGGTAAGGATTTTTCTCGTCGGCCTCGTGGTGCTCCTCGCTTACGCATTGCCAAATAGTAGGGTCTATTTCTGGAAAGAAAGTATCTGCATCCTCCCAACTATGGTGGATATGTGTGATGTATAGTTTGTCTACTAATGGCAAAAATTGGCGATATACCATACCTCCTCCGATGATAAATGCCTGCTCGTCAGCAGCTACTGCAGCTTGCGCTTCAGGAATAGAGTGCACCACTTCTGTGTTTTCAAAACTAAAATCTTCACGGTCAGAAAGCACGATGTTACGGCGATTAGGTAGTGGGTGCTTAGGCAAGGAGAAGAATGTTCGTTCCCCCATGATGACAGTGCAGCCAGAGGTTTGTTTCTTGAAGTATTGTAAGTCACTTGGCATGTGGCAGAGCAAATCACCTGCCTTACCGATAGCATTGTTTTCAGCTATTGCTACGATGAGATTGAGCATAATATTGTACGTGTTTTGTTATTATATGAATTCGTAATAGGTAGATGAATTAGACAGCAACGATGCCTGGTATATGTGGGTGTGGGTCGTAGTCTACGAGGGTAAAGTCTTCAAACTTGAAGTCTAGTAGGTCTTTAACCTCTGGGTTGATTATCATTTTAGGTAGCGCGCGTGTTTCGCGAGTAAGTTGTAGGTTCACTTGCTCCATATGGTTTAGATAAATATGGGCATCACCAAAGGTATGAACAAAATCACCTGCTTTTAAACCTGTTACTTGTGCCATCATCATGAGTAGTAATGCATATGATGCAATGTTGAATGGAACGCCAAGGAAAATATCAGCAGAGCGTTGATAGAGTTGCAGGGAGAGACGTCCGTCTGCTACATAGAATTGGAATAGGGTATGACATGGTGGAAGAGCCATATTGTTGACTTCTGCCACATTCCATGCACTTACAATATGACGGCGCGAGTCAGGGTTGTTCTTTATTTGCTCTACAAGTTGTGCTATTTGATCAATATGTCCGCCTTGGTAATCTGGCCATGAGCGCCATTGGTGACCATATACAGGACCTAATTCTCCATTCTCGTCTGCCCATTCGTTCCAAATGCGAACACCATGATCTTGGAGATATTTAACATTGGTATCTCCTTTTAGGAACCACAAGAGTTCATAAATAATAGACTTGAGGTGTAACTTCTTGGTGGTTAGAAGGGGAAAACCTTCTTCCAAGTTAAAACGCATTTGATGACCAAAGACAGACTTAGTACCTGTACCCGTACGGTCATGTTTGATGGTACCCTCATTGAGTACGCGTTGGCAGAGTTCAAGATATTGTTTCATATTAGTATAGATTATACGTTGTTTTGAGTACACGGAACTCGGTACGACGATTAAGAGAGTTACATACCTCCTGTTTGTCTTGCGAGAGTGTTATTATAAATGCTTCGTCTAATACTTGATCTTTAGGTAGGTATGGGTATTGCTGGTGCAAAGCTTCGTCTACCACTACTGGTTTCTCTTCTCCGTATCCAATTGCAGTTAGGCGTTCTTTCTCAATACCCATTCGGATGAGATAATTCACTACCGATTGTGCACGTTTGAGCGATAGTTCTTGGTTAGCTTTGTTATTGCCTACCATATCTGTATGAGCTGCAAGCTCTATTGTGATATTAGGGTTGTCATTCAAAAGTTTTGCTAGTGCTTTGAGTCCCTCTTCTGATTCTGGACTTAACTCCCAACTGCCAAACTTGAAGAAGATATTTGCCATCTTTACAGGTTTGGATATAGGGGCTAACGAGAAATCTTGTTGGTAAGTGTAACTGTCTTTTAAACCTTCTGTGGTGAACACATGCTTCTCGTTGAGGAATCCGCGTGCAGTTACTAGCATGGCATATTGTGTCTCCTTGTTAAGTTTAAGACGATATGTTCCATCGCGGCGAATTTGTGATTTGACATTTGTTCCATCATTACCAATGAGTCGCAATGAAGCTTCTGTAAGGTGCTGTCCTTCGCTATCCATTATTTTACCTTCTATGATAAATTCTATTTGTGGTAAAACGAAGGAATAGATGAGATCATATCCTTTTTTCTGTCCTCTGTTTGAAGAGAAAAATCCCATTTCTTCTTCTCCTGCAAATGTGATACCAAAGTCATCAGCATTTGAGTTGAAAGGTGCACCCATATTGAATACATTCCATATCGTATCTTGTTGAGTTGCATAGAACAGATCTAAACCGCCAAAACCAGGATGTCCCTTGGAGGAGAAATATAATCGTCCATCCTCACGCAGGTATGGGAATAGTTCATCTTCGGAGGTGTTGATGGTAGGTCCTAAATTACGTATATCATCCCAATTTCCACCCGAGTTGATAGCCATATAGATATCTTTACCTCCATATCCACCAGGAGCATCGCTGACAAAATACAAAGTGTCGCCTGACGCGTTGATGGTTGGATGTCCTACAGTTATGCTGCTATCGCTGAATAGTTTCACTTCTTGTGCTTCGCTCCATTCTCCACTAGCGCGTTGCGAAGTGTAGATTTTTGTTCCTACATCTTGACCATGAATAGGTTTAGAGAAAGTTAGATACATTGTTCTTCCATCCTGCGTGAAACAACATACACCTAATTCTGTTGTTGTAGAACGTTTTTGAGCATCTTCTTCCTCCTCATTTTCTGTTAATAGTCCTTCGCAGAGCTCTATGTCTTCCCATTTTCCTGCTGCATTTTTTCGTGCGGAATATAGGTTAAAGGTAGGCATGCCTGTAACAGCAGAATTGTGTACTTTCTTTTTGTTGGTCGATTTCTGCTCTTGTCTGTTGGATGTGAACACGAGCGCATCTCCTGTTGGAGTAATGAACGCAGGTGAGAAATTTGACGAGCGTTTTGCATTAAATTCCTTAGCTGGCTCAACTTTGTAACGCGTATGCACTTTTTTCCATTCTTCGGCTTGCGTACATGCTTCTTTTCCAGATAATGCGACATAGTCCTCTGGGTGCTGCTCTAAGAATATGTTGTATTGTTTGAGAGCCTCTTTATATTTACCTTGGTATTGCAATACTTGTGCGTAGTGTAAGAATACAATAGAATCAGGGTACTGATAGCGTATTGCATTCTTGTATGCGTTAGCAGCTCTATTGTTGTTCAGGATACGGTAGCATTCTCCCTGTTTGAAGGCGAGTGTTGCGCGTGTTGCTTTGTCGTTGCCTTTAATTTGTTGAAAAACTTGTTTGTACATTTCGGCTGCGGCATAATATTCGCCGATATTGTATTTTTTATCAGCCCGTTTGATTCGTGATGCAATGCTACACGAACTAAAACCGCATACCAATACGGTCGTACAAACTAGTATGTATAGGTGTCTATATCTCATAACCAGTGTTGGTGGTTCTTCCCTGAGTGGTTAAAATACGATGAATTCTTCTGGGTTAATAGCTGCTCCATTTTTCCATAATTCAAATCCGAGAGTTTGGTCTTGGATAAGTCCGATGACTTCACCAGCTGCAACATGATCACCCACTTTTTTGAGTGGTTTTTGTAAACCGGAATATATGGACGTGAATTGTGTATGTTGTACAACGATTGTGTAATTGCTATTAATATCGTATTGTATGTGTATGATTGTACCTTTCAGTACAGCAGATGCGTTCTTATTGCCATAACTAGTCACAATAATACCATATTGTTGGTCTTGTGTTGAAAATGGTTGCGTTACAGTACCATGGATGGGGGCAAAGAAATTGGTCGGGTGAGATGTGTTGAGCGATTGTACAGTCTCAAATAATTGTAGATTATCCTTCTCTGCTTCCTCATATTGTGCAATGAATTCTGCTGTGGCTTCACTCTTGGCAACTAACAATTTTTCTTTCATTATCAACTGCATAGAGTCAAGGCTTTGTATGGTATCGGTAGGTACTTCTCCAGCAATCACCTGTGTTATGACATTGAGGTATTGTCTTTGTAGTTCCAAACTTGTTCCTAGTGAATCGACTAATACCGACTCCTCCATCAATTGTTGTCGGATATTCTCAGAATATCCAGGCAAGTAGTTACGGATAGGAGTAAATAGTATTGCTAGCGAGAACAAGATGCATGACACTATAAATACAATAGCCAACAGAACGATGGCCCCCCATCCGGATAGACGGACGTGGCCATGTTCTGCTAATGTCTTTTCGTTGATAATACTAATGCGGTATTCATGCCGCATGCGTTGCCAAAGGCTTGTTTTTTTTGTATCGTCTTTCATTGTTATGTTTATGCTTGTCGGACGAGTTACATGTTGGATATTACTTTAGTATAGTGCAACCCTCACATGGCTTTAACTGTTTGAAGAAGTCGTTGCCCTTGTCATCTACCAGAATGAATGCAGGGAAGTTCTCTACTTCAATTTTCCAGATAGCTTCCATACCCAACTCTGGATACTCTACGCACTCAATAGACTTGATGTTCTCTTGTGCGAGGATAGCTGCTGGACCACCGATGGAACCGAGGTAGAAACCACCATGTTTCTGACATGCATTTGTAACATCAATGGTGCGATTACCCTTCGCTAACATAATCATGCTACCACCATGATCTTGGAATTCATCTACGTATGGGTCCATACGACCAGCTGTAGTTGGACCCATTGAACCGCATGGCATACCAGCAGGAGTCTTAGCAGGACCTGCATAGTAGATGGGGTGATTCTTTAAGTATTCTGGCATACCCTCACCTGCATCCAAACGAGCTTTAATCTTAGCGTGAGCGATGTCTCGACCTACGATGATGGTACCATTCAAACTCAATCGAGTACCAATAGGGTATTGACTGAGGATTTTGCATACATCAGCCATTGGTTGGTTTAGGTCTATGCATACAGCATCGCCTTCGCCTGCTTGACGCAACTCCTCTGGGATGAGAGATGCAGGGTTGTTATCCATCTTTTCAATCCATATACCATCTTTATTGATCTTACACTTGATGTTACGGTCTGCCGAGCAACTTACTCCTAAGCCAATTGGGCAACTTGCACCGTGGCGAGGCAAACGGATAACGCGGATATCGTGCGCCATATACTTGCCACCAAATTGAGCTCCTAAACCGATTTTGTATGCTTCTTGCAAGAGTTGCTCCTCTAACTCAATGTCACGGAATGCACGACCGGTCTCATCGCCTGTGGTTGGCAATGTGTCGTAGTAGTGGGTAGAAGCCAACTTAACGGTCAGCAAGTTCTTCTCTGCACTTGTTCCACCAATTACAAAAGCAATATGGTATGGAGGGCAGGCTGCTGTACCGAGGGTCTTCATCTTCTCTACCAAAAATGGAATCAATGTACCTGGGTTTTGGATGCGAGCTTTGGTTTCTTGATACAAATAGGTTTTGTTGGCAGAACCACCACCCTTAGTTACGCATAAGAAGTGATACTCCATACCTTCTGTAGCTTCTAGGTCAATTTGAGCTGGCAGGTTGCACTTGGTGTTAACCTCATCGTACATGTTGAGCGGTGCATTTTGTGAGTAACGCAAGTTGCGCTCTGTATAGGTCAAATACACACCTTTACTCAATGCCTCTTCGTCGCAATAACCAGTCCATACCTGTTGGCCTTTCTCACCATGTATAATGGCTGTTCCTGTGTCTTGGCATAGTGGTAACTGTCCTTTGCAAGATACTTCTGCATTACGCAAGAAGGTCAAGGCTACATACTTGTCGTTTGCACTTGCCTCTGGATCGCGCAAGATCTTTGCTACTTGCTCATTGTGGCTACGACGTAGCATAAAACTTACATCAGAAAAGGCTGCGTTAGCCATTTTTGTTAAACCTTCTGCCTCAATTTTGAGGATAGGTTTGCCTTCGAACTCGCCAACAGACACATGGTCTTTGGTCAACAAATAATACTCTGTTTCATCCTTACCAAGTTGAAACATTGGTGCATACTTAAATTCCATAATATTTTGTTTTTAGTTATTTACATTGTTGAGACTGTCAATGCGTCCCCATTTCCAACGATTGTGTGTCCATAACCACATGTGTGGTTGTTCGCGGATATTTTTTTCCAACAGTTTAGCGTATGTCAGTGTGATACTTTCTTCTGGCATATTTTTGGGATCGTCTGTTATTACCTCAAAGCGCACACGATAATATCCTCTCTTAGGACATGTGATATGTGCGAACAAAACAGCATATCCAAATTTGTGTGCTAATACTTCGCCTCCATCTAAGAACGCGGTGTCTTGGTTTAAAAAAGTTGTCCATATGTGCGCATTGCGTGGACTTGGCTTTTGGTCGGCTATCAAACCTATCACAAAAGGATGACTAGCGTGTCGTAATTGTACTAATTTGCGCAACAGAATATTCTTTTCAATGCATTCACCTCCACGCTTATGACGAAGCGTCATCATAGCTTGATCACTGCGTTGGCTCTTCTGGCGACGATATACACAATATTCTACCATCGTGGGATCACTAAATTGATTACCTATATCAGCAATCCATTCCCAGTTGCACATATGACCTAAATACGCTATCGAACCGTGATTCTTGCGGGATAACTCTTCAAGAATATCCAAATTCTCAAATATCACTCGCTCACGCATTTCTTTGTCAGAAACACGATATCCGTAGACTATCTCAACCAGTAAATCTGCAAAGTGATGATAGAAATCATTGATGATTACATTTTGCTCAGTTTGCGTCTTTTCTGGAAAAGATGAGTGTATATTCTTCCGTACCAATGCCAAACGATAGCGCACTATGTAGCGCGCTAGTGGGTATATCAGGTAATCCGCAAACCAATACAATACTGGCAGGGGAATCAAACTCAATATTCTAATCCAAAACATAACTTATCAATCCCAAATTACAAGTATACAAACAAAAGGTATGCCACAGGCGCTGCTAACAACAAACTATCAAAGCGATCCAATACACCTCCATGTCCTGGTAAGAATTTGCCAGAGTCTTTAACACCTAATGTTCGCTTGAACAAACTTTCAATCAAATCACCTAATGTGCCGAAAATACCTATTGTAAGTGCAAATAGTAGACTATCAATCATAGGATATGCTGTCAGTGTTAGACCCATTGTCCAACCTATCTCGTAGAAAACATAACCCGCTATCAAATCGAATATAAAACCTCCTATTAACCCTTCCCAGGATTTGGCTGGGCTGACGCGTGGAAACATCTTGTGATTGCCTCCTTTTAACTTGTTTGTCAATGAACCTACAATATATGCACCACTATCGTTGATCCAAATAATGGCAAATAGCGCCAACAGTAAGAACTTGTTTTCCATTAACAAACCATTCATTAACGCAAACGGCAAGGCGATCATAATCTGGCTACTACATAGTTGCCCCCAACTGCGTGTTGGATCCTCTTGTGGAGTAAATAATTCGTGAATGACACCAAGGCATAGGGTTGTCAAATACAAAAATAATAACCATTTGCAGGTATTATCACCACAGAAATGGAAGTATGATGTAGCAAATAATAGCACTCCTGCAGACATTGCATATGCTGTTGACTTGATGGAAGCACCAACTAGTTTGTGGTGCTCGCGGATAGCTAATGCAGTTATCAGCATAAATACTATACCAAAATACATTGGATGTACCAAAATAGAGGCAATTACTATACCGGCATATACGATAGCTGAGAGAGTTCTTTGTATAAAATTGTTCATTTTTTTTCGCAAATTTTCAAAATAATTTGCAAAGGTAAGAATTTTTTTGTAATTTTGCAAACAAAAACCGAAAAAAACACATTTTTTATGAATTCAAACATTGAACTTAGCCTCTTAGAGGCTGAAGAGAAGCAACTTCTCGATTATATCTGGAATCTTATTCCTGAACCAGACCGTCAGGGTTTGACGCAATCTGATGTGCTGCTGGTATTGGATTTGATGGATGATTTTCTTTTAGAAAATGGTCTCTTACAAGAAACAGCAGATGAGGTGACTTATCTTGAAGGTGAAATCGATGAAACGGAACAGTTGCAATTCCTCCTTGAGAAAACCAAAGAGCATGGCGCATCCTTGACTAGTGAGCAAATCCAATTGATCATGGATGGTGAACTTCAATTTGGTATTGAACAAGGTTATTACGAGGAAGAATAATTTATTGCTCAAATATATTTAAAAATGGCTATATCTTCTATGGAGGATGATGGCCATTTTTTTTATGTATATTAGAAAATTATGTTTGCTTTTTCTACTAAGCAAATGTTTCTATACAAAAAGGGAATATTGTTGTATTATTTTAAAATATAGCTGATTGAGTATTGTTTCTTTAGTTATGTGTTTTGTTGTGAAGTTCCATTTATGTTTTGAGTGATGTATTAAATAATGTTAAATATCATTTGCTTGTGATGCCTCTTGTTTGCCATCGTTCTTTATCGGAACCTCTTTGGAACCTTGTTGAGAGTTTTTGCTGTTTTGAGGGCGATATCTTGTCGCCTTTGCTTTAAGTGTGCGTTATATTGTTAAGTTTTTTCTAAAATATTTGTGTATCTGCAATATTTTTTGTACCTTTGCGCGCTCATTTAATTTTATTAAAATTATGCTCGCGCATTTACATATACGAAATTATGCTCTGATATCTCACCTTGATATTGATTTTCAAGGTGGTTTTGCTGTTTTGACAGGTGAGACAGGCGCTGGTAAAAGTATTATTTTAGGAGCACTCAATCTCGTGATGGGTGCTCGTGCAGATACCAAAACCATTACAGAGGGTGAAGATAAGTGCGTGATTGAAGCTACCTTTCTACACGATGAGCCGATAACTTTATTTGGAAGTGATATAAGGGAACTTATCATTCGTCGTGAACTCAATCAGAATGGTCGCTCACGTTCTTTTGTAAATGACGAGGTTGTGACGCAATCCGAGTTGAAGGCATTGGCAAAACATCTGATAGATATTCACTCTCAACACGAAAGTCTTCTTATTGGTGAAGATCATTTTCAGATCCAGGTTGTGGATGCAATCGCTAACAATCATAATGAACGTTCGCTTTATTCTACTTGCTATCATGATTTTCGTCAAGCTGATAGTGCCTTGCGTGAGGCACAGGAGATGGCGCGCAAAGCTCAGGCTGATGCAGACTATTTGCAATGGCAGTACCAGCAGTTAGAGGATGCACAATTGGTAGAAGGCGAGTTATTATTGCTCGAAGAAGAGGAATATGTGCTTTCACATGCTGAGGATATTAAGTTGACTCTACAACAAGCTATCCTAAATATTGATGGGGATAATAGTGGCGCCTTATCTATGCTTCGTTCAGTTCGTTTAGATAGTGCTTCTGCAGAGCTAGCTGAGCGAATCAATAGCATAGTGATTGAGTTAGAAGATATACAACACGATGTGCAACGCTTGTTTGATCGAACTGAGATGGATCCAGCACGATTAGCAGAGGTGCAAGAGCGCATTAGCATGCTGCAAACGCTCATGAAGAAGCATCGAGTAACCTCCCTTGAAGAGTTGATTACTCTAAGAGATGAGTTTGCGCAACAGGTGCAGCGTATCGCTAATATGGATGAGGAGATCGAACATAAGCAACAGGTTCGAGCATTGGCTCTGTCGGCTCTAGAGCAGGCAGCTGATAGACTCACAGTTACAAGACAAAATGTGTGTGAGAAAATCTCTACTCATTTGATTGTTGATATGAAGAAATTGGGCGTTGCACATGCCAATGTGGCTATTGATATTCAAAGAGCTGAGGATTTTAGTGAGACAGGGCGTGACAATGTACAGTTCCTATTTGCTGCCAACTTGAATCAATCATTGCGTCCAGTGGCTGATGTTGCTTCCGGTGGTGAAATTAGTCGTTTGATGCTATGTATAAAATCTTTGGTTGCCTCTGTTAATGGTTTGCCAACCATCATCTTTGATGAAATTGATACGGGTGTTAGTGGAGAGATTGCTAGCCAAATGGGTGATATCATGCGCCAGATTGCACAAGTAAGACAGGTTATTGCCATTACACACTTGCCACAAGTGGCTGCTAAAACAGAGCAACATTACCTCGTATATAAGCAAGATACTGACCTTCGAACTGAAACGCATATTCGTTTGCTTTCGAAGGAGGAACATACGGCTGAAATTGAAAAAATGCGAAAGATTTAACACTAAAAGATGTTACCATTAGCTGAAAGATTGCGTCCCAAGACGCTCAACGAATACATAGGACAACAACACCTTGTTGGAGAAGGAGCAATCCTACGCCAGATGATTGAGCGTGGTACGCTTTCATCCTTTATTTTGTGGGGACCTCCTGGTGTGGGTAAAACCACTTTGGCTCGTATTATAGCAAGGCAATTAGAACGCCCATTTTATACCTTGTCTGCTATTACGGGTGGTGTCAAGGATGTACGTGATGTAATTGACAAAGCCAAACGCCATCGTGCTATGCAAAGTGGTGTTTTTGCCTCTGAATCAGGATCTGCACCAGCAGTATTGTTCATTGATGAGATTCATCGTTTCTCCAAGTCTCAACAAGATAGTTTGCTTGGCGCTGTGGAAGATGGAACGATCACACTCATTGGTGCAACAACAGAGAATCCTTCTTTTGAAGTTATTACGCCATTGTTGAGTCGATGTCAGGTGTATGTACTTAAACATTTGGGCAAAGAGGATTTACTTCAATTGCTGAATAGAGCTTTGACCCAAGATGAGTATATCAGAAGTTTGAACATAGAACTCAAAGAGACCGAAAGTGTCCTTCGTTATTCTGGCGGAGATGCACGTAAGTTGCTCAATATCATAGAACTTGTGGTTAATTCTGGTGTGCGTGTTATTGATAACGATGTTGTTACCAAGCAGTTACAACAAAACCCAGTTGCTTACGACAAAGATGGTGAACTGCACTATGATATTATTTCTGCTTTTATCAAGTCAATTCGTGGAAGTGACCCCGATGCTGCTCTCTACTGGCTTGCTCGTATGATTGCTGCGGGAGAAGATCCTAAGTTTATTGCACGACGTCTAGTCATATCGGCAAGCGAGGATATAGGACTCGCCAATCCCAATGCTATGCTAGTAGCTAATGCTTGTTTTGATACATTGCAAAAGATAGGATGGCCTGAAGGCAGAATTCCTCTTGCTATGGCTACTGTTTATTTAGCAACGTCGCAGAAATCCAATTCTGCGTATTTAGCAATCAACCAGGCGCTCAAATTAGTTGAACAAACAGGTAATCAGCCTGTGCCATTGCATCTACGTAATGCACCTACACAACTGATGGATGAACTTGGATATGGTCAAGGATATCAATATGCACATGATTTTCCTAATCATTTTGTGAAACAACAGTTTATGCCAGATGAACTGCAAGGAACTCGTCTATGGTATGCGCAGGGTAGTCCACAAGAACAGAAAATGGCCGAATGGATGAAGTTCCTTTGGCAGAACAAGGAGTAGATTTTATTTAACGACTATATACGGCACCTATACTTATGGTTAGTGGGTGCACTAAATTAGAGAATTAATTGTTTATGCAAAATTTTGCCCTTATTGGCGCTGCGGGTTACATTGCGCCACGACACATCAAAGCCATTGCAGATACTGGTAACAACCTGATGGTGGCTTATGACAAGTTTGATTCGGTTGGACGATTGGATGCTAGTTTTCCTGATTGTTCCTTCTTTACCGAAAATGAGCAGTTCGATCGTTTTTGCTCCAAGCAAATGAGAACCAACAATCCATTGTCTTGGATTAGTATTTGTACCCCTAATTATACCCACGATGCTTTTATTCGTTATGGCTTGCGATTGGGTTGCAATGTGATTTGCGAAAAACCACTTGTGCTTAATCCTTACAATATTGATAATCTTGTCGAATTGGAACAGGAGACTGGACATCAGGCTTATACGATTTTGCAACTGCGTTTGCATGATAAGATTGCTGCACTGCGTGAGAAAGTCCAAAATGGTCCAAAAGATAAGATTTATGATGTAGATTTGACTTATATCACTAGCCGTGGTAAATGGTACTATAGTTCATGGAAAGGCGATGTGCATAAATCGGGAGGTATTGCCACCAATATTGGTGTTCATTTCTATGATATGCTGCAATGGATTTTTGGTCCAGTTAAACAGAATATTGTACATGTGATGTCTTTTGATCGTGTAGCAGGTTATCTAGAATTGGAGCGCGCTAGAGTGCGCTATTTCCTCAGTATCAATGCGGAATGTTTGCCTGCCAACGCGGTTCAAGGCGAGAAGAAGACCTATCGTACGCTCTGTATTGATGGCGAAGAGTTTGAGTTTAGTGAAGGTTTTACAGAGTTGCATACCGAGAGCTATAGGCAGATTCTGTCTGGCAACGGTTTCCGTATATCCGAAGCTCGTGCGTGTACAGAGATTGTAAGTACCATACGTCGTGCTCAGCCTATCGGATTGATAGGTGATTATCACCCATTAGCTAAGTTGCCTCTTGCTCCACATCCATTTGGTTGGGATGAGAAGAGATAATACGATAAAAATGCTTATGAAAAAAATATTGATATTTCTATTACCCCTTTTGCTCGCATCATGTGTGACTAGCAAGAAGGTTAATCTTATGCAAGAGCCAGGCAAACATGGCATTCCTGCGTATGCAGATACTTTGACATACGAGGATTATCAAGTACGTGTAGGAGATCGCCTCTATGTATATGTATATGCCATTGATGAGCGTGTTAGCAAAATGTTTAATCCTTCGGGTACTGGTGTTAATAGTTCGCAGATACGCCAAGGTTCATCTGTTGGTGGTTCTTATGACCTTTATACCTACTTGGTTCTCGAAGATGGATCAATCGATTATCCTATGGTTGGACGATTGCCAGTTCGCGGTAAAACAACCCGAGAAATCAAGACAGATTTGGAGCGCGAATTATCAACGTATGTATCAGGCTATGGTGACTATCAGATGCTGTCTGTTGAGGTAAATATTGTACGTCGTTCATTTAGTGTGATCAGCGATCAAGGTAGTGGTACCTTTACCATTCCAAAGGAGAAGGTAACTATTTTTGAAGCACTTGCTATGGCGGGAGATATTGGTGACTTTGGTGATCGTAGCAAAGTGCGTATTGTTCGTGAGATTGAAGGACAAACACAAGTTAAAATCTTTGATGTTCGTTCCAAGGATATCATCAATTCCGAATTCTATTACATAGAGCCTAACGATGTGATATACATACAACGCATCAAAGGACAAAGTTTTGGTGTTAACTCTGTCACTACTTCAATTAGTGTGGTAGCCACAACCTTAGCATTTGGAGGTTTTGTATATGGCTTGGTGGCACGAGTTATCAATGCAGTTGAAAAGAATACTAACGGGGATAGCGAATGATTGATATGAAATACATATATAAATTTTTACTCTTTCTTGTAGCTATAACAATGACTAGTTGCTATGGCTATCGTCAGGTGGGATTATTACAAGAACGTGATAATCTTCCTCAATATGATTCAGCAGCCTATGAACCATATCGTCTACAGGTTAACGACGAGGTCATATATCGTGTGGTGACAATGGACGAAACGATTGCTAAGACACTTGCTGCTAATACGAATAGTGCTGGACAGTATGCCAATTCATACCGTATTTATTCTGACGGTACAGTAGATATTCCATTCCTACCTCCTGTTAAGTTGGAAGGTCTAACTGAACTCGAAGCTCAAGATACATTGCGGAATGCTTTTAGAGAGATTATTCCAGATGCAGATGTCAAGTTGGCATTGTATAATAAGAAGTTTACAGTTTTAGGTGATGCTAATTCTGGTACTTATACCATCTATAAAGAGCGAATGACTATTTTCCAAGCTCTTGCTATGACAGGAGACTTAATGAACTCAGGTGACCGTCGTCATGTTCGTATCATTCGTCCTCGTGGAAATGAGGAACCAGAAGTCCTTGAATTTGACATTCGAACCAATACCATCATTGATTCCAAATACTACTATGTCTATCCTAATGACCTAATCTATGTTAGTCGTGATAGCGGTAGTTTCTATAAGCAATCTAGTTACAGTGGTTTCCTTGCATTGATTACAAGCTCTGTTTCCTTGTTAATTACAGTTTTGAATTACATCCCAGGCATCTGGTAATACATACGAATTATTAAAACACAATTATATGGCACAAGAAGAAATGCTGCAGAATGGCGTGATGCCAATTGAAGAAGAGAATTCCAATTTTGATTTAATGGAGTGGGTGGTTCGTATACTCAGCCACTGGTATTTATTTGTAATTGCTGCCGCAATTGCCCTATCACTAGCCTATCTTAAGAACAAACGCGTCATAGAGCGCTATCTAACTACTGGTACTATGATTATCAAGGAATCTAGTGGTACTGGCTATGGATCTGCATCTATTATGCAAGGATTTGGTGTAGGAGCCGGCTATACGAACGTCAATAACCAACTTATCATTTTAGGTAGTTATGACTTGATTGCTCGTACGGTAGACTCCCTTCCTTTTATGAATGTGGAGTATATTACGAAAGGACGTTTCAAAACCCGTAATATCTATCGTAATAGTCCTATTTCAGTCGAGTTTACACATCTAGAACCATCGGCATATCACCATCTTTTCCGTTGCCAGGTGCAAGAGGATGGCTCCTTGTTGGTTACCAATGCTAATGAGGATATCCCATTCAATTATAACATACAATATGGTGAAGAGTTGCAGACTTCGCTATTCACAGCGCGTATCTGGCCTACAAGTATAATGATGCGCCCTGGTCAACACATCTATTTCCGTTTCCGTTCTCGCGAGAGTCTTACGGACGAATTTTCAGGACGCTTGCAACTTAATTTTGTAACTGAGCGCAGTACGGTCTTGGGTATCCAATTGGTGGGCGAAACACCAGAACGCGATCGTGACTTCATTGATAAGTTATGCGAGATATACCTCCTCCAAAACGTAGAGCGTAAAAATATGGTGGCAGAGAAGTCTATTGCATTCATTAATGAGCAATTGGAGGTGCTTCAAAAGAGTTTGACTAAGAGCGAGGGCGCTATGACCGATTTCCGTCAGGAGAATAAGTTCGTAGATGTCAACTCATATGCTGGTGGATTGATGTCTAAGGCTAGTCAATATGATCAACAGCAGATGGCTCTTCGTCTCAAAGAAACATATCTCGAATATCTATCTAATTATTTAGGACAGAAAATAGAGCAGGGAGCTGTCATCGCTCCTTCTACATTGGGACTAAACGAACCAATGCTCATGCAGCTTGTCCAACAACTCAATGACTTGCAGATACAACGTGGTGAATTGAGCGAAAAGAATGTCTTCTATGCTAAATATACTACAGATATTGAAAACGTAAAATCAGCAATATCTGAGATTGTACAATCAATGTCTATCTCACTAGAGATCGAGAAAAAGGACCTATCTGATCGTATGCGTGAAGTAGAGCGTGAGATTCGTTCTCTGCCAGAGAAGGAGTTACAAATGGTAGCTATCGAACGTAACTATCGTATTGACGATAACTACTATACTTTCTTTCTACAAAAACGAGCTGAATCAGAGATTCAGAAAGCGGGTAACACACCCGATAGCGAAATCATGGACCGTGCGCGTACTACCTATGCTATGAATAGCAAGGAAAAACGCAAAAACACAATCTCATATCTTGCTTTTGGTCTACTCATACCATTGCTCTTGCTTATTCTATCTGAGTTGTTAAATAATAAGGTTCGTACTCTCAAAGAAGCTGAGAGACTAACAGTATTTGACGTTCTTGGTATGTTGCGACACGTTAAATCCCAAGATCCTACATATGCTCGCAAGAAACCTAGATCTAGTTATGCAGAGATGTTGCGTAATATTCGTATGCGTATTGAGTTCAAGGTTATGCGCAAGACCAATATTACAGTAGCTGTTACCTCTACACAATCTGGCGATGGTAAAACTTATATCAGTACCAACCTTGCATCCTTGTACTCCATGACAGGACATCCTACCTTGTTGATAGATATGGATATCCGAAAACCTGACGTGCATGAGAAACTTGGTGTGCCAGCTCCACTAGGTGTAACCAACTACTTGATTGGAGATTGTGAGCTAGATGATATCATCATTCGTAACGAGGAACTGGGCTTCCATGTAATTGGTGCGGGTACAATCCCACCTAACCCAGGCGAATTGATTCGTTGTGAGAAATTATCTGAGATGCTCGCCGAGCTACGCCAACGTTATACCTATATCATTATTGACTCTTCTCCTGTTGGTATTGTACCAGATGCTATGGCTCTCATTGAGCAAACAGATATCACACTCTATGTACTGCGTTGTATGTCTACTGACAAGCGTTTTGCAAAACAAACATTGGATAATATTGCACAATACCACAAGGACAAAGTTAATTTGATTTTGTCTGATATACCAACTGGCAAGTCAGGAAGAAAATACGGTTATGGCTATGGATCTAAATATGGCTATGGTTACGGCTACGGTTATGGCTATGGTTATGGCTATGGTTACGGCTACGGCTATGGATCTAGCTATGGCTATGGTGGCAAAAAGCAAAAAGGTCGCTATGGTTTTGACTATATCCGCACCAAGATTACCAAAAAATCTGCTTCTACTCCATATCAATACATCGAAGACGACGAATAATATAATGCACATATGATGTTTATAGGTATCATACCGGCTCGCTACGCAAGTACCCGTTTCCCAGGTAAACCACTCGTTGATTTATGTGGAAAACCAATGATTCAGCGTGTATATGAGCAAGCTAGCCAAGTATTGGATGTGGTGATTGTTGCCACCGATGACCAACAGATTTTCCAATGCGTTGAATCATTTGGAGGTCGAGTTATTATGACTTCTCCTGATCATCAGTGTGGTACCGATCGTGTGTATGAAGCATACACTATCTATCGTGCTGAGAATAAGTTAGAGCTACCAGATAGCGATGTTGTTGTGGTTAATATACAAGGCGATGAACCTTTTATTCAGCCACAACAGGTTCAGTCGTTGATGGACTGTTTCCCAACTGAGATTGCTACACTAGTACATCCATTTACTAAACACGATACTTGGGAGGATTTGCAGAATCCTAATTATGTAAAGGTTGCTATTGCACGCCAGGATTATCCTCTTTCTCCCAATGTCATAGGTCGTGCCATGTATTTCTCTCGTAGTGTTATACCATACATGCGAGGAATCGAGTATACACAATGGTTACAGGAAGGTTCCTACTTCCGCCATATAGGTATGTATGCATACAGAGCAGATGTACTCCAAATCATCACACAGCTTCCGCAATCGCCACTTGAACGTACCGAGTCTCTTGAACAATTACGTTGGTTGGAGAATGGACTAACCATCCAAGTGGCTATGACAGAACATGCGTCTATCGGAATTGATACACCTGCGGATTTAGAGAATGCTATCAGATTTTTAGAACAACAAGAATCCAATAAATAGAATGTCATTAAGTAAGTGGATATTAGGAACCTTAGGATTTGTTCTTGGTGGACCAATTGGTACTCTCATTGGTGTATTTATAGCTTCACTTTTCGAACAAGGTGGTGATACTCACCAGGCTTCGACCAATCCTAATACAAAACGTCATCGGACTGCTACCGCTGGAGATGTGCGTGTTTCGATGATTGTGTTGATGGCATATGTCATCAAGGCTGATGGACGTGTACTAAAATCAGAGATCAATTATATCAAGCCATTTCTATTACGGAATTTTGGCGAGCAGGGTGCAAAACAAGCACTGTTATTGCTCAAGGAATTGCTCCAAAAGGATATTGATATCAATGCTGTTACGCAGCAGATTAGTCAATATGTCAATTATTCTACGCGACTTGAACTTGTTCGCCTCCTCATAGAGATAGCTAATGCGGATGGTGAGATACATACACTAGAATTACAAGCAGTCAACCAAGTTGCTAGTAATTTACACATCCAGACAGTAGACTATCAGTCTATTCTGGCGCTCTATCAACGCCAAACAGATTCCAACTGGGCATATACAGCCTTGGAGATTGAACCTTCTGCGACGAACGAAGAAGTCAAGAAAGCTTATAGACGTATGGCTATGAAGTTCCATCCTGACAAAGTAGCCAATGCTGGAGAAGAGATCCGCCAACAAGCTACCGAAAAGTTCCGTGGAATCAATGAGGCATACGAACATATCAAACAGCAACGAGGATTATGAAAATAACGCTACTAGTTGTCGGTAAAACTACCGATTCCCATATTGAAGCTTTGTTGCAAGAGTATCAAAAGCGTTTAGGACATTACATTTCTTTTTCCTTTAATGTCATTCCTGAACTCAAAAACACCAAGTCGCTTACGGCTGAACAACAGAAGTACCAAGAAGGCGAACTCATTCTGCGTGCTATTGCAGCTAATGCTGATTTGATATTATTAGATGAAAGAGGCAAAGAATATCGTTCCATCGAATTTGCAGAATATTTGCAAAAGAAGATGCTATCTGGACGCGATGTAGTGTTTGTCGTTGGTGGACCTTATGGTTTTTCAGAAGCTGTTTACCAACGTGCTAATGGCAAGATCTCACTTAGCAAGATGACTTTTTCACACCAAATGGTACGCTTGTTTTTTGTAGAACAAATTTATCGAGCTATGACCATTTTACGTGGCGAACCATATCATCATGAGTAATCAAAATTATAGAAAATAATATTTTAAGGTATATGAAAACTTTTTTCTCGTTCAAGGATGTATTTAGTCCAAAACTTTTTTCATCACTGCGTTCCTACAACAAAGAGCGTTTGGTGCAGGATCTCGTTGCTGGAATGATCGTTGCCGTAGTGGCTATTCCTTTGGCCATTGCTTTCGGTATCTCTTCTGGTGTGGGACCTACTGAGGGACTTGTGACTGCCATCATTGCTGGTTTTATCATCTCTGCTTTTGGAGGTAGCAAAGTGCAGATAGGTGGACCTACAGGTGCTTTCATTGTTATTATCTATGGCATTATACAGCAACATGGTCTCACGGGGCTACTCATTGCAACAATCATGGCGGGTATCTTGCTTATTCTTATGGGATTGTTCAAATTGGGTAATGTTATCAAGTTTGTACCATATCCTGTCATTGTTGGTTTTACAGCTGGTATTGCCGTTACTATTTTCTCTACTCAGATGAATGATCTTTTTGGCATGGGTATTCAAGATGCCCCTGCTGATTTCATCCATAAATGGATTTGCTATTTCCATCACCTCTCTGATATCAATTGGTGGGCATTTGCTATTGGTATCTCTTCGCTGCTAATCATTATTTTTGCCACTAAAATCAATAAGAAGATCCCTGGATCGTTGGTGGCTATTGTACTGATGACTCTTGTGGTTTGGTTATTGCGTGAATTCGGAGGAGTCACTTCGATCACAACAATTGGTGATCTGTATACTTTACCTAGTGGTATGCCAGCACCACATCTTCCTGAAATCAGTCTTGCCGATGGTCAGAACTTTTTCCAACTTATCCAAGATCTCTTCCCATCTGCTTTTACGATTGCCATGCTAGGTGCTATCGAATCATTGCTTTCGGCTATGGTTGCAGATGGTGTTATAGGTGACAAACACAATTCAAACACCGAACTCATTGCACAAGGTATAGCCAATGTTGTAACACCATTCTTCGGTGGTATCCCAGCAACAGGAGCTATTGCGCGCACCATGGCTAATATCAACAATGGTGGTCGTACACCAGTGGCTGGTATTGTTCATGCCTTGATGCTACTTCTAGTATTACTCTGCTTTGGTCCGCTTGTGGGTATGATTCCAATGGCATGTTTGGCAGGTGTCTTGATCATTGTCAGCTATAACATGTCAGGATGGCGCTCTTTTATCTGGCTTGCTAAGGCACCTAAGTCTGACTTCATCGTCATGCTTGTCACCTTTATACTTACCGTCATCTTTGATCTTACTATTGCTATTGAGATTGGTATGCTGCTTGCAGTTATTCTATTCTTGAAACGCACTAATGAGGCTACTATCATCCGTTCTTTCTCCGATGAGATTGACCCAACACTTCACACAGATATTCAGTTCAAAGCTAATGACCTTGAGATGTTGCAGATTCCTCAATACACAGAGGTGTATGAGATCGATGGCCCATATTTCTTTGGTATTGCTAACAAGTTTGATGAGATTAGCCAACGCTTAGGTTCTGAAGGACAAAAGGTACGTATACTCCGTATGCGTAAGGTGTCTTTTATCGATTCTACTGGTATTCATAACCTAGAAGAGTTATTCCAACGTTCTCAACGCTTGGGCTTGACTTTGGTTCTTTCTGGAGTCAACGAACATGTGTTCAAAACCTTGAAGAAAGCGGGACTAGTTGAGATGTTTGGACGCGAGAATATATGTGACCATATCAATGGAGCTTTGTCTCGTTCTGAGGAGATTGTCAAACAACAATAATATGTAACATGGCTAAACGCGTACTCATAGGCATGTCTGGTGGCATAGACTCTACTGTAGCAGCAATCTTGCTACAGGAGCAGGGCTATGAATTAGTTGGTGCTACTTTCCGAACATTTGATGTGAATAAAGACCAGGATCTGTCCAACGATAAGTCCTGTTGTTCCGAGGATAGCATTGTCGAAGCACAAAAAATGGCGCAAACCTTAGGTATAGAGCACCATATTTTGGATTTTCGTGATACTTTCCATCAATATGTCATTTCTAATTTTGTGAGTGAATATGCGTCTGGTCGTACCCCTAATCCATGTGTGATATGCAACTCGCATATCAAGTGGGGTAAGCTGCTTGAGGCTGCTGACCAATTCCACTGCGACTATGTAGCTACAGGACACTATGCACAGATTGCTGAGCATCGTGGACATCTATACCTCAAGAATGCTGTTGATACATTCAAGGATCAGACTTATTTCCTATGGATGCTTACTGAGGATAACCTACGCCGAACAATCTTCCCACTAGGTGGATTGACCAAAGCACAAGTCCGACAGATAGCACTAGATCGCGGATACGAAGTCTTGAGTAAGAAAGCAGAGAGTCAGGATATTTGTTTTATTCCTAATAATGATTACCGTACTTTTCTTGCTGAACAAGGTATCGATACTGCACCTGGCAACTATATAAATGCTTCTGGCAAGATTTTGGGCAAACATTGTGGTTTTTGCAACTATACCATTGGACAACGAAAAGGATTAGGTATTGCACTTGGCTCGCCCAAACATGTCATAGCAATAGATGCTCAAGCCAATACCGTTACACTAGGCGAACATGACGATTTATATACCCACGATGTATATGCCTCTCAAGTTAGCCTCAGGGATATGGACTGGTTGAACGAATCCCCTGTTGTTACTGCTCGGATCCGATACAAGTCTCCTGCGGTGCAAGCTACTATTACCTCGGACTCTATGCCTGACACCCTGCATCTCCATTTCGAACAACCTGTTTGGGGTGTCACGCCTGGACAATCTTTGGTGATTTATAAGGATGGACTCCTTATCGGTGGAGGAATTATTCAATAGATAGATTTTTTTTAACACAACAATAAATTTTTAATATGAGAAAACTTACACTTTTACTCCTATCTGTCTTTGCGCTATCAGCCATAGCACAGGTAACAACAGTGCCTGCTATTATCCAAAAAGGATATACGGGCGAGGTCACTATCATTTTCAATCCAAATGAGGGTAACAAAGGCATGTCAGGTGCAACCAAGTGCTATGCACACACTGGACTCATCACCAGCGCTTCTTCTAATGATGGTGATTGGAAAAACGTCGTTGAGGGTTGGCGTGCTAACACATCCAAAACCCAAATGACTAAGGATGGCAATAACTGGAAACTTGTTATCCCTAACATCTATGAGTACTACAATTGCCCTTCTACTACCGAAATTAAGAAACTTGCTTTCGTTTTCCACGATGGTCCTGGTGGTTCTAAGGAAGGTAAAACAGCCGAAGGTGGTGATATCTTTGTAGAGCTTGCAGACAAGGGTCTAGCGGTTTCTATCAATGATCTTCAAGAGATCACAAGTCTCAATTCCAAGGTTACATTTGTAGGTAATGCTACTGCTTCTGCTACTCTAACACTCAAGATTAATGGTGAAACAGTCAAAACTGCAACAGGTACCCAACTTACACACGATTATACTTTTACTGCTCAAGGTAACTACAGCATTGAGTTCTCTGCAACTGCTGGTTCTGAAACAGTCAAGGCTACTGCTTTCACATGCGTTCCTAATGCTCCGGTCAAAGCTAATCGTCCTGCTGGTATTATCAATGGTATCTACTATGACGAGGCTGATCAAACCAAGGCTACACTCTGTACATATGCTGCTAGCAAGAACGCACCTGCTAAAAACGTTTTCGTTGTGGGTGATTTCAATGACTGGACAATCTCCAATGACTACCAACTCAAACAAGCGAATGATAGCGCATACTTCTGGATTGAACTCACAGGTCTCAACCCAGGCCAAGAATATGCTATGCAATATGTTGTAGTTCGTGCTGATGGTAAAGTGGTACGCATCTCTGATCTCTATTCTGAGAAGGTTCTTCATGGCGATGATAAATGGATTACTGGATATAAGAACGACTATCCTGAGCAAGGTGATGGTTATGTGACCGTCATCCAAACCGCAAAACCTAAATTCAATTGGTCAGATGCAACTCTCAACTTCAAACGTCCAAACAAGAATAACCTCATTATTTACGAGCTTTGGGTATATGACCATACTCCTTCTCGCAATATTGCTGGTCTTTTGGAGCGCCTTGATTATTTCGTGGATCTCGGTGTTAATGCTATCGAGCTTATGCCTATTACCGAGTTTGATGGCAACGAGAACTGGGGATACTCTCCTAACCACTTCTTCGCACTAGACAAAGCTTATGGTACTCCTGAGGAGTTCAAGACTTTCGTTGATGAGTGCCACAAACGTGGTATAGCCGTTATCATTGATATGGTGTTCAACCACGCTACAGGTCTCAACCCAATGAACAAACTCTATCCTTATGGATCTGAGTTGAGCAATAACCCTTGGTTCAATGTTACTGCTCCTCACTCAGACAATGTATACGAGGATTGGAACCACGACTTCGTTCCTACCAAAACGATGTTTACACGCTCACTTGCTTACTGGCTCACTGAGTATAAAGTAGACGGTTTCCGTATGGACCTTAGCCATGGTCTCTGTGGTACAACGGCTAATACATCAGTTGCTAATATCAAGCACTACTATGAGAATGGTGTTAAAGCCGTTTCTCCTGATGCATACATGATCCTTGAGCACTGGGGCGGTAATATGGGTTCTGAGCGTCCACAACTCGTTAATGCAGGTATGATGTGTTGGGATAACACCACCAACGCTTACTACCAAACCGCTATGGGATGGCTTAAAGATGGTGACGATCTAACACCTGCTAACAAGGACAACTACGTTACCTACTGCGAGAGTCACGATGAGGAACGCGCTTTCTTCAAGGCTAAACAATGGGGTAATGGTAATCTCCAAAAAAGCGAGGAGGATCGCGCAGCGCGCGTACCTTTGAATATGGCATTCTTGACTATGCTCAATGGTCCTAAGATGTTCTACCACTTCGCTGAACTTGGTTACGATAATTCTAAATATCAAAACGCACAAGGTCAATGGGGTAAGAATGACTACGGAATCGCTAGCCAACTTGGTGCAGACTACGACTGCAAGATGCAAGCTAAAATGCGTCCTGAGAAATGGTTAACCGCAGGCCATTGCCGTCTCGAGGCATTCATTAAGGTAGGTCAAATCATCCAACTTCGTACCCGTCTCATCCCAGAGGTGTTTGAGGGTAACCCAACTGCTGTTAGCCTTGGTTCTGGTAAGAAGTTACGTACTGTCCAATGGGGTAGCGATGTCTATGTTGCAGGTAACTTTGATGTAACTGGCAACCAGACTGTTACTGTTCCTTCTGGCGCATGGTACAACTACCTAGAGCAAAAGAAACAAACAACTACAACCATTACTTTGGCTCCAGGTGAGGTAGTTATTCTTACTGGTAAGGAACTCCAATTGCCACACATCAAGACAGATGTAGAGAATGTACTTCTTCCTGGTACATCTTCTGAGATCTTCCCTCCATACAACGTGACTATCTATAATCTTAATGGTCAAGTTGTATCTGTTCAAAACAATGTAGATCAAGCTAATATGGGTGTATTGAAGAAAGGTCTCTACCTAGTTCAATACGAGAAGAATGGCAAGACTACTACTCAAAAAGTTATGCGCTAATCAATAGCCAGTTCTATACGAATAAAGCTGCGTTTCATCGCAGCTTTATTTTTTTTCTAACCTCTAACCAACCCCTTATCTCCATTGGAACCTCATTGAGACCTGATTGGAACATCGCTGTATCTCTACCTTAACTCTACCATAGGATTCCGCTACCCTTGCGCTACCTTTAGGCTATCTTAAACCTATTGATATATTCCTACCTAGTACAAAAAAAGATGCTCTCTTAGAGAACATCTTTTTTCTTTTATTTCCAACTTGTATTATAACAAGTAGCGAACGCCAAGTGTTACACCGCTAATGATTCCGTTCAAACCAAAACCAATGTTGCCTGCTGTGTTATCTACACCAAGGGTTGGACGCAAATCCAATGATAGTTGCAATGGGAACCAGAAGTCATACTCTACACCAACGTGAGCTGCTGCACCTACATACCAATGGGTATCCTCATTTGGATCAAACAAGTTGTACATACCACCTGATGCACCTAGACCAAGAGCCCATTTCCACTCACCTTTGTAGTCCCATGGAATTGCTGTACCGAATGGGTTGATCCAATCGTATGTTACTTTTGCACCAAGACCATTGAATCCAGGAATGTTTATTGATACATCAAGCATATTTGCCTCGCCGAGAGAATGTTGGTAAGATAGATCAACACCATAACCCAAGTTCACACCAATAGCGCGTGGTTGAGCTACCGCTGTAGCTGCGCCTACAAATGCCAAAATAGCAACCAAAAGAATACTCTTTTTCATAATGATAATGTTTTTTAATTTTTTATAATATTTTTTCTATTAATTTTGTCATTCACTTTTTCTTTTGACAAAAAATAACCCATTTTGATAGATTATTTCTGCAAAGGTACTATTTTTTTTTAGACTATACAAATATTTTACATTTTTTTAAGTAAAAAAATGGTCAGTCTTTTTCAAATCTTGCATATCTAAAAAAAAAATTGTACCTTTGCACCCGTAAATATTACGAGTAATATTCCGAATTTTATAATACCAAATAGTACAAAAGATTATGTTGATTTCTAATCGTATTGCTGCACTTGAAGAGTCAGCTACACTACAGGTTGCTGCACTTTGCCAACAACTCCGCGCAGAAGGAGTTGATGTTATTGGTCTATCATTGGGCGAACCTGATTTCCCAGCTCCAGCACACGTTAAGCAGGCTGCTATTGATGCTGTCAACAATGACATTTCTCACTATGGCCCAACTCCTGGTTTTCCTGCCCTTCGTCAGGCTATAGCTGATACGCTCAACAAGGATATCGCTGCTTATCCTGTTCGTCCTTATAATGCTAATGATATCGTAGTTTCTGTGGGTGCTAAACAGGCTCTCTGCAATGCTATTGAAGCTATTATCGGTCCTGGTGATGAGGTGATCATGCCTACACCATGTTGGGTTAGCTACGTGGAGATGGTCAAGATTGCGCAAGGCAAAACAGTTTTGGTTAAAACAACCATGGAGAACAATTTCTGCTTGACTGCAGAGCAACTTCAGGAGGCTATCACGCCTAATACCAAACTCCTCATGTTGTGCTCTCCTAATAACCCTACAGGTTCTGTGTATACATATGAGAATCTTAAAGCCATTGTGGAAGTCCTCAAACAACATCCACAAATCGTTGTGCTTGCAGACGAGATCTACCAACATATCCTATATACTGGCAAACACGAGACTTTGGCTCAGTTCCCAGAGATCGAAGATAGGTTGATTATTATCAATGGTGTCAGCAAGGCATATGCTATGACTGGTTATCGTATAGGATGGCTCGCTTGTCACGACAAAGATTTTATCACCGCAGTCAAACGTCTCCAAGGACAGACCATCAGCTGTGCTACTACCATCGCTCAGAAAGCTGCTGAGGCTGCATATGTTGGCCCACAAGATTGCGTTGAGCACATGCGCCAAGCTTTTGAGCGTCGTCGCAATCTCATCGTAGGACTAGCTAAGGATATTCCTGGCATGAAGGTTCTCGAGCCACAAGGTGCCTTCTATCTTTTCCCAGATGTTTCTGCTTTCTTCGGCAAACAATACCAAGGACAGACCATCAACAATGCCGACGAACTGGTTACCTATCTCCTCCAAGAGGCACATGTCGCTTGTGTATCAGGTAGTGCTTTTGGCGAAGATAAATGCATTCGCTTCTCATACGCAACCAGCGAGGATCTTATTGTAGAAGCTATGCGCCGCATGAAGGAGGCACTTGCCAAACTCGCATAACCGCCTAATCGGTTAACCGATATAATAAAATAGAGAAGGGAGCATCATGCTCCCTTCTTTTGTTTCTCTGCCTGCCGTCCTGCTATACTTAGTTGGATAGAGTTAAACAGGTTTTGCCATATGATGTATACAGCTGGTGCCATCGACGCTATCGGTACTAGATATGCCTGTGCCATCCATATGGCTAGGGTAGTATTCTTCTGACCAAATGCCTGCCCCGCCGTTATTTGGCTCACTTTCTGCATCGAGTAGTTGGCGGCCTCTGGATTGATGAGCACATCCTTATAGTCATGCCCTTTTGTCCCTGCTGGATGGTGATATCCTATCCATTTACCTAGGCCAAACTGCATAAGACATGTTATGAGTGATCCTATGCATATGATGACGATGGTCCATAGACTATAACTCTGATGTATAAGCGAGTAGGTCAGATCGCCCATCAGGATGACCAGTGTCACCACCCATACATAGAAGGGCATACTCGCCATTTTTCTTGGCAGTACAAAGCGCTTCTCGCTTCCTTGCTTTCTTTGATATTGATCATAGACGTATCGTATCAACCATGCAGCTAGGAATGGGGCTATCAGTAGTGGCGATATCTTACGCAGTATCATCCAAAAGGCTTGGCTGAATTCAATACTTGCTTCAGGATTAACAATAGGGAAGAAGATCGGTACGACAATTGCCGTTGCTATATTGCTGAGCAAGGTGAATGATGTTAGGTTCTGTATACTACCTCCCAACTTACCTGCTATGATAGCGGCTGCGCTTGCTGTAGGCATTATCACGCACAACATCAGTCCTTGCGAAATGATCGCTACGTCCTGACTTGCCAGTTGGGTGTGTTGCCCTAAAACATATTCCAGTCCATAGTACAGCGTGACACCCAATACCAACTGAACTACTAGCACTAACCAGTGCCACGTTCTTAGTCGCAGATCTGCGGGATTGATCTTACAGAAGGTGAAAAAGAGCATCAGGAAGATGAGCGGCGGCAACATCCATGTCATATGCCTAAAAATAGCATAACCCGCTACGCCCACTACCATTGCTAATGCCAGTGCATTGCGCTCTAAAAATGATTTTATACGCTCCATCTCTGCCCTTAACTCGCTTATCTATTCACAGCCTTTACACGATATCCTGCGGCCTTTAGTTGAGCCAATAATCCATCTTCGCCTCCTAGATATATAGCATTCAGTGTAATAAAGGCCTTACCTTCCTTCAGGTATGGACGGAGTCGTTTGACCCATTCTTTGTTTCGCTTACTATATACCATATAGTCCGAATAGGATAGAGTAGAGGTGTTGTCTGGTCCTTTGACGGTATATGCCATATCTGATAGGCGTCCATATCGATACATCTCGCATAGTGTACGCTCTAGTTGTATCTCTTTTTCTGGATGCTCAACGATCTTGCTCAACTCTTTGCATTGCCACTCAAAAGGTTCTCGGTCAAAGATCATATACATGGTCTCACCTATATTGTCCAAACCATATATGGGCGTGTTGTTTTGTATTGCAACTGCCTCAAAAAAAGTTTCCATCGAGCGATCCTCGTTGTAGCCCAACCATTGTTTCATGAGTTCATTACGAAACATTTCTGTCAGATAGGATGGTTTCATCCTACACAGTTTGTCCATACCCATACCAATATGGAAACTTAGCGCACCATCGATAGCCTCATATTCCTTTTCTGTGAAGAAGTTGTGTAGTACGATCGAGTCGGGTAGCAATGCCGCTTGACGTAAGGCTGCTATGGCTTCGTAATCTTGCATGGCAAACTCTGTTATGACCTTGTCACACGCACTAAAACATTTGAATACATTAGGGATCGTGTCGATGAATGACATGTCCACTAGTCTATTCGTGGCTAGTATATAGGATGGGGCTGATGCCGCATTGCTAGACACCTTATACAGTACTTGCGCATTAGTCGTATGCACACCTACAACCCATAGTATGAGTAGCGTGATTCTCCACTTCATATTCATGTACTTGCTTAACTGCATGGATGCTTACTGAAATCTTGAGATTAAGTTGTATGCTTGGTATATACCTGCCTCTCCAGCTTTGCTCAAATCAGCAAGTCCTTTTTCTATTTCGTTGATAAAGATATAGGTCAGTCCTCTGTTGAAGTAGGCCTCTGCAAAATCTCCGTCTACACTGATCGCTTGTGTGTAATAGGATATTGCTGCACGGAAGTCCTGCTGTATACACAACATGTTCGCCTTATTATAGTAGGCAAAGGAGAAGTCGCTTTGTTTGCTGATGACGTAGTCATAGTCGCGCAACATCAACTCAAAATCTGCACTCTCTGTTGTTTCGCCCATCGCACGTTTATACTCGATGAGCTTATATCGCCAGTTCGCACGACAGAAATATGCAAAGTATAACTCACCATCTATCAGAGTCGCTCTAGTGATATCATCTATGGCGGACGAATAGTCTTGTACCAATGCAAACTCCATGGCGCGTGCTAGATATGCCGCACACAGTTCTTGACTATATGCCGATGTGTATCCTATGCTTTGCTCTAGTCTATCTATTTGTGCTGAGATAGCGCTGATCTGTGTAAAGTGTTGATCGACCATTTCTGCCGTCAGTGTCAACTCCTGTGTCGTAAATCGCAATGGTGCTGGCAACTTCTTTAGGTTGTTATACGCATCTACACTTGCCAATGTGTAATTGGTTTGTCTTAGCGTCGTTGCATTGTTTTGAGTCGCGTAATATGACAGCAGGATGTTAGGCTCGTTCACCACGTCCGTGTGATGCTTTTGGACTGCACCTCGTGTATCGCTGTCGTACTTGTTTTCTTCCTCGCTCGCTTCTTGATTTTGTGCTGCCAGGGTTGAGAACTCTTTGCGTCGATCACGTTGTTGGGGTTGCGATGCGGCCAGCTGCATCGATGTTTGCAGCGATTGAATACTATCTTTCTTTTGCTCTAGTTCATATGCCTGTTGGCGCAATTGATAGGCCGCTTTGTTTTCTCCGAGCGATGTCTTTGCTTGTGCTGCCAGATAATAGGCAGGCAAGAAGTATGGATACTGCTGCATGATTCTCTCAAAATCATTCAGCGCTTCTCTCCATTGACGCAATTGCAACTGAACCATGCCACGTTGATATATGGCTTCTATATGGCCAGGATCGATCTCCAATACTTGATCAAAGTCTTCTAAGGCTCGGTTGTAGTCTCCTAACTCTTGGCGTAGTACACCTCTGTTGTAGTAGCATTGCACATCTTTTGGAGACAGACTGATAGCCTTATCATAGTCTGCCAACGCACTGCGATAGTTATGACGTTTGTAGTATATGATGCCTCGGTTGATGTAGTCTCCCGCCCATGTACTGCCTTGGGTGATCGAGCGTGTCAATGACTCCAGTGCATTATCTTGGTCGTTGGACATCAGCTGGACTAATCCTAGTGCAGACCAGTTAGATGGATTTTGCGAGTCATATTCCGTGGCTTTCTCAAAAGAACTCAACGCACAAACCGTATCATTGTTGCGCAGACATATCGTACCCTTTTCAAAGTGCAACGATGCGGACTGTGGGTCGCGGTATAACAGATGATTGATATCCTCCAAGGCTAGATCAAACTGTTTGCGCTCTGCACGAACGTCAGCACGCATAGCGATATAGGTACGGTTCTCTGGCGCAAAGATCAGAGCTTCTGTAAAGTCCTTTTCCGCTTTTTCCAACTGATCCGTCCGTCTGTACACATAACCTCTCGTGTAATATGCACCAGGCTGAAATGGATTGCGCTCTATCGCTGCATTACAGTCTTGTTCTGCCCCGGTGTAGTCTCCCAACTGGATTTTTGCCATAGCTCGTAGCAGATATGGCTCACTCAGATAGGGTTTTAGTTTGATGACTTGATTGAAGTATTGGATACTCAGTACATAGTCGTCAAAGTACAACGCATTCCTACCAATCGCTGTGATGCGATCGGTGTTGAGCTGTGCCATACTGACTGTACCAATACAGCTCAATAGGAATATGTACAACAGTCGTTTCAATGCTTATCTACAACCTTGATTTGGATTAAACCATCTTGGCACATCAAACCTCTCTCGTTTGTCATAGCACAACTCGTCGTCTGCATATACTTTTTGCATATAGATAGCCCAAATAGGCAATGCTGTGCTTGCTCCTTGTCCTATTGCCATGTTGTCAAAGTGGATCGAACGATCCTCTCCACCTACCCATACGCTCGTCACTAGCGATGGGGTAAATCCGATGAACCAACCATCCGAGTGATTTTGCGATGTACCTGTCTTGCCACCCATTTGTCCTTTCAGTCCATAGCGACTTCTAGCGCGAGCACCTGTTCCGCTGCTCATTACATTGCGCAGCATGTATAGCATCTTGTAGGTGGTCAATTCACTCAGAACCTCATGCTTTTTAGGTGAGAAGGTGGCTATCGTATTTCCGTTGATGTCTTCTATTCGGGTGACATACATAGGGTCTATACGCACTCCCTTGTTAGCAAATGCGGTATATGCGTTGGCCATCTCTTGTACACTTACTTCACATGGACCTAGACATAGACTGACAACCGCTGGTATGTTACCCGATATACCGAACTTACGCATGATTCTAACCATTTGATGTGGGCTGAATAGAGACATCATGTATGCGGTTACCCAGTTACTTGATTGCGATAGTCCCCAGTTGATAGTCACCATCTCTCCTTTGTTCTTGGTGTGACCATCTCGTGGTGTCCATGGCTTACCTTTGCTGTCCAGCAGGGTTATCTCGTCGTGCAATACACTGTCGCATGGCCAGAAGCCTTCGTTCATTGCCAGTGAGTATAGGAATGGCTTGATGGTTGAACCTACCTGACGACGACCGGTGTTAACCATGTCGTATTGGAAGTGCTCAAAGTTTGGACCTCCTACATATGCTTTGACTGCGCCATTCTTAGGATCCATTGACACAAAACCACAACGCAAGAAGTACTTGGTCCATTTGATGGAATCCATCGGAGTCATCACTGTATCTATATCACCCTTGTAGGAGAATACACTCATCTTTACAGGGGTGTTGAATACTTTCAATATTTGTTCCTCATCCAGTCCTTCACGCTTCAATGCACGATATCTATCTGTCTGACGCATCGTACGAGTCATGATGGCTTCTCGGTCGCGTTTAGACAACTTGCGTGAGAATGGAGCATAACTCTTTCTGCGTTTCTCGCGGAAGAATCTGCGTTGTAGATATTGCATGTGTTCGTTTACAGATTCCTCTGCATACTTCTGCATGTGCGAATCGATGGTGGTGTAGATACGTAGTCCGTCTTGATAGAGGTTGTATGGTGTACCATCGTGCTTAAAGTTCTTATTACACCAACCGTATAGTGGGTTCTCCTCCCATTGGCGTTTGTCTAGTTCGTATTGCTGCTTGTTCCATTCTGGATAGTTGCTCTTCTTAGGCTCTTTGGCGGTCATTATACGACGGATGTACTCTCTAAAGTATGGAGCTATGCCTTGCTTGTGATCTACTGGTTGGTAATCCAGTTTTACAGGCAATGCCTTCAGCGAATCACATGTTTGTGCATCAATATAGTTGTACTTGCACATTTGGTCAAATACCACATTACGACGATTCAGTGCTTGCTCTGGACGACGCATTGGGTTGTATAGCGAAGGATTCTTACACATACCCACCAACATAGCACTCTCTTCCATACTCAGTTGGTCTGGAGTGGTGTTGAAGTATACGTGAGCTGCGGACTTAATACCTACGGCGTTGTACAAGAAGTCAAACTGATTGAGGTACATGGTCAGTATCTCTTCCTTGGAATACAATCGCTCTAGTTTGGTGGCAATCACCCACTCAATAGGTTTTTGCATAGCTCGCTCAAACACATTGCTTGCGCGTGGAGACCACAACTGCTTAGCCAGCTGTTGGGTAATCGTACTACCACCACCTGCTTTACCCATTTTAGCTACTGCACGTGCTAGCGACTTGTAGTCTATACCCGAGTGACCAAAGTATCGAGCATCTTCGGTTGCTATCAACGCATCTAACAAGAATGGAGAGATGTCTGTGTAGTGAACACTCACACGGTTATAACGATAGTAACGACCTATCTGTTTGTGATCTGCTGTAAAGATCTCCGACGCCAACATACTCTTTGGGTTCTGCAACTCGTCCAGTGGTGGCAAATAGCCTATCCATCCCTTGGTTGTCATCCAGAATAGTGCGACGATCGATATTATTCCCGCGAAGAATAGTCCCCAGAAAATAAGCAAGAATTTCTTGATAAAACTATTTTTCTTTGGTGCTACTGCGGCCTCTGTTTTTACTTCGGCTTTCTCTTCTACCTTTTCATTTTCAACAGTTGCTACGGCTTCTTCTTTTACCGCTGCTTTCTTGGCTGTTTTCTTCTTTTTGGTTGTTTTTTCTTCGCTAGCAACTTCCTCTACAGGGGGCTCCTCTTTGGTTTTCTTAGCTTTTGTTTTGCGCTTAACATCCTTTGTAGCTACCTCTTTCTCTTCCACCTTTACTTCTGCTGGTTTCTCCTCTACCACTGGTTCTACAACAGCTGGTTCCTCTACTTTCTTCTTTGCCGCAGTTTTGCTTCTGGTCGTTTTCTTGACAGCAGGCACCACCTCTTCCTCTTTCTTCTCTGTGGTTTTCTTGGCAGCAGCTTTCTTTGCAACCACTTTCTTAGCTACCTTCTCTTCCACAGGCTTTTCCTCTACTACTGGCTTTACGACAGGTTTCTCCTCCACCTTTTTCTTGGCGGTTGTTTTCTTCGCCGTTGTTTTCTTGGCAGCAGGCACTACCTCTTCTTCTTTCTTCTCCGCAGTTTTCTTGGCAGTTGCTTTTTTTGCAACCACTTTCTTAGCTACCTTCTCCTCCGCTGGTTTCTCCTCTACTTTTTTCTTGGTGGTTGTTTTTTTTGCGGTTTTCTTCGCAGCAGGAACCTCCACCTCGACCTTATTGGTCTCTGGTGCTTCTACTTTTTTTGCTGCCGCTTTTTTTGCGGTAGTTTTCTTGGGTGTAGCAGGGGTAGTAACTATAGTCTCATTCTCAACTACTTTCTCTTCTGTTGCTTGCTTACTACTGGTTTTCTTGGCAACAGTTTTCTTAGGAGTTGCTTTCTTAGCAGTCTTTTTTTCTGCTTTTGGTTCTTTTGGTTGCATATGAAAGAGTGTTAGTTTGTCCTTATAGTTCGTCTTTTTTTAGGATTATAGCGCTTTACATTTTTCTTTTAGCCATGCGGCTTCTTTCTCTGTCAGATGTGGAGCAACTTCGGCGTATACCCACTCGTGGTATGTGTTGATCCATGCTATCTCTTGTGCTGTCATACGACGCATGTCTATCATGCGTGTGTCGTAGTAGCATATTGTCAGAGTCTCAAACTCGTAGAAGGTCTCACCTGTGGCATGTGCACCCAAGTTCTTCGCCTCACGCACGGCTATCAGGTTCTCTATTCGTATACCATACTCGTTAGCACGATACAGACCTGGTTCGTCTGAGCAGATGTTACCCAGTTGCAGCGGATTGGTGTTGTTGTCAGTGCGTATGTTTTGTGGACCTTCGTGACAGCCCATAAAGTGTCCTACGCCGTGGCCTGTACCATGGCCGTAAGTCATTCCCTCTGACCATAGGAATTGGCGTGCCAACACATCCAACTGATTACCGCGTGTGCCCTTAGGGAAGCGTGCGTTGGCCAGTGCAATATGTCCTTTGAGTACGGCGGTATAATCACGCTTAACGGCATCTGTAATCAGCGCCTCGTCGCCGATCCACACGGTGCGTGTGATGTCTGTTGTACCATCCAGGTACTGACCACCCGAATCCAATAGCAATACACCATCACCTACGATATCTGCGCATGCGTCTGCTTCTGCGTGGTAGTGTACAATGGCACCATTACCCTTCCATCCTGCGATGGTGCAGAAACTGTCATCGGTATAGTTCGCACCCATAGCGCGCAACTCGCCTAGTTTCTTGGCCAAGGTTATCTCTGTTTGAGGTGTCTGTAGTGCTTCCGTCTCTAGCCAGTAGAAGAAACGAGTCAGTGCTACCGCATCTTTGCGCATTGCTATACGCTCGCCTTCCAACTCTACATCGTTCTTGATGCTCTGCATCTTCAATACTGGACTTGGGCTGACGTTCACACGTTTTACTTGCTCATTGATGGCCTCATAGAGTGCCTCATTGACTTTGCCGCCGTCGTACATGATGCTACCTACTTGCAGTTGTTGTAGGTATGCAAATACTTGGTCGTAGTCTTCTATGCATACACCTATTCTCTCTAGGTAGGCATGTGCTGCGTCGTCTAGTTTATTTGGTGCTACAAACAATGTGCATTTGTCCATTTCTACAACCACATAACTTATCAAGCATGGGGTATAATCCACATCCTTACCGCGGATATTGAGCAACCATCCTATCTCATCCAGAGCACTCACAACTAGTGCTTCGCAGCGTTTATCTTTCATCGCTTGACGCACGCGCGCTAGCTTGCTCTCTACGCTTTCGCCCGCATATGTCTCGCTGTACTCGTAGAGTAGCGAGGTTGGTATAGCAGGACGCCCCTCTGTCCATAGTGGAGAGATCAGGTCGATGGACACTATACTTAGTCCACCTTCTTCTAGTTCGGCTTTCAATGCACGATAACCATTCACGCTGTACATCTCTGCATTGACTGCCACCCTAGGTGCTGATGCAGGCGATAGGTGTGCCACGAGCCACTCTGTGATACTTGGACAGTCTACATCGCTTTCGCGCATGAGCTCTACCGTTGTACCTTGTAGCTCCGCTTCGGCTTGCAGATAGTAGCGACTATCTGTCCACAGTAGAGCTTGGTCTAGGGTGATAACAGCTGTTCCTGTTTCTCCTAGGAAACCTGTAATCCAGCTCATCTCAGTCCAGTGTGGAGCCATGTACTCACTTGCATGTGGATCTGTTCCAGGAACAATACATGCGGTAATCTTATGTTCTTGCATCAGCGCTCGTAGCGCCGCTAGTCTCTCTTTAATCATACTTTCTTACCTTTTGTCTTTAACCTTTCACCTCTCGCCTTTAACCTTAATCCGCAATCAACGCATAGCTTTGAAGGACATATCTAGACTCTTCACAGAGTGGGTTAGTGCACCTACACTAACAAAGTCTACACCTGTCACTGCATAGTCATGCAAGGTGTCTATCGTGATGCCACCGCTAGATTCTATCTCAATATGTTTGCCATTCTCTTTCTCCCAGTTGCGGATAATCTCTACTGCACCCTTAGTGCGCTCTGGATTAAAGTTGTCTAGCATGATACGATCTGGGATGTTTGTAGCTAGTGCTTCGCGAATCTCATCCTCATTGCGTGTCTCAATCTCAATGCGCAAGTCTTTGCCCTTCTCCTCGCAATATGTTTTTGCACGAGTCAATGCGGCTGTGATGCCACCTGCAAAATCCACATGGTTGTCCTTTAGTAGGATCATGTCGAAGAGTCCAATGCGGTGGTTCATACCGCCACCAATCAGTACGGCCTCTTTCTCTAGGTAGCGCAATCCAGGAGTCGTCTTGCGTGTGTCTAGAACATGGCAGTTGGTGTCTGCTATGAGACTTTGATAGCGATGTGCGGTGGTTGCCACACCAGACATACGTTGCATGATATTGAGCATTGTGCGCTCTATCTGCAGCAGACTGAGCTCCTTGCCGTATACGCGGAAGGCTATGTCGCCTGGCTTAACGTGAGCACCATCTTCTAGCAGTTGCTCTACGCGGCATTCTGGATCAAAGTATGCTATGATCTCTTTCGCAACCTCAATACCAGCTATGATGCCTTCTTTTTTTACGATTAGTTGTTGACAACCCATCTCGGTCTCAGGGATGCAACTGAGTGATGTATGATCACCATCGCGAATATCTTCTTCAAACCAGATGGCAATAAGTTTTTGTAGTTCTTTTGTATTCATATTTTTGTTTATTTAATTTTCGTTATTTATCCCATAGCCGATCGCCCATTGCCGCTCTATCCTAAGATCTGTGCAGCGTGATTTTTGGTGTCAACTTTCTCAATCACATCTACCACTACTCCTTGCTCGTCAAAGATGAAGGTCTTACGCAAGGTTCCTATACATGTCTTACCGCACATCTTTTTCTCGCCCCATGCACCAAAAGCTTGCAGCATCTCTGTGCTAGGATCGGACAGTAGTGGGAATGGTAGTTGGTTTTTCGCTATGAAGTTCTGATGCGACTTTTGACTATCTTTGCTCACACCCAGTACTTGATAACCTTCTGCTAGCAGTCTCTCGTAGTTATCGCGTATGTTACATGCCTCCGCGGTGCAACCTGGAGTACTATCTTTTGGATAAAAATAAATGACAGTTTTCTTACCCAACAACTGTTGGTCTGTTACGGTGTTTCCGTTTTGATCTACCACGCTGAATGCGGGCATCTTGTTTCCAATAACTAACATAGTCTTTGCGCTTTTCTGTATTACCGCGCAAAGATACAACTTTTTTTTGATATATACAAAAAAAATGAGCGAAAACGCTCATTTTCTTTCTCTCAACTCTCTACTCATCCTATTCCTCCCATTCGTAGCATCCCGCATCTGGGCGTGCCTTGCGTACGCGACCAACTCGGTCAATAGGGTAGGATAGTGCCACAATGCTGTCACCTATACCACGCGCAGGAGACAATGTGTCGAGTCTAAAATCGTAGTAATGATAATTTTTTGACAGGTAGTAGATGTTGCGGAAGAGCATCGAGTCTGCCTCAGTGGCATATACGTTGTTCTCTGCATAGGCTATTGGCAGCGAGTCCGCACGCAGGTAGTTACCTGTGAAATGTCCAGGATAGTTGTCGGGGAGTGGAGTCGCAACCACTAGGTTGTTCGCTCTTCCGCCTGTGATGATGCAGTTGCTAAACGAACTATTGGTCTTGGCATACTGCTTACTCAGGTTGTTGATATATACCGCCGCCACATCCTCCGCAAATAGATTGCTGTGGATGTTCAAGTTCGTATATGGAATGCCATAGTATGCGGCGATAGTGTTGTGCACAAAATGATGCTCACCACCTGCTAGGTACACACAGTAGGATGCACAGTTGCTTATCTCACAATTGCTGACTTCGGCGTCTATATTTTGCAGGATAAGACCGTAGATAGAGTGGTTGTGTATTCTGCTGTTTTTCAGTGATATATGTGGCAGTATGTCCGTATTCTCAGAGTATGCGTATAGTCCTATACAACCAGATAATATGTCTACATAATCCAGCGTGTATGTTGGTACATTTCCTTCGCCGGTGTATATTAGATACAGGCCGTCCCATTGCCCAGATGCCATGCGGTATGGTACCGAGTCAAATAGCCTGTCTGTCCTGTCTCCACGCAACACGATAGGCTCCTGCTGTGTGCCTATTGCTTGTACATCGCCGTAGGCATAGATAGATGCTCCTTCGTGCATGTAGATTGTTGCACCTGCTTCTATTTCCAGTGTACCAGCCACCGCCACGGTGTCATATATGACGTATGGTTTTTGGCTCGTCAGTGTCAGATTGTTATAGATTTTCAGACCAGTCTTGTCTTGTATCTTAATGATGTCTTGTCCGTAGGCTTGCAGGTTGATTTGTTGGGTATGACCATTCAACCTAAATGCGATGTTGTCCTCTATGAGGACAGGCGAATCTTCCATCTGAGGGTCGATGTATACTTTGACAAACAAGAACAGGCTATCCTGACCTCTAACAACAATGTCGCGCAGCTTGTCCATGTCGTTCTCTCCATCCAGATTGATGTGAAAATACTTGCCATCCTGCATGCTTACTTGTTCTATCTTTATGGCATTCTTGTTCGGGTTGTATACTAGCACTCGTCTCGTAGAACTGCCCATGGCTGTAAAGACAGTGTCAAACTGCACCGTATCATGCGAAAAACTGAGCATGGCATTCGGATCGCTTGTCAAGGTACTGTCTTGACATGCTACCATGTGCAACACCACTGCTAGTATTGCACATTGCCACATTCTTATTTCTGTTAGCCACTTCATTATTCAAAGTTGAATGTTATCGACAGTTTTTGTTGAAATGCGGGACCTACAAGTTTTTTTACATTACCATCATTTCCCTCCAATATCTCATCTTCAAAACCTATTTGATATCTGATTTCGGGACATAGCTTGAACCATCTAAAGTATAAGTCACAACCAAAGCCTCCTCCCACAAATCCATCCAAAAATTGATTGCGGTATGCTTCGTGATTTCTGAATAGGTCCATTTGCATACCACCACCAACGATCACATACGGACGGAAGTTAGCCTCGCGTGCAGCTGTCCATTTTAGGTATAGAGGTATGTTGACTGGAATACTATTGACAGCATTTCCATTATATTTTCGTTGTCCAAATCCAATACCTGGTGTAAAACGCAGATTGAGTACACGATGCAGCTTGATGTCTACAATTCCACCTACTGAGAATCCCGCACCCAATCCCAATTCGTTTGCTTTATCACTGCGCAAGTCGTATGACAAGATATCTACACCTAAGTAATAACCATAGTGTATTATTTTGTCATCCGCATATGGATTATTACCTGCATACACCGGGTCTACTACCGACAATAGCAGTACACAGCCCAATATGTATTTCACTATTTTTTCTTTCATCTAGTCCTTGTTTACTTCTTTTTTTTCATGCCCATAGCCTCTTATTTCTCACTTTTCTCCAAAATCCACTCAACGGCTTCTCTATATCCGTCTGTTCCGTGTCCGATGATGCTGTGTGTACATACGTCGGTCAACAGACTGGTTTGTCTAAATGCTTCACGCTTGGCGATATCAGAGATATGCACTTCCACTACTGGTATCTCAGCACAGGCTACTGCGTCGCGTAGTGCTACACTCGTATGGGTATATCCGCCTGCATTAAGTACGATACCCGATATCCCATCGCCCTCTAAACGATTAATACCATACGCCTGAATCCAATCAATCAAATCGCCTTCGTGGTTAGATTGCGCGTAGTGGATGTGTAGGTCAGGATAGAGACGCTGTATGTCTAGCAGCACCTGCTCCATTGACTTGGTTCCATATACTGCGGGTTCTCTTCGCCCCAGTAGGTTCAAGTTTGGTCCATTGATAATCACTACTTTCATGTCTCTACCTTTCGCCTCTAATCTTTATCCTCTCGTTCCTTGTACAGCTACTAGGAACTCGTCGTTGTCGTTGGTGCGTTCCATCAGGGCTTTCAGTTTCTCCATAGCCTCTACGCTATTCATATCGCTGAGCATCTTACGGATTACCCACATGCGTGACAGCACCTCGTTTGGAAGGAGCAAGTCGTCGCGACGGGTAGATGACGCTGGTATATCTACTGCTGGGAAGATACGTTTGTTGCTGAGTTTGCGGTCTAGTTGCAACTCCATGTTACCTGTTCCTTTGAACTCCTCAAAGATCACATCGTCCATCTTGCTACCAGTCTCAGTCAATGCAGTTGCTATGATGGTCAGACTACCGCCATTCTCTATGTTACGTGCCGCACCAAAGAATCGTTTTGGTTTGTGCAATGCTTGTGCCTCTACACCACCAGACAATACCTTGCCGCTCGCAGGGGCAACAGTGTTGTAGGCGCGTGCTAGACGTGTGATACTGTCTAGTAGTATGACTACGTCATGTCCACACTCTACGAGTCGTTTGGCTTTTTCGTGTACGATGTTAGCCACTTTTACGTGGTTCTCAGCTGGTTCGTCAAAGGTTGATGCTATCACTTCTGCGTTTACCGAACGTGCCATGTCGGTTACCTCTTCTGGACGTTCATCAATGAGCAGGATAATCATGTATACCTCTGGGTGATTAGCTGCAATAGCATTTGCTATCTGTTTGAGTAGTACGGTTTTACCTGTTTTAGGTTGTGCTACTATCAGACCACGTTGTCCCTTGCCTATTGGCGCAAACAGATCGATGATACGTGTTGAGATAGGGTCTGATTTGTCTCCCTTGCACAATTTGAATTTCTCATCAGGGAAGAGTGGAGTCAAGTTCTCAAATGCGATACGCTCTTTGGCCAATGCTGGTGCAATACCATTGATGCGCAAGACCTCTTTCATTGGGAAGTACTTGTCTGTGTCTCGTGGAGGACGTATCGTACATTCTACTGTATCGCCTGTTTTGAGACTATATTGACGAATCTGTTGTTGCGATACGTAGATGTCATCTGGCGATGAAATGTAGTTGTAGTCTGCACTGCGCAAGAATCCGTATCCGTCAGGTGCACATTCTAGTGTTCCTACTGCTGTGATGGTATCACCGAAGGCCTCTGCACCTTTCTCTAGTATGCTATCTTCTGGTTTTGCTGGTGCAGGAGTTTGGATCGGAGTGACATCTTCTCCGTTAGCCAGTTGCTCTTCGCGTTTAGCTATCTGTTTGGTTATCTGCTCTATTCGTGCGTTGATGCGTGCTTGTTTCTCTTCTGGTGTCTCCGCTTGTTTGCTTGGAGTATGCGGATTAGCCTTTACTGCCTCATCGCCTGTAGTCACGTCAGTTGCGTTCTCTAGTGGCTGTGCTGCGTCTTGTGATGCAGTGTCCTCTATGTTCGATCGACCCTTCTTGCTGCGTTTTTTCTTCGTCTTTTCGCCTTTCGCCTCTTCACCTTTCGCCTCTTCGCCTTTTGCCTCATTTGCCTTCTCGCTTACAGGTGCTTTGTCTGTATTCTCCGATGCAGTAACCTCTACGCTCTCTCCGCTCTTCTTGTTACGTTTTTTCTTCGTTTTCTCGCCTCTCACCTTCTCGCCTTTCGCCTCATTTGCCATCTCGCCTATAGGTGCTTCTATAGCGTCCTCTAGTGGCAGCGTTGTGTCCTGCGATGTAGTGTTCTCTATACGGAAGATATTAGGTGTTACAGCCGAAACTACTGGTTTTGGAACAGGTTGTTTAGCTTGTTCCTCTTTCATTTGTCCCAGGGTCTCTTGCTCGTTACCTACGGTAGCTATTACTCGGTTGCTTTTCAGGTTGTCCGTGTTGACCTTAGTAGGTGCTACTTGTATGCGTTGACGTTTGCCGCGTTTCTTCTCCTCGTTCTTCGCTTGTTTAGCTTCTTCACGAGCTTGTACTTCAGCACCACGACGATCTGCTTGGGCATCTAGGATATCATAAATAATCGATTGCAACGACGCATCTTTGCGCACTTTGATGTCAAAGCTGTGTGCAATCTCGGTTAATTGTTCGAGCGTCATACGCCCGAGTTTCTGCATATCGTATTGCATATAATAAAATGTGTGTAAAAAATCTAAATAATTGGGAAAAATCTTTGTAGTCTCACAAAGACGCTGCAAAGGTACAACAAAAAATGCACATACGCAAGAAAAGCGAGAAAAATATTTCAAAAAAGATAGATTTATCTATCTCATAGACCTATTAGTATCCATTGGAAGCTTGCTTACAAATGGGTACTGATAGGGATGTGATAAGGTGTTAACCGTTTTTAGCAAATAATTTCGAGCTTACTGGAGTATGGGCAATCAACAGGACTCCCGCAAAGCTCGTGGGTTTGTGGGAAGAGGAGCAAACGCGGGCATCCTCAATTTGCAGCGCAAATTCTTATGACAAGCGGATTGCGACGAGCGAACGTAGCTACGGGGGAATTGGCTTATAATGTGGGTGTGTTTTTGTGCTGATTATAAGCCAAGGCAGTGTCCGAAAGTACAATAAATAATTGATTTACGCAAGAGTTATAATGAAAAAGTGTATTTTTCTAAAAAAATATACTTCTATCCTTTAGAATTTAGCAAAATATTTTGTGTAGATCGTTTACGCATCGCTACAATGTAGATAAGGACAATCAGTTCCCGCTAACCGCTACCTGCGGTGCTCTAAGCACTACCGTACTGCCTTTTGACATTTACCTACGATGCCCAGAGTCGATACTTACTTTCATTTGATTAGATTCAGTGATAGCGTAGTCGGCGGTTCTAGTAGCGCCGACGAGCAGAACGGTGGTAATTTATTGTTACGTCCTGCTGTGCATAAGATTAATAAGATTTCTGCCCGCAGGGCAAGGAGATATCATAACCCTCTTGAGTGCTCACATCGTTGGTGAGTGCAATGTTGTCTTCATTGTCTTTAACAAGAACTTTCCCAATCACCCTATCACCACTTTCTCAAACGTATTCACCTTATCCCTATTGTATGGGGCATGCACTTTGACGTAGTTCTCTGTGAATCCAGCCATTTGGTCACCCTCTTTCTTGGACTCCCATAGTACAGTGGCCTCTCTTCCTGTTTGTTCGGCATAGAAGGCCTTCGTCTTTTGCTCCGATATCTCGTGTAGCACTTTGCTGCGGCGTTGTCTTTCTGCTTTAGGTACAACACATACATCTAGCTCTAGCATGCGTGTATTAGCACGCTCCGAGTAGGTGAATACATGCAACTGACTCACGTCCAGTCGTTTGATGAACGCTACATAATCCTCAAAACACTCCTCTGTTTCGCCTCTTACACCTACCATGCAGTCAACACCGATAAAGGCATGTGGCATCAGCTGTTTGATGTGTTTAACACGTTCTTCGAACAGTTCGCGAGTATATCGGCGTTTCATGATTTGTAGCACTTCGTTGCTACCTGATTGAAGTGGTATATGGAAGTGTGGAGCAAAGTGTTTGCTGTGTGCAACAAAGTCTATCACCTCATCGGTCAACAAGTTTGGTTCGCATGACGATATACGTATGCGATAGTCGCTTGTCTCTAAACCGTCTAATGCCTTCAACAGATCTATAAAACTCTCACCAGTACTACGACCAAAGTCGCCTATGTTTACGCCCGTTAGTACTAGCTCTTTGGCGCCTTCTTCCAGTGCTTGTTGGGCTTGTACAACTATCTCGCTTATCTTTGGGTTGCGCGATTTGCCTCGTGCATGTGGTATGGTGCAATAGGTACAGAAGTAGTTGCATCCATCTTGCACTTTCAGGAAGCATCTAGTCCTATCGTCTTTGCTGTATGCCCCATGGAATTCATCCACCTCGCGTATCGCACAAACATGTATCTCGCCTTTTGCCTTTTGCCTCTTCGCCTCTTCGCCTATGTCCAATAGCTCGCTTTGCGAGCGTCCCATAGCCGCCTTGGCGGCGTCCGATTTCAGGCGCTCTACTAGCGCTGGAATATCGTATTTCTCGTTCTGCCCTAGTACATAGTCTACGCCTTCTATCTGACTGATTTCTTGTGGTTTGAGTTGTGCGTAGCATCCAGTGACAATGATGATGGCGTCCGGATTTTGTCGTTTGATTCGGTGTATGGCTTGTCTGTCTTTATGATCTGCGTTGTCGGTTACGGAGCAGGTGTTGATGACGCATATGTCAGCTTCTTCGCCTTGTTTAGCGCGGGTATGACCTTGCTCTAGTAACGCTTTTCCAATAGCACTACTCTCTGCAAAATTCAACTTGCATCCTAATGTCACAAACCGTATTTTCATACCCATTTATCGTTTTGTTATTATTATCTTTCTATCTATTCCGCTAGCCGCGTACCTGCGGTGCTCTGCGTGCTCCCGCAATGCTTTTAACATTTATCTGTTGATAGTGAGTCAGCTACGCATGATCTTAGAGTTAAGATTTAGCGCACGAGCATCGGGGAAAAAGGGCAGAGAGCGAGGAGCGGTTGTAATTTATTACGGAGTGCTTTGAGCGAGCTTGCGAGTCAAAAGATTTATAAGATTTCTGCCCGCAGGGCAAGGAGATTCATATTCCCCTTGAACGCCCAAGGAAGTTCTTATCTCCCATTCGGTCAAACGATTATTACTTATCTCGCTTCGCTCGAACGATTATTGCTTATCTCGGCAAGCCTCAAACGATTTTTAGTCAATATTGTCGTTCTTAAAAAATCTTAGATCTTCAGCAATGATTTCACAAACTCCTCGCGGTTAAACACCTGCAGATCCGTCATCTGCTCACCCAATCCGATATATCTCACAGGTATCTTAAACTGGTCACTGATACCTATCACCACACCGCCTTTGGCTGTTCCATCTAGTTTGGTGATGGCTAGCGAACTTACTTGTGTGGCCTTGGTAAATTGTTTAGCTTGTTCAAAGGCGTTTTGTCCTGTACTGCCGTCTAGTACGAGCATCACGTCGTGTGGAGCGTCTGGTACAACTTTTTGCATGACGTTCTTAATTTTTGTTAGCTCGTTCATGAGGTTGATCTTATTATGCAATCGTCCCGCTGTATCAATGAGCACAACATCCGCATCGTTAGCCTTGGCGCTAGATAGGGTGTCGTATGCTACGCTGGCAGGGTCTGAACCTTGTTGTTGTTTGATGACTGGCACTCCTACACGCTCACCCCAGATGCATAGTTGCTCCACGGCTGCTGCACGGAAGGTATCGGCTGCGCCGAGGTACACTTTCTTACCTGCCATCTTGTATTGATGGGCTAGTTTACCTATGGTGGTTGTTTTACCCACACCGTTCACGCCCACTACCATGATGACGTAGGGCTTGCATGGCAACTCATCCGTAAAGTCTAGCACTTGTGTGCTATTGTTCTCTGCTAGCAGCGATGCTACTTCTTCAACCAATATGGTGTTGAGTTCGGAGGTACCTAGATATTTGTCGCGTTTAACGCGTTCTTGTATGCGTTCGATGATGCGTAGGGTAGTGTCCACACCTACGTCAGATGTTATGAGAGCTTCTTCCAAGTCGTCCAGTACATCTTCGTCTACGGTAGATTTACCTGCAATAGCGCGACTGATCTTACCTAGTACAGACTCTTTGCTTTTCTCTAAACCTTTGTCTAGTGTCTCTTTTTTCTCTTTTCCGAATAATCCAAAAAATGCCATAATATTGTGTTGTCTTAAGTTCTGTTTTTGTTCATGCGCATAAATGCGCTGCAAAGGTACAACAAAAAATGCACATACGCAAGAAAAGCTCGAAAAATATTTCACAAAAGATAGATTCATCTATCTCATTCGCTATTCAACACTTGCTCAAGCTCGCTTGAAGCAAAGCGTTGGAGAGTAGATGAGAAGGTGTTAACCGTTTTTTTGAAATATTTTTCGAGCGTACTGTAGTATGTGCTGCATTGCGCGAAAGTAGCTACGAGGTGGGACCCGCTTGCGGGGGGTGCACTCGACGGTACAACAAAAAATTTCGAGCGTGAAGGAGTGCGACGGAACGCACTCCGAGTGTTGTGCCCGAAGAGTCCCCACTTTGAGGAGTAAGCGCAACACATAGAATGGCGCAAGTTGTTGGATTAAGTTGTTGTAGTTGTTGTTTCAATAAGATTCCCACTAACCGCTACCTGCGGTGCTTCGCGTTCGGCAACTAGGTCGCATAGACTGTTGACATGTCAACATTGTGGCGACTAGTGCCTTCGCTCTCCCCATAAAATCGCTGCGCAATTTTTCGGGGACCCCGATTTAAGCTCCCGCAATG
>JAZLBE010000039.1:0-17341 GCA_045613525.1 Paludibacteraceae bacterium
ACGATGGTCACGAATACCATATTTCTCTTGGTATGTTTGGTCTGCATGACCAGGGCGAAAATTGTGTTTGAGCCAGTCATAATCCTGAGAGCGAGCATCCGCATTGCGGATGATAAAAGCAATAGGTGTACCCAAAGTCACACCATCAACCACTCCGCTTAACCATTCTACTTCATCCGCCTCACGAACAGCGCGTGGCGAAACTCCCTTCCCTTTAGGGAGGGGTTGGAGGGAGGCCCTTCCTGCTCGCTTATCCAGAGCTTGACGAATCATATCTAGATCGATACGAACACCCGCAGGTACACCATCCAAGACACCGCCGATAGCACGACCGTGTGACTCTCCAAAGGAGGTAAAAACGAAGTTTTTGCCTATACTATTCATACGAATTAATGGTTTCGGGTGCAAAATTACAAAAAAAATTGCATATATAAAAAAAAAGTTGTAACTTTGCGCGTTAATTTGTATAAATATACTTCAAATCAATTATTATGAAAAAGTTATTCCTTTTGCTCTCAGCAGCTTTTCTACTCTCTATCCCAGCCGCAGCTCGTCCTCGTACATTATGGATGGTAGGTGACGGCTCCATGGCACAATACTCAGATTCAACAACCGCTTGCGGTTGGGTACAAGCAATGGACGGAGTATGGAGAAAACGCACCAAGGTCATCAACGATGCCGAATTGGGATTGAGTCTTCGCGCTTTTGTTGAGGCAGATGCAGTTAGAAGATTAGAGAAGAAACCTAATCGCACTATCATGTTTATCCAATTTGGTCCTAACGACCTCAAAGAGTATAATCCAGAAAAATATAGTTCACTAGACGCCTTCAACCGCCGCCTAATGGAGCTAATTGACTTGGGACACAAGAACAAAGTCAATGTGATATTGTGCACACCATTGGCTCAACCATACTATCAACATGGCGAATTGATTGATCGCTTGGGTGCTTACGTAGAGGCCATTCATCGTGTAGGCATGTACAAGAACGTAGCTGTCATTGATTTAGAGAAACTGACACACGAGTGGTTAGCTAGCATGACACCTGAGCAAGCAGCTGCCTACTATGTTACATTAGACAAAGCACAACTAGTTAGTGGCGAGTTCCAACTCAATGCCGAAGGTGCTGCCATCGTAGCAGATATGGCTAAGCAAGCCATCCTAGATGTTCCAAGCAAGAAACTTAGAAAAATCATCAAGAAATAAATAGCATAGTGGTATTTTTCAAGGAGTTTGTAGCCAGTTTGAATAATCCATTAGCACTGACACTGCTAGTGGTATTGCTTGTTACCTTCTTATACCAATTATACTTCTATCTACGCTACATGCGACTAGGTAGCAAAGTCACACCTAGCACTCAGAAAGAAGACAACTTCCCCGCAGTCAGCGTGATTGTGTGTGCACGCAACGAACACGAGAACCTACACAACTACCTACCCAGTTTGCTCTCACAAGACTATCCTAATTACGAAGTGATCGTCGTGGACGATAGTTCGGAGGACGACACAGAGATTCTCTTGGAGAGGTTATCCCGCCAACACAGTAATCTATATCACACCTTCGTCCCTAAAGGAGCTAGGGTACTGAGCAACAAAAAACTAGCTCTGACTATCGGCATCAAAGCTGCACACCACGACTATATTCTACTCACCGATGCAGACTGTAGACCCGAATCCAAATACTGGATACGCGAAATGATGCAGGGTTTTGCTCAACCCAATACTGAAATCGTACTAGGATTTAGTCCTTACTTCATCAAGAAAGGTCTGCTCAACCGCATTATCGGTTACGAAACGCTATTCAACGCACTACAATATATGGGTATGGCCCGTGCTGGGCATCCATACATGGGTGTAGGACGCAACTTGGCATACAAACGTGCAACCTTCTTTGAAACGGGCGGTTTCAAAGGCTTGCTCAACAATCAAGCTGGTGACGACGACCTTTTTGTTAACCGTATAGCCAACAAAACGAACACCTCTGTGGTTAGCAACCCCTATAGTCTCACTTGGTCTATACCCAAACAGACATGGCACGAGTGGCTCCATCAAAAACGCAGACACCTATCTGTTTCGCCACACTATCGCACAATCAGCAAGCTTAGACTAGGTATTGAACCTTTGACAAGAGGTTTATTCTACGCAGCAGTATTATGCAGTTTGCTCATCGGTGGCAAAGAACTTATGATGCTAGCGGTGGCACTATTTTTGATGCGATTTATCATGCAATCACTACTCATCAACATATCAGCACATCGACTAGGACTACGCAAAGTAGGACTCGGATTGGTGGCATATGACATACTGCTACCACTCATAACTCTCTATACAATGGTTAGCCAATACTGGCAAAAGAAACCATTATATTGGTAATCAACTAACAAAAAAAAATAACTATGGAAGAACAAAAAATCAACATTAACCTCACACCAGAAATGGCAGAGGGCACTTATGCTAACTTAGCCATCATAGCACACTCTAACTCTGAATTTGTCATGGATTTTGTTCGCATGATGCCAGGACAAAAGAACGCCAACGTACAATCACGCGTCATCATGACACCAGATAATGCCAAGAAACTTCTCTTTGCGTTGCAAGAAAACATTGCTAAATATGAGAAGCAAAATGGCACTATCAAAATCAATGGCACACCTGCACCAGGCAGTACCATTCCTATGTCTTTTGGTGGTGGTCAAGCGTAACCTTTAAAACTCTTTTAACCTATGAAGAAGACATTTCCAGCTAGCCAACTCATCATCAATGAGGATGGCAGTATATTCCACCTACACATTCGCCCAGAACATTTGGCAGATAAAGTCATCCTAGTAGGAGATCAAGGTCGTGTAGATCTTGTAGCATCATTCTTTGATACTATTGAATGCGATATCCAAAGTCGTGAATTCCACACCATAACAGGTACCTACAAAGGCAAACGCATATCATGCATATCCACCGGTATTGGTACTGACAACTGCGACATCGTACTCAACGAACTAGATGCTCTGGCCAACATCGACTTTGCTACCCGCACAGAGAAAGACGTACATCGCTCCTTGGAGATCGTTCGTATTGGTACCTGCGGCGGAATGCAAGAGGATATTCCATTAGGCGCATTCCTCGTCAGCGAAAAGTCAATCGGTTTTGATGGCGTATTGGCTTTCTATGAGGGTCGCGATGAGATTGCAGATCTCGGCTTTGAGGAAGCATTGGTTGACTTTATCAACTATCCAGCCAAGGCAGCTCGCCCATATGTGGTAGCAGCTAATCCAGAGTTGGTTAACCGCATTGCACAAGACGATATGGAGCGTGGTTGCACTATTGCTGCCAACGGTTTCTATGGGCCACAAGGTCGTGTATTGCGTTGCGATATTGCAGTCAAAGACATCAACGATCGCATAACCGACTTCCAATACGAGGGACAACGCATCACCAATTACGAGATGGAAGGTAGTGCTATTGCAGGCCTCAGCCTACTGATGGGACACAAAGCTATGACCGTATGCTGTGTCATCGCTCAACGCAAAGTAGAGGCGGCAAATACCGACTACAAACCACGCATCAAACAACTGGTACAAACCGTACTTGATCGAATTTAACAACGACCTTAATCTCTATGTGAGATTAAAGTCATTAAATAATAGACAATGAAAAAATTAGCAATCTTAGGCCTAGCACTCATCGCTTTGAGCGCATGCCAAAAAACAGAAACATTCAACTACACTGTGGACAAGTTTTATGACCTCGAGATTCTGCGCTACCAAGTGCCAGAGTTTGACTCATTAAGTCTTCAACAGAAGACCCTCGTATACCATCTCACCGAAGCTGCCTTGCAAGGTCGCGATATCTTGTACGATCAAAATGGTCGCTATAACTTACGCATCCGTCGAGCTCTTGAAGCCCTATACACCCAATACAAAGGCGACAAGAAGAGCGAGGAGTTCATCAATTTCGAGAAATACCTCAAACGCGTATGGTTTGCCAATGGCATCCACCACCACTACGCATCTGACAAGTTTCAACCAGAGTTCAGCCAAGCATGGTTTGTTGCAGCATGCGCTGAGGCAGGTGTGACTTATGACGAGGCTATCATACCTGTTATCTTCGACCCTACCGTAATGCCTAAGAGTCTTAGTCTTGAGGGCGAAGACCTCTTATTGGCATCTGCTAACAACTACTACGAGGATGTAACCCAAGCCGAAGCAGAGGCATACTACGAGGCACACAAGGACAACTCTGCCGAACCACTCTGGATCGGTCTTAATAGCAAGCTCGTCAAGGAGAATGGTCAAGTAGTAGAACGCGTATACAAAGTAGGAGGTATGTACAGCGCAGCATTGGAAAAAGTGGTTGAGAACCTTGAGAAAGCACTCCAATTCGCAGAAAATGACACACAACGCCTCGTCATTGAAAAGATGATTGAGTTCAACAAGACTGGCGACCTCAAAGCATTCAACGAGTACTGCATCGCATGGGTAAAAGATCTAGATAGCCGCGTGGACTATGTCAATGGCTTCACCGAGACTTATGCCGACCCTCTCGGTATCACTGGTACTTGGGAATCACTCGTCAACTTCAAGGATATGCGCGCTACACACCGTTGTCAAACAATCTCTGACAATGCTCAATGGTTTGAGGACAACTCTCCTACCGACAAAAAATACAAGAAGGAAGAAGTCAAGGGCGTGAGCGCTAAAGTTATCACCGCAGCTATTCTCGCTGGCGATTGCTACCCTGCTACTCCTATCGGTATCAACTTGCCTAACGCCAACTGGATTCGCAAAGATTATGGTTCTAAGTCTGTCACCATCGACAACATCACCCATGCTTACAACGAGGCAGCTAAAGGCAATGGTTTCAACGAGGAGTTTATGATCGACGCTGCTACCATCGCCATGTACGAGAAAGCAGGTGCATGTGGCGATCTCCACACCGACCTCCACGAGTGCGTTGGTCACGGCTCTGGCAAACTCATGCCTGGTGTTAGTAAGGATGCACTCAAAGAGCACGCTTCTACTATCGAAGAGGCTCGCGCCGATTTGCTCGGTCTCTACTATATGGCCGATCCAAAACTTGTTGAGTTAGGTTTGCTCGAAGACGAAGACACCTACAAAGGCTTCTTCTACCAACAAATGATGAATGGTCTTATGACCCAACTCGTGCGCATTGAACCAGGCAAAGACATCGAAGAATCACACATGCGTAACCGCCAGTTGATAGCTCTTTGGGTATTCAAAAACGCTAAGAACAATGAGGTAGAAATGATTGAGCGTGATGGTAAACATTACCTCCAAATCAATGACTACGAGGGCATCCGTCGTCTCTACGGCGAACTCCTTCGTGAAGTACAACGCATCACTTCAGAAGGCGACTATCCTGCTGCAAAAGCAATGGTTGAGGAGTACGCTGTCAAAGTGGATCAAGACTTGCACAAGGAGATCCTAGAACGCTACGAGAAACTCAATCTAGCTCCTTATAAGGGTTTTGTCAACCCAGTTTACACCGCACACTACGACGCAGAGGGCAATATCACAAATGTCACCATCGACTACACCGAGGGTTATATCGAGCAACACCTCCGTTACTCACGTGACTACTCTTTCTTGCCTGACATCAATTAATGCAGATTGAATTGCCAATATCAAAATCAATTGCAAATCGATTATTGATATTGCAAGCTATGCACGGAGACGAGCTTATGCCCGTCTCCGTTGCTATGCCAGACGACGTACAAATTCTATATCAATCATTAAAAGCTTGTGAGCAACAAGGCGACAAGGACATAATACTAAAAATTGGTAACTGCGGTACAGCCGCACGATTCTTGACTGCCTACTTAGCACAAAGAATCAACCATGTATTCATACTAGATGGTGTTGAGCGCATGCGTCATCGTCCAATTGGGCAGTTAGTAGAAGCATTGCGCGAAATAGGTGCACAGATTGAGTATATGAACGAAGAGGGCTTTCTACCTCTACGCATTACGGGATGTGCTTTGGATAAAGATAAGGTGATCAGAATTGACCATCCGATTTCTACACAGTTTGTATCTGCTCTGCTACTTATTGGCGCCAATATCCATACCTACTCCACCTCTCCATATATAGATATCACCCGAGCGATTATTGAGCAGTACACTCTTACCTCTTCGCCTATCGCCCTAGAGAAGGATTGGTCTTCCGCAGCCTTCTGGTATGAACATGTAGCACTACATGGAGGCGAGGTCTATCTTCCTAGTCTCTCTTGCTATTCCCTTCAAGGCGACAAGGTTGTAGCCGATATCTTTGCTCAACTAGGTGTGCAAACCCAGTATACCACAGAAGGTATTATAATATCCCCAAAACCTTTACACCCTACACCTTACACTTTACACCAAGATTTTGGAAACTGCCCCGACCTCTACCCCGCGGTCGCTCTCACTTGCGAATGCCTTGGTATCACACTCCACGCCACAGGTACAGAATCACTCTCCATCAAAGAGTCCGACCGTCTGCGTGCTGTCCGCGAACATCGTGTTGATGCAGACCATCGTATGGCTATGGCATTGCTGGTCGCTGGTTATCCTGTGGATAACACCGACTGCATCAAGAAATCCTATCCACAGTTCCTAGAGCAATGGAAGATCGTTCAGCATTACTAACCATAGTCATTCCTCGCAGAGGCATCAATGACGAGGGCAAAGGCAAAAAGCATGCTCTCCACCGCCTTATATCCGAGGCCAATACGGATTATGTATGGATGCAGGATGATGATATCATCCCGCCCTCCCCCAATATCCAATATCCGTTAACCGAAGACCTATACATCCTTCCGCTCCGCATGGAGTCTGAAAATACACAACCATCACTCTTAGAACGTCTACAGATAGCAGAATATGCTGCCATTCAACAACTGACCATTCAATCCGCGCAAAAAGGTAAAGCTGTCATGTGCAGCGGCGCTAACCTCATCGTCAAACGTGACCGCTGGCTAGAATCGTATCAAGATCTTCACCTCGAAATACCAAGTGGAGATGATATGTTCCTACTAGAATCCTTCAAGCGCCGCGGCCTAAGTGTAAGTGTGTTGAACGATACTCAACTAGAAGCTATCGTGCGCCCTCATACCTCTTGGCGAGCATTCTTCCGCCAACGCATGCGTTGGGCTGGCAAAGCACCACGATATACGGACAAAGATATCATTGCATGTGGTCTGTTGGTGCTGATTGCTAACATGCTACAACTAGTTTGTCCACTAGTGTTGCTCATCAAGTTCCCTATCGAGTATACATTAATAAAAAAGAGAGACACGTCTGTCTCTCTCTTTACTGCTTTAGTATTGGCGATTGTTTACCCCATATACCTTTTCGTTTCTCTGCTTGGCGGATTGTTTCGCCGAGAGTGGTAATTACTCTACAACAGGCTCAGCTGCCTCATCGAACTCAGGTACTGCTTGAGCTGCTTGAGTTTGCTCAACAGCCTCTTGTACTTGCTCGGTGATAGCACTTGTCTCCTCTGTAACTTGGTTGGTCTTGTTAAAACCAACAGCTACAATACTCAAAGCAATGATAACACCCATAAGAGTCCAACTTGCTTTCTCCAAGAAGTCAGCAGTCTTAGGAGCACCCATCACTTGGTTACCGCTAGAGAAACCAGCAGCCAAACCACCACCCTTGCTATTTTGAACAATAACCAAAAGGGTAAGCAATACTGCTGCAATAACGATTAAAACGGTTAATAAAATGTACATAATATTAATTAATTTAGTTAATTATTCTTTTTGAGCGTGCAAAGGTACAACAAATTTCTGACATGTGCAAATATTCTGTTGATTTCACGCTTTTCTCTTATTGTTTAAGTAGTTCATCAATACGCTCCATCTTAGCAATCGTCTCATCAAGATGAAAATGCAATTCAGGTATCACACGCAATTGATGACGTTGTAGATTACCCATCTCTCCGCGTATCTTAGCAGTGTCCTGATTGATTTGCTCCATAGCCATAGGAGCATTGGCATCTGGGAAGATACTAAGATAAACATGCGCAATACTCAAGTCTGGAGATATACGCACTTCGCTGACACTGATCAAGGTGCCAGATAGCGCGCGCGTATACTTAAGGAATATAGCGCTGAGATCCTTTTGAATGAGTCTCTCTATTTTTTGTTGTCTAGTTGTTTCCATTTTGTCAATATTATAACACAAAGAGGGAAAGGAGATACAACTCTTTTCCCTTTAGGTCCTTAAAGTCCTTAATGTCCTTAAGGAGTGTCCTTAAGGTCCTTAAGGGTTAAGTTGGATTAACGTTTGTGGCGTCCTTCGTCAGCAACGGTTAATTTCTTGCGACCATGAGCGCGGCGAGCTGCCAATACGCGACGACCGTTAGCAGTAGCCATACGTGCACGGAAACCGTGTTTGTTACGACGACGACGTTGTGAAGGTTGGAATGTACGTTTCATGTCTATTTTGTTTTATGCCCCATCTCGTGGGCGTGATTAATAATTTACATGCGAAAAAGCGTGCAAAGGTACTGCTTTTTTTTTAACTGACAAAATATTTTTGTGTTTTTTTGAAAAAATCTCCCATTTTCTTGTACATCTACATTTTTTTTTGTACCTTTGTGAGCTAAATTTGTGGCAAACCAAAAAATCCGAGTAAGATTATTCTACTCATCCATTAAACCAATTCAATAACTAATTTTTCGCAAAACTCAAAATGGATTTACAAAGAGTTAAACAACAATTCAATATCATCGGCAACAATCCTCTACTCAACAGAGGCATTGAGATTGCTATGCAAGTGGCAATCACCGAGTTAAGCGTACTAATAACCGGAGAATCTGGTGTTGGTAAAGAGCATTTCCCTAAGATTATTCACCAATATTCCCCACGCAAACATGGCCCATATTTTGCCATCAACTGTGGTGCCATTCCAGAAGGTACTATTGATGCCGAACTTTTTGGCCACACCAAAGGCGCCTTCACGGATGCCAAAAGCGAGCGCAAAGGCTATTTTGAGATTGCCAACGGAGGTACACTATTCTTAGACGAAGTGGGCGAATTACCATTATCCACACAAGCTCGACTACTGCGCGTACTAGAAACAGGCGAATTCATTCGCATGGGTAGCTCCGAGGTACAAAAGACCAACGTACGCGTCGTTGCTGCCACCAACTTAGATATCCCTAAAGCTATTGAGGATGGCAAGTTCCGCGAGGACTTGTATTATCGTCTCAACGCGGTAGGCATACGCGTACCTTCGCTGCGCGAGCGCAGAGATGATATTCCTCTACTATTCAGAAAGTTTGCCCGAGACTTTGCCGATCGCTACAATATGCCTGCTATCCAACTCACCGAGGAGGCACTAGAAATAGTAAAAGGCTACTACTGGCGTGGCAATGTGCGCCAACTCAAGAATGTGGTAGATCAAATAAGTATCATAGAGCGTTGTCGTGATATCACACCAGAGATACTCGACCACTATCTACCTAAGAATGAGCAATATACCGGCCTAGTTGCCGTAGAGCACACACAACAAGGCAGTTTTACTGACAGCAAGAATATAGAGATGCTCAAACAGATTGTTGTTAGTCTGAGCAAAGAGTTGGAAACTCTCAAGCAACAAGTGGTACAGATGAATGCTGAGCGTCAACTCGACGTTAGACCATCTATCTTGAAGAACAAAGAGCACCAAGCTGGAAACATCGTAGATGTTGCTACCGAAACAGAGATCGAAGAAGCAACACTCGTAGACTCGTCTCCACATCCTATCAAAACCAAAGATGATCGAGTTCGAGAAGCCATACAAGAAGCCCTTGAAGCCAGCGGAGGTAATCGCAAGGTTGCTGCTAGCATGCTAGGTATGAGCGAGCGTACATTATATAGAAAACTTAAAGAGGGTCTTTGACCTTGTGATACATGAAGAGACTTACATTCCTTTGCACCATTTCCCTCATAGGGGTTATGCTATCAGGCTGTATCATCAGCTACAAGTTTAACGGTGCCAGCATTGACTACTCCAAAATCAAGTCTATATCCATCGCGGATTTTCCTAATGTTGCTCCCCTAGTTTACTCCCCGCTGAGCAGCAGTCTCTCCGATGGTATTAGAGATATCTTTCAGCGTCAAACTCGACTTGAACTAGTGAGACGTGGAGGTAACTTAGAGCTAGAAGGCGAGATCACCGGTTACCAACTAACACCTATGTCAGTATCAGCAGATAGTTATGCAGCAGAGACCAAACTGACCATGACCGTACGTGTGCGCTTTACCAATAACATCAATCCCGAAGATTCATTCGAAAAGACATATTCTGCTTACCAAACATTTGATGCATCCTTGATGCTCAACGATGTGCAAGAAGAGTTATGCAATACGATGATCACCGAGATAGCAGAACAAATATACAACGACACCGTCGCTAAATGGTAAAGACAGCTATCAAAATAGCCTGGCGATATTTGTTTGCTAAAAAACAATTCAACGCCATTCACATCATCACAACTATATCCTCTGTGGCTGTAGGTGTTGTTACTGCTGCCATGATATGTGTTTTGAGTGTTATGAACGGATTCGGCGTCATGGTGGAACAAATGTTCTCACAGTTTGACCCCGAGCTACAAGTCACAGCCAAAGCTGGCAAATCCTTCCATCTTAGTCCAGAAACCAAAGACATACTACTGGCTCTCCCCGAAGTCAAACTACTCAGCGAAAGCATCGAAGAGACTGCACTCATCTATTTCGAAGACAAACAGATGCCCGTACAACTCATGGGTGTAGATTCAGTCTTTGAGTCGCTGACAAGTATCAACAAGATCATCACAGATGGACAATACATGGTGCATGACGGAGCTTTTGACCGAGCCGTTTTGGGACAGGTCCTTGCATGGAAAATAGGAATCGGAGCACATTTTGTACACGGCATACAGGTATATGTACCTAAGAGACATAGTCGCGTAAACATGCTCAAACCAGATGCCAACTTCAATGTACAGACATGTTTCATCGCGGGCACATTTGCCGTTAACCAGCAAAAGTATGACGAACAAGTGATGTTGGTAGATATCGATTTCACAAGAAGACTTCTAGAATATGATTCAACAGAAGTAACCTCCTTACAAATAGCCACCAGCGGCAACATTAAACAAGCCAAACGAGCTATCCAACAAGTTTTGGGCGACGAATTTAACATCTACGATCGCTACGAACAACAAGCCGACTTCTTCCGTATCCTACGCATTGAGAAACTATTGACCGCTATCCTATTAGCATTCATACTATTAATAGCTACCTTCAATAGCATCGGAGCATTGTCCATGCTGATGATCGACAAGAAGAATGATATACGCACACTGTCTAACCTAGGAGCTAGCGAAAAACTCATCAGACGAATATTCCTCACCGAAGGATGGCTGGTAAATGCCATCGGAGCTGTTGGAGGCATTATTGTGGGAGTAACTATCTGCTTGCTACAAGAGCACTTAGGGTTGCTCAAGTTGGGTAATGGCAGCGAATATATCATCTCGGCATATCCTGTTGCTCTACAGGGATGGGACATTGCACTCGTAGCACTCATCGTCATAGTTCTAAGTTCTATTTCGGTATGGATACCTGTAAGAAACTATAAAATTGAGAAAAACTAGCAATTACATATGCGACTCATTCCGTACATAGTTATATTCTTCATTTTTGCCAGTTGTACCCCACACAACGGAGGTACACCTCCTCAAAAAGAAAAAATAGATACAGTCTACACAACCGCGGACTTCCGCAGCCATGGCGACTACTACGATACAGGTCTACACGTCTTTGCCATAGACCTCCTATCCGATGGTCTCACTTACGATTCAGCTTTTCATATATCTGGAACAGGATACAACCTTTTCCTATCCGACATCTTTGCCTCCGCTGACACACTACCTGCTGGACACTACACGATGGATTCAACAGCCAAGGATATGACCTTCCTTCGCGCATTAGACTTTGACAAACGATATACAGGAACATACCTTCTCAAAATACAAGAGGATAAGATACAAAAAATCATCCTATTCACAAAGGGAAGCATGGACATCCAATATATTGACCAAGAGATTCAGATAGACTTTTCGCTATATGCAGACTCCAAGCACTATCAAGCTACATACATAGGTCCTGCCAATTATCGAGTACCTAAATGATAGAGAAAGAATATCATACATACCTAAAACTAGAACGAGGACTAAGTGCTAACTCCGTCGCTGCATACGAACAAGACTTGCAGCGCCTGAGAACATATATGGATGCACATGGGATAGATGTTGTCAAAGCTACTTACGAAGATTTGCAATCCTTTCTTTTTGACACATCAAAAGAGATCACTTCTGTCAGAACACAAGCCAGATTAATAGCAGGCATACACTCCTTCTATCGATTCTTACTCTACCACAACTACATCCTGCAAGACCCATCAGAACTATTACAAACTCCCAAAAAGCAACAGCATCTACCCGAGGTCTTAACACTAGACGAGATCGATAGTATGATCGCTCAATTGGACATGTCTAAACCAGAGAGTCATCGCAATCGTGCTATCATCGAAATGCTATATGGTAGCGGACTGCGCGTGAGCGAGTTAGTTAATCTCAAATTGAGCGACTTGTACCGCAAAGAGGGATTCATGCGCATTACAGGCAAAGGTAGCAAACAACGATTAGTGCCCATATCACCCGTAGCGGACCAATGGCTAGATTATTGGTTAGAAGATCGTAACCAACTAGATATCAAACCTGAATTCAGCGATATCGTCTTTCTCAATCGCTACGGTAGACAGCTCACACGAGCTATGATCTTTACTATCATCAAGACACTAGCTAAACAAGCTGATATACACAAAACCATATCCCCACATACCCTAAGACACTCCTTCGCCACACACCTATTACAAAATGGTGCAGACCTAAGAATCATACAAGAGCTACTAGGACATGAGGATATTACAACAACAGAAATATATACACATATAGAAATACAAGATCTGCGCGAAGCAATACTCAAATACCACCCCGAAAATCAATGAAACAACTGATATTCATATTACTTAGCACACTCTCCATCACCTGCCAACTATGGAGTCAAGAGACCATAGTAGTAGGCGAGGTCTATGATGCCAATACTGGAGAGGCTATCTCTAATGTGAACATTCATCTACAAGGCACACAGATTGGCGTTACCACCAACACAGAAGGACTATTCTTACTTCGCACACAACTAGAACAAACCAAAACCATGGTTGTAAGTGCCGTCGGTTATCACACAGAAAAATTCAAGATTGAACCACATACACAAGCAGGTATAGAAATTGCTCTACGCGAGAAAGTGGGTAATCTAGGAGAAGTATTTGTCACACCAGGAGAAAACCCTGCCTTACCCCTCATGGAGAAGGTACGCGCACGAAGACAATTTAATACCAATCTTAACACAACACAGCAAGTAGCTACTACCGCTATGTATGTTTCTGATATAGCTGGCAAAAATCTACAACGAGCTATCTGGAAGAACCTACGAGCAGGTATCATACAACACGACTCTACCTATCTGTTACCACTCTATTGGAAACAACAAACGCCTGATACCATTCAGGAAGCTGCTACCCTACTGACAGAAACGGACTACCAAGTTATGCTTGCGCAATTGCCACAAGCATACAACTTCTACGACAATACACTTCCGCTCTTCAACACCACCATGCTAAGCCCGCTAGCCGCAGCAGGTAACACATACTACCACTACTACCTAGTAGATAGTTCGCTAGTTGAGGACGAGAAACATTATCTACTACACTTCAAAACCAAAAACCCATTCTACGCTACCTTCAATGGCGAGATGACGATAGATTCGGCTACATGTGCACTAAGACACATCAGTGTCAGTGTTCCTACACAGAACAGTATCAACTTCTTACGACATCTCACCATCAAACAAGATTTTGCCTGTGACAACACCGTTAAGCAAGAAGACATCAACCTACTACTAGACTTTGCCATCAAAGCCGACTCTAGTCGTATATTCCCAACGCTATTACTCACACGCAATACACTTCTCGCACCAGATGATGAGGGCAACATTGCTAGTCTAACATCATCAGCAACTAGCACAGACTCTCTGATTCTTCCTGCCCTTGACAGTCTAAATAATACATTCCTATTCAAATCAGCCAAACTTGTGGCCTATGTCGTCCAAACAGGTTGCATCCCCACTAGCCCATACGTAGAGATCGGCAAAGTGCACCATGTCTTCAAACTCAACCAACAAGAAGGATTCCGATTTGGACTACCTCTACGCACCACCGAAGAGCTATGGAACAATCTCTGTCTCGAAGCTATGGTAGCATACGGATTTGGCGATAGAGCATGGAAGGGATTTGGACAAATCAACATTGCATTACCCACAGAAAGAAGACATCAGATGTACTTCAAATATAGTGATGAGTATGTGCTATCCGATGTGGATGAATTCCACGAAGTATTGAGGGAAAATATTGTCTTTAACCGACAAATCCATATGGTCACTCGCATGATGCAAGGTGTACCATTCAATCCAGAATACTACTACAACACCATGGCTAGACGCCAGGAAGGACGCGTACACTTTGAGAATGATTGGAACAAATATCTAGAGACACAATCCTATTTCAAAATCGGTCAACTAGGCTATGGAGAGGCTACGAGAGACTATAATAGCCAACCGACTATCTTCTATACTACATTAGGAACAATAGCTAGACTAAGTTTTAACGAACGTAAAATAGACGGATACTTTCAACGTAAACATATCTACAACCACCAACCCGTACTCTACCTGGGTGCAGAGATCGGCAGTTACCAGTTGCAGAACATGCCTTCATATCGAATGTATGGCAATCTCCAACTACTACTCAAACAAAACCTCAATCTAGGTATGGCAGGTCAGTTGGACTACCGCGTACAGGCAGGAGTGGTATTAGGCAAGGTGCCATATCCCCTCCTACACCATTTCACAGCCAACCAAACGCATACTTTCGATCCAGATCGATTCTCACTGATGAACACCTATCAGTATGCTAGCGACCAATACATCGAACTACATGCACATTGGAATGGCAAGGGAGTACTATTCAATCTTATCCCTGGCATCAGATACGCTAGACTAAGAGAGCTATTGGTATTTAAGTTAGCATATGGTGGACTAAGGAGTAGCCACAAGGATGTACTAGCCTTCCCTACTAGCCAACACGAAGATTACCAATTGCTCAGCGCACCAAAGACTCCATACATCGAACTAGGTGCAGGTATCGGCAACATCCTACGCATAGGCGAAATATATAGCGTCTTCCGAGTAACACACCTAGACGCCCCTACTCCATGGTGGGCTATACGATTTAGACTTCACTTGGGTATGTAATCGCTACAGGATGTACAAAAAAAAAGATTGCCAAACTCGGCAATCTTTTTTTATTAACTATTTCTATACGCTTTAGGTGTTATACCAACATGCGTCTTAAAGAAGCGATTGAAGAAAGCAACATTCTCAAATCCCAAGCTACCAGCTATCTCCTTAATAGGAGACATCGATAGTTTGAGCTGTGCCTTAGCATCTGTTAGGATGGCCTCTACGATCAAGTCGCCAGCCGTACGCTGACTTGCTTGCTTGATGGTAGAACATAGGTGAGGTACTGTGATACGCAAAGCTTCTGCATAATCCGCTACATGATGCCACTGCTTATAGTGTTTCATCACCAGTTCGCTATACTCATGATATATCTCTGTCTTACGATCAATAGGTTGAGAGGTGATACCACTATTGGCTACAAAATAATCTTGGAACATCATGTGAATCAGATTATATATATGCACCATGCGCTCACTATTCAACATAGATGGCGTACAATTGACTGCATCTTCGAGCACCTTAGAGAAATTATTGATAATCTGAGACTGCTCTTGGGTGACATTGACTATCTGACACGCATCTGTCATCACCAATCGAGGACGACGAATGCTATACGCATTCTTCTCTAAAAACGAAGAGGAGAACACGATATAACTCATACGAGCATCCTCACTAAACTCGTGAACTAAAAAGAAACTGTTAGGCGCCAAGTAAATCAAATCGTTCTCTCGGAAGTCATACTGCGTGATATTGACCGTCGCGCGCGCGGTACCTTTAATCATATACGCATATACTCCACACTGAATCTTACATGGGAAACGACCATACTCATTAAGTACTTTACCACTTGCCTCACCGAAGATATAATCTATCGGACAATCTATCAAAGGAATCTCGTTATGCATAAGTTTTTTGTTTTGGACTGCAAAGATAAGCAAAATATTTTGAATCAACAAAAGAAATTGCGTTTTTTAACAATATAAATATACTTTTTCTTAAGAATTGTCAAATTTTTATCCCATCCATCACATCCTATACAAAAAAAGAGACTTGCGTCTCCTCTATTGTATCATGCACAAACAACTGCTTGTCGTGCTAACATTAATCTATTCATTATCACTTACGCACTGTGACATGGAAGCATGCCTGCTTGTGCTCATACTTAACATAAATCTTGCCTGCACGCTGATGATTTAGTAGCGCCTGACCTAATACTAGTTTTAGGTTATCCTCATGCATATATTCGTGTGTATGAGTTACCTTATCATAGCGATAGTAGGCTAAGTCAAAAGTCGTACCATAGCAGTGGCACGAATTGGTAGTGGCGTTGATATTACCACTCTCTTGCAAGTGTTTGACATCATCTTGCGTACGTAATACACTCGTCACATAGAAACGATAGTGTGGCAGTCCATTTCGCTGCAAAATATCAGCAAACTCTGCACCGATACTCTCCAACTGCGCAGCTGCTGCTGGTACAAGATAAGGAATCGAGTGCGTCAAGGAGTCTAGAACGTAATTTTCGTTGGTTTTTACTAACGTCAAGCGATTACGCATTTTTGCAGCTTGTTGACGATCTTTAGGCGGAGTAGCTAGACCTATGGCTTGAGCAGCTTGAATCTGTCGAGATTGAGAATCATTAAAATAATCCTTGTAGCTAAACGTCCTTCCAGGATAAGACACACGCACTGGTTCTTGGAATGCAGTTCGGCGCGAGCCATTACCGCAACCAGAATATACAAAGACTAGCCCCACCAACAGCAGGGCTAATCTTAGTATATTTCGTGTATATTTTCTCAACATCAGCACTCTATGTTATAGGCTCCACTCAAAGCCATCTTTGGTGTCCTTAATAGAGAAACCTAGTTCAGTCAAGGCATTGCGAATCTTGTCGCTTGTACCCCAATCCTTGTTACGCTTAGCCTCTAGACGCATCTCGAGCAGCATATCCACAGCTCCCTT
>JAZLBE010000040.1:0-11839 GCA_045613525.1 Paludibacteraceae bacterium
GGCTACGATCCGACTTCTCTTGCTCTAACAGTGTTTGCTCTTTCGCTTCAAGAGCAGCAAGACGAGCTTCTATCGCTTCGAAATATTTAATTACTTCTTGCATATAAGTGATATTACTTTGTTGCATCCTCTAATTTCTTCATCATGCCGAACATAAAGAGTGCTGCAATGAGACATACTGCGATGAATACGCTCCAAACACCCCATAATGGCATATCGCCCCAAAGGTTACTACCAATAGATACAAGGTAGTTGCCAATAGCAGTCGCCACAAACCAGCCACCCATCATCATACCTTTGTATTTAGGAGGAGCTACCTTACTTACAAATGAGATACCCATTGGACTGAGTAGCAACTCCGCAAAAGTCAAAATCAGGTAAGTATAAATAAGCACATTAGCATTCACGAATGTAGCATCGCCTGTTACACGAGCTAACTCTTGTGCATTAGGAGTGAGCAAACCAATTGATGCAACAGCCATTACTACATAAGCAATAGTAGCTACTACCATACCATACGCAATCTTGCGAGGAGCAGATGGCTCTTTGCCTTTCTTTGCCAATGCACCAAACAACGCCATGCTAAATGGAGTGAGAGCCACTACATAGAATGGGTTAAACTGCTGGAAGATAGGAGCACTAAGAGTAATACCTTCTGGAGAAATATTGAGGTATTTATATGCCAATACACTCAAAGCACCAATAATAGCTACGCCAGAAATGACTTTGCTCTTCTTCTCTTTGCTTTGTGCCAATGAGAAACCTGCATATACCATAATCACTATCATCACTAAGTTAATGATATCAAAGGCCATTGTCTGTACACCGGTGCAGAGCGGTTGAACGAACTCGTCCGCAAAATAAGTTAGTGTCAAACCATTTTGATGGAAGGCCATCCAGAAGAATATAACGACAGCAAATACGAGGCACAATGCTACAATACGCTTCTTGGTCTGCTCTGGAGTAAGTTCTTCTGCCTGCACACCACCCGTAGCTGCTGTTTGCTTTGCAGAGTTCTCTACATGCTTAAACCAAGGACGGCAAGCGTAGTAAATAGCGATGCTTAATACCAATGAAGCACAAGCTACCATGAATGCAAAGTGATAACTATCATTCACACTCACGCCAAGACTGGTTTGTGCCCAATCCATAATCTTCACAGCTGCGGTAGGAGCTAACATCGCACCAATATTAATAGCCATGTAGAATAATGAGAAAGCAGCGTCACGCTTGTCTGCGTATTTGGGATCATCATAGAGATTACCTACCATCACTTGTAAGTTGCCTTTGAATAAACCCGTACCGAAACTAATCAGTACCAATGCTGCTATCATCGCTACCATCGCAATATTATCGCTACCCAGAGGTACTGCCAAGAGTACATAACCGAGGAACATAACCATAATACCGATAGTAACACACTTGCCATAACCAATCTTGTCAGCCAGCATACCGCCTACGAGAGGTAGGAAATATACAAAAGCAAGGAATGTGGAGTAGATTTGTCCTGCTGCGTCTGCCTCAAGACCGAAATTAGCACGCAAAAAGAGTGCAAAAACGGCTAACATCGTGTAGTAGCCAAATCGTTCGCCTGTGTTGGCAAGAGCCAATGCAAACAGACCTTTAGGTTGATTTTCAAACATAATGTGTTTTGTTTTTTGGGTTAATATTGTTGTTGTTTTTGTTCTACAATGGTACACCAGTGGTGCTTGTCTTCTGCTTTACCATACTGTATGTCTTGCAATGCATGGTATAGTTTGGTCAATTGTGGACCTGGCTCTCCAAAATTATATGTCTTGTTGTTGTCAGGATCTAATACTTTTGTGATTGGGGAAATCACACAGGCAGTTCCGCAAGCTGCTGCTTCGTTCATGTCAGCTAGTTCCTCCACTCGAATACGACGACGAGTAACTTTCATGCCCATCTCACGCGCCAAAGTCATCAACGAATCATTTGTAATACTTGGCAGAATAGCACTACTGCGAGGAGTTAGGTATTCAACCTTATCGCCTAACTGGCGGATTCCAATAAAGTTGGAAGCTGTGCACTCATCTATATACTTGTGCGTCTTAGCATCGGTAAACATACACTCATATCCCATAGCATGTGCTACTTCGCTAGCTCGGAAAGATGCTGCATAGTTACCACCTACTTTCCATTGTCCTGTACCTTGTGGCGCAGAGCGATCAATGGTACGATTGACGATGAATGGTGTGCCCTTGAATCCATTAGGGAAATAAGGACCAATTGGGGTAGGGATCACGATGAATTCGCAGTCTTTGCCAGGTCCGACACTAATTTCTGGGGTTGTTGCTACAAGTACAGGACGGAAATACAAGGTCGCTCCTGTCTCGTAGGGTGGAAGAAAATCAATGTTCTTCTCTAATGCCAATAGTATAGCCTCGCAGAATATCTCAATAGGTACTGGTGTCATCAGTAAGCCTTCGGCAGATTGTTGCATTCGCTTGGCATTCTCTTCCATGCGGAAGATGCGCACTTTGCCATCAGCTCCACGAAACGCTTTCAGTCCTTCGAAACACTCCTGACCATATTGTAGTCCTGTGGCTGCAACATGGATATTCATGTATTTATCGCGGGTGGCATATGGTTTCTCCCATACACCATTACGATAAGCTGAACGAACGATATAGTCCGTTTCTGTATAGTGAAATGTCAATTTTCTCCAATCTATCATATCTTAATTATGGTCTCTGGACCATACTCAAATAGCATGTCTAGTACACTTTGTCCATGGCCAAAGCAAGATTCCAAATCCAATCCTTGCCAATCCAAAGTACGATTATTTTCAATTGCCAATGGCCAGTTGCTAACAGCTACGTTGTTGGTCATTAGTCTAACAATTACATCGTGCAACCCATCGTTCAAATCTACCAAAAACTTGGTTTCTTTTTCATAAAACGGGCGCAGGTAATCTGCATAGTAGTCAAAGTATGGAGTGCGTTTGTAGGCACTCGTTAGGGCAATCCAGTGTTGGTGTTGCCAGCGTTGTTGATAACTTATCTCAACGTCGCGTGTCAATTGTTTGCTATCAGCACGTTTGACGGGTACGCTTAGGGTTAGCGGACCATCTGGGGTGGTGATGGTACAACGATTGCGGTATGTCTGTTTCGGAAAACTTTCCATTACCTCAATCTGTACACTATTGGAACTAGCTAAATATTGCTTGTACCAATCCGTACTACCCAAATATGTCGTCGGCAAGATGATCATTCGAAATTACTCAATCCAATTCTATTCCAACGAATATGTCCTTTGCCCCATGGGTTATCTTTCTCAATGCTCAACCATACGAACATAGGGCGACCCACTATGTGATCCTCAGGTACAAAACCCCAGTAGCGGCTATCTGCCGATTTATGACGGTTGTCACCCATCATCCAATAATAATCCATCTCAAACACATATGGTTCGCCTATTTTCATAGGTTTGAACTCATAGGCATCTGCAATACGCTTGTATATCCAGAAGTTCTCCTCTGTGATCATCACTGTATCCCCTTTAGCTGGAATATAGATTGGTCCATAATTGTCGCGAGTCCACGAATTGTGTCCTAATGGATATACTTCGCCACCATTTTCTTCCATCTCTATTTCAATGCTTAGCACATGGGTGTTTTTTGCCAATTCTGCTTTCATTTCTTGAGTTAATGGAAGATGGTAAATACCATCTGCTAGTTTGGCGCGATCTTCTTTGGATATACCTAGCTTAGCTAAATAACTATTGCTCAATACATAACCATCGGTCTTGACAATGTAGTTATATTGCAAGTATGGGTGAATAGGTTCAGCTACACCGTCAATGTAAACTACGTTGTCAATAATTTGCAAACTATCACCTGGTGTTCCTACACAACGCTTGACATAGTTCTCGCGACGGTCTACTGGGCGAACTACTATATCTCCAAAAACATCTTTTCTATTTTCTACTGTGCGCTTGCCGTAGTAGTGGCATAGTGTGTAATAGTCGGGATTTTGCATCTTGGTGCAGACGGTGTCACCTGTTGGGAAGTTGAAGACAACGATATCGCCTTTTTCTACCTTGTCCCAACCCTTCAGACGCTTGTACTCCCATTGTGGGTTCTCAACATAGCTCTTGCCGCCCCAAGGGAATGTGTGTTGTACTAGTGGCATAGAGAGTGGGGTATTAGGCACGCGGGCCCCGTAGCACATCTTGTTTACACAGAGGAAATCACCAACGCGCAATGTCTTCTCTAATGATGAAGTTGGAATTTGGTAGTTTTGGAAAATGTATACATTGATAAAATACACGGCTACCAACGCAAACAAGATTGCGTCAATCCATGAACAAATGGTGTATAACAAAGGATTGGCATGTGGATTTTTCTCTCCTTCTTTTTCTGCAGGCTTGTACTTTTTCCACCAATTCCAGTTGATGTACTTGGTGGTAAACATGTCGGCAACAATAGGTAATAAAACCAACCATGCTAGACTCTTCCAATCACCCCATGCGACCCAAATGACGAACGCAATATAGATGGTGCACCATACACCGCAAGCTATCCAACCCTTGGTGCGTACTTCTTTGATTCTATCGTTAAAACTTTTCATAAGCATGTTATATTCCAAAAAACGCGCAAAGGTACAAAAAAAAATGCATATATGCAAGAAAAATATGAAAATTATATTTTCAGGTGCAAAATTTTACTGAAAAAGCACAAAAAAACGACACCTCGCAAAAGATGTCGTTTATTAAGATTATTCATCCTGAATTCTTGACTCAAAATACTCAATTCTCTACGGGGAGATACCGGGAAGATACCGAGAAGATAAGCTGATGATAGCAAGCAGATGAGAAAGTATCAATTTTTAAGAAATTACCTCGGTAAAATCGTGCCAACCTGACTTGCCTTTCATCCATTCTGCTGCTATTACGGCTCCTAGTGCAAAACCCTTGCGACTCTTGGCGGAATGACTGAGAGTGATAGTGTCTATCTCGCTATCCCAAACTACGGTGTGAATGCCTGGTATTTCTCCTTCTCGGATGGACTCTATTTCCTCTATGGATAGTCGCTCTTGACCTATTGCTTCTTGTAGTGTTTTGGCGGTGCCGCTTGGAGCGTCAAGTTTGTGAATATGATGCACTTCGGTGATGTGTGGAGTGTATTCTGGATAGGCCTTCATGAACTTGGCTAATTGCTTGTTCAATGCAAATAAAATATTCACACCAATGCTATAGTTTGATGACCACATTAGACCTCCTTTGAGCTCTATGGCGTCCTGCTTAATATCCTCTATGTTCCAGCCTGTAGTTCCGCAAACAACGGGTACGCCTGCTTTCCATGCTTTGGCGATGTTTTGAGCGGCTGTTAGTGGGGTAGTAAATTCTATTGCTACATCTGCACTCGCAAACGCATTTGACTCGAATTCATCGAGATTATTCTGGTCTATGATGCATACGATCTCATGTCCTCTTTCGCGGGCAATGGATTCTATCATATGTCCCATTTTACCGTAACCTATCAATGCTACTTTCATGTCCTGTGTAATAAATTAGTAAAACGCTGCAAAGGTACAAAAAATGACTAATATATGCAAAGAAAATGCGGCTAAATTGATTTTTTTATAAAAAATCTTGCATATGTCCGATTTTTGTAGTACCTTTGCAGTTTCGAATGTATAAACTTGTAAAACATACAACATTATGAATATATCGTACAATTGGCTCAAACGCTACATTGCGCTCACAGATAGCGCTGAACAAGTAGCACAAATCCTGACTTCTATTGGATTGGAAGTTGGTAAGGTAGAAAAAGTTCAAACCATCAAAGGTGGTCTAGAAGGACTTGTTGTTGGTGAAGTTATCACTTGTGTTGATCACCCTAATTCTGATCACTTGCACATCACCACAACTCGTGTAGCTCCTGACGCTGAACCTTTGCAAATCGTATGTGGTGCGCCTAACGTGGCAGCTGGTCAAAAGGTGATTGTGGCTACGGTAGGTACTGTCCTCTATGATGGAGATGAGAAGTTTACCATCAAAAAAGGTAAAATTCGTGGAGAAGAGTCACTTGGTATGATCTGTGCAGAAGATGAGATTGGCGTGGGTAATAATCACGATGGAATCATGGTTTTGCCTGCTGACACTCCTGTTGGTATGCCTGCTAAAGAGTATTTTGGAGTAGAAGATGACACCCTTATTGAGGTGGATATCACTCCTAACCGTGCGGATGGTGCTAGCCACTATGGTGTAGCGCGCGATTTGTATGCATACTACCAAGCGCATGGTCAAAACATTGCTCTTACTAAACCATCTGTTGAAGCTTTCAAGGTGGATAGCAATAATCTCCCAATTGAAGTTGTTGTGGAGAATACAACTGCTTGTCCTCGCTATACTGGTGTGAGCATCAAGGGTGTGACTATCAAGGAGTCTCCTGACTGGTTGAAAAAATCACTTTCTACCATCGGTATCCGTCCTATCAACAACGTAGTCGATGTAACCAACTTCGTTCTACATGAGATGGGACAAGCTTTACACTCTTTTGATGCCGATAAAATCAAGGGAAATAAGGTGGTTGTTAAGAATGCTACCGAAGGACAAAAGTTTGTTACCCTTGATGGTGTTGAGCGCACTTTGTCTGCTGCTGACCTCATGATCTGCAATGCCGAAGAGCCAATGTGTATTGCAGGTGTATTTGGAGGTCAAGACTCAGGTATCACAGAGCAAACAACCAATGTCTTCCTTGAGAGTGCATACTTTGATCCTGTAAGCATTCGTAAGACTGCTCGTCGTCACCAATTGTCTACCGACGCAAGTTTCCGCTACGAGCGTGGCTGCGATCCTAACAATACCTTATATATATTAAAGCGTTGTGCATTGCTCATCCAAGAAGTAGCAGGTGGTGAGATTGCCATGGAGGTGACTGATCAAGGTCAAACTGCGTTTGAACCATTCCCAATAGAGCTTGATATCAAACGCACTAATGCTCTTATTGGTAAGGAACTTGGCGAGGAGTTGATTGAGACTATCCTTAACGCTCTTGAAGTAAAGATCAATAGCAAGCAAGGTCATGTCTGGAGTATCGGTGTTCCTCGTTATCGTGTAGATGTACAACGTGAATGTGACGTGGTAGAAGATATCTTGCGTATCTATGGCTTTAACAATGTTGAGTTCCCAGAGAAACTCAATACTAGCCTTAGTTACAATCCAAAACCTAATCCAGTAGCTCTACAAACACGTATCTCAGAGCAACTTACTGCACAAGGCTTTAATGAGATCCTCAATAACTCGCTCACTAAGATGGGTTATTACGAGGCTCTTGAGACATACACTTTGGCTACATGTGTGAAGATTATGAATCCACTTAGCCAAGACTTAGGCGTGATGCGTCAAACACTCCTCTTCGGTGGATTGGAGAGTATTCAACGCAATGCTAACCGTAAGAATGCTGACCTCAAATTCTACGAGTTTGGTAACTGCTATCACTATGATGCAGAAAAGATTGCTACTCGTCAAGCCAAGGACCCACATTGGGTATATGATCCGCTGTATGCTTATAGCGAAGAGCCACACTTGGCGTTGTGGTTGACTGGTAACAAGACACCACAATCATGGGTGCAAAAAGAAGAAAAAACAAGCTTCTACCAACTCCATGCTTATGTAGCTAATGTGCTCCGTCGTTTGGGGGTTGCATATAAACTTGCTCCTTTGGCTGCTAACGAATTGTACGAAGATGGTATGACTATCTTGGCTCCTAATGGCAAGCAAATAGGTATCATGGCTATCATTGCTAAGAAACAGCTCAAAGCATTTGATATTGATAATCCTGTATATTATGCAGACTTGGATTGGAATATGGTATTGCGCTTACACAAGCAATACAAACCAGTCATTAACGATCTGCCTAAATACCCAGAAGTGAAACGTGATTTTGCATTGCTCGTTGACAAGGCTGTCAAGTTTGCGGATTTGGCTCAAGCTGCTTATGCAGTAGAGAAGAAACTCCTCAAACAAGTTACTCTCTTTGATGTATATGAAGGCAAGAATCTAGAAGCAGGCAAGAAGAGTTATGCACTTTCTTTCATTCTTCAAGATACAGAGAATACCTTGAAAGATAAGCAGATTGAAGCTATTATGGCTAAACTGCTTAAGACCTTCGAGGAGAAGTTTGATGCAAAACTTCGTTAATGTGTATCGTAACTCTCAATGACTTACGAGGAATATATACAAGAACAACAAACAGCATTTGCCGAAGAGCATTCGGATGAGTGCTGTTTTGTTGAAAATCAAGCAGAAGGTGTTTTTGTTCGTGGGCACTGAGTATAAATATGGGAGTTCGTCTTGCTACATACGATGATATAGAACGCATTGAAGAGCTGTTCTGTGATGGGCGTAAGCTAATGATTGAAGATGGAAACCCTACACAATGGGGCAATACATATCCTGATCGAGCACAAATAATTAGTGATATTGACCTGAAGGCATGTTGGGTACTTGTTCATGATGATGTGTATATCTATTGCGTGTTTACCTTCATTATTGGCCCTGATCCTACATATACTCGTATAGACGATGGCCAATGGATAGATGACACGATGCCTTATGGCACTATTCACCGCATTGCTTCTTCACCTGAAACGAAAGGTATATTCAGAAGTGCTTTAGAATGGTGTGAAGAACTAATGCGTCATAGTGGCCTATGCAACAATATCCGTATAGATACACATCAGAATAATGCCCGCATGATCCACCTGATAGAGCAAACTGGTTTCCAACGTTGTGGCATTATATATACCCGAGGTGGATCACCCAGAATAGCATACCAACGAATTATATCATAAAGTAATCATATGAAAAAGTTATTTCTCTCTTTGCTGATTATATGTGCTTCTATGCAAGCCATGGCAGAATCCATTGTTATTGATTCGTATGTTAGTCAATCTATTATACAAGATGTGGCTAAGATTGGAAAGTGGGTCTTCGTAGAAGACAACTTGCAGTTGATAGATAAATCAGGCGTAGTGTTGGCGGAAGAGAATATTGCCAATATTCGTCGTATTACTTTTGCTCCTGAAACTCCTACTTCGGATATTGTGACAGATATCCATTCTATTGTGGTGTATCCTAATCCTGCATATGATATGTTGTATATCAAGGGTATTGAGCAGCAGACTTTGCGTATTTATAATTTGCAAGGTGCGATGCTCCATTCCGAGCATGGTAATCAGATCACGGTATCATCTCTGCCTATGGGTACATACCTATTGCAAATAGGTACACAAGTTGTACGATTCATCAAGAAATAACTTTCGTCCACTATGCTAGCTGTCTTTGCATCTGGGAGTGGAACCACTCTTCAAACGCTCATTGACTCTCAATCTGCATATCACTACCATGTATCTATGGTGGTGGTCAATCGTCCATGTTTAGCTCAACAGCGTGCTGAGGATGCACAGATTGTTACTCTCCTATCAAAGGACTGGCATGAGATAGATCAGCAACTCACTCAACAGAATATCCAACTCATTGTCTTGGCCGGTTTCTTAGCTATCTTGCCACAATGGTTTTGTGAGAAATGGGATAGGAAGATCATCAATATACATCCCTCGTTGTTGCCTAAGTTTGGTGGCAAAGGTATGTATGGTCTTCGTGTCCATGAGGCTGTTTTGGCTGCGGATGAACAGCAGTCTGGTTGTACGATTCACTATGTCAGTGCAGAGATAGATGGAGGTGCTATTTTGGCCCAATCCACCGTGTTGGTTATGCCTGATGATACTCCCGAAACGCTTGCTCAGCGAGTACAACAAGCCGAAAAAAATCTCCTACCACAAGTGATAGGAGACCTTATTCATAACCGTTAACCGATACCCGTTAACCGATACCCGTTATCCGTTTTTCCGATATCCATTGCCCGCTTATTCCGCACTCAGTGCGTGTTCTGCTTTGACTTTGTCCAGTATATGGCGCACTTTCTTCATGATCTCGCCATCTTCTGTGTAGTCTGCTTCGCAGGCAAAGTTAACTCGACCCTCCGAAAGTAGTTGTTGTGCAACACTTTGTTTCTTCTCGTTGCCGTATACTGCAAAACTATATCCACCTTCTGTCTTGACGGTTCTCATGCATGGAACATCTGTCTCGCCGTCGCCAAAATAGATCATTCTCTCAAATGGCACAGGGCGTTCGTCTTCTGGCATATATTCATTGACGCGCACTTTGTCGCTTACTTCCAATACACCTTTGCTGATCTTGAAGAGGAATTGTGTCTTTTTGGTGTAATCTACCACTACGGCTGGCCAGCATACTTCGCCTTGGCTATCGTACAGATAGGTACAAGCGTATATTTTCTCAAAGTGCTTAGCAATTGCACAACCTTCTACCATCTCTTTGATGCCAGAACTATTGATGTAGTGTTTCACTTCTACACCGATTTGTGCTGCGTATGCATTCACTTTGTCAAACCACTCTTCTACACCAGGAAAGAAGCTTACGGCTCTGCCATATTCTCTCAATCCTTGGCGAGTAAAGGGGATACCTGCTTGTCTAGCTGCGGCTTGTAGAGCGTACATGACAACGGCTATACTGCCTGCATCATTGGTTTTAGATAGTTGATCGCAGAGATTCCAGAAGTCATTTGGATTGTCATAACCCAATGCTTTCAACAGACCAAACTCCTGCATGTTGCCTGGAGCTAATGTCCCATCAAAGTCATATACCATGGCCACTACGGGCATTCCTTTCTCTTTCATATACTTCTAAACTCCTGAACTCCTAAACTCCTAAACTCCTAAACTTCTAAACTCCTAAACCAACACTTTCACAAACTCCACTGCCATCCATCCGCAGCACACTATTTTGAGCAGGGTGCCTGCTAGTAGTCCGATGAAAGAACCAAATCCTGCGCGCAGGGCTAGGTTCATATTACTCTGTTGTGGGTGTTGTCCTTCGCGTGCTTGTGGATGTTTGTTGAAATACATCAATTCGCCCACTACTGCACCTACGAATGGACCTATCACTATGCCCAGCGGTCCCATTATTAGTCCAACGAACAAACCGATAGTGCTACCCCAGACGCCCCATTTGCTACCGCCAAATTTCTTCGTACCCCATGCTGGGATCAAGTAGTCTAGTACTTGCACGATGACGGTCACTACGCCCCAGATAGTCAGGAACTGCCATGAGAAATCCACTTTGCTAGTCAATTCCAGTAGCACTAATCCGCCGTAGGCCAATGGTACGCCAGGTAGAACGGGGAGTATGCATCCGGCTATACCAACCAATAAACATATCGCCCCTAATATAATTAATACTATATCCATTACAATACTGCTAAAATCTCGATTTCAACGAGTCCGCCTTTTGGCAATGCAGCTACTGCTACGGCTGAACGTGCTGGGAATGGAGCAGCAAACAGGGTAGAGTACACTTCGTTGAGAATAGCAAAATTAGCCATATCGGTCAAGAAAACTGTAGTTTTAACCACATGACTTGCGTCTGTACCTGCTGCTTCTAGGATAGCTGCTACGTTCTTAACGGCTTGCTCGGCTTGGCTACGGAAATCTGCGCCTGCAAATTCGCCTGTTGCTGGGTCGATACCCAATTGTCCACTAGCAAATAACATACCATTAGCTACTACTGCTTGACTGTATGCACCGATAGCTGCTGGTGCATTGGTGGTAGAAATAATCTCTTTCATATCTGTTAAAAATTTATTTTGCGACGCAAAGGTACGAAAAAAAATAAACAAAAACAAAAATTACAGAAAATTATCCCAAAATTAACCAAAATTATATTGTTAATTTGTATATTTTTAAAAAAAATAGTACCTTTGCAGGCTTTTGTAAACTTTTAGAACTTTTAGAAC
>JAZLBE010000041.1:0-1907 GCA_045613525.1 Paludibacteraceae bacterium
AAGGATACTAAGTGAAAACTTTTTCATGATTGAAAATTTTTAAATTAGACTTATGGTTGTTAATTTTCTCGATGCAAAAGTATGACATATAATTGAGTTTTGTCAATTTTTATCTATACATATTTTACATATACACAAAAAATACAGGGGGGGGTATGTTATTGATATACAGCCATTTACGATATATAATACATATTTTACACGAAAGGACTATATATGAGTATATTACATAAAAAATACCCAAACCGTTGTTAATTTGCATCATTAACAATGGCTTGGGTAAATATTAAAGAGAACTTGTAAAGCCTTATTTTAAAGACATCAAATTAGAATCAAGCGTTTTGGCTCCATTTTTATTGAACAATTTTTTGTTAATAGTTGACTTGAGATTGGTTATCTGTTGATAACTATTGTTTGTCAGTACAGCAATTTCAGAAGGAATGAATTTAAAGCGAATCAATATACATGTAATAATTTCACGATTTGACAACCTCTTTGTGGGGTCTGTTATAGTTTGGTGAAATTTTTGGAAAACATTTTTGGCAATGGATACTAAACCATCTAATTCATCCTGAGTTGCCACTTTACCTTGTGCAGACAACGAGTGCAGGTGATGCACAAGGTCACATTGTAAGATAGTGCGTTCATTGTTCCATTGCTCTACATTCTGCACATTGCCCTGATACATGCTTAGTGCTGTTTGCAGACTTTGTATTTCTAACTCTTTTTCCTTTAAGAATCTCTTAGAATCCGTTTTTACCAATTGCAATTCTTCTGCAGATTTCTCTATCTCATGCAACAACGATTGATACCCTTTGTTGGTTTCAATCTGCTTTTGTCGTTCTTTTTTTAGTCGCTTCTGGTAAATTGACCACGCAACAATGACAATAGTAGTGGCGAAAACCACCAACAAAATTATTATTACACGAAGACGTGATGCCTTCTGCTCTGCTTTCAGGGCCTGCTCTTGAATCTTTGTATAGTTGTATAGTGACTGCAGACGTAATAAATCTTCGGAAGAATTGTCTAGCGTTAGCGAATCATTAAATAAGCAATAAAGATAGGCATACTTAATGACAGAATCGGATTGATGTTTGAGTGAATATGCTTCTGTTAGACCACGATAGGAAACTTCCATTAGTCCGTGTCGTTCTGAAGCATATAGTGGACGTTTTCCAATGAGATACAACAATTTGTTGAACATCTGTATAGCTGAGTCGGGATTTTGAACAAGGTTGTAATATTGTCCTTTGCGATGAAAGTGAGCAATGTCATAAACAATGGCATCTATACTTTCTGTAAGAATACCTGTTTTATGTTCGTATTCACGTAATAATGTTTCTGCTCTTTTGATGTCCTTAATTTCAAGATAGTAATCAGTTTTCATCGGATAAATGAGAATTGGCGATTCTTGTAATTTATTATCCTGAATGAATGCATCTATACTGTCCAGAATCATGATTGCCTGCAATTGTTTCTTTTCCTCAAATAGACTACAAGCCCGTGCCCACCTTAAACGAAGTGCCGATAAAGTATCGCCAATCTGCCACGCCAATCGTTCAGCGTGAGAATTTGCCATTCTATCGTTCTCAAACGCAGCGACGCGCTGATACAATCTTCCCATCTGGCTATAGACACGCATCAATGTGTTCAAATCGCAATCTCCATCCTTTTCGTCAACGGCATCTACCGCCAGGTTCAGATATTTCAGTGCCGATGGGGCATCCTCCAAATCTCGATAAGCACAGCCCAATATATAGTATGCCAGCATCTTCTGGTTGGCATTCCCGTGACGTTCGTACCAGTCAACGACCTCAAGCATGACAGAGTCTGTGGTAAAGTTCACGTAAGCCTTGTTCATGGCCTTGCCCTTGAGAAGTTCGGCATGCATACGCTCAAATTTGCTC
>JAZLBE010000042.1:0-17917 GCA_045613525.1 Paludibacteraceae bacterium
TACTTCTGCATTGCGATCACCCACCTGCAGTCCCGAATTATCCCAATCTTCTTGGTAACTCAAGGGAGCTACAGATTCTATGATATTGATGATATCCTGAAGGATCAACCTTTTTTAGAGCCAACGCCTGTACGTGCTGACGAAGCGGCAGCTTTTTGTGTTTTAACTTGTTGCTTTGGAGCAGGCTTTTTAACCTCTTGCTTAACTTCTTCTACTGCAAGTTCCTCACCTTCTTCAACGGTGAAGTCTGTAATACCAGCACCGATAAGGATATTGTACCATTGAATCAATTTGCGAATATCGCTTGGATATACACGGTCGCGATCAAAATCAGGCAATACCTCACCAAAGAAATCACGCAACTCATCGTTGTCTGCTTTCTTAGGATCAATAGAAGCTTGCTTCAATCCCTCTTTCTCGCCTAGTTTAGTCAAAACTTCGCTAAGTGCGATATCGTCGCCCATGGTGTACATAGAAATCTCACCAAGTGAAACGATTTTGTCACGAGCATAAGTAGGCATACGCTTGCCGTCCAATAATGATTCAACAATTAACATGTTGTTACCACGATTCACTAATTTGTAGAGTCCTGGTTTACCTGTAATAGATAAAATATCCTTTAACATAAAATTCTCAATTTTAAAATCGCTGCAAAGGTACGCATTTTTTTGTATATACGCAAGAAATGGCAAAACTTTCTGCATTTTTCTTGCATATGTGCAATATTTGTAGTACCTTTGCACACAAAATTTTAAAAAATTTTAAGGTATGGAAAGCAAAGAAAAAATTCAACTTCCTGAGAATGCCTCCCGTCCTCTTAAACCAGGAGAGAAGTACGAGCCGATTCTCAAACCACAAAATGTGTATCCCGAAATCACTCCTTATAGTGTGATTATGGGTGTAGTGATGGCAGTTATTTTCTCTGCCGCAGCTGCTTATCTTGGACTTAAAGTCGGTCAAGTGTTCGAAGCGGCAATCCCTATCGCTATTATTGCAGTAGGTTTGTCGTCTGCCATGAAACGCAAGAACGCTCTTGGTGAGAATGTTATTATCCAATCCATCGGCGCTTCTTCTGGTGTGATTGTAGCAGGTGCTATCTTTACATTGCCTGCCTTATATATCTTGCAGGCCAAATACCCTGAGATTACCGTAAACTTTATGCAGGTCTTCTTGTCATCTTTGTTGGGTGGTTGCTTGGGTATATTGTTCCTCATTCCTTTCCGTAAATATTTCGTACAAGAGAAACACGGCGAATATCCATTCCCTGAGGCTACGGCTACTACCCAGGTCCTTGTGTCTGGTGAAGGTGGTGGCAACCAAGCTAAACCCCTCATTTGGGCCGCTGGAATCGGAGGTTTGTACGATTTTGCTGTTTCCACTTTCGGTCTTTGGACCGAGCAACTCACTACCCGTATGACAGGTTGGGGTGAGGCATTGGCGGCTAAGTTCAAACTTGTGTTCTCTATCAACACCTCTGCTGCAGTACTTGGTTTGGGTTATATCATTGGCTTGAAGTATGCTGCGGTTATTTGTGCCGGTTCATTCTTCGTATGGTGGGTATTGCTCCCATTACTAGGTAGCGTGCCATGTATGGAGGCGATGGACCCTGACTTGATGTTTAAGGATTATGGCCGTAATATCGGTATTGGTGCTATTGCTATGGCAGGTCTTATCGGTATTGTTAAGAGTTGGGGTGTGATCAAATCTGCTGTTGGATTGGCAGGCAAAGAGCTTGGCGGTAAAGGCAAAGCCGTTATTACCGCATCACTCCGCACAGAAAAAGATCTCAGCATGAAGTTCATCGTCTTAGCTATTGCTGTGGCGTTGCTCATCACGTTGGTGTTCTTCTGGATCGGTGTATTGGGCAATATCTGGCAAGCTTTGGTAGCATTCTTGGTGGTTGCTGTGATTGCTTTCCTCTTCACTACTGTGGCTGCTAATGCGATAGCTATCGTAGGTAGTAACCCTGTGAGCGGTATGACTTTGATGACACTCATTATTGCATCTGTGATCTTTGTGGCAGTTGGTATGAAAGGCGCAAGTGGTATGGTTGGCGCTATGGTGATAGGTGGTGTTGTTTGTACTGCATTGTCTATGGCTGGTGGATTCATTACCGACCTCAAAATCGGTTATTGGATTGGTACAACCCCGCGTAAGCAAGAGACTTGGAAGTTCCTTGGTACCCTCGTTAGTGCTGCTACTGTAGGTGGTGTGATGATTATCCTAAATAAGACATATGGTTTTGTTGGTGATAATGCCCTTGTGGCTCCGCAAGCGAATGCGATGGCTGCGGTTATCGAGCCATTGATGAGTGGTCAAGGCGCACCATGGATGTTGTATTTGGCAGGTGCTATCTTGGCATTAGTGCTCAATATCTTGGGCGTACCAGTGTTGGCATTTGCTTTGGGTATGTTTATTCCATTGAGTTTGAATACTCCATTGCTCGTAGGTGGAGCTATTGCATGGCTTGTTAGTCGCAAGCGTGAGAAGGATGGTGAGAAAGCGGAAGAGTTGGCAGCGGCTCGCAACGAGAAGGGTACATTGATTGCATCTGGCTTCATTGCAGGTGGTGCGTTGATGGGCGTAGTAAGCGCTTTGATAAAGTTCTGTGGTGTAGAATGCTATTTGGGCACTTGGGCTGTATCTTCTGGAGCAGCTCTTGTGGGCGTAGCGGCATATATTGCTCTTGTTGTATACTTCATTCTTGCTAGCAAGAAGACTAAATAGGCTATAGCCTTTGTTTATGATAACTCGGGTGTGCACAGCATGTCCGAGTTATTTTTTGTAGGTAGATATATTGGATAATACCTTAAGGCGGTAACGGGTAGATTAGAACAATGCCTGGGGTTTCGCTCATCATCTGCCTAACATCTGCCTAACATCTGCTGTGAAGTATTTAATGGGCAGGGTATATATAATATATTTTGGCATAGTATTTGCATGTATGTTTTTCAAGCGAAATGGCAGGCTAACTAGCAAGAGATAGTTGCCATAGAACCTAAACCTAACTATCAAAATTTATTACATTATGTTACCTACTAACAAAAGGCAAAACAATTGGTTGCCAAGTATTTTTAGCGATTTCTTTAATGAAGATTGGTTCCCTATGCGTAACATGGCGGCCAATACACCTGCTATCAATGTCAAAGAAAATGATCACGCTTTTCTCATTGAAATAGCGGCACCTGGCATGAGCAAAGAGGATTTCAAAGTGCATGTGAACGATCAAGATCAACTTGTAATATCCGTAGAACGTCACCATGAAAGCAAAGAGGAAGACAAGAATTGCAAGTACCTACGTAGAGAGTTTAACTACAGCAGATTCGAACAAGCGCTGTTTCTCCCTGAGCACGTGGATAAAGAAAATATAACTGCTAAGTCATGCAACGGAGTACTACGCATAGAACTACCTAAACTTATTACTATGCCAGAGAAAAAACCTACTAGAATGATTGATATCAAGTAGCCTATGATGCTATCTGCACAATCTAAATAGTTTATTGAAAAAAGAGTCTATATAAACGATGGGAAAGAATGTGATAAGGTACACCAACGGTGTATCTTATCTTTTCAAATGGCTAAATATATAGCAAAAAATGGTTCAATGACAAGAAAAATCACTCTTTTTTTGTGTATTCAAAAAAAAAGTAGTAATTTTGTCCCGAATATGGGCTTTTTAATACCTATTCTACCACACCATGAGAAGACTAATCACTATTTTCCTATTTTCTACATTGTTTGTCATAACAATGTTTGCAGGAAATCCTAAGTATGAATTTCGTGCAACATGGTTAGCCACCCACTATGCTATTGATTGGCCAAAGACAAAAGCTACCAGTACCAACAATATTACTATCCAAAAGAAAGAATTGACTGACATTTTTGATAAGATGGCGGCTAGTAATATGAACGCAGTATGTTTGCAAGCACGTGCTCTGAGCGATGCAATATATCAATCATCTTATGAACCTTGGTCAAAAATGCTTACAGGTACACGTGGTCAATATCCAGGTTATGACCCACTAGCCTTTGCTGTAGAAGAAGCACACAAACGAGGGCTAGAATTACATATTTGGGTTAACCCATTTCGAGTATCTACAAGCACACTGGACGCCAACGATCCATTATGGAAGAATGCAGGAGAGTGGCTCATCAAATACAACAACGAAGGTTCGTTTAGTGGCTACATCATCGATCCTGGTTATCCAGAATCCCGTGCATATGTAGTGAAAGTATTGATGGAGATTATCAATAATTATGATGTAGATGGCATTGTAATGGACGACTATTTCTATGCTTATGGAGGAACAACAACAGAAGATATCAAAGCTCAGGAGTTACACTACAAAGCCACAGAAGTTATTGATCATAATAACGATGGTAATACCCTTGACGACTGGCGACGCAGTAATGTGGACAAAGTTATCAAAGCCATGTATGACAGCATCCAAATCGTTAAACCATGGGTACGATTTGGTATGGGACCTGGAGGAATATGGACCATGCAACACGCTGCTGCCAGAGCATACGGCATTATGCTACCAGGTGGCGTAAATGGAGGTGATCCTTATGGTTCACTATACTGCAATACCGTTGAATGGATCAAACAAGGATGGGTAGACTACGTCAATCCACAAATTTATTGGTCCACACAAGATACAAAAAGAGCATACAATCTAGTATGCAAATGGTGGGCAAAAGATGTATGTGAGCATTTTTCAAATAAGTTGCCTAATGGGAAAAGAGTTCACCTATTCCCTTCTCCCGCAGCATACAAAGCATACCCACAGTCAGATACGATACCTTACAGTGGATACGAAGATGGAGTCCTAGAGATTCAACGCGAATTAGATGTCAACAGAAATAATCTATCATCTGGATACACCGGCGTTGTATTTTACAACACTACTGCTTATGTTAAGATGCACCAGCAAATCGCTCAATCTCATTTCCAATACAAAGCGCTTACACCTCCAATGGATTGGAAAGTGAAAGATAGTTTGGCCGCACCTTATAACCTGACACTCTCTGGCACAATACTGACATGGTCGCATCCTACAGAAACACGCTTTACCGTATATGCATATCCTAAGGGCACAGGAGTAAAAACTGCGACACGTAATCCTATCTACCTTCGAAACGTAGTATATGATACATCATTCGATACCAAAGATTTAGGTGATTTAACTAATATTACCATTGCGGTATACACATATGATCGTTTTGGAGTGGAACATGGTATAGCGCTCTACAATCATGACCCTAATGCGGTGGAAGAACCAGAAATAGAGGAACCAATAGAACCACAACCTACACAAGATATTACTTGGATGCTAAATGGAGGGGTAGTTCCTATCCAAGAAATTAGTAGCAACGAAGAATTATGGGAAAAATTCAAAACGGATTTTGATGACTTTTATGCTAAAATGTATCCTAACTATAAAAAGGGAGACAACCAACCTATCAATGCAGTAGTTGAGTTTACGTGGCCTAGAGGGTTTAGTTTTGGAGTCGCTACTGAATTTATGACCCAACATCCAGATTGGTTGTGGTTAGCAGAGTATATTCAATCCATAGCAGGACCAATTACCACAGCTAATTCATGGAGATATAATTTATATGCATTCTTTAATGCTACAGACCAAGCGCGCAAAGTGAACGGAAATGTGATTTCTGCTAGAACAGGCGACTTTACGAGTGCAGGATTGCCTTCAGAGTGGGTGCCCGTATACCAAAACGCCATGCTAAAAAAAGTTTTACCAGATTCCATCAATGCAGATTTTACACTTTTTACTGATTTGATACATCCAGATGGGTATTCATTTGTAGGATGGTGGGATAATGCTAATTTCATAGGAGAACAATTATATTACATACCAGCATATTGGCAAGGTACACTCTATGCAAAATGGCTAAATAGTACTACATATCTAGAACGTGTTCTAGATAGTACACAACCAGTAGGAATATATGACCTTATGGGGCGAAAAATGACGCTCGATTATGTCACTAGACAAAATGGAATTTTTATCATCAGACAAGGAAATAAAACCATCAAAATAATTAAGTAGTATGAAAAAAATAACCCTTCTTTTATTTACTTTTATATTAGCAATAAGTTGCTTGCATGCTAATCCAAAACACGAGTTTCGTGCAACATGGTTAGCTACAGTGGCAAATATTGACTGGCCAAAGACCAAAGCAACTTCTGATAGTAAGCGTGAGCAACAGAAGCAGGAGTTGATAGACATTTTAGATAAGATGCAAGCGGGAAATATGAATGCAATCTGTATGCAGGTTCGTTCTTTGTGCGATGCTATGTATAAGTCCTCTTATGAGCCATGGTCAGTAGCTTTGACCGGTACTCGCGGACAAGATCCAGGTTATGACCCACTTCAATTTGCAATTGATGAGGCTCATAGACGTGGAATGGAATTGCACATATGGGTCAACCCATTTCGAGCATCTACAGGTTCTCTATCTAGCTCTGATGTGCTATGGAGTAATGCAGGCGATTGGTTGATAAAGTATAATAATTCTTCATTCTCAGGATACTTAATTGATCCTGGATATCCAGAGTCTCGTGCTTATGTGGTGAAAGTTCTTATGGAGATTGTGAACAAATATGATATTGACGGTATCGTGATGGATGACTATTTTTATGCATACGGTGGCACAACGACAGAAGATATCAAAGCACAGGAATTGTACTTCAACGAGAATGAGGTAGAAGATGTTAATGGTAATGGTAAAACCATCGACGACTGGCGTCGTAGCAATGTGGACAAGGTCATTAAAGCTATGTATGACAGTATCCAGGTGGTAAAACCTTGGGTTCGTTTTGGTATGGGGCCTGGTGGTATCTGGACGATGGACCATGGTGCTGCTCGTGCTTATGGTATCAAACTTCCATCAGGTATTTCAGGAGGTGATATCTACAATACGCTATACTGCAACACCGTGGAGTGGATCAAAGGTGGCTACGTAGATTATGTTAATCCACAAATATATTGGTCCACTCAAGTAGCAGCACAAGACTATGATGTGTTATGTGAGTGGTGGGCAAAACAAGTATGCGAGCATTTCTCAGACAAATTGCCAGATGGCCAACGCGTACACTTCTTCCCATCTACCGCAGCATACAAGGTGTATAATGGAGCCAATGGTTTTGAGGATGGAGTTGAGGAGATGAAACGTCAGATGGATGCTAACCGTACCCACCTATCATCTGGTTACACAGGTGCGGTACACTACAACACCACCTCATACTTGAAGATGTACGAAGAGCTAGCAAAATCGCACTATATCTACGAAGCGTTGACGCCTCCTATGGCGTGGAAAGTGAAAGACAGTTTAGCTGCGCCAAGCGATTTGAAACTCTCAGGTACAACTCTGACATGGTCACACCCTACAGAGACACGCTTCACCGTATATGCTTACCCTAAAGGCACTGGTGTGAAGACCGCAGCACGCAATCCACTCTATTTGCAAGGCGTGGTGTATGGCAAGTCGTTTAACACCTCTGCGCTCGGTTCGCTAACCAATACTACGATAGCAGTTTACACCTACGACCGTTACGGCGTAGAGCATGGTGTGGCACTCTATAATGCTGATCCTAATGCAGAAGAGGAACCTGAAAATCCTAATCCTGGCGAGGATCCAAATCCAGGTACAGATCCGAAACCAGAACCAGAACCAACTCCTGATATCATATGGGTACTTAATGGAGGAGAAATTCCAGCGGTAGAAATTCCAACTAACCAACAACTTTGGGATGAATTCAAAGCCGACTTTGATGAGTTCTATTCTGCTATTTATCCTAATTACCAAATCCAAGACTATCCTATTAACGCAGTTCTTGAACTCACATGGCCTAAATGGGCAGCAGAGAACTTTGCAATTGAATTTATGACGCAACATCCTGATTGGTTGTGGCTTGCAGAATATATTCAAGACATAGCTGGAAGTATAAGCGAAACCAAAAACTGGCGATACAATTTGTATGCTTTCTTTAATGCTACAGACCAAGTATGTTATCAAAGTGGGCAAGTCATTTCATGGGCACCTTGTGGTGATTTTACTGAAGCAGGAAAACCTGAGGCATGGGGACCTGTATACCAAAAAGCCAAAGGAATGACTATTCTACCTGAATCTGTGAAACAAGAATTTACGCTTCCGACTAACTTAACACATCCTAATAACTATTTATTCCTGGGATGGTGGGATAATGCTACGTTTGAGGGAGCACAGTTGTACTCCATACCAGCATTCTGGAAGGGAACACTCTATGCACATTGGCAAGGTGCACCATCTTCATTAGAACAAGTACTTGATTGGACTCTTCCAGTAGAAGTGTATGATATATGGGGACGTAAAATAAATGCGAATACATTCAATACACAGCAAGGTGTCTTCATTATCAAACAAGGAAGTAAAACATTCAAAATAACTAAATAACATGAAAAAATTCTTTCTTCTTATCTTACTTTTTATAAGCAGCAGTTGCTTATTTGCTAATCCAAAACACGAGTTTCGTGCTACGTGGTTTACCACTCACTATGGTATAGACTGGCCAACCACGAAAGCTACAAGTGATAGCAAGCGTGAGAAACAAAAGCAAGAGATGATAGCTATCTTTGATAAGATGCAAGCCGGCAACATGAATGCTGTATGTATGCAGGTTCGTTCGTTGTGCGATGCAATGTATCGTTCCTCTTACGAACCATGGTCAAGTCTATTAACTGGTACTCGCGGAAAAGATCCTGGATATGATCCATTGGCTTTTGCTGTTGAAGAGGCGCATAAGAGAGGTCTAGAATTGCACCTATGGGTAAACCCATTCCGTGTGACTAGTTCGGGTACTATTGATACAAGTGACAAAATATGGCAAAATGCAGGGCAATGGATTATTAAATACGATAATGGTTCGTTCAGTGGTCAAATCATTGACCCAGGTTATCCTGAAGCACGCGAATATGTATTGAAGGTACTGATGGAGATAGTGAATAACTACAATGTGGATGGAATATTGATGGATGACTATTTCTATCCATACGGAGGAACGACCACAGAGGATGTTGCTTCTAAAGCGCTCCATAAGCCAGCTAATGTCGTGGATGTAAACCAAGATGGTGATACCGATGACGACTGGCGTCGCGCTAATGTGGATAGTTGTATGAAGATGCTATACGATAGTATCCAAGCAGTGAAACCATGGGTACGTTTTGGTATGGGTACTTTTGGTATTTGGACTACACAGAAAAAAGCGGCTAATGCATATGGAATTACTTTGCCAAGTGGTATCACAGGTTTGGATGACTACGATGTGCAAGCATGTAATCCAGTTGAATGGATTAAAAACGGATATGTAGATTATGTGAATCCACAATTATACTGGTCTACTGTAAGTACAGGACAAGACTATGACGTGTTGTGCAAATGGTGGGCAAAAGATGTGTGTGAGCACTTTTCTGAACTATTGCCTGGTAACAAGAAAGTACACTTTTTCTCTTCCCAAGCAGCATATCGTGTATATGAAAGTACTTCCGATGCTGCATATTCAAACGATGGTGTAGTCGAGATACAACGACAAATCACAGCTAACAGAAATAATCTTTCATCTGGATATACAGGATCAGTATTCTATCATACTACTGCATACCAAAAGATGTATATGGATCTCGCTGAATCTCATTTTGTACATAAGGCTCTCACTCCTCCAATGGATTGGAAGGTCACAGAGACATTACAAGCGCCTAGCAATTTGACACTTAATGGTAACACCTTGAGTTGGTCCCACTCTAATGCTGAACGTTATACCGTATATGTATATCCTTATGGATATGATACCCAAGTAGGTATTCAACCTCAATACTTAAAACAAGTGGTATATGGCAATGAAATTACGTTGGAGGCTAGCGATATGATCAGTACCATAGCTGTATGTAGTTATGACCGCTATGGTGTGGAACATGGGGTAGCGGTATGGAATGAAGGAGAGTTTCCCGAATCTGATCCTAATGCCACTGAAATCACTTGGGTGTTGAATGGTGGAGAAATCAAAACCATCGTAGTACCTACTAATGAAGAGTTGTGGGAGATGTGGAAAGTGGATTACGTCAAATTCTATAGTAATAAATATGGAAGTAGTTTTGTGGCTGCAGAGGATCGCACCATGGATGATATTTTAGGTTTCACATGGATCTACTCATTAGGTGGTGGTTTAGCCATGGAATTTATGATGGAAGATCCTAACTGGAAATGGCTCAGAGATTATATGTTAGCTATTGCTCAATCAGATGGCTTCGAATTGAATAGCGATAGTGACTGGCGTTATCACCTATATGCGTTCTTCAATTGTGATAATGCGTCTTATCGCGTAGATGGCTATTGTCCTGGTCCTACAGCCGACTTTACTGAAGCGGGAAAACCTGAAGCTTGGGGACCATATTATACAGGTTGTAAGGAGACAGATATGGAGTTGCCGAGCCAAGTTACAGAAACATATATCTTGCCTACTCCGGTGCATCCAGAAGGCAAAGCTTTCATAGGATGGTCTACCAGTGCTTTGTACACTGGTAAGACTGTTGTAGCTATACCAGCAGGGTGGGTAGGAACATTATATGCAATATGGGAAGGAGATAATCCTCCTGCATCTGTTGGCACTATATTAGACATAGCTGCGGATTTGGAGATTTATGACTTGATGGGCAGAAAAGTGGGCACAAATATTCATAAACTACCTGGTGGCATCTATATCGTAAAACAAGGCAAGACAACTATTAAAATCACCAAATAATAGCAATGAAAAAGATTATTCTTATACTATTTTCTCTTCTACTAGGTAATTTGTATCTATTGGCAAACCCTAAACATGAGTTTCGTGCAACATGGCTGACATCTGGTATGCGCATTGATTGGCCCAAATCTAACAATGTAGATCAGCAAAAGGAGAGTCTATGTAATATTTTTGATGTGATGGTCAAGGGTAATATGAATGCTGCTTGCTTGCAAGTACGTTCATTCAGCGATGCTCTCTATAAATCTTCCTATGAGCCATGGTCAGAATATCTAACTGGTACTCGTGGACAAGATCCTGGATATGATCCTCTTCAATTTGCCATTGATGAGGCACATAAAAGAGGTCTTGAGTTACATGTATGGATAAACCCTTTCCGCGTTACAAGTTCTGGTTCGTTGGATACCACAGACCTTGTGTGGAAAAATGCGGGACAATGGATTATCAAATACAATAATAGTTCTTTCAAGGGACAAATCATTGACCCAGGTTATCCTGAAGCACGTGAGTATGTACACAAGGTTATCATGGAGATGGTTAACAACTATGACATTGATGGTATTATCATGGACGACTATTTCTATGCATATGGTGGTACATATAGCGAAGATGCTGCATCCAAAAAACTATATAAGCCATCCAACGTTGTAGACGTAGACCAAGATGGTAGTACGGATGATGACTGGCGAAGAGCGAATGTGGACTCTGTCATTTGCAAACTTTACAAAGAGTTACAAGTAGTCAAACCTTGGGTACGTTTTGGTATGGGTGTACCTGGCAACTGGAGTCAAAAATCAAGAGCCGCTACCGCATATGGCATATCACTACCAGTAGGCATTAGCGCCATGGAGTCATACGACTATTTGTATTGTAATGCAGTTGAATGGACCAAACAAGGTTGGGTAGACTATCTTGCACCACAAATGTATTGGTCTTCTAAGGCTCCTAGACAAAGTTACAAGACATTATGTAACTGGTGGGCTAAACAGGTATGCGAACATTTTTCTGATAAACTACCTAATGGTCAACGCGTGCATCTTTATGCATCCCAAGCGGCATATGCTATCACAGATCCAGATGCAGGTTTGAGCTATTATGAGGATGGAATAGTTGAAATGGAACGACAGCTCGACATCAATCGTGCTAACTTATCTTTTGGATATACTGGTTCTGTATTCTTCCATACTACTGCTTATCTCCAGCTCTTCCGCGACATTAAGAACTCGCATTTTACCTATAAGTCTCTCACTCCTCCTATGGATTGGAAAGACAAAGAGATACTAGCAGCTCCAACAAATATCTCACTCCATGATACTGTATTAAGTTGGGAACATCCAACGGCAGAACGTTACACCCTTTATGTTTATCCTCGCGGTATGCTCTTTGAGGAGGCTATTAATAATGCTGAATATCTCAAGAGAGTGGTCTATGGTAATAGTTGTCGTCTAGACGATTATGGTGATTTGAGTCAAATGACTATTGCTGTATGTAGCTATGATCGCTATGGTGTAGAGCATGCAGCATCTTTCTTTGAATGTGACGAAGTGTTTGAACCTCAAGCAGTTATCTTTTGGGAGTTAGATGGTGGTACAGTAGATGTGGAGTTACCTACTTATGTTACTGAAACGTATGTATTACCTATCCCTAGAAAAGAAGGATATAACTTCAATGGATGGTACAATAACAAAAGTAAGCGTGGACAAAAGTTTACTGAGATTACTGAAGGCTGGAAGGGTACACTATATGCCTCTTGGAAAAAGAGTACTACGACAGATGTCAGTCATATAGAGATGGATAAGGCAATTGTTGTATATGACTTGATGGGTCGTGTACTAGGTTCTGAACTGCCTAATAACCAAAACGGAGTCTTTATCGTAGTACAAGGAGATCAACAAATCAAAGTCGTATTATAAAACTTTTTAAAGAGATATATCCAATACGATAGGAAGGTGGTCTGAATAACCATCATGATATCGATAGCCTATATAAGTACGTCGTGGTTGCTTATCCAGGTATTTGGTATCTTCTTCTAATAACCATGGTGGATTAAAGATCCAAGCGTGAGCTTGGAGCGAAAGAGAAACATAGAATTGGTCTAGACAAGTCCAAACACCTTGGAACTTGTGTGTACCTTGTCTAGTTTGTTGGATAGGAAGCATTGCGTTGCTCATTCCCCGTAGATCATCTTGTGGTTGTGTGTTCATATCGCCCATAACAACAATATGGGCGTTAGGTTGATTATGCAGAATACTATCTATGTGTAGTTGTAAGATTTGTTTGGCTCGTTGGCGTTTCCAATCGGTGGATGTTGCTCCGCCTAGTTGTGAGGGTAAGTGACATATAAAGGTATGGATAGAATCTCGATGTTGATACACCGCAGATACATACAATATATCTCGTGTATGATCTGTTTCAAGTGGCAATCTGATTGCTTGGCTTTTTAGAATGGTGATTTGGGTAGAGTCATAGAGCAATGCTACATCTACCCCTCGTTCGTCAGGGCTCTCAAAATGCACATATCTGTAATGCATTCGTCGAAGGGTATAACAAAGTTTGCGTAGGCATCGCGCATTCTCCACTTCGCATAATCCTACTAAAGGGACACTCTCCCATCCAGCTATATTAACAATGACTTGAGCAATGCGATCAATCTTAGTTTGATAGCGACGATAGGTCCAGTGGTGCATACCATCAGGAAGAAATGAAGAATCATTCTTAAGACTATCGTGTTGATTGTCAAATAGATTCTCTACGTTATAAGATATAATACGCAGTCGAGAGTTCTCTGCTTGCATAGACAGAGAAAAGAACAGAGCTATAAGAATAATGTAGAGGGTTTTATTCATTGGTAGCAGCTTGTGCCTTGCGAGCAAGGGCTTCTTGCTGGCGTTGGAATTGTGCCTCTTTTTCGGCTAACTTGAGTGCTTCCACCTGCTTTTTGGTTAGTGGTTTAGTCTCTTGTAAAGCGAGATAAATAAGGAGTGTAGCCCATGCATCGGTAGATGCGTAGCGTGCTTGTTCAGGAGTGAGGTGCGAATTTTCCCAATTGGTTAATTGTTGTGCTTTGCTGATTTTTTTACCGAAAATAATGGCAAAGATTTTTTGTAAACCCAAATCCATGATACCATACCTGCATACGATGGTCTGTAGGTCAATACAATTGGCAGGTTTGAAATCGCGACGACGACGTAGACCATTGATATCATCTTTGAAGGCTAATCCAACTTTGCAGATAGCAGGGTTGGCTAAGATTTGTGCGATTTCAACGGGTAATCCTACATGCGTAAGGCGGAATAGATAGCAACGCTCTTGGGTAGAAATCTGTACAAGCGCCGTAGGATAGTGCACACCGCGTTTAAACGATGGACGTGCTTCGGTATCCACACCAAGAATAGAAAATTGATTGAGATAAGCAGCTGCTGCGGCCACTTGCTCAGGACGATCTATCACAATAACTTCGCTCTCAAAATAGGTGAGAGGAAGTTCTTGCACAGCCGTCTTTGCAATATGAGGCGGAAAGGTATTTGGTTTGAGATTATTCATCAGCAGTAAGGGATATAGCATGTAATGGACGAAGCACATTGAGGAGTTTTTGACCCCAGTGTTGCTCAAAGGCCTCTAGACATGCAATCAGAGCATCGTTCATGACGCTTTCGTTTTGAGTTTGATAATTACATGCCAGGTCTTTCATCTCTTGGTAGATGTCTGCGATGTTTTCTGATATGAAGGCGGTTATCGGCTCATCGGAATAGCGCATGTCTTCTACGTAGACTTCTAGATATGCATCATCAGCACCTAACTTGAAAGCTACTGCTTGACGCATATTGTCATATTCTTGCTCAGTCACAAATCGCTCGGTATATCCATCTAGTTCTAGGTCTACTTTAGGAACAAGACGTGCTTTTAAGTATAGTAGAGGTAAGATACTCAATATCTTATCTAAAAAATCTTCTTTTTCGTATTCTGCTATTTTTTCTAAATATATGCAATATTGTACTGCCACAGTAACAAATTCAATGGCAGGTTGCTGATAGACGAAATGTGTGTTAGAGTTTTCCATACCAACCTAATTTTGCTGCAAAGGTACGACAAAAAATGCATATCTGCAAGTAAAATAGAATGAATATTTGTGAGTATCAAAAAAAAATAGTACTTTTGCATAATTTTAGCAAACTAATATCATATGAAAGTTATCAATCTATCTGAGCAACCTTCTTTGCTCAATCAGTATCTTAAAGAAATGCGTTCTGTGGACATCCAGAAAGATAGCATGCGCTTCCGTCGCAATATTGAACGCATTGGCGAGATTATGGCTTATGAAATAAGCAAGCACTTGACCTATAGTGTTGAGCAAATACAGACACCACTGGCCGTAGCGCATATGGAAGTACCACAAGACGAAGTGGTGTTAGGTACCGTACTACGTGCGGGTTTACCTATGCATCAAGGTTTTTTGAACATGTTTGACCATGCCGAAAACGCCTTCATTAGCGCTTATCGCAAGGAAACGATTGGCAGGCGAGGAGACGATAAAATAGAAATCGTTTCTGAATATATGGCTGCTCCTTCAGTAGAAGGCAAGACATTGCTACTAGTAGATCCTATGCTAGCGACTGGATTGTCTATGGAAGTGGCGTTCAAGGCACTTTTGAGCCACGGAACTCCTAAAAATGTGCATGTAGCATGTATTTTCGGCACACCACAAGCCATCCAATACTTATCGGATAACATGCCAGAGGATGCCACTCTTTGGTGCGCTGTGATAGATCCAATTCTTAACGAACATAAATATATTGTTCCTGGCTTAGGCGACGCAGGCGATTTGTGCTTTGGCGGAAAACTATAAGCATTATCTATGCGATTGATTCGGGGATATTGGAAGACGATTGTGGTTGGCATAGGGATTCTCTATGTGAGTCTAGTACGTGACCCCGGAATCAGTTTGCCCACCTTCGTAGGAGCGGATAAATGGGTACATGGTTTGATGTACGCTATATTGGGAGGTATAGTCTGTTGGGATAGTATAGGGATGAAGATGAGTGGTTGGCGATTAGGGTTGATAGCTATCGTGCTACCTATTGTGTACGGTGGGGTAATCGAAGTGATACAAGAGCAATGGTTTGCTCCACGTACTTGCGAGTGGATGGATTGGTTGGCTGATTGTGTAGGAGTGATGATAGGATGTCTAGTTGTATTAGTTATCAGTTGCTTATCGAGAGAATAGAATGCATGAGGAATGGTTAAATAGAATAGCATTGACATGGGCAAATAAGACTCGTCCTAGACATTTGCGTGCACTATTGGATCGTTATGGCAGCGCAACTGAGGTCGTGAATCATTATGGCGACATGGTCAATCACGATGCTATGGATTTTGCCCGCAGAGAGTTAGATTTCATAGAAAAACACCAGATTAGTACATATTTTTACAAGGATGATAACTATCCATATCGATTAGCTGCATGTGTTGATGCCCCGCTCATGTTGTATGCCAAGGGCAATGTGGACATGAATGCCAAGCATATGGTGAGTATAGTTGGCACACGTATGCCCTCTGAACGTGGTAAAGACTGGTGCCGACGATTGGTGTTGGATCTTGCTAATCAGGTACCTGATCTGACTATTGTTAGTGGTTTAGCATATGGAATAGATGTGGTAGCCCACAGAGCCGCCATAGAAGCAGGTATCCCTACTATTATTGTTCCCGCACATGGGCTGGATAGAATCTATCCTGCGGTACATCGCAATGTGGCAGTTCAGTCCTTGGATAGAGGTGGAATAGTGACAGAATATACATGCGGAACCGAACCGGAACGCTTTAATTTTGTTGCTCGTAATCGAATTGTTGCCGGATTGGCAGACGCAGTGGTTGTGGTTGAATCCAAACGTCGTGGTGGTTCGTTGATAACGGCAGACATGGCAGTTGATTATGGTCGAGAGGTTTTTGCTCTTCCAGGTAGAGTGGAGGATGAATGTAGTGCCGGTTGTAATGATCTTATCAAACGTAACAAAGCGCATATGATAGAGTATGCAGAGGACTTGATCAAGGATATGCAATGGGAATCTAACAACCATACCCCAAGGCAAACACAGATAGTGGAGTTACTCTGTGATTTGAGTGAAACACAACAACGATTGTATGAACTATTGCGTGATGCAGAAGAGGGTATGCATGTTAATCAACTGGTGATGGAAACCCAATTAGCTTATAATGTTGTAGTTGCAGAATTGGTTATGATGGAGCTACAAGATGTAGTCAAATCTATGCCAGGAGGTATGTGGCGCGTGAAAAAATGAGTTTTTGTTTGCATATGTGAAAAAAAAGTGCTACCTTTGCAGCGAATTAATGTAGAAACATCAAATATCGATATAAAACATGGATACATTACTTAAGAATTTAGGTGCTATTTTGGTATTGCTCGGCGTCATTTGCTTGGCTATTTACTATTTTGGAGTACAAGTTAACGGTCTTCTTGTTGCTAGTTTGGCATTGGAAGTTGCTGGTTTGTTTGTACACGTTATTCTCAACAAACGCATCTATTAAGCCATTGAGGCAAATCATTTGTCCTTTTTAGGCGGATTATATTTATTGCCGTCAAAAACCTATGGCCGAACATAACGACTCAGTGAAACAACATTTGACGGGCATGTACCAAGATTGGTTCTTGGACTATGCTTCGTATGTGATATTAGAGCGTGCCGTCCCTGCTATCGAGGATGGTCTTAAGCCTGTGCAACGTCGTATTTTACATGCGATGAAGGCCGTTGACGACGGTAAACTCAACAAGGTGGCCAATCTCGTAGGTCAAACCATGCAGTATCACCCTCACGGTGATGCTAGTATTGGTGATGCCTTGGTACAATTGGGACAAAAGAACTTGCTCATTGACTGTCAGGGAAACTGGGGTAACGTACTCACAGGAGATGGTGCCGCAGCGCCTCGTTATATAGAGGCACGATTGAGTAAATTTGCGCTAGAGACTGTTTTCAATGCTAAGACTACTCATTGGATGATGTCCTATGATGGTCGCAAGAAAGAACCTATTCATTTGCCAGTCAAGTTCCCGCTATTGTTGGCTCAAGGTGTAGAAGGTATTGCGGTTGGTCTCAACTCAAAGAT
>JAZLBE010000043.1:0-2366 GCA_045613525.1 Paludibacteraceae bacterium
ATCTTCAGAAAGTGCATAGTGCGGATTTTGAGCTAAGATAATCGCACATTCTTTATCCGAAATTTTTACATGCTTTGTTCGAAGTTCTGTGTATGCCAATAGGATCTGACAGTGCACATATTGTGCTTGTTTCACCACTCCCCCCCCCTATGAGCGAATGTATGCACAAGTCAAAGCGTTAGTAGAAGAAGGCACATACTCCTATTGGTTTGATATAGAAGAGATAGAGGTGCTAGATAAGCACAACGAGAACTTCCGCGCACAAGAAAATGAAGAGCAGTTGTTGCCGATTCTGTTTGATGTACCTGCCAAAGGCAAAGGTAAGTTTATGACAACGGCAGAGATAGCGAGAGTGATACGCAAACTGGATAATCCGCTCGGAATACTCATCCACAAAAACACCCTAGGAAAAGCCTATTACTACATGGGGCGAAACCTAAGTCTTGGGTAGAATCAGTAGGTGCATCAGAGCAGTCTTGGAAATACGGGGACAATTAGAAATACCAACGTCTAACAGTGTAACTGATGTAACACTTAATTTCTTAAAATTCACCCGTGCACGTATGTGTATTTATAAAACAACTGTTACACCTGTACATTGTTACACCAGATTTGTTAAAATTATCAAAAATATTCCGCCCCTTCTTCAACCTGTCATTTGTTTACCTTTGCGCTACCCTTGCCGAAGGGATAAGCAAGTTTTGCCGCATAAAAAACGAATGCTTTTTTAACATATCTTAACACATGACTTTTCCTAAAAAAGGTTGACACAAGATAAAGCACAGTAATGGAGAAAGATTTCTGGATAGTGTGGTATATTGGTAGAGAAATTACACAAAATATATGAAATATTTGTGTATTTGCAAAAAAAATACTATCTTTGCAGCGATATTGCAACAAAATAACTTTACAATATGAAAAAAATCCTTTTCTTGAGCCTTGCGCTCGTATCGCTTATGGCTTGTACTAAAAACGAAAATCCATTGCTCACCCAGCAAGATACCCCTTATGGTGTACCTGCTTTTGACAAGGTAAAGAGCGAACATTATCTCCCTGCTTTTGAGAAGGCTATCGCTGAGAACAAAGCAGAGATTGAAGCAATTGCTTCTAACCCTGAAGCTCCTACTTTCGCTAACACCATCGAGGCACTTGATCGTGCGGGTGGTTTGCTCAATCAAGTAGCAGGTGTGTTCTATAACGTACTTGAGGCAGATGGCAATGACGAGATGAATGCTATTGCAGAGAAACTATCTCCTATGATGTCCGAACTCAGTGATGGCATTATCCTCAACGATGCTCTTTTTCAACGTGTAAAAACCGTTTATGAGCAACGCGAAACACTTGGTCTAAATGATGAACAAATGCGTCTCTTGACAGAGACTTTCAAGTCTTTTGCTCAAAATGGTGCTAATTTACCAGAGGATAAGAAAGAACGCCTCAAAGAGATCAACCAAGAGCTAGGTTTGCTCTCTCTCCAATTTGGTAACAACGTAGTGGCTGAGACCAACGCGTACCAATATTTCGTGACCGATGAGGCACAATTGGCTGGTCTTCCTGAGAGTGCAAAAGCTGCGGCTAAAGAAGAAGCTGTGGCTGCTGGTCGTCCTGACGCATGGCTTTTTACTCCTAAGCGCACCAGTTTCACTCCTGTTCTCCAATACTGCGAGAACCGCGATTTGCGCAAAGAGCTTCTCCTTGCTTACACTACACGTGGTAACCACGACAACGAGAATGACAACAAGTCTATCATTGTTCGCACCATGCAACTCCGTGTGGAGAAAGCGCAACTCTTCGGTTATACCAATCCTGCGGACTATATCCTCGCTGACTGTATGGCACACGATGCTAAGACAGTAGATGCATTCCTGGAGAGTGTGTGGACTCCTAGTCTTGAGGCTGCTAAGCGTGAGGCTGCGGAACTCCAAAAGCTTCTTAATAAAGATCTTCCTGGAGAGAAGCTTCAACCATGGGATTGGTGGTACTATGCTGAGAAACTTCGTCTTGAGAAATACGCTCTCAACGAAGAAGAACTTAAACCATATTTTGAGTTAAGTAATGTGCGAAAAGGTGCATTTGACCTTGCTACCAAACTCTTTGGTATCAAATTTGAGAAACTAGAGAACATGCCAGTATATAACCCAGAGGTAGAGGTGTTCAAAGTGACTTATGCAGATGGTGGTTTGGTAGGCATCCTTTATACCGACTATTTCCCACGTGCTGGCAAACGTCCAGGTGCTTGGATGAACAATATCTGCAACCAATACATTGACGCCGAGGGTGTGGATCATCGTCCTGTGATTATCAACGTAGGTAACTTCAACAAACCTACCGCAGGCAACCCATCGCTTCTCTCTATGGACGATGTG
>JAZLBE010000044.1:0-2991 GCA_045613525.1 Paludibacteraceae bacterium
GACGCAACAAGAGTTATTATCCATTTATTCTTCGTCTTCGCAAGATGATGTTACATGACAATGATTATTTGGAGGAAGATAATGTGTTGGCTCAAGCGTTTAATTCTTCTGATAGTGATTTTGAAGAACTTCTACGCAATACTTCTCCAGATGACTATGACAAATTAATCGAAGCGATATTGAAGCATCCTATCAAAAGCGAATCTACTTCAAAATAAATAACCAGCTAAAATTCCCTACAACAATGAAACACCTACTAATCCTCCCCATCGCTCTTCTTTTAATAGTCACCTCTTGCAACAAACAAGTAACCTCTTCTGAGCAAGACAACATAACCGACTCCACGCTAAGTCACATCTTCCATGCCACATTAGATAGTACGCGCACAATCATGGAAGTGAAAGGTGATATCCTACAATTGATTGACACGATGCAATGCCATGTGGAACACCATCCTGATATAAACATTCGTATTGGCGCAAAGAGTTTGGCATGCACCTTGTTGCAATTGATGATGGATGAAACTATCAATACTCCAGAAGAAGTGACCTTTACTATCGACACGCTACTGATGCCATTTACTAATGTAATAAGTACTTGGTATTATGATACAACAGCATTAGAAAGATTAGGTTATTCATGCCTGAATCAAGCCGTAATAAAGTATGAAGAGTATGACGATGCGAACCATGTTAGCATTCTTGATGTAGTCTTATCGCCCGAAAATGATTTTTTGACACTTACACTACCTGATGATCCTGTTGTATTTGTAGCTATTGCTTTTTCAAAAGGCATAGACGATATAAATGGTGCATCGTTTGGAAGGGAGGATGCTCTGGATATTCAATCAGAAGAATCTATCAGCGAAAAAGTGTACTTTGGGCAAGAGATGGTAGATGCCATGTTGTCACATGATGTGATGTATATTGCATATACAGAAACCGACCCTGCAAAAACCAAGAATGAAAATTTCCACTCTTGTATGCTATTGTTAGATAAATTTCAACAGCAATACAAATCTGTTAAAACAAAACCAATAAAACAATAAATTCCGATACGCAATCCCAAATAAAACCTTCGGCACAATCTTCGGCACACGAAAACTTTTTTCAAAAAAAACACCAAAGCGGGAAGCGATTGATTTTCAGCTATTCCCGCCTGCTTAACATATCCACTTTACCATCAATATCTCCAATCTTCGGCACAAAACACCTTCTGTGCCGAAGATTTTTGCAGCATTATTATAGAGCATGTCATCAAAGCCCACCGATATGATACAGATCTTCCATAGATGTCTTCCTTTTACTCTATGCTTGCGCTTATTCCTCAGAGTGGGAAGTCTTCGGGCGCTGGCTCGGAGTGCGTACCGTCGCACTCCTTCAGGTCGCCTATCCAAATAGGTTACCCATTCTATACCAAAGGTATACTAAGGGTATACAAAAGGCAGGATTGTTATTCTTAATATGGTTTTTACATTATAATTTGCATAAATGCAAAAAAAATCGTACCTTTGCACCCAGTTTATGAAAATTTTGTTTTGCCCACCAATGCAGCTGCTGCATTCATTTGGGTAGAAACAAAAGATGATCTTAGATTTTTGAAGATTTTTTTAGGCACATAGTGCCGTATTTTTGTTTAGAAAAGAAAAAATACCCGATAATTTTCGGAATAAATTTTGAATAATTTTTGATTAAAATAATAACAGCCATATGAAATCATTCTTTCATGTACAAGATATAGGCGACTTAAACCTCGCACTTGAGGAGGCTCGCCAAGTCAAAGCCACTCCATATGCGTGGAAGCATCTAGGTGAGAACAAGACCATCATGCTCGTGTTCTTCAACTCGTCACTCCGCACCCGTCTCTCTTCACAGAAGGCTGCCCTTAACCTCGGTATGTCGCCTATCGTGCTCAATATCGGACAAGATAGCTGGCAACTCGAAACCGAGCTCGGTGTGATCATGGACGGTGGCAAGAGCGAGCACCTTCGCGAAGCTATCCCCGTGATGGCCAGCTACTGCGACATCATCGGTGTGCGCTCTTTTGCAGGATTGACCGACCGCGAGTATGACTACCAAGAGACTGTCCTTGAGCAGTTTGTTCAGTACTCTGGCAAGCCAGTTATCTCGCTTGAGTCAGCTACCGTGCACCCTTGCCAAGCCTTTGCTGATCTTATCACGATTGATGAGTATAAGGAAACCAAACGACCAAAGGTCGTTCTCACTTGGGCACCTCACCCTAAGGCTTTGCCACAAGCGGTGCCAAACTCTTTTGCCGAGTGGATGAACGCAGCGGATGTGGACTTTGTTATTACCCATCCAAAGGGCTATGAGCTTGACCCACGCTTTGCGGGTAATGCTCGTGTAGAGTACGACCAGATGAAAGCGCTTGAGGGCGCAGACTTTGTCTATGCAAAGAACTGGTCTTGCCCTGGTGTAACCGATAGAGAGAACTACGGTAAGATCCTTTGCTCCGACCGCAGTTGGATGGTGGACGAGGCACATATGGCGGTGACCAACAATGCGCGTTTCATGCACTGTCTGCCTGTTCGCCGCAATGTCATTGTCAGCGATGGTGTGATAGACTCTGAGCGTTCTATCGTCATCCCAGAGGCAGCTAACCGCGTGACCAGTATCCAAGTGGTGATGAAACGAATGTTGGAATCCTTGTGATAATATCTCCCACTGATCTCACTGATTTTCACAGATTAAGATAGGAAATATAGGTCCCACTGATTTCACTGATTTTCACTAATTGTAGATAGATGTATATTTGTGTAATCTGTGGGAGTGAAAAATAAAATTAGTGTCCATCCGTGTAATCCGTGGGCAAAAATCAAAGAACATGATACAAGTAATCAAAATAGGTGGTGGTATATTGGAGAACGAGGCATCTCGTGAGATGTTTCTTCGCCAGTTTGCTGCCGTAGAGGGACCTAAGGTCCTCGTGCATGGTGGTGGCCGATTGGCTACTACTATGGCGGAGCGTTTG
>JAZLBE010000045.1:0-18489 GCA_045613525.1 Paludibacteraceae bacterium
TAGCTGAGACCCTCGAGACGCGCAGCGGCGTTGATACGTTGGATCCAGAGAGCACGGAAGGTGCGTTTTTTGTTCTTACGATCGCGATAAGCGTATTGGAGACCTTTCTCCCAAGTGTTTTTGGCAACTGTCCAAACGTTTGCACGGCCACCAAAATTGCCTCTAGTGAGGCTCAAAATCTTTTTACGACGGTTGCGAGAAGCAACGTGATTGACTGATCTTGGCATAGTTTTACTACTTTAATAATTTGGTGGTTAATAATTAGCGGAGAAGCAACATCTCGCGAACAGAGCGCAAGTTAGTTGAATCTACGAGTGCAACGTGAGTCAAGTTGCGTTTTTGTTTTTTAGTCTTCTTTGTCAGAATGTGACTCTTGTAAGCGTGTTTACGCTTGATTTTGCCCGTTCCGGTAAGAGCGAATCTTTTTTTAGCACCGGAATTAGTCTTTACCTTTGGCATTTTGTTAAAAAATTAAATTGTTAATAAATTTATATCTAGTCATAGGCAGCCATTGGTAGCCTATTGGACTATTCATTACTTTTTAGGAGAGATATTGACGATCATGCGCTTACCTTCGAGTTTAGGCATAGCCTCAACCTTACCATATTCCTCGAGATCATTTGCAAAGCGTGCGAGCAACAATTCGCCTTGATCCTTAAAGAGGATGCTTCGTCCGCGGAAGAAGACATAGGCCTTCACCTTGTTACCATCCTTCAAGAACTCTTGCGCATGTTTGAGTTTAAAGTTGTAATCGTGTTCGTCGGTCTGTGGTCCGAAACGAATCTCCTTGATTACGACCTTAGCAGAGTTAGCCTTGATCTCTTTCTCCTTGCGTTTCTTTTGATAGAGGAACTTTTGGTAATCCAAGATGCGGCACACAGGTGGTACAGCGTTTGGTGAAATCTCAACCAAGTCCAAGTTCATGTCATCCGCCATGCGTATCGCTGTTTCGAACGAATAGACACCTTGCTCTACATTATCGCCTACGAGACGAACTTCTTTTACGCCACGAATCGCATCGTTGATGCGGTTAGGCATTTCTTTTTCTACGCGGCCGCGACGTTGTTGTGGGCCTTTTTGTGGATTTGCTATAGTTTTATCCTCCTAATTAATTAATAAAAACGCTTGATTTGCAATCAAAAACGCATAGTTTTCAATTCAGCGTGCAAAATTACTGCTTTTTTCTCAATCTACAAAATATTTTGTAAAAAAAATTAACATTTCGCTATTTTTGGTCAATTTATTGATCATATAGAACCCACGAAGATATAGCAAAGTGATAGGAATAGTGCGTTAATTGTCCGTGAATAGTGCGTGAATAGTGCGTGAATAGTGCGTAATTGTAAGAAGGGAACACCGCAAAAAGAATACTTATCAGACAAATAGATTTTTGACAAATTTCGAGTCTATACTTGCGTATATCAGAAAAATATTGTAATTTTGCAGGCTGAATGTACTTTGCATAAGTAGGCAACAATAAAAACAATAATAATAAAACTTAAAAACAATGAAACTAAACAAAATTTTAGCAGCATTTATGCTATTTGCAGCAACCGTATTTGTAGGTTGCGAGCCACCTGAGCCACCACCATTTGATCGTCCAGGACAAGGAGGAGACACAACAGTAGTAACTCCTAGCACAGACGTTCCTGACACTATTGGATGGAACATCCCAGTTGAGTGTTTAACCGTAGCTCAAGCTAATGAACTGTGCGCCAAACTAGAGAGCGGCGCCACCACAGGTACCAAGTACTATGTTAAGGGCTGGGTAAAGAAACTCGCTAACGGTCACGCTGATGGCATCAGCAAGTTCAACAACGCCCTCTTCTACATGATTGATACCAAAGATAACACCGAAGAGGACTTCTACGCATACCAAGTTTATGGTTTGAATGGCGAGAAGATCACCAACTCAGAGGCAGTTGCAGTAGGCGACTATGTAGTAATCTATGGTGAGTTAACCAACTACAATGGCACTTACGAGACAGTTGGTAAGGGTGCTGCCCACATCTGGAAGAGTACTAACCCTGCATTGTCTGGCAGCGGCAATTCAGGTAACAACAACCCAACTGAGGTTGTAGGTGACGGTACTATGGAGAACCCATACACCGCTAATGATGTACTCTTGCTCAACAATAGCAACGCTGGTAACTATTGGGTAAAAGCATACATCGTTGGTCAAGTGAACGGAGCTAGCATGAGCGGTGGAGCTGAATTTGATGCGCCATTCTCATCAAGCACCAACCAAGAAACAGGTGCAGAAACTGGATACAACACCAACCTATTGATTGCCCTCTCTGCAGATGAGACAAACGCAACCAACTGCGTACCAGTACAATTGCCTTCAGGTCCATTGCGTACTAACTTGAACTTGGTACAAAACCCAGACATGGACGGTCAAGAAGTATTACTCTATGGTTCATTGGAAGTTTACTTTGGTGCAGCTGGTATTAAGTCTACCTCATATGCTAAAGTAGGCGACAAGGAATGGGGTATAAATCCTAATGTAGAGCAAAAAGAGCCAACCGCTAAGGTGGTAACAATCAAGGAGTTTATTGATGCTCCAGAGTCAACCGAGGTATATTATGAGTTGACTGGCGTTATCGGCGGCACAATCAATACCACCTATGGTAACTTTGATCTAAGCGATGAGACTGGCACCGTATATGTATATGGTTTGACCAAAGAGTTTATTGCTGTAGGTAGCACATCTAATGATAAATCATTTGCATCCCTTGGCTTGAAAGAAGGCGACAAGATCACTCTTCGTGGTTTCCGTGGTTCATACAATGGTAAGATCGAGGTGATGGGTGCTTACTTTGTAAAATTGATTAGCAGCGGCAACGAGAATCCAAACCCAGGTGAGAATCCTGGCGAGAATCCAGGTGAGAATCCTGGCGAAAACCCAGGTGAGAATCCAGGTACAACACCAGAGGGTGCTATCGTATTTGACGCTGATACAGATAAAGGTAATGCGATTGTATATACTCAAGGTGCAAGTGGTGCAGAATATACCGTTACTAAAGATGGTGTAACCATGACTGTGAGTTCAGGTCTTCTCGGCACATACAATAACGAACTGCACTACCGTATTTACAAGAATCAAACTCTTACTATCACCTCTACCACAGGTAATATCAAGGAGGTTGTATTTACTTGTACCGCTGAAGGTACCAATCAATATGGTCCTGGTTGCTTCACATGGTCAACAGGCGACTACACCTACTCTGGTGCTACCGGCACATGGACAGGTGACGCTGCAGAGGTAGTGTTTACCGCATCTTCTAACCAAGTTCGTGCTAGCCAAATCGTAGTAGTTGTTGAGTAAGAATAGAGACTAAAAGCTATCACAAAAGGACCGCTCAATTGAGCGGTCCTTTTATTTTGTAGGGCTAGTTAAACTAGTAAAACTAGCGGTACTAGTAGGACTAGTGAATTAGATAATTCCTTGCTCCAACATCGCTTGAGCAACCTTCATAAAGCCTGCGATATTAGCGCCCTTCACATAGTCGATAGTGCCATCAGCTTGTTTACCGAACTTAACGCATTGCTCGTGAATAGACTCCATAATGTGGTGTAGACGATCGTCTACCTCTTGTGCTGTCCAACTGAGGTGCTCGCAGTTTTGAGTCATCTCGAGACCAGAAGTAGCTACGCCACCAGCGTTAACAGCTTTACCTGGAGCAAAGAGCACGCCGTTGTGTTGGAAGTAGTGTATAGCGCCAGGTTGGCAGCCCATGTTACTTACCTCGCAGCAGCACCAGCAGCCATTAGCTTTGAGTTCCTTAGCATCATCCTCGCTAAGTTCGTTTTGGAATGCACAAGGAAGAGCAATATCACAAGGAACAGACCAAGCTTTCTTACCAGGAGTAAAGTGTGCTTGTGCTGGGAACTTGTCTGCCATATCTTGCACTTTGTTGCGGTTAGAAGCACGCATAACGAGCATATAGTCAATCATCTCTGCTGTGATGCCATCTGGAATAGCACATACGCCATCAGGACCAGAGATAGCCACAACCTTAGCGCCAAGCTCGGTCGCTTTTTGTGCTGCACCCCAAGCCACGTTACCAAAGCCTGATACAGCCACAGTCTTACCTTCGATAGATTTGCCAGCTTGGTGGAGAAGATGCTCAGTAAAATAAAGAGCACCATAACCAGTAGCCTCAGGACGTAGGATAGAACCACCCCATGTCATACCTTTACCTGTCAAGACACCAGTATGGTATTGACGAGCGAGTTTTTGGTACATACCATTGAGGAAACCGATCTCACGACCGCCTACACCAACATCACCAGCAGGAACATCGGTATCTACGCCAATATTGTGCCATAGTTCAAGCATGAAAGCTTGGCAGAAACGCATGATTTCAGCATCAGACTTACCAACAGGATCAAAGTCTGAGCCACCCTTAGCACCACCCATAGGCAATGTTGTCAATGCATTCTTGAATGTTTGCTCAAAGCCCAAGAACTTGAGCATAGATGGGTTAACAGCCTTATGGAAACGCAATCCACCTTTGTAAGGACCAATAGCGGAGTTAAATTGAACGCGATAACCGAGGTTTGTTTGAACCTCACCTTGGTCATCAATCCATGTCACACGGAAAGTAAAGATACGATCTGGTTCTACCATTCGCTCAACGATCTTCGCTTTTTCGTACTCAGGATGTTGGTTATACACCTCTTCGATTGACTCGAGAACTTCTTGCACGGCTTGCAAATACTCTGCTTCGCCTGGGTGCTTAGCAGCAAGATGCTGCATAATTACTTCGGTTTTCATTGGATTTGTTAGATTAATATTGTTGTGTGTTAGATTTTTCCGGTTGCAAAGTTACTACTTTTTTTTCAAATACACAAAAAATGTAGTACCTTTTTCTGAAGTTTGGAATGTAATTTTTCCACCACTACCCTCAATTATATTCTTTGAGATAGCAAGACCAAGTCCTGCGCCCGTATTTTTAGTAGTAAAATTAGGGATAAAGACCTTTGATCGAACATCCTCAGGAATACCTGGTCCATTATCTGAAAAAGATATCTCGATCCAGTTATCCTGTTCAGAAAGACCTCTGGATAATCTGTGAGAATCAGGAACTTGTTTTAGAATAATAATAATATCGCCATTGGTCTGACCTTCCATAGCTTGCAAAGCATTTCTAACAATATTAGTAAACACCTGTACAATCTGCTCTGCATCTGTCATCACATCAACACCTTGTTCTGGTCCAACATATCGAATCGGGATAAGCGCATCATTGTTACGCATAAGCATAATGAATGCATACAATTTCTTGGCTATATCCACTTGTGTTGGATTGACTTCTGGCATCTTAGCAAAAGAAGAGAAAGATTTAGCTATATGTCCTAAGGTTTCTATTTGCTCGATAAGAAGCTGTGTTGAACGATCAAAATAATCATCAAAGCGTTCAGTTCCCTTATGTCGTTGTAGTTGTTGTAGGGTTAACTTCATCGGGGTAAGCGGATTATTGATCTCATGTGCTACTTGACGCGCCATCGTTCGCCAAGCGCCCTCGCGCTCGGATCGAGCAAGGCGTTGTGTAGATTCGGCCAGAGCATCCATCATCTCGTTATAGTGATGAATAAGATTACCCACTTCATCTCGGAATGAATAGGAGATATGTTGTCCTTTTTCACCCAATCTGTAATTTTTTAGTTGCGTACTAATCGTCGTAAGTGGTGCAGCAACTCCCCTCGCCACCAGCCAAACCACTAGAATAGAAACTAGCAATAGGAGTATATAGAGAGGCAATAAGCGAACCACGAACTTCTCAACAGTTGCTCCCATGGCCTCCTGAGAAATGAAACTAGGAATAACTATATAACCTATTTTGGCAAAACTACCATTTTGAAAATCCGTATAAGCAGCTAGATAGCGGATTTGTCCCAATTGCTCATATTTTAAGGTTTGCGTTTCACTAGAAAAGAAGAACTCTGGATCAATGTAATGAGAGACTATACCAAGATCAAATATCTCGGGACAAGAAGTTCCTAGTAGTCTACCACTCATATCATATACATGGATATCTGTCTTGAAGTCAAAACTCATATCTCGCAAATCCACATTGAGTGCATTACGATGTGAACGATTGAGTTCCATATCCCAGAAATACAGATCCTGCAAGGCTTGCTGCACATAGCGAGCCTTTTCCTGTAACTGATTTTGTTGGTCAACGACAAAAACATGTCGAGTATGAACCACAGACAATATGAATGTTGAAGCCAACGCTAGGAGCATAACTGGAGACAGTATCAGTTGCAATCGACCAGCAAGATTCATATTTCGAATACCACGATTCCGAATAAGATGGTATAGAGCAGTTAATAGCAGAACAAAAATCAATAGTAGTGTCAGGCCATAGTACATGAGCAACTTGCTACGAGAGCTATCCTTCTCATGTTTTTCAGAAGCCAAAATGGATTGATAAGAAAAATTCTGTATACGCACTTCTTCCTGCGCAGCACTAGTGGAGGATGCAAGATGAATAGAGAATAGATATTCGCCAGTTACCGAATAGATAGGATAAAAGTCGGTGTTATCAATGTGTCGAGATGTCAACTCCCACTCTATATCACCTTTGAAAGGATGAATAAAATCATTATGGAGGCTTTCGCTCGTAACACGATAATTATACTTGATCGGTATAACTGTTAGCACGTGAAAATCACCGACTTGTGTACGTTTGCAAATACCCTGTGCATTATTCCACTGAGAATACAGCCATGTATCGTACACATCACGCATAGGCAAGTACGATGAACTAAGCCATGCTCCTGTCCAATACACCAGTTGTTGATCATGATAGACATACAACAACACATCATCAACAGATTGCATATGGCGATGAAGCGAGTCAAAAGTACTTGCTCTCAACGCATCGGCCAACTGCAAGGTAAGTTGATCAGCCTTTTGCTGTTGTACATGCAATTGACGCTGTATATCACGAGCACCACGCTTGACACTATTACATGAGGTAGCACATAATAGCATTGCAATAAGCAGAATAGTGGATATTATAAAGCTCTTTTTCATTGCAGCATGTATTGCAGATTCTTTTTAGGCTGCAAAAATACAAAAAAAATATGAAACACACAATATTTTGAGCATTTTTTTGCATCACATTATAATATCGCGCGCGCATGTGAGATTTTTGATATCCGAATGACAGTAAAAGTTCATAGGCAAAGAGGGCTAATCAATAGTTTTTAGAAAAAAATACTTAAAATATTTGGTCATATCAAAAAAAAGCAGTACCTTTGCAGCCGCTTTGATAAGGAAGCAGATTCAGACAATAACTGTCTAATTCGCGCCAAGTCGCGAGGAAGGATGGGTGAGTGGCTGAAACCAACAGTTTGCTAAACTGTCGTACGGGTAACCGTACCGGGGGTTCGAATCCCCCTCCTTCCGCGAAAAAAAGGGTACCAATTATAATTAAATGGTATCCTTTTTTTTGACAAATAAACACACTTATGTCATACAATTGATTAACAATCTTGATTATGAAACGTAAAACTATTATTCTACTTTCCTCTCTTGTATTCGTTGCGTTAGCTGCTGGAGGGATATTAGCCAAACAATATTACCACTATGCGATTTCTAACTTTACCAGTATGGATGGTAAAGAGCATGTATATTACATCATGCCTAACACCAGTTCAGACTCTGTACTGGCAACCATCACAAATGACTACCAAATAGAGTCAAACATGGCATGGAATATCACATGCAAATACATGCAGTTTAGCAACCCCAAAGCAGGTTACTACAAATTCCCTGCAGCAATCAGTTCACGCGAAGTAGTTCGTCGCTTGCAATTTGGCGAACAAACCCCATATAAATTGTCGTTCAGACAAACCATTCGCACCCGCGAACAGCTAGCGGCGCATATGGGAAATAAACTTTTGTTAGACTCAGCAGAGATAAAAGAAAGACTTGACAGCGAGGAATATATGTCCAAATATGGTCTAACACCAGAGACTGCTGTCTGCATCTTTATTCCAAACACATATGAGGTATATTGGACTATTAGTGCCGATCAACTATTTGATCGCATGTACAAAGAGTACAAGCGTTTTTGGACAAAAGAGCGCCTTGCCAAAGCTGAAAAATTAGGTTTAACACCTACCGAAGTTGCGACAATAGCATCAATCATTGCATCCGAGACAAATAAATCCTTTGAGTATCCTACCATAGCATCGATCTATATTAATCGTGTTCGCAAGGGTATTCCATTGCAAGCATGTCCAACTGTCATTTTTGCGGTTGGAGATTTCACATTGCGTCGCGTATTAAATAAACACTTAGAAATAGATTCTCCGTACAACACATACAAATATAGAGGTTTGCCTCCTGGTCCAATCCGTTTGACAAGAGCAGACTTATTGGACGCAGTACTCAATGCGCCAGAGACAGATTACCTATTCATGTGCGCTAATCCAGACTTCTCTGGCACTCATATATTCTCCTCCTCCTATGCAAAGCATAGCGCAGTTGCACGACAATACCAACGAGAGCTCAACAAAAGAAACATGTAAACATTCATAGATGTTAACATCTGAATAACAACAAGATACAACCTCGACCAACAAATAATCATGTTTTTTTAGGTAGGAATGTTTGGTTATTCCAAAAAAAAGTTATACCTTTGCCGCGAAAATAGCCTGTTTAGTGGACTAAAGTATAACTAAAAAAGACTTAAAAACATGAAACAGATACATGATGAGAATCGTGGTTATCGCATTCTCCTCCCGTTGGTAAACTGGATGTTTCGTCATTCATACCGCCACATCAAATATGTAGGAGAGGAGAACATTCCCCAAGATGGGGCAGTTATTTTTGCACCGAACCATACCAATGCTCTACAAGATGCACTAGCGGTATTGTCCATCAATTCGGAGCGAAAAGTATTTGTAGCCCGTGCGGATATCTTCCGCAATAAAAGGTTGGCTAAGATCCTAAATTTCTTTAAGATAATGCCAATCCGTCGTATGCGTGACGGAGCAGGCGAAGTGCTTAAAAACGACGAGACCGTCGAGCGAGCGATAGACACTCTTCAAGAGGGTGTTCCATTCTGCATTCTACCAGAAGGAACGCATCGTACCAAACACTCACTTCTCCCTTTGGGCAAAGGTATCTTCCGCATCACATTGCGTGCCAACGAGAAATTTGGCAAGGAGAAACCTATCTACATTGTACCAGTGGGATTGGAGTATAGCGACTGGTTCCACTTATGGGACACACTAATCATCAACATCGGTAAGCCAATCAACATGACTGAATTTATTGCAGAACATGCTGACTTGGAACAACCAAAACTGATTCTAGCTATGCGCGAGGAACTTACCAATCGTATGCGCGAGCAGATACTTTGGGTACCAGATGATGAGAACTATGAGAAGAATTGGGAAGAACTCAGTCATAACCGACCAGATCACAAGAACTGGTTCCCTAAACACAGAATGCCTAAGTGGTTGCTATTGTTGATGTTAGTCCTCATGGCGCCATTAGCGTTGATCGCAGGCATTGTAACATTGCCTCTGTGGCTAGCATGGCTAATTATCCGTTGGGCGATCAAAGATCCTGCATTCCACAACTCTGTACAATTCGTATGGCAGTTGATCATTATTCCATTAACAGGTTTTATAACTTTGCCATTCTGGATGTTCTTGCAAGAGTACATGTATCTCGCTCGCAAGTTTAACAAACCAGAAGAAACCAAATAATCTAGTATCATGATAAAAGTTTACATTCTTCTTGCATGCTACATCATCTTTCCACTATTGATTATCGAAGGATTCAAACGTTGGAAAGTGGTACAAAAAATCGGTACCGTAGTACTCGCATATGCAGTAGGCATCATAGCTTCGCTATGCGGAGTTTTTCAATTCTCCGACCCAGCTGCCGCTGAAACTTTCAACAAACTACAATCAACCATCATGAGTGTAGCAGTTCCGCTAGCTATACCATTGATGCTATTCAACTGCGACTTCAAACTATGGACAAAGGCACTTCCTAAGACAGCTTGGGCACTAGTAACAGGCATCGTAGCCGTAGTGATATCTGTCGTTTCAGGCTATTTCATCTTCCGCAACCATGTACCTGAGGCAGCCAAAGTTTCTGGTATGATGACTGGTATTTACACTGGCGGAACCATGAACTTCAACGCATTAGGAGCATCACTTGGAGTAGACAAGTCGGTAATGGCTATCGTGTTGGCATTTCAAATGGTGATTACCACACCTTACATATTCTTCTTGCTAGGTGGAGGTTATAAGATTTTCCGAAAGTTGCTTCCATACAAAGATGTAACTCACAAAGGACGTACCGACGATGGTACAGTAGAAACAGCCGATGTGGAAAACTATCGTGATATGTTGCAAAAGAAGAACTTGCTTGGAATGCTCAAAGGTCTTGGTTTGAGTTTCGTTTTCCTAGCCATAGGAGCAGGTTTAGCAATGCTCATCACAGGCACTCTGAACGAGTTGGTAGTTATTCTTACTATCACTACCCTATCCATCATTGCATCTTTCTTCAAGAAAGTACGCGAATTACCTAAGACATTCGAATTGGGAATGTTCTTTATCCTAGTGTTCAGTGTGATTGTCGCATCAATGTTCAACATCAACAGTGTAAATGGAGGTTCATTGTATATCGGAGGATTTGTACTTTGGATCATGGGTATATCCGTTGCATTGCACTTGATTCTCTGCCGCGTTGCTAAGGTGAGTGGTGACTTGTTCTGTGTATGCCAAGTTGGTCTATTGTGTTCACCTCCATTCGTACCTCCTATCGCAGGTGCGATGCAGAATAAAAAGGTTCTAATCTCTGGTATCGTAGTAGGTTTGGTAGGTTATGCTATCGGCACATACACAGGTGCACTACTTGCTTGGGTATTAGGCATGTTATAAACTAAAATTACAAACATATGAAACGTACAATCATCTTTATGATCAGCGTATTGTTTACGCTAACATCTTTCGCTGCACAAAAGGAGAAAGTACAAGAGGTTGATTCTCTAGGTCGTAAGATCAAAACAGGTTGGAACTTTGGTGCATTGCCATCCGTTGCATTTGATGCAGACCTTGGTTTTCAAGGCGGTGCTCTCGCTAACATCTACTATTATGGAGATGGTTCGCAATATCCAGAGTATATTCACTCCATCTATGCAGAAGCGGCATATACCACCAAGAATTATGGTATTTTCCGCGTAAACTACGACAGTAAGTATCTGATTCCTAATCATCGCCTAACACTAGACATGACATACCAACCTGATGCCATGTGTGATTTCTATGGTTATAATGGCTATCAATCCATCTACAATCAAAACCTCCACAAGTGGAAGAAAGATCAAAGCAAGATGGGTAACCCAGATGAGTACCAATCACGCGCATTCTACAAGTATAAACGAGATCTATTCCGTTTTGCTGCAGACATGGAAGGTACCATATGGAAGAACATCAAATGGAATGCAGGTATAGGTGTACTAGGTTACATGATTGACGAGTGTAACATTGATATGCTCAATGGTAAGAACGAGTTTGACCCTAATATTCCACTCGCAGACCAAAAAGCGATGAACGAGAATATTGAAGGTCTCTACGAGAAATATGTTAAATGGGGTATCATTGATCCAAACGAAGCTAATGGTGGTTGGCACCCTTATTTGCGTGCAGGTTTGACTTACGATAGTCGCGATCAACGCACATGTCCAACCAAAGGTATCTACGCAGATGCGTTCTTCACTTATACCGCAGCATTTAATGCAAAGTACGGAATGCAAGCAGACGCTGGTTATAATCACTTGCAATTCAACTTTAACTTCCGTCATTATGTACCCGTATATCGTGACCGCGTGACATTTGCATACCGATTAGGTACTCAAAACAATATAGCAGGCAACTCACCATTCTATATGAACACCTACTTGAACACCTTGTTTATCCAACGTGTGATGTACGAGGGACTGGGTGGTGCTAACTCGCTGCGCGGTATTATGCGTAACAGAATCTTGGCTAATGGTTTTGCATATGCCAATGTAGAATTGCGTGCTAAAGTAGCTAAATTTGATATTGGAAAGCAACACTTCTATATTGGTTTGGCTCCATTCTTTGACTTGGGTGTGATTACTCAGCCGTATAAGCTAGACGAAGATAAGATCATGGCGGCACATCTAAAAGATTATGTTGAAACAAACACTTTGGCAGCTCTAGGTGCAGATGTTGCTCCAACTTTGCCACTAAGTAGTTATTTCGCAACATATAAAACAGACGATAATGCATTAGGTATTACCACAGAGCACATTGACAACTCAAAAATCTATCTTCCTCATATGGCAGCAGGTTTAGGTTTGAAAGTAGCGATGAATGAGAACTTTGTATTGTCTGTTGACTGGGCAATGGCTCTCAACAAACAAGACAATGCTAAGTGGGCAAACTTCTACATCAAGATGGGATATCTCTTCTAGTGTTGAAAGTTGAAAATAAAAGTTAAGAGTGTTCGTAAAACGAGCACTCTTTTTTGTTTTTATCTAGCAGAAGATAAGCAGTGGATAAAAAAGTTTTATATAAAAATATATAAACATTTGCGTAATTCGAAGAATTTTAGTAATTTTGCAGCGTAAAATGTATAAGTGTGTATAAACATTAAAAGCAATCTATATATCATGAAAACAATCAAAAGTATTATCTTGAGTTTATTGCTGATTTTCACAGCATCCGTTAGCGCAGCTAAAGTACAAACCGGTATTGAAGTACTCCGAGCAGATGGTTTCAAGTTGCTCGAGGGCAAACGTGTTGGATTGACGACTAACCCTACTGGTGTTGACAGTCAATTGAAGTCAACTATTGACATTCTATGGGAGGCAGAGAATGTTAATCTTGTTGCGCTCTATGGTCCAGAGCATGGTGTTCGCGGTAACGTGCACGCGGGCGACGTTGTGGACAACGAAGTAGACAAGAAGACTGGACTAAAAATGTATTCACTCTACGGCAAGACCAAGAAGCCAAACAAAGAGATGATGGATGAGATTGACGTGATGGTATATGACATCCAAGACAATGGTTGCCGCAGTTACACCTATATTTCTACTATGGGTATGCTAATGGAGGCATGTATTGAGCACAACAAAGAGTTGGTCATCTTGGACCGTCCAAATCCATTGGGTGGAGAGAAGATCGAAGGTTGTTTGGTAGAAGATGGATACATTTCGTTCGTAAGCCAATTTAAGATTCCATATTTGTATGGTCAAACTCCTGGCGAGTTAGCACTCTATTTGAATGCGACCGACTATGAGAACAAGTGCAAACTGACAGTAGTAGAGATGAAGGGTTGGAAGCGCGATATGACATGGGATGAGACAGGCTTGGAGTGGATTGTAGCTTCGCCACACGTACCTCATGGTCAATCAGCAGTGTTCTATCCTGTGACTGGCATCTTCGGCGAGTTTGGTTACATCAGCATCGGTGTAGGTTACACATTGCCATTTGAGATCATGGGTGCTCCATGGATTAGCGCAGATACATTGGCTGAGGCTATGAATGCGTTGAACTTGCCTGGTATAGAATTCCGTCCAATATATTACAAGCCTTATTATAGCACATTCAAAGGCGAATTATGCCAAGGCGTACAAATCCACATTTTGGATTATAAAGTGGCTCGTTTGAGCGAGGTACAATTCCTAGTTGTTCAAGAGTTGATGCGCTTGTGGCCAGAGAAAGACTGGTTTGAGTTGTGCAACCAAAAACGCTTTAATATGTTTGACAAGGTGTGCGGAACCAACAAGATTCGTGAGATGTTCGGCGCACGCTACCAATGGGAAGACATCCGCGAGTATTGGTACAAAGATGTAGACGCATATCGCAAAGCATCTAGCAAATATTATTTGTATAAGTAAGTAGATTAAGGATCTAATAGTCCTTAACAAGAAACAAAATGAAAAAATATATCGAACGATTGGCTTGGGGAACTGACGCGGGTTTTTATCGCCTCATTCCACAAGAAGTGTTACATCCAGCCACAGAGCAAGATGTATTGAAGATTATTGCTCGTGCTCACAAGGAGAATAAACACATCACATTTCGTGCCGCGGGAACAAGTTTGAGTGGTCAAGCTATTAGCGATAGTTTGCTCGTCGTATGTGGTAAGAAGTGGGAAGAGTATACAGTTCATGATGGCGGTAAGAGCATCACACTACAACCAGGTATAGTAGGTCAACGTGTGAATGAAATATTAAAGCCATATGGCAAGTATTTCACTCCTGATCCAGCAAGTTTAAAGTCTGCCATGGTAGGTGGTATTGTGATGAACAACGCTTCTGGTATGTGCTGTGGTACACACGCCAATAGTTATCGAGTGTTAGAATCTGTACGTATCATACTGCCAGATGGAACCCTACTAGACACTGGAGATGAGAAAAGTCGTGCGGCATTCGTAATGAGTCATCCACAATTCATCCGCAAAATCGAAGAATTGCGTGACAAGACTCGCAAGAATGCAGTATTGATGGAGCGTATCCGTCGCAAATATAGCATCAAGAACGTAACAGGTTTGACAATATTGCCATTTGCAGAATATGACGATCCATTTGACATTATAGCGCATTTGATGGTTGGTAGTGAAGGAACATTGGCCTTCCTCTCATCCATTACTATGAAGACTGGAGATATATGCAACTACTCTACCTCGGCTCTTCTGCTCTTCCCTACAACCAAATCTGCCTGCGAAGCTATCATAGAGATGAAGGCGACAGGTATGTTGTCTGCTGCTGAATTCTTTGATCGCAAAGCAATCCACACCGTAGAGAAAGATTTTCCTGAGTTAAAAGGATTGCCAGAGGATGCAAGTGCCGTATTAATTCGCACAGACGCACATAGTCAAGAGGAATTAGACAAAAAGGATGAGATACTACAAAAAGTATTAGATACCTACAAGTTGTGTCAAGAAGCTCATTTCACATCTGATCCAGTATTAACAGGCAAGTATTGGGCAATGCGCTCGGGTATTTTCCCTGCAGTTGGAGGTACACGTGAAATAGGGACGACCTGTTTGATTGAAGATATTGCCTTCCCAGTAGAGCATTTAGCAGAAGCGACTTTAACTCTACAAGAACTATTCAAGGAGCATAATTATCCAGATGCAGTCATCTATGGTCACGCCCTAGAAGGCAACTATCACTTTATTCTCAATCAACATTTTGACAGCCCAGAAGCTATTGAGCAATATGACCATATGATGCGTGCTGTTGTAGCGTTAGTCGTAGACAAATATGATGGCAGTCTAAAAGCAGAGCACGGAACAGGTCGCAACATGGCACCATTTGTTCGCCACGAATGGGGAGATGATGCCTATGAATTGATGTGCGAGGTGAAGAAACTTTTTGACCCTGAGAACATCATGAACCCAGGTGTAATCTTCAACGAAGATCCTGCATCATACTTGCAACATATCAAGCCATTACCTGAAGTGCATGCCATGATAGACCGCTGTATTGAGTGCGGTTTCTGCGAAGTCAACTGCGTAAGTTGCGGTTTTGCTCTATCAAGTCGTCAACGTATTGTCGTCCAACGCGAATTAGCACGTCTTCATGCATCGGCACTAGCAGGAAACAAGGGTGATGCAGCATTGGAGAAAAAGCTCAAAAAAGAGTTTGCTAAGATAGGTCGCGACCTATGCGCTGGTGACGGTTTGTGTTCGACCTCATGCCCAATTAAGATCAATGTAGGTGAATACATCCACATTATACGCGAGCAAGACATGGGCGAAGCAGGTAAAGCTATCGGCCGTTGGGCAGGTAAAAACTTGGCCAATATAGGAAGTGCGTTAACGGGTATCTTAGGCGTAGCACATGTTGCCAAGAGCATCATGGGTGATAAATTGACCACAGTAACAGGCAAAGCCATGCATACCCTATCTGGAGGTTTGGTGCCATTATGGACTCCATCGCTTCCTAAACCCGTAAGCAAGGCAGAGTTACAGACAGCTAAGGAATATGGAGCAGTACATGGTCTAAAAGGATTGCGCGATAAACGCGTAGTATACTTCCCTTCGTGTCTAAACCAACGTCTTAGCACACCAGGCAAACCTTTGATCAATGATATAACCGAATTGCTCAATAAAGCAGGTTACGAAGTACTTTTCCCTGCAAACATGGAAAACCTATGTTGCGGAACAATTTGGGAGAGTAAAGGAATGCCAGAAGAAGCTGATCGTAAAGCTGCCGAGTTAGAGCTAGCATTGCTTAAAGCAAGCGAATATGGCAAATGGCCAGTATTGTGCGACCAAAGTCCATGCTTACACCGCATGCGGCATACGATGCAGCATTTGCACCTATACGAGCCTGCAGAATTTATTGACAAGTTTGTGATGAGCGAGTTGGAAATTATACCGCTAGATACTTGCGTAGCAGTACACGTAACCTGTTCTACCCGCCAGATGGGCGTGGCAGACGCAATTATTCGTGTGGCTAAGGCATGTGCAAAAAACACACTAATACCAGAGGAGATCGGTTGCTGTGCATTTGCAGGGGACAAAGGCTTCACCGAACCAGGACTCAACGAATGGGCATTGCGAAAGTTGAAGCCACAAGTGGAAAAAGCCGGTGCAACCATGGGCGTGAGCAACTCGCGCACGTGTGAAATAGGTTTAACCACCCATTCGGGCATTGAGTATTGCAGTATTGCACATTTAGTAAATATCACAAGCAAACGAAAATAACTATGGCACAAGAGATTGAACGTAAATTCTTAGTCACCAACGATACTTACAAACAATCGGCTGTATCTCATCAGCGCATCATTCAAGGATATATTTCTCGAGAGAAAACGGGCACTGTACGCATACGCATTGCCGAAGACAGGGCATATCTTACCATCAAAGGAAAACCTGCAGCAGGACATTTCGCACGCTATGAATGGGAAAAAGAGATTGATGTGAACGATGCAAAAGAATTGATAAAGCTATGTCAAGGGACTATCATTGATAAGACACGTTGGATCGTGCCATGGCAAGATGGTCTAAAATGGGAAGTGGACGAATTTCATGGCAAGTACGAGGGATTGGTAATTGCAGAGATAGAACTTATACGTGAAGACCAAGATTTTACAAAACCAACTTTCATTGGAGAAGAAGTAACCCATGATCCTAGATATTACAACGCAAATATGTAAGCAGATTATAGCAAAAACATAAGACTCATAATACAAGACCATAAAAAAGGGGGCTCATGCTAGAGACTCCCTTTTTTGCGTTTTTATGTATCCTCAGTAATTGTAGTTTGTTGGGAAAAAGATACACATATTTAATAAAACGCATGCGCGCGTGTGAAAAATTTGCACAATTCATTTGTTTATATTAATTTTGCACCGTTTTTTGGGTACATATATAGCAATTTTCTTATAAAAATCTTAAAAACATTAATACATAACATTGTAATATTAACAAATCACATTAGATATGAAGAAAATTTACTTAAAGAACCTTTTATTGAGTATTTTTATTGTTTTAGGAGCCACCGTATCCTTTGCACAACAGTTGCCTAATCCCGGGTTTGAGGATTGGAGCGGTGAGCAGTTTGACGGCAATATCCAACCTGCAAGTTGGAATGCGAGCAACGTATCGCAAGTGGGATTTAACTTTAACTTTGCATTTCAAGAAGCAGGACACACAGGCAAATATTCCATGATGGTTAAAGACATGAAAGTTGGAGCGATGGGTATTGAGGAGGTTTCTCCTGGCTATGTTTCACTAGGAAAGCCATGGGCATATCTTGAAGGGTTAAGTACTGGTAGTGCTACTGCAGGTACGGAAGGTGGTATTAGTTTCACGTATCGTCCTGATAGTATGTCTGTTTGGATCAAGCGTACTGGTAACAATACAGACAAAGAGGATTTTTATCTATTATACTATGCATGGTCAGGTACTGCAAAGGCCGATAGCTACAAAAACAAAAACGGAGGGTGTACTAGTGTCAGCAAAACCAACGAAGAGAGTGATATCCGCCAAGCGCTCAATGCTAACGAATGTGAAACCGACCAATATGCCAATCAGATTGCTGAGGGTATGTGGCGTGAGAAGAAGACCTATGGCGAGTGGACCAACATTCGTGTTCCCATCTATTATTTTAGCAACGATGTTCCCACGATGATGAACATCATCTTCTCTGCATCTAACTATCCTAACTTCCGAGCTAATAATGGTTTGTACGATGGAAACTCGTTGTATGTAGATGATGTAGAGCTGATTTATTCATCTAAGATTGATAAACTCTATATACGCGACAGAGAATGGAAAGGATTTGACCCTAATAGCACCGAAGAACAAGTATATTCGGTAGGAAAAGCCACAGAGATTCCATCTGTATTTGGAATGCGTGGCGCTGGTTCTATTACCAATGCGCGTGGTACTACTGTAAACCTTCCAGGTCGTCGCCTTGGTAATGACGAATTTAAAATCGAACAACAAGGAACTATTGATGG
>JAZLBE010000046.1:0-1898 GCA_045613525.1 Paludibacteraceae bacterium
TCTAGCGGTATGTTTGTGCTGCTATGGTTGATGCAACTTTTGGATATCCAAACAGGTTTTGTGCTTGGTTTGTTTGCTATCTTTGGTATGCTGCGTTATCGAACAGAGACTGTATCTGTTCGTGAGATGAACTATCTATTCTTGACGATTGTAATCTCAGTTATTAACTCCTTGAGTCTCAAGGCAGATGGTTTAGCGTGGTACTTGTTGTTGTTCTCCAATCTCTCTATTATTCTTATGGCGTGGGGATTTGAGGCATGGCAGGCTCGCAAACGAATATCTACCAAGATTGTTTTGTACGAAAAGATAGATAATATCAAGCCAGAGCGTCGTGCGGAACTAATAGCTGATCTTCACGAGCGCACTGGTCTAGAGGTGTTGGATGTAGAAATCGGTCATATTGATTTTCTTCGTGATGTGGCATATATCAAGATGACTTATCCGCTTGAGAAAGGTAAGATGGTCAATAGCATTGATCAAATAACTAAGTTTAAATGATGTCCATTTGCTCCAGATATCATCTGTGCTCATTGCTTTGCATTGCGCTCTTGCTGCTCATTGCTCCTGAGGTGAATGCTTGGGAGTACCATTCGTATGGTAGTACCACGGAGCAGAGTGTACAAATGCGCGTGAGTGTGGATTTGTCTAAGAGTTGGAAGAATGGTTTGTCCTTGAGTTTGTCCGAAGATGTGCGTGTGGATTTGTATAATCAGTTGTCTGGTGTCAACGCCAAGAGTGAGTTGGTAGATGCCACCCATGATTTAGCGTTTAGCAAGTCGTATACCACTCTTACATTGGCTTATTCACCGATCAAATATCTCAAACTAGATTTGGCATATACGCTTCGTCTGTTGGGTGACAAAGATTGGAGCGATTATAATGAGTACTTACGCCATCGTACGCAGTTCTCTTTGACGGGTAGTTATAGTACGCACTATGTTAAGTTCTCTTTGCGCGAGCGTCTGCTGTGTGATATACGAACAGATAGTGTCAATTTGCTTGAGAAACAGCAATACGAATGGTTGTTGCGCAGTCGTTTGGCGGCAGAGTTTTATGTGCCAGGTAAACCTGTGAAACCATATGTGTGGGTGGAGTTGGAGAATACGCTTAATGCGACTGAATATCAACAAAGAGATGGACATCAGTATATTAGTCAAGTTCGTACACAGGCAGGCGTCAAATGGCGTTTGACAAGGAAGAGTAGTTTGGATTTCTACTATCGTTTTCAATACGGATATAATCGTGACATCAATATTACTAAGTGAAAGGAACATATTCAATTGACGGAGGAGCGCTCCTATCTTCATGCTATAGGTGTGGCATATAATTTAGATTGGTAAATACTAATACAAAAAAATAAGTTTATGAAAAACATTCTACAATTTGTCGTCAAGGGCGAAAAGAGAGCCGCGTCATCTCTTATCAAGAGAGTGATGATGTTGGTAGTTGTCGTTTCGTTGGCCGTTTGTGCCAATGCGGGAACATACAAGTATCTAGAGTTTACTAGCACATCGGGTACAAAAACTGTGTTCGATGTGACTAATCTTACTCTTACAGTTAGTGGTAGTAATTTGCAGGTTACTAATGGCGATGGAACCGTTTATTTGACATTGGTAGATCTTGCATCTATGCAGTTTTCACCTACGAATACTACGACTGCGTTGGAGAACATCCTAAATGCTGATGCTGAAATCCAGGTGTCAACTATCACGGGTGTTTCTTTGGGTGTCTATCCTTCTCTTTCTGAGGCATGCCATAGTCTAAATGCGGGTGTTTATGTGATTTCGAACGGAACCCAATCACAATCTATAGTCATCCAATGAAACGCACGATAACAATCATACTTCTTGCCTTATTGTTCTGTGGACAACTTGCTGCTCAGGTGAGTTATGATTCTG
>JAZLBE010000047.1:0-139173 GCA_045613525.1 Paludibacteraceae bacterium
TGGTACCACTATCGCTGGTAATGCTGCAGAAGGTGCTTTGAAAAAGAACAAAGAGAAAGGTAGTTCTTACATGATTCTCTCTGCTCTTCCTGCTACTCAAGGTCTTTACGGTTTCGTAGCTTTCTTGATGTGGATGGGTAAGGATTTTGCAGCTCAAGGTCCAATGCTTTTCGCTGTAGGTTTGGCTGTAGGTTTGGTTTGCTTGCTTTCTGCTATCCGTCAAGGTCAAGTTTGTGCTAACGGTATCGCAGGTATCGCTGCTGGTCACGATGTACAAACCAACACCATGATCTACGCTGCGCTTCCAGAGTTCTATGCAATTCTTGCGCTTGTTGCAGCTTTGATGGTGTAATCATACAACAGATATTGGTCATAGAACCAATAGAAGATAATGGAAGATGCCTTGCTTCTTCCATTATTTTTTTACAAAAAAGTCAATTTATTTTGTGGAATAAAAAAAATATTGTACTTTTGTCGCAAAATATACAGATGTCGTAACCTTAAAGTATTACATGACCATGCGACACCATCAAAAAATAGCAATAGCTAGATTAATATCTGATCTCATCAAATCTGATGATGTGATATGCAAAGAGGAGATAGCTCTTTATAATCATATTGTTTGCACTTTTGATATCTCTCAAGACGAACTGCACGAGGCGCAGTTTGTTTCACAGGCAGAAGCTGTATCCTATATCAAAAAAATGGTTCCAAGTGAACAGAAAAAGATTTTTTCTATTCTGCACAAAGCTGCTTATTCGGATAATTCGTGCGTAGCGCGTGAAGCTTTGCTTTTGCAGACTCTTTCGCTAACACTCAATGATACAAAAGATAAATACAAACTTCTTTCTTCAAATATCAAAGGCTGGCAAAACTTGGATAAATATGTGGTGTATATCGAAAGTGATTATATGCCAGCAATTAATGAGGAGATTTTGCAGCAATACGATACGATTGCTAATCTCTTGCATCTCTGGAAGTTTGAGTTTATATATATACCTAAAATTTCACAATCGCTATGTGAGATGGATCGCTCTTATCTTTGTGATATTATTCGTTATATGAATCCGAGACTCTCTTCTGAAATGCTCAATAATCTTTATGATCGTTTGACCAATTTTAGCACTGAGGATTTCACTTGTGATTATTTAGCCAATATTACCCAGCAAAGTCTATTTTATGACATCGAACCATCTTTGTTCATTAATGTAGGTATATCCAATATATTAACCTTAAATTCTACTCAACAAGATACTGCTTTGGTCAATTTCTTAACGATTCGTCTAGAGGATGAGCCTAATTGTGTGCTTAATGAGGTGCGGCGTTTCTTGGATCAATATGAAACTCTAATCACTGAACCAGAGTATCAACGCCCTAAACGAGGAAAAGGATTATTTCGCTATCACGGATTCTACAAACAGTTATTTGATTTCCTTGCTCGACATCATACTAATGGGGAGGGAAATACGATATTGATTGATATTGTTAGTCGTCGTATTTGGATGCGTGGCATAGAGGTACAAATGAGTGCCACCCATTTAGCAACCTATATATTTATTTTGCATCAATCTCTGTGTACACATTATAAGGGATTAATCAAAGCGGGGCAACATCATCCTTTGTCAGAGAAAGAAGTTACTCGTCTTGGACACACATATCACGCAATCTGTAATATCTTTCGTGAGATACCTATAACAGATAGACGTTCCTATATTGAGGATGTGCCAAATATTCGTGGTTATATTGCACGCATTCGTACAGCTATTGAGCATTCAATTGATTCACAAGATATCGGCTATTATTATCCCAAAGATTCATCGGATAAGAGTATGTATCATATTGCAATCAATCCATCATCTGTTCGTATACGGTACTCCGGTGGTGAATGCATATTTGTAGATTACCCCTTGTGGAAACAATTAAAATAGGGTAGAAAACATAAGAATAACAACAATATTGCTATGTTAGTCTATTTAGAGAAACAGATTAGCGTAGCAATATTGTTGTTATTTGTAGGTGCTTTAAAATCGTAGTACTTTTGCAGCGTTTTAACAACAATGGACTCGTGCCATTAAACCTAACCAACCTAAAACTTAAATACATTACAACTATGAAACACAATTTTTTTGATAGAATGCAGCAAACTGCTACATCTTGGCTAATACGAGGAGTCTTTATTTTTATTATAGCGTTACTTTTTGTACTGCCATTATACGATTTGTTTACAGGCAACATGGCTTATAAAGTATGGACTATGTTAATTATATCTGTTTTATTGCTGTTGTATGAATATGTGATGATATACTTAACTGGTATATGGGATGAAGATAAACAATTAATGAGAGTACCAACTCTATGCCTCATATGGAATGTTTTACTTATCGTAGCTTGTTGTGTTGCATTTTATTTGGATTTTTTTGTGATTTCAGTTTTATATCCTTATTTTATTCCTATGATTATAGCTTTCTTAGGGATAGTCTTATCTATCATGATTAATAATAATAAGTTATATAAAGTTAAGAAAAATAAACTATCATAAAAAGCGCTGATTTCTTGCATATATCTTTTTTTTTTACTAATTTTGCAGCGAATTATAAACTAGGAGTACTAGTATAAATTATGGCGAAAATATTAGTAATAGATGATGAACGTGCGATACGTAATACGCTCAAGGATATTCTCGAATTCGAAGGATATACTATTGATGTTGCTGAAAATGGAAAAGTAGGTCTTGAGAAAGCTTTAGCTACAACCTATGATTTGATTTATACTGATATCAAGATGCCTGAAATGGACGGTCTTGAGATGTTGCATGCATATCGTCAGACTGTTAAAGAGCATGGTACCGAAGAATCACCAATAGTTATGATTTCTGGTCATGGTACTGTTGAGACAGCTGTGGAAGCTCTTAAGAATGGAGCTTTTGATTTTATTGTCAAACCTCTCGATCTCAATAGGTTACTTCTTACAACTAAACATGCTATTGATCATAAGTCTCTCGTGCAAGAGACAAAAGTGTTGCGTAAGAAAATTAATTCTCGTAATCAAATGATAGGAGAGAGTTGTGCAATTGAGCAAGTTAGAAATATTATTGAAAAAGTTGCACCTACAGAAGCGAGAGTTTTGATTACAGGAGCTAATGGAACAGGCAAAGAGGTTGTTGCTCATCTTATTCACGAGAATAGTTCGCGCGCAAAAAAAGTCATGATTGAAGTCAATTGTGCTGCTATACCTAGTGAACTAATCGAAAGCGAACTTTTTGGACATACTAAAGGTAGTTTTACGAGTGCTATTAAGGATAGAGCAGGTAAGTTTGAACAAGCAGATGGAGGAACGCTATTTCTAGACGAGATTGGTGATATGAGTCTTTCTGCGCAAGCAAAAGTACTAAGAGCTCTACAAGAAAACGAAATTACCCGTGTAGGAAGTGATAAGCCAATAAAAGTTAATGTGCGAGTACTAGCTGCTACTAACAAGGACTTAAAAAAGGAAATAGCTGAAGGACGTTTTCGTGAGGATCTTTTCCACAGGCTAAATGTAATTCCAATCCAAGTACCAGCATTGGATGATCGAAAAGATGATATCCCATTGTTGATCAATTATTTTGTTAGACAAATATGTCAGGAACAAGGTTGGAAAACCAAAACTTTTTCATCGGAAGCAATGGTAGCATTGCAACAAAGAACATGGCCTGGTAATATTCGTGAACTACGCAATGTAGTTGAGCGCTTGATTATTCTTAGTGGTGATGTTATCACAGAACAAGATGTTCAAATATTTGGAATGTAGTCCATGTTACTCAAAGAGTTACACATACTAAATTATAAGAATATCCGTGAAGCTAGTTTGCAATTCTCGGATAAAATCAATGCATTTATAGGACTCAATGGTCAAGGTAAAACAAATATATTAGATGCAATATATTATCTAAGTTTTACTAAATCTGCATATAATGCTATAGATAGTCAAAATATCCATCATTGCGATGATATGGCAATGATTCAGGGATATTATAAAAGTCTCGATCTTGAAGATGTTATAAGCTGTGGTATCAAGCGTGGTGTAAAGAAACAGTTCCGCCGTGGAAAAAAGGATTACAAGCGATTGATTGATCACATTGGATTAATACCTTTAGTAATGGTTAGTCCACAAGATAGTGAGCTGGTGGTTGAAGGTAGTGACGAACGACGAAAGTTTATGGATGGTGTAATTTCTCAATATAGTAGATCATATTTAGAGCACCTTACTCAATACAACATCCTACTAAAGCAGCGAAACGCATTGCTCAAGCAATATGCAGAGCAAACAGAACAATTACCTGACACATTGATGGAAGTTTTAGAACAACAGATGGTGTTACATGCAATGCCAATCTATCAAGCTCGTGTACAATTTATAGAGCAATTTGTGCCATACTTCCAGCATGTATATTCTGCAATTTCAGAAGATAAAGAACAAGTATCATTGATCTACAAATCACAATTGCATGAAAGAGATTTGCAAGAATCACTTGCACGTACCCGTTCTCGTGATTTGATATTAGGTTGGACGTCGCAAGGTATACATAAGGATGAGTTAGAAATGATGTTGGGGGAATATCCATTGAAGAGGGTAGGTAGTCAAGGACAACAAAAGTCATATCTGCTTGCTATGAAGTTAGGACAAGCATTATACCTAAGTGCTGAGCATATACTCAAAGTTAAACCCATACTATTGTTAGATGACATTTTTGATAAATTAGATAGCGAACGTGTGGAGAGAATTGTTGAACTTGTTGATGATAATCGATTTGGGCAAATTTTTATTACAGATACAGATCGTCAACACTTAACAAAGATTCTCAATCAGAAGCAGTATGAGGCAAAATTGTTTTATGTTGAGAATGGTAAGGTGAGTAATATTGAGAATTAATATAAACTAATAAAATAAAAAAAGCATGAAGAAATTTACTCTTTTACTTAGTGCAATGCTCTTCAGTGTAATGAGCTTTGCTGGTTTGGGTGAAGGTTACACCAAGGTAACCGACATTGCTACTTTGGCTGCTGGCGACAAAGTGGTGCTTTATTGTGATGATGCTGCACTTGGTGTTACAGGCTATAATGGCAACAAAGATGCCACTGTGGCTTCTACTGGTTGGGTAGAGTATGTAGTAGAGGCTGCTAACGGTGGTGTGCTTCTTAAAGATGGAAATCAATACATCTCTCTGACAGTTAAAAACTCATTTAAATATGCAGCAACAGGTAGCGTATGCAAGGTGACCGCTGCTGGTGTGTTGACTTGCACATTGAGTGGTACTGACTACTTGTTGTACCAAAACAATGGTGATGGAGGTCCTTTCTATCGCATGTACACCGATAAGACAGGAAGTTCTTACGAAGCAAGTTACAAACCATTTTATGTGTATAAAGTAGGCGAAGGAAGTGGCAATACACCTGGTGGTGAGACTCCTGAGACTGAGGTTACCGTTAGTGATTTGAATTATGCAGATGCTATTTATTATGAGTACGATGGTATAGCTTACTATGATTTTGATTTGTATAATGATTCAGATCCAGAGACCTATGAGTACGTATATCCAGAACTATATTTTAGCGTAGAGGCAAAGAGTAAAACTGCTATCAATGGAACTTATAGTATGGTTTGGGCTGGTCTTTGGACATCTGCTAATGACTCTGTCTTGACTGATGAGGATTCTCCAGTAGGTTCAGTAACCATCAAGAATGTTGATAATGAAGGTAACTATTCATTCAAAGGTTCGTTTGTAGGAACAGATGGCAAGACATATACTTTTGATAAAGTACTTCCTGTATGGGCGTTCGATTTTGATACATTCGAAGAAGTTACATTGAACGAGAATGGTACAGACAATCCAGGTACAGATAATCCTGGCACTGATAACCCAGGTACATCTAATGGAGCTATTACTTTCGATGCAGATGTAGATATGGGTAATGCAACTACAGATTACAATCTGGCAGCAGCTTTCAAAGTAAGTAAAAATGGTGTAACATTGGATGTAACCAAAGGTTGTATCGGTACTTATAATAATGAGAACCACTATCGTATTTACAAGAGCGAAACGCTTACTATCACTTCTACTGTAGGTAACATCGTTTCTGTAGAGTTTACATGTACAGCAAAAAATGATGAGAAATATGGTCCTGGTTGCTTCACATGGTCTACAGGCGATTATTCTTACTCTGGCGCTGTAGGTACATGGACTGGTAACGCAACTTCAGTTGAGTTTGTGGCATCAACCAACCAAGTACGTGCTTCACAAATCGTAGTTAAAGTAGCTACTGCAACTGGTATTGAGGATGTAATAGTTGCAGAGAAGCCAGTGAAAGTAATGCAAAATGGTCAAGTAATGATCATACGTGGTGAGAATGTTTACAATGCAGCAGGTGTGCAAGTAAAATAATCTTTACTAACATATACTCAAAAACGAGTTGCCTCATCCTCAGGCAACTCGTTTTCTTTGTGGAAAAGTAATTGAAAACAAAAATGTATAACTGATAAATAGATTTAATCTACAGTTTTGAAGCGTACTTGCTCGCGACTAAAGAGGAATTGGATAGGCCAAAACCTGTAACCAGCTTCTGTGGTTATGGGACTTCCCCAAAATAGATATGCATGTTCGCCACGACGTACATACGCACCTTGCTCTTTCCATTGTTCAAATGTTAATAATTCTTTATCTAGTAAATTGTAGCACTCACGTAGTAGCTGATTTTTTGTAAATCTTGTTCTACCAGCAGCTTTGGCCATTTCTTCTAGACCGTTTGTAATGGTGCGGAGATGTGCGCGATAATCTTTCATTTTGTTGGCGGTTACTTGATCCACCTGATAAGTAGAAGTTGACATAAAGATAATAATTAGAGGTGAATATTAATGTTGATTACTAGTGATATGATTTTATGAATTTGTTTAAACAGTTAAAATTTGCATTGAAATAATAATACTATAAAAATTCTCACAAAAATTTTTCATTGTCGCTTGCATGTCAATCGTTGGTGTAAGGTTCAATTCTAATTGCATAATTGTAGTTGTTAAAGTAGTTTAATATATTTGAGAATTGTCTCATTTTTTGTTTGACGGTGCAAAATTACTATGCCAAACTGCTAAAACTTGTCAGTGTGAAGAAAAAAATGCAAAAAAAATGCACTTTCTTTCAAAAAAAGTGCATTTTTAGTGAAATATTTCGTTTTTATATCTATTTACTCTTCTATATTTGAATTATTTTTTCGTTTGCAGTACATCTGGTATGCTTTTTTAGCTTCATCTTTGAATACCTTAACAAGGGATGCTGGTTCTAGGATTCGAATGTCAGTTCCATGTGTTCGTAGTTCTTGAATAAAATCAAAAGTTGGTGCTACGAAATATTCGAAGTATGTATAACCTTGATGTTGACGTATTTCTTTTTGTGAAGCATGTAATGGTAATAATCGAAGAAATTGAGTGGATTTGTCATTCGCTTCTATGACGATCTTTTTGGGATTAACATTTCGAAAGACGCCATAGTATGGTGCAAAGAAGGCATGTGCATCGAATTTCTTTGGATATATAAATTCATTGTTTGTAAGTTCAATTCGTTGAATTCGGTCAAGAGCATAAACGCGTGTTTCTTTTGGGTGAGTTGAAGGACATCCTGCCACATACCATCGTTGTTTAAATGCTTTGAGACAGTATGGTGATAGTGTGAATTCGTATGTCTCGTTGCGACCAAAATTATGATAGGTTACTTTAAGTTGCGTACGTGTCCGTATGGCATCAACTATGGAAGTAAGATATTGTGTGCCTAATGGAATATCTTCGTACAAGATATTTTCGCTCATATCTTGTGCTTGATCCAGCATTGAGTGAACAGACATAGCGTTGAGTAACCATTTGCGAATGATTCCACCATTGATATCGTTTTTGTTCTCAATATAGTACACATTTCCGCGTGATCGGTCACACTTAATTTCTACATCAAATATCTCTTCGATTTCTTGTTTGTAACGATGAAAGCGGCGCTCAGGAATCTCATCTTCGTGATTATCATTATATCTACAACGTGACCAACGACGATTAATGTCATTTCGAGTAAGATGTCCAGATGAAATAGCATCAATTAGCCAAAAATATACATTTACTTGATGTGCTGCCATATTTGATGGTATTAGGATTAAATGTTCTTAAGCTCATTTGTGATCTTTATGATTGCTTTCTGATAAGCATTTCGCAATTTTTACAATCAAATTCGAGTGTTAATATAGTACCATTCTGCAAACGTAAATAACGTGGTTCATTAGCCATAGGATTGATTTTCCTACAGTGACCTAACTCGTATAATATACAATATTTACAAGTCATTAGGGGGTTGTCAATTGTCGTCTCCATAGGTTGAGTTGGCTAATAGGTATGAAATATGGAAAATGGTTGGTACATTCTTGATTATTGTTGATAACCGTAATATTCCTATGTACAAAGTTGGTATCTCCTAGTTTGCTGAGTTGTTGAATAATTGTTTGTAATGCTCTCTCTCTGTTGTTTGCCTCTTGGTGCTCAAAAAAGAAATCTGCTGTTTTTTTACCAATAGTGAGGCGATAGCCGTCTTTTATAACTTCAAAACGAATATCTACTGGTATTTGACGTTTTGCTTGGAGTGATCGTATAAACTCAGTATCTAAATTACGATATAATGTAGTACCCCGCATAATATTTGGCATGAGGTTAGGATATATCCATTCGCCCTCGACACGATTTATAGCAAAACCTTTGTCTCCAAAACTGATCCCATCTCCGTTATGTAATGTAATATTTGGTTGGAGTTGCACACATATGGCATCTTTTCGTAGTGCTACTACACGTCCAATTTTCTCTCCTGTTGATTTTGGAGTATCCCAATTTGCCATTTGTGGGGTTCGCTTGTGTAGAAAATACTCTGTTTGTCCACGATGAAATGTTTTGGAGGGATTAGGAGTGAAATTGTATGTTTGTACTGATGGTGTTGATGCTTGTTGCAAGTTAGGATGTGTTTCAATTATTTGATCCAATAATTGACGATAATATGCCACTATATTGGTTACATAGTCACGGTCTTTTAGGCGACCCTCTATCTTAAATGTAGTAATGCCCGCTTCTATCATTTCAGCAAGATGTAGACTGCGGTCCATGTCTTGTAGAGATAGAAGATATCGTTGGTGGATAGGTTGTCCATGCATATCTAATATTTCTTTACCATCTTTGTCTAGAAGATCGTATTTTTGACGACATGGTTGTGCACAACAGCCGCGATTGGCACTACGATTCATTAGTACCTCAGATAAAAAACACTGCCCACTATAACTTACACATAATGCCCCATGAACAAATGCTTCCAGTTCGATGGAATCGTGGATTTCTTCTTTGATAGATTTTATTTGTTGAAGAGATAGTTCTCGTGCTAATACGACCCGACGGAATCCCATCAGTTGAAGATGCTTTACTTGTTCTGGTGTTCTATTGTCACATTGGGTAGAAGCATGTAAACGAATAGGTGGCAGATCGTGTTCTAAAAGTCGAAGGTCTTGTATGATGAGAGCATCTACTCCTACTTCATATAACTTATGAGCCATTTGGCAAGCACGAGTTAATTCTTCGTCGTAGAGTAGGGTATTGAGTGTAACAAGTACTTGAACTCCATATAAATGGGCATAATCTACCAACGCCGCAATATCTTGAATAGAATTGCCTGCAGCTTGTCGTGCTCCGAATTCTGGTGCACCAATATATACAGCATCTGCACCAGCATCAATGGCTGCTTTACCCACTTCAAGATCGCGAGCAGGAGCTAAGAGTGATATGGGAATTGCTTTGTTCAATATGTCATTAATTATATGTTTCTTAGCGGAGCATATTACTTAATTCGTACATCACTATGCCAGCTGTAACGCTAACATTGAGCGAGTGTTTGGTTCCATACTGTGGGATTTCAATACAACCATTTGCAGCGTCAACAACCTCCTGATGCACTCCAAAAACCTCATGTCCCATAATGATGGCGGTTTTTTGATTTTTAGGGAGTTGCATGTCATGTAGCATTGTAGAGCCATGCGCTTGTTCAATAGCATATACTACATACCCGTCTTTTTGGAGGGTCTGAACTGCATCTAGTGTGTGTTCGAAATAACGCCAATCTACTGTTAGTTCTGCACCTAGTGCTGTCTTATGAATCTCATTATTAGGAGGGCAGCAACATATTCCGCATAACCATACTCCTTGCAAACAAAATGCATCTGCGGTACGAAAAACTGCTCCTATATTGTGTTGACTGCGCACATTATCTAGTACAACGATTAATGGTACCTTCTGTGCTTCATGAAAAGCTTCTGGTGTGAGGCGATTCATTTCTTGTATGGTTGTTTTTTGCATATGAATGTTATACTTATAGGTTCGCAATTGTGCGTTTATTGTGCGTTAATAGTGCGTTTATTGTGCGTTGAAGATAAAGGGTAGGCAGATGATTAGTTGTTTATTATCTGTATTGATATCAATAATAAAATCTTCATGTATAGGTATGAGACGTCCGTCATTAAGTGTTATAAGTGTATTGATGGTAGTCTCATCTACTTGTTCTACGAAGCCTAGATCACCTTGGTCTGTATCTACTACTTGAAAACCAACAAGACTTTGCCATGTAGGAAGCACTTCGGCCTCTTGGTTCATGTCACTGATTAACATATATGCTTCTGCACCTATCAGTCGTTGTGCCTCTTGTTCATCTTCAATGTGTTCTAGTTTAAAGATAAGACTATCACTGCCTTTTCCTCGCCAATCTAATACACGAAATGGGACTAAGATATTGTCTAACCTTAGTATTATGAACACAGCATCTGCATTATCCCAATATTCATTACTCATGAGGCATTGCAATTCGCCATGTTTACCATGTGTTCGAGTTAAACGTCCAATAGCTATGACTTGTTCGTTTGTTATCATATGTTGTTCTATTGTTTTAGTGTACAATTTGTATTGTTTGTATTTGATTGTAAATAATGTAGCCCTCGCTGGTATATCCTAATTGGCGAAGTTGTAGCATGTAATCTCGAACTTGCTCTTGATAAGATGGTCGTTGCTCTTTGCCAAATTTATAGTCAATTACAATGGCATGTTTATCTTTAATCATTACTCGATCTGGACGATATATTTTATTGTCGGGTGAAATGATTTCTTGCTCCGATAATATTTGGTATTGATTGGAGAACCAATCTTCGTGGTTGTATTTTTTGATCAGCGTTTGTAGAGAAATAAATTGTTTTTTCATCTCTTTCGCTTGCGAAGGTGATACTTCTTGGTTTATAACCAGTCTTCTCAATGCAGAGTCCGCATCATCCCATGTTTTGATGTAAGATAGCCATAAGTGCATTAGATTGCCTAAGTCAATTGTATCAAAGGTAGTATCGTTACTAAAACTTGGTTCAGAATGTGTACTAATAACAAGTCTGTTCTTTAATGGTATTGATGCATATTGTGATGCTTGTGTTTGTACACAATCTTTTTTTTGAGGAGGAAGTTCTATCGGATGTACATCATTACTTTTATTGGAAGAGTATGTAAACAAGTCATCTAATTGATCTTCATAGAGGAAGGATATGAGTTGTCCAACATTGTTTGTAACTATTTCTTTTTTAGAGTTAATGGTATACTTGGGAGCATATAGATACAATCTATATTTAGGGCGAGTAATAGCTACATATGTGAGGTTAAGATTATCTGTATATAATGCTAATTCTTCTTGTATGTAATCGTTAGCTAAATGTGATCTCAATAGCGTATTGGTTGGACGAACAGGTACAAGAGGAAGCATGTTAAATGGAGCAACAGTTGGTGAACACCAAATGATATCATTGCGGTGTGATGCAGCAAGACTCCAATTGAAAAATGGAATCATTACAATATCGAACTCAAGTCCTTTGCTTGAGTGTATCGTCATGATATTAATAGCATTGCTAGTTTTAGGTGCAGGAATAGTTGCTTTTTTCTCTTTCTGTTCCCAATGTTTTAAAAATAATAGAGTATCAGCTACTTTGCGTTGTGTGAAATTAAATACCATATCTTGGAATGCTGTTAGATATGGAGTAGCTCCCTCTCGTTCATGCAGTTTGAGTCCATCCACTAACGCTTGTACATGGTCGTATAGAGACAAATGTCTAGCCTCTTTGATGCATTCAGCATATTGTTCTATATTTTCAACAGAGTCTCGCAAGTATATCTTTGCCGCATCTTCTTCTTCAAGGGAAAGTTTAAGCAGTTGTATGATGATTTGTACAGCAGTATGTGAGCCAATACGTAATCCCTCAGATGATTGGACGGCAAAATTATTTTGTATGAGATGTTGTGCTAGTAGTTCAGCTTCTCGTGAGAAGCGTGTTAATATGGTTATACGAGATAAATCAATTTTTTCCTCTTGTAATGCCTTGATTTGTTGTACCAATGCTTCTAATGCACTATCTTGAAATCCCTTGCTATCAAAAAACTGCATGTGAAAATACCCTTGGTATGGCTTTTTAGGCTCTTGGTGCATTTCCGGATGACTGTACATATGCGAAATGTCTTCAATCTGTTGGCTATCAATCGTAGGATAGTCATTCGTCAATTTTTTAACTACCCATTGTGCATATGCTTGCATAAGTTTCTCGTTCTCTAGTACGATCTCTTTGGCGGTTCGCCAATTACATCCCATGCCTTCGGCGAAGTTAGTTTCTTGAATCTCATCACTTACTTGGTTGAGTAGATGCCAATCCGAATTTCTAAATCGATATATACTTTGTTTGACATCACCTACAATAAGATTGTCTTTTCCCCTAGATTGCGTTTCTTGAATTAATGGTTTGAAGTTTTGCCACTGCAAACTACTTGTATCCTGAAACTCGTCTATCATATAATGGTTATAGTGTTGTCCTATACGCTCGTAGATGAATGGTGCTTCTTGTCCATCTATAATTTGATAGATAAGTTGATTGATTTCAGAGATAGGTAATCTACCTAATTGTCTATTAGTTGTATCAATTTGTGCGGCTACATCCTGTAAGATACCAAGCGAATACAGCTTGTCTAATATTGCATTGGCAGTGAAATAGTTATATGCTAAATCCCCATTAAGCATTTCATGTAATTGAGCTATGAGTGGCAATAATTGAGTGTCGCACTTATGCTGCAATTCTTCTTTCTCAATTTTAGATTTTCCTGTCTTCTTGTATATAGCACCATCATTGTTTAATATTTTGATGAGTGTACTATTGAGACCCGTTTTTAGAATATCTTCTGCTGTTTTACTGAAAATACCAATTGCCTTGGAGTTTAAGTCATTTTCATCAAAATTAGATATGACATTTTTGATTTGGTCAATCATATCTTGAATTTGTGATATAACTTGTTTGCGCATATCTTCCAAATTATCTTGGTAGGTACGCATGGCTTCTTTATTAGCAAAAATTTCTTGTACTGCACTCATTTGTTGCATTAGCCGTTCTTTGGATAATTCTCCAGAGAACGTTTTTATGCTACCAATAGGGTTCCAGTTCTTGTTTTGCTCAATATTCTTTTGTGCATATTCAATCAGCCATGTAAACAATTCTTGATCATCTGGTTTGATTTCTCGAATACGACGAAAAATGTCATCTACTGCTTGATTGATTATTTCAGTTTGGTCGAGTGCAAGATCATAATTGGTAGATAATCCGAGCTCTATTGCAAAAGTTCGTATTACTTGTTGAAAGAAACCATCAATAGTTGATACAGAGAATCGGTTGTAATCTTGTAATATTCCTACAAGTAATAACTGAGCACGACGTTGAATGTCGTCTTTGTTCAATCCGATAGAACTATCAGCTAAATAGTCATTTATGTAGTCGGATTTATCAGGTGTTTGTGCTAAAATGTACAGCTCTTTGAGAATTCTCTCTTTCATTTCAGCAGTAGATTTCTTGGTGAAAGTAACTGCTAATATCCGACTGTGTGGGAGCCTAGTATCATTGTGCATGTTATCGCTTAATAACATACGAATGTACTCTCTGGTCAGGGCAAACGTTTTTCCGCTTCCAGCTGATGCTTTGTAGATAGATAACATAGTTAAGGTTTAATTTATTATTCGTAAGGTGTATCCAGTGAGCGAGTTACTGAATATGGTTTGGTATTTTCGTAGTGTGTGCTTAGTGTGCCCCTTAGTTGGGAATGCATAACCATAACTTAGGTCAAAATGCTCATCGCATGTTGGGCATATGGCATATATGCCGTCTATATGTACAGGTTTGTTTTTGATTAGACAATTAGGGCAACATAGATCTGCTGCGTGGTATGCACCATCCATACCTACCCAGATTAATAAACCCGAGTATCCGAGATACTCTCTCTCAAATTTGGTTTGAGTGATGGTAAGGGTTTGATATCCGTTTTCAACGATGAAATGTGGATACTCGCTAGTGATGTTCAATGTGTAACTTACTGGTACATGTGGTACGGGTGTTTGATTGTTGATAGTATCGCACCCAACAATCAAACACATCAATAACACTATGTATAGTATCTTACGCATTAATATACATCCAAAAGTTCCACTCTAAAAATAAGTGTAGAGTAGGGTGGAATATGGTTGCCAGAGCCTTCTGTTCCATTTCCTGCTTCTCCGTATCCTAAGTCATAAGGGATGTAGAATTCGTATACACCAAACTCCTTCATGAGTTTAAGACCCTCAGAGAAACCAGGAACAAACCAATTGACTTGTCCATCGTATGCTTCGCTAGCATCAAATTCAAACCCATTGATGAGTTTGCCCGAGTATTTGATGGTCACATACTTGGCGTCATCTACATGGCCTGATGATTCGCTTAGTCCAGGTACGATACACTTGTATTGTAGTCCTGTGTGAGTAGTTTGAACACCTTCTTTCTTGGCATTTTCCAATAGCCATAGTTCGTTTTGTGATTTCCAGTCTAACCAATTGTTTGGTTTGCAGGCGCTGAACGCTACAACAAGTAGCAATAGTATAATTTTATTCGTTTTCATATCGTTAATATTGTTCTAATTCTTATTGAGTAATCCAAAGACTAGGGTCAAGAATAGTTCTATCTTTGTAGATTTGGAAGTATAACTCTGTTTTATTATCTTCGTTTGTGTTGGTCAAAATTTCACCAATAGCCTCTTTAGCTTGAACTTTATCTCCCTGTTTAACCTTAATGCTTTTGAGTTGCGAGTAAACGGTTCGATAGTTACCATGTTGTATAATAACCGCATAACTACCATTCATTTGTGCACACCACGTTACAACACCTTCGTAGATGGCTCGTGCTTGGGAGCCAATGACCGTCTGTATGTATATTCCTTTGTTGTTTACAGTTACATTGGCATGAATTGGGTGTTGATGTTTACCAAATCTTCCGCTTATATATCCTTTCTCTACAGGCCATGGTAACCTTCCTTGATTTTCTTCAAATCCACCAGCTACGAGTTGTTGCTCTTTGGTTAAGGCTGTGTTGTCGCGTACCTGTTGAGCAATCTTTTTCTCAATTTCTTTATTGAGTTCATCCACTTTCTTCTGTTGTTTCTTTTGTTTAGCCAGCAGATCTTTTTGTTGTTTTTTTAGTGCTGCTAACATGTTTTCTTGTTTGCGTTGGTCAGCTGTGAGTTTATTTTGTTCTCGTTGTTGCGATTCGAGTGCACTAGCTTGGCTGATTTTACGTTCCGCAAGAAGATAGTTCTGTATGTCGATATCCACTTGCAGAGTTTCTATGCGTTTGACTTGCTCTTTGCGATACTTAGCAAATTGGCGCATATATTGTACACGCCTAATCAGCTGTTGGAACGTTTTAGCAGATAACAAGAATAGTAGTGGAGATTGCTGTATATTAGCATAATGTGTTTCTCTAATGAGAAGTGCGTAATCGTCCTTTGCTGCTTCTAGTTGCATTTGAAGTGATGTTCGTTTCTGCAATAGAGAGTTCATTTCACCATCAAGAGCACGTATTTCACTTTTCAAATTACCAATCAGTTGTTTGCGTGTTTTAATGTCTGCATTGAGCAGATTGAGCTTATTTTCGGTTGCAGTTTCATCCTTCTTAGTTTGTTGCAACATTTCGTTAGTTTGTTGCAATTGCTCTTGTAAGGCTTGTTGCTGTTTTTGTAGTTCCTTCACGCTTTGTGCCATCAGGGGTAATGACATAAAGCAAATGATGCATATGATAATACTTTTTCTCATAGAGGTAATATGTTTCGTAGCGTAACTTGTTTGTATTTTTTTAGATTGATGCGTTGTGGCTCTCCTAGTGTGTTGAGTTCTGGTTGAGAGAGTTTAGCATCTAGTTTAAGTATGTGGCTACCTACTTGTGTTTCAATCAAAATGTTTTTATCTGATTGTTTTGCTAGTGTTTGCATCTGCTTGAATGTCAACTTCTTTTGCAATAATTGTTGTAATTCTTCGTATGTTATTATTGCATATCTTTTGTTGAATTTATCAATTACAATGATGTCTTCTGGTGTAGCTTCTAGACGAAACATCTCTATTCCCATCATAGGCAATACAGAGAGAACAATGAGTTCATTTTTCCACACTTTGAGTACGCAATCCACATTATATTGGTATTGGTCAACAGTGAGTCCTACATGTGCTTTTTGGGATAAGGTTTGTCTTTTAGTACTTGCAGACTTGCTACTTGCACATGATGCTAACATGATAGCAATCAAACCGAAGAAAAGTATGTGTTTTACTTTTTGCATTTGCGTTTAATCTCTTTATAATGTGATAATATTTCTTTACTTGTTTCTTTTGTCATGTTATCCATGGCTTTTAGGATGAAGAAATACGCTTCTTCACAATTACCGAGGTGATATTGAATCCATGCGTACGTATCAAGGTATACTGGATTGGTTGGTTCTGCCATGATGGTGGTGAGTGATAGACTCTCTGCACGTTCTAGATCTCCTCCTGTTATACATAGTGCCCATGCCAGATTATTAAGCCATCCTGTGTTACGACTGTCAAATCGTAGAACTGCTTCGTATGCTTCAATTAGCTTCTCATAGGGTTGTTCTGTTTGTTCGTAGAGTTGAAGTCGAAAGACCTGGAACTGATAGTTGTCGGGATCTATTGCCAAGTATCGCTCAATCTCGTGAATAGCTTGTGAATAGTTTTCTAGAGCGATATTGAGTTGATAGCGTTGCATCGCACTCTGCTCATTATACCCGTTGATGCTATCTATACGATCTTGTAAACGGAGTGCCTCTTCATACATCTTACAAGCTACATATGCTTTTTGTAGAACATGGTGTATATCTTCATTACGAGGATTGTCAGTGGCTACCTGTTCAAGGTTCTTGATGGCTTTTAGTTCGAGTTCGTCCATCTCTGTTTGCAATAGTAGAACGTTGTAGTTGTACCAATAGTCGTTGGGAGCTAATTCAAAAGCCTTATGGTAATATGCTAGCATTTGAGGAGGATTTTGATCTTGCTGTGCATAATGTCCCATAAGATTATTGATTGTAGCGTCATTGGGGTTGAGTAGGTAACAGAATTCTACTAATGGCCTTGCTTGCTCAGTTTGAGATGTTTGAATCAAACGTTCAGCTTCGTAATAGTAATATAGGAATTGGCGCTGTTGTTCAATAGTGAGTGTGTCAGCATAAATTTTTATACTGACTCCACCTATGAATAACAATGCAGATATGAATATGTATTTAAGCTTTACCACTCATCCTTTATTTTACACCACTATGTCCAAATCCACCAGCACCTCTCTCCGTCTCGCCTAGTACTTCTACTTCAATGAGTTGTGGTTGCTCATGCTTGGCAATTACCATTTGGCAAATACGTTCAGCAGGTTCTATGGTTTGTGCTTCGTTACTCATATTGATAAGAATAACGCCGATTTCACCGCGATAATCAGCGTCGATGGTACCAGGAGTGTTGAGTACTGTCAATCCTCTTTTAAGGGCAAGTCCACTTCTTGGACGAATTTGAGCCTCATATCCTACTGGCAATTCAATGAATAGTCCTGTAGGAATAAGTTTACGTTCTAATGGTTGCAATGTGATAGGTTCAGAGATGTTGCAACGAATATCCATTCCTGCCGCTTGCTCACTCTCGTATCGTGGCAAGGGATTATTGCTTTTGTTTATAATTTTAATTTCCATAATCTTATGTCTTTTATTTATACTGTTTTGCCTACGTATTAAAATCTTTTCTTGACAAGCACTTTGATTCCGTCTTCTACGATCTTTATGTTGAGCTCCTTAGGTAATTGCGTAGGAGTGCCGTCAATATGTACAGGACTGAGCTCGTTCTCGCGAATGAGTGTTACTGATTTAGCACGAATAGTGTGCATGTAGTGACTTTCATCAATGTTTTTAGTAAAGAGTTGCCATGCTAATTCGGGTGCTTTGTATAAAGGAAACTCGTTTACGATCGCGATGTCAATCCAGCCATCTTGTATACTAGCTTTTGGCGCAATGTATGCATCGTATCCCCATTGACTAGCATTTGCAAAACTAATCAAGAATGCACTAGTTTGGATGTCAATACCTTCTCCTTTGAGTTGGTATTGTTCAGGTTGGTATTGGAAGATGTCTTTGAATACACTTTCTATGTAACCTTTGAGTCCTCTTGCACTATTATTGAATTCTTGTGCAACTACAGCGTCAAATCCTATTCCGAATGTAGAGAAAAATGGGATATTGTTGACTGTGCAATAATCCACATTGATTGTTTCGGACGAGTTGATCATCTCAATGGCTCTGTTCATGCGAGTTGAGATATCTAGGTGACGGGCAAATCCGTTTCCGCTACCGTTTGGTATGATTCCGAGGGCTGTATTGGTTCCGCATAGACCAGACGCGACTTCATTGACAGTACCATCGCCTCCTACAGCAATAACTGCATAGTATCCTTCTAAAGCAAAATGTTGCGCAAGTTGAGTTGCATGACCTGCGTACTCGGTTGCGACAACTGTTGGTACAAATTGCTCTTTGTCAAGTAATTCGCGAATTAATTTTGAAACCTTATTTTTAGTCTTTGTTCCTGCTGTAGGATTGACGATAAATGCGATATTTTTCATGTGAATTTTGTAAAACTCAATTTTGCTGCAAAGGTACGAAAAATATTGCATATATGCAAATATTTTGTGTGAAAACTTTGTGTTTCTATGTATTTTTGTATGCTGCTATCTTCTCGATATCTTCTCGATATCTTCTCGTAGAGTTCTATGTGTAAAGATGCTTTAAAATTCATGGTGAATGAGTGGGGGAGATACCGAGTTTATGCCGTGTAGATAGTGGCCTTGATAAAAAAGGTTGATTATTAAGATTTGTTGCAAATGGACTGTTGATAGATAATGAGTGTATTTTTGATGTGGATATTGTGTGTAAAGTATTTTGTTATGTTGAAAAAAATTAAAAATATAATAAAATTATATTATTGTCTTATTTCCGTGAGTTTGTTGTATAAGCGAAATGATGTTGGGGTGGTTGATAAGGTAAATTTGTGATAGATGATTAAGTGTTAATTATTAAGATTTTGATTTTAAATAATGTTGAAAGTTTGTTGGCGAGTCTTTTGGTTGTGAATTAAACAGTTTTGTTATTTTTTCTTTGAAAAACTTGTGTATTTGAGATTTTTTTACTAATTTTGCGCCGTTTTATGATAATAGTATAAATGGTATGAAAAGAATAATATTGATATTGACATTTGTGTTGGTTGTGTCCAGCGCAGGAGCAACGGATATGATGCACTTGTTGCAGGGTGGATATGATGCGAAAGTACTCACAGAACAACAGATCGATAGCGTGTTGAATCCTGCAGAGGAGTTGCGCTATAGTTTGGTTTATGAAAACAAATCGCAATTGTTTAGACATTCGTTCTATGCAGATTACTATCTAGTTGATTCTCAGAAGAATACTAGAGTACGTATTAGTGATGTGCCAATTCGTGATGCAAAATTGTCTAATAATGGCAAATATGTGGTATATGCAAAGGCGGATAATAATTTGTATATCTATAAGGTTGATTACGCTACTGAGGTTGCTATTACTACAGATCATGAGGTGGATGTTTTTAATGGCATTGCGGACTGGTTGTATGAAGAGGAGTTTGGTGTAACCTCTTTGTTTGCTATTTCTCCAGATAGTAAGTTGGTTGCGTTTGTGCGTTTGGACGAAACGGCTGTTCCTAGTTTTGAGTGGCAGACTTATTTGAGTGCTGATTCTGCGGGGCAAGAAGAAAGTAGTTATCCTGTGTTGCATAGTTTGCGATATCCTAGAGCTGGTGAATCAAATGCAAGGGCAACGCTATGCGTCTATGATATTCATTACAAATCTGTTCGAACCATGCAGTTGCCAGAATGGAAGGACTCATACTTGCCTCGTTTGCGTTGGGGGTATCAGCCTGTGGCGACTAAATCTAATCCGCAACCATTGGCGGATTTGATGGTGTTGCAGATGAATCGAGATCAGACACAAATGCAGGTGTTGAAAGTGAATGCAAAATCTACAGTTAGTCATCCGTTCTATCAAGAAGAAAGCAAGGGCTGTTATATTAATTTTGAATTGTTTGATGAATGGCAATGGCTGAGTGATGGGCGTGTGGTAATTGTGAGTGAGAAGGGAGGTTATGTTCAAGCGTATATGTACTCTGCACAAGGAGTAGAACAGAAACTACTAACACCTCAAAATCGTGATGTGATGCGTGTTTATGGTGTAAATGAGAAAACTCAAACACTATACTATCAAGCTGCACCGACACCAATGACTCGTCATGCGTTTGCATACAATATTCGTAAAGGAACGACGACTCAGTTGACGAGTGAAGAAGGAACGCATGCATTGTCGTTCTCGCGTGATATGACTAAGTATGTGGATTGTTATCAATCGGTAACTGTTCCTAATCGCTATACTCTTTACGCTAATGGCACATCTCGTGAATTATTGAATAATGATTCAATTGCTGCGGCATGGAAAGCTAGTGGCATGCAAGATAAAGAGATGATAAGTGTAGTGACAGAGCGTGGAGATACTTTGAATGCTTGGCGCGTTTTGCCTATTGGATTTGATGCGAGTAAACGTTATCCTGTTGTAATGATGCAGTATAGTGGTCCAGCAAGTCAGCGTGTAACAGATACTTGGCGTAAACGTTTTGCGCATTATTTGTCAGCAAAGGGCTATCTAGTGGTGTGTGCTGATGGTCGTGGAACCAATGCTCGTGGTCGTGAGTGGAGAAATGAGACATATATGCAACTCGGAACTAAGGAAGCTGAGGATCAGATAAGTGTAGCAAAATACTTGCGTACCTTGCCATATGTTGATGCGGATAGAATAGCGCTTTGCGGATGGAGTTATGGTGGTTATCAAACACTCATGTCAATGAGCATGCAACCTATGATGGATGGAAAGCCATTGTGGAAATGTGGCATGGCAATTGCGCCTGTAACATCTTGGAAATTATATGATTCTGCGTACACAGAACGATATATGCGCCGTCCTCAAGTGAATGAATTGGGCTATGAAAAGACAGATGCTATGAAATTAGCTGGTCAATTGCAAGGCAAGTTGTTGCTTGTACATGGTTTAGCAGATGACAATGTACATGCTCAGCAATCTTGGATGTATGTGGATGCACTAGTTAGAGCAGGTAAGCAGTTTGAAATGCAGATGTACCCAGACGATAATCACTTCTTGCGTAAGGGTGCGAACTATGAGCATTTGCATAATCGTTTGATGCTTTTCTTGGATAATAATTTATAACCAAAAAATCTATATTGATATGAGTAACAACAAATCAAACATTCTCCCTATTGTGGTGATGTATTTATTGTTCTTTATGATCGCTTTTGTAACTAATTTTGCTGGTTCAATGGGCGTGATTGTAAAGACCCAGTTTGGAGCTAGCAATGCGATGGCTCAGTTAGGAACATTGGCAAACTTTATTGCATATGCAGTATTGGGTGTGCCAGCTGGTATTATTTTAAAACGTAAGGGCTACAAATTTACTTCCTTGTTGGCTGTTTCGGTTGGTTTTATTGGCGTAGGTGTTCAATGGATAAGTGGATATGCTGAGAGTTTTGGAGTTTATGTCTTAGGTGCGTTTATAGCAGGTTTCTCTATGTGCTTGCTTAATATCGTTGTAAACCCAATGTTGAACACATTAGGTGGTGGAGGTAAGCGTGGTAACCAATTGATTCAGTTTGGTGGTTCATGTAACTCTATTGGTGGAACTTTGGCACCAGTCATTTTAGGTTATTTGATAGGTGGAACAGCAGAAAGTGCTAATGTTGGTGATGCAGCTCCTGCAATGTTAGCTGCGATGTTGATCTTCTTGTTAGCAATAGTTATCATTTCGCTGACTAAGATTCCTGAACCACATATTGAGACAGCAGAACAAAGAGCACAAGCAAAGGCAAATAAAGATAAATATAGCCCATTGTCATTCCGTCACTTTGTGTTAGGCGCTGTGGCTATTTTCTGCTATGTAGGAGTGGAAGTAGGTATTCCTAATACCGCTAACTTGTATATGTCTAACAATCCTGCAGTGGGTCCTGCTATTGCTGGTACAGTTGTTGGTCTATATTGGTTGATGATGATGTTTGGCCGATTGATAGGTGGTGCAGTTGGTGGTAAGGTAAGTAGTAAAGCAATGTTGGTATCAGTATCGTTGCTCGCTATCGTAATGCTTCTTTGTGTGATGTTCTTCCCTGAAACATGGGTTGTAGCTTTCAAAGGAATAGAGTTGCCTGTAAGTATGATATTGATGTTCCTCTGCGGTTTGATGACTAGTGTAATGTGGGGCGCAATATTCAATTTGGCAGCCGAAGGATTAGGTAAATATACACCAGCAGCTAGTGGTATATTTATGGCGATGGTATGCGGTGGTGGTATCTTGTCCTTCTTGCAAAATTTGATGGCTGATCATACCAACTATTTGGTGTCATACATAGTACCAATCGCAGGATTGCTATATATCTTGTTCTATGCATTGGTAGGTAGTAAGAATGTCAACAAGGATATTCCAACCTAAAACATATAAATAACGAAATATTAACATAAAAATTAGATACAAAAATGGAAAAACCTTATGTGTTAGGTCTTGATATGGGAGGTACCAACTCCGTATTAGGCGTAGTAGATGCTCGTGGTCATGTTTTGGGCCGCACTTCAATTAAAACCCAAGCATACAAAGACATTAACGATTATGTTAATGCTCTTTTCGAGGAAGCAGAGAAGATTATTGAGCCACTAGGTGGTATGGACAAGGTACGTGGCATTGGTGCTGGTGTTCCTAATGGAAATTACTATACAGGTTATATTCAAGATGCAATGAACTTGCCATGGCAAACAGTACCATTTGCTAAACTAGTTAGCGAGCGTTTTGGTCTTCCATGTCGCATTACTAATGATGCAAATGCTGCGGCTATGGGTGAAATGACTTATGGTGCTGCAAAGGGTATGAAAAACTTTATTATGATTACTCTAGGCACTGGTGTTGGTTCTGGTATTGTGATTGATGGTAATGTAGTTTATGGTCATGATGGTTTTGCTGGTGAGTTAGGCCATACATGTGCAGTGCGTGGAGAGAATGCTCGTCCATGTAATTGTGGTAAAATAGGATGTCTAGAGGCATATGCATCTGCTACAGGTGTTGCTCGTACAGCTAAAGAGATTCTGACTGCTACAACTAAGGAAACAATCTTGCGTAACATGGATGTTGATAATATTACATCAAAGGATGTGTTTGATGCTGCAGAACAAGGTGATGAGGTAGCTAAAGAAATCTTTGATTTTACAGGTACCATTTTGGGTCAACAACTGGCTGATTTCATTGCTTTTAGTGCTCCAGAAGCAATTGTGCTATTTGGTGGTCTAACTAAGTCTGGTGATTGGATCAAGCGACCAATTGAGAAGGCTATGAATGACAACGTCTTGCCTTTGTGGAAGAATAAAGTAAAGGTGTTGTTCTCTGATTTGAAGGAAGCAGATGCTGCTGTATTAGGAGCATCAGCATTAGCTTGGGGCGAATAATAAGTAATGCTATCATTGATGTATCAGTTCCCTACCTGGATGCAAAAACTGTATCCAGGTGTGGTGTGGCGTAAAGATAAGGATAGGAAGGTCATCTATCTTACGATGGATGACGGTCCTATCCCTCAATGTACACCGCAAGTATTGGATATATTATCACAATATGGTGTGAAGGCTACTTTTTTTATGGTGGCCGAGAATGCCGTACGATATCCATCTCTGTTGGAACGAGTACGTAATGAAGGGCATAGTATTGGCAATCATACATATCATCATGTACGAGGATATAAGGTTGATTGTCAAAGATATATGGATGATGTTTTGCTAGCCGAACAAGTCCTAGGTACTAAACTTTTTCGTCCACCACATGGAAGGATGAAGGCTAGCCAGAAAAGGGAGATCTTGACACAAGGTTATACTATCTGTCTGTGGGATGTGTTAACGCATGATTATAATCCTAATTTTTCGGTAGACCACATGTTATCAGTTGTGAAGCGTTATGTACGCAATGGTAGTATCATCACTTGTCATGACTCCTTGAAATCAAGAGATAGAGTATTAAAACTCTTACCAAGGATGATTGAATTTTTGTTGGATCAAGGATATGAATTTGCAACTTTATAAAATGATGTCTCGTGTATGTGCATTGTTTGTAACAATGGCATTCATTTCTTCGTGTGCAAATAGAGGTGTAGGACCACAAGGTGGCCCTCGTGACACGATACCTCCTAAGGTTGTTAAAGAATATCCTATAAATGGTAGCCTCAATGTAACGAGCAAGAAATTTGAGATATCGTTTGATGAATATATTCAATTAAGCGATATTCAGAAGAACGTATTGATCTCTCCACCCCAGCAGAATCCTCCTGAAATAAAAGCGATAGGTAAAACCCTTTCTGTTGTATTCCAGGAGGATTTGCTAGATTCAACAACATATACAATTGATTTTGGAGCTGCTATTTGTGACTATAATGAGAAAGTACCATTAGAGGGGTATGTGTTGGCTTTTTCTACAGGTGACCATATAGACTCAATGGCAGTTTCAGGTAGGGTGTACAATGCAGCAAATCTAAACCCAATGCCTTCTGTTTTGGTAGGAATACATTCTAATCATAGTGACTCTGCTTTGGAAACATCTGCTTTCACTCGTGTAACACGTAGTAATAGCGAAGGATATTTTACAATACACAATATCCGTCAAGGTGATTATCATTTATATGCTCTTAATGATATCAGTCGTGATTATATGTATCAACCAGGTGAAGGGTTAGCATTTGAGGATAGTATAATTACACCATATAGTATCACAGAAACACATTGGGATACTATTTGGGTTGACACAATAGGAGTCGATGTAGAAACGGGTGATACACTATTTACTAGACTGATTGATACAATTCAAGCACACAATGTAACGCGTTATCTACCAGATTCTATAATATTGTGGTATTTTGAAGAGACCAAGCAGAGGCGTTATTTTCAACGTATCTTACGAGAGGAACAACATGCTTTTACTCTCGTTTTTTCAGCTCCTCAAGATTCATTACCACGCATTCAACCTCTTCGATATAGTGATATAGATTCAACTGCATCTGATTCGCTGTGGGTTAATTTTATGGATTATGTGCTTATACATGCTAATAAAGATAATGACACTATTACTTATTGGTTTACAGACTCTGCTGTCATACAGATGGATACTATACCTTTCTGTATGACTTACTTATGTACAGATTCTATATATAATCTAGTAGAACAAACTGACACCATAACTGCAATATATCGCCATCCACGTTTATCAGAAAAAGCACGTGAGGTGTATGAACGCAATAAGAAACTGCGAAAAGTATCTCTAAAAACAAATGGCTCAACCAAGTTCGAGATATATGATACATTGTATATTCGTTCTGACTTTCCATTAGACTCCATAAATGCAGAAATGATTCATCTTGCACATAAAGTTGATACTGTAATGCAGCCAATGGATTTTAGATTGGAGAAGAAGGATTCTTTGGGGTTGCACATTGCAATAATAGCTTCCTTGAAACCAACAGAATCATATCTATTAACTATTGATTCTGCCGCATGCTATGATATATATAATGTATGTAATGATAAAGTAGAAGCAAAGATTAAGCTTAAATCCTTGGATGAATATTCATCACTATTAGTGAAAATGAAGCACTTTGATTCTCGTGCTCGTATTCAACTTATGAGTGAGAAGGATATAGTATTAAAGGAAATGTCAGCAGCAGAAGAAGGATGCCATTTCCAATATTTAGCTCCTTCGACTTTTTATCTGAGGTTATATATTGATTATAATGGCGACGGAATGTGGACTACTGGTGATTGGTTGAAACATAGACAACCTGAGCCTATTTATTACTATCCGTCTAAATTAAAATTGCGTGCAAATTGGGATTTTGAGGAAATTTTTGATCATTTAGCTATTTCTCAAACAGAATCCAAACCTCAAGCACTGATTGGGGGTAAACAAAAAAGATAATATCTAGTACTTTGGACACTAAGATTAATAAATATTTTTGGATTTTTCTTATCTTAGGTATTGTTGTTCAATGCATTACTTATATAGTGATGCCGGATAATCCATGGTCATTAGTAAGTGGATTATTGGGGATATGCTCTGTGGTATTAGGTGCCCAAGGTAATATCTTAACTTTTGTGTTTGGTTTTGCACAAGTCGCTACGTATACATATCTATGTGTTATTGAACGCTTCTATGCAGAGATTGCACTCAATGCATATTACTTTATCACAATGATATATGGTGTTTATGTATGGAAACTGCGACTGAAGGATAACACCCTACATATCCGTACTAGACGAATGTCTCCACAATGGATTTCGATACTAATGGTATCAGTTGTTGTGGTATCCATATTAGTAGGATGGGCTTTGAAGCAATATACAGACGATCCACAACCCTATCTTGATGCATTAACAACGGTTCCTGCTTTGGCAGCACAAATACTGATGGTACTAGCTTATCGTGAACAATGGTACATATGGATTATGGTGGATGTTTTAGCTGTTGTTATGTGGCTGCGGGCTGAGAACTATTGTATGGCTGCCCAATATGTTTTCTGGTGTGCCAATTGTATATATGGCTACTTGAAATGGACACGTGAGTCTTATAAGTAGAAATCTTTAGTCAATTCTATATATTCTTCGCTACGAGGAGCGTTTGCAGACTCTAGAGTTAGAGAATCATAGATGCAATTGCGTTTCGAATCGTAATTTTCAATATCTAATATTTTGCTTAATGTCAATAATATGCGTTTAGCTTCTTTATTAGGTTTTGGGAATACATGGGTAATGTGAACAGGATATAGATGAGTTTTTCGTGCAATCGCAATGATCTGTTCTTCTACTTCAATAGGTAAAATTAGTGCTACTTTACCATTCGGCTTTATTAGTCGTGCACTATGTATGAGTAAATCTTCAAAAGATAAGGTGTCTGTATGGCGTGCCATGGCACGTTGTAAATTAGGGTTCTTTAGACTATCTTGAAAATAAGGAGGATTACTAACTATTAAATCAAAAATTCCGTTACCTTCATACTCTTGTAATGCAGACTGTTGACATTCTAATTTATCTTTCCAAGGTGATATTGAGAAATTATGATTGGCTTGTTCTATCGCGCTAGTATCAATGTCTATGGCGGTAATTTTCGTTTGAGGCGCACGTTGAGCTAGCATCAAAGCAATTAATCCACTTCCTGTACCTATATCTAATATTTGTCCTTTATCAAACTCTATGGGTGCCCATGCACCAAGCAGAACACCGTCTGTGCCTACTTTCATAGCGCAAAGGTTGTGCCATATGGTAAACTGTTTAAATCGAAAAAAAGGAGATGCCATTCTATGTGGTATTAATGGTGACAATGTTCTTCGCAACACACATGTTCTATATGTTCTTCATGTGAGCAGCTACATCCAATTCCATGTGAGAAAATATGTACGCAAAGATATATGCCAAAACCAATGAATAAGATAGCTGAAACATATCTTATCCATTTCTGGATTCCATGCATGCGTGCAGTGAGTTTATCAACGGAAATAGCACTATAAGATATAAGCCATGCGATTATCATTATAGGCAATCCAGTTGCTAATCCAAAAACAAATGGTAGTAACCAATTCCATGTGGTAGGCAAAGACAATGATATGTCTATCATTGTAAAGAAATAAATAAAACGATGAGGACAGAAAGCTATTGCAAAGAAGATGCCTAGCATAAAAGACCATAATCCACTACTCTGACCATCTATACTCTGTATCCACTTCTTAACCCCATGATCATGATCGTGATGATGATTGCCAGTAAATAGTAATACAATACCGCATATGAGCATAAAAGTGGCTAATAATGGTTCACTCCAATGATTGAGCCAATGCTTGATACCTTCTGTTTGAGCACCCAAGATAAAAGGAACGGATAGTAGAACATAGGTTACAAGTTTTCCAAGAACAAACATACCTCCATTATGTAGTACTTTGCGGCGATTGCGAATCTCCTTGTCAATATATCCAATAGCAGCTATGCTAGTGAATAACGTGCAAGGATCTAATATCATAAGTAAACCTAATAGTAATGAGGTAAATAGGTGTATCATAGTGGTGAACGATTAATGTATAGTGTGTGATGTTTAAAATTATTCTTCTGATTTATGTTTTCTACAGATATCGCATGTACCGCAAGTATTAGCGTCGTTTTCTCCAAAATATGATAATAATATTTGTGAACGGCAGTAGTGTTTATTCTCAGCGTATTCCACCATGGCTTTTAGTTTGTTAGCATAGTGGTTTCTGCGTTCGTTATAGAAGTCTTGAGGTATTCGTATCTGTGCTTGTCTGTTAACGGTTAATCTTAGTACATTTGCTTTTGTGCGTGGAACATAGTCAATAATGCGTTTTTGTGCTAGTGAAACGAGTAATTGGTGTTTGTCTTCTAAATTGTAAACATATTGTAAATCAGTAAATATACCAGTATATTCCCGCATCAAGTGTTCTAGAATTGTATTTTGCTCCTCAGTTAACTGATATTCTTCTAATTCGCGCCGTGTCATACGTAGTCGCACGCGAGGTTGTATCTCTTGTTCTTCGTCAAAAGCAAAGTAACCCATTTGACTAAGCAGATGTATTGCTGAGTATGTAGGGAAAATGGGTAGATACATGTTTTTGCAAAGATCAAACACATCTAAGAAGAAAGTTGCTCCTTGTCCGCTATCAGCACCTACTTCAAGGTAGTTGCATGTCTTGTGATATACATTATGCAGAAAGTCTGGATCAGGGTAATTGTCTGCTATTCGCTTACGAGCTTTGGTTTTATCGCTTGAATCGTATAATAAAACAGCGAATGCAGTTTTTTCATCACGTCCTGCTCGTCCCGCTTCTTGAAAGTATGCTTCAATGGTATCTGGCAAATCATGATGAATTACTACTCGTACATCTGGTTTGTCAATTCCCATTCCAAACGCATTTGTTGCTACAACGACGCGTGTTCCTTGATCTTTTCCTCTCTGCCAGGCTTCTTGCTTGCTAGCCCGTTCCTTAGAACTTAATCCTGCGTGATAGAAATCAGCTGATATGCCTTTCTCTATAAAATATGCCGCTAAATCTTGTGCACGCTGACGATTGCGAACATACACGATAGCACTACCAGGTACACGATTGAGAATATGCACTATTTCATCAGCTTTCTTATTGGTCTCACGAACCACATAACTAATGTTTCTACGTTCAAAACTTTTACGTAACACATGCTTTTCTCTAAAAGCTAAGCGTTTTTGTATGTCGTCTACAACCTCAGGAGTTGCGGTTGCAGTTAGGGCTAGGATAGGTATTGGCTTATTCGTTTCATTGTCTTTACGCTTTTTACCTACTAAATCTCGAATTTCGGCTATTTTAAGATAACTTGGCCGAAAATCATAACCCCATTGTGATATGCAATGTGCTTCATCCACAGCTATTAAACAAATGGGCAGACGACTAAGTCGATCACGAAACTCCTCTGATTCCAAGCGTTCGGGTGATACGTAAAGAAAATGATATGGTCCCCACATGCAGTTGTCTAATGCTACTTTTTGCTGATCATATGTCATGCCTGTGTAGATAGCAGCGGCACGAATGTCTCGCTTGCGCAGGTTCTCTACTTGGTCTTTCATCAAGGCAATGAGGGGAGTTATGACCAAACATAAACCTTTCATTACCATAGTTGGCACTTGAAAGCATAGACTCTTGCCACCCCCCGTTGGCATAAGTGCAAGGGTGTCGCGTCCATCCAATATGGATTGAATAATTTCCGCCTGTAACGGGCGGAAATTATCATAGTTCCAATATTGTTTTAAGACGCTATACATATTATGTTAAAGTGCAGGGATAACTTTTAATGCAGTTCTAACACGGTTGAGAGTTTCTTCTTTGCCAAGTACATCGGTGATGTTCCAAATGTGTGGACCACGAGCAGCACCGACAAGACAAATACGGAAAGCATTCATTACGATGCCTACACCATACTCTTTCTCTGCAATCCATGGCATGATGAGATTATCCAAACCTTCAGCAGACCAATCCTCGTGAACTTCGAGCAGAGATAGCATCTCTTCCATGTGCTTAGGACTATCTTCTTTCCAGCGTTTTTTGAGTGATTTTTCATCATACTCAGTAGGAGCTACGAAGAAGAAATTAACTTGTTCCCAAAGCTCTGAAACAAAGTTAACGCGGTCTTTGGTCAAGCCAATAACCTTAGCTATAATAGCGATATCTGCATTTACACCTTTGGCTTCAAGATATGGTAAGAACTGCTCAGCAAGTTCTTCATTAGAGCGGAGTTGGAGGTATTGGTGATTGAACCATTTACCTTTCTCATAGTCAAATTTAGCACCGGATTTGCTAACACGTTCTAGTGAGAATTGCTCTATGAGTTCTTGCATAGTGTACATCTCTTGGTCGCCTGTTGCGTGCCAACCTAGCAGTGCTAGGAAATTGATGACAGCTTCAGGATAGTATCCCTCCTCACGATAACCAGAAGATACTGATCCGTCTTTTTGGTTATGGAATTCTAGTGGGAATACAGGGAAACCAAGACGATCGCCGTCTCGTTTAGAAAGTTTGCCGTTGCCATCAGGTTTGAGGAGAAGTGGTAAGTGAGCAAACTGTGGCATCGTATCTTCCCATCCTAATGCACGATAGAGTAGGACATGGAGAGGGGCAGAAGGAAGCCACTCTTCTCCGCGGATAACATGACTGATTTCCATGAGATGGTCATCAACGATGTTAGCCATATGGTAGGTAGGTAGATCATCTGCTGATTTGTACAATACTTTGTCATCAATGATATTAGAATTGATAACTACTTCGCCACGAATGAGATCGTGTACATGGATATCTTCGTTAGGTTGTACCTTGAAACGAACAACATATTTCTCTCCTGCAGCAATACGAGCATCTACTTCTTCTTTGGTTAATGTAAGTGAGTTAACCATTTGTTCACGAGTGCGAGCATCGTATTGGAAGTTGGCAATCTCTGCACGTTTAGCTTCAAGTTGTTCTGGTGTATCAAATGCGATATATGCATGGCCAGCAGCAAGAAGCTGATCTACATATTTGTGGTAGATGTCACGACGCTCACTTTGGCGGTATGGACCATGATCGCCTTTTCCATTAGGAGCATCTTGGCAGATTCCTTCATCGATTTCAATACCGAGCCATGCAAGAGACTCTGTGATGTACTCTTCAGCTCCTGGCACAAAACGTGTAGAGTCGGTATCCTCGATACGAAGTAACATGTCTCCTCCATGTTGACGAGCGAAGAGGTAGTTATACAATGCGGTACGTACACCGCCAATATGTAATGCTCCAGTAGGACTAGGAGCAAAACGAACACGAACTTTTCTTTCCATATAATTTTATTATTTTATTCTGTCGTATAATGTTTGTCGAGTTGGGTCAATATTGATTAGCAATTCATGTACAGTATTCTTTTCATCTGTTGTGCCATGTTCAAAAATGTTAACTAACTCATCGCTTTTGGCATCCAAGAAAGCATTGATGATGTAAGTAGCAGGACGTGCGTTGTAAGCCTCTTTGAGTACTTGCATTTCTTTTGCAATACGTGCTCGTCCGTTTGCTACGTTGTTGATCATTTCATCTAGACCATGACGATGGTACTCGTAATAAAACAAGCGATATTTCTTGAATGCTTCATCCATTAAGTTGCTAGTCATAGCATAGCGATTACGGTTGCTTTCAAAGGCTTTCCATCCTGCTGCCTCAGAATCATCAAGAGAAGCTGATTGCGCAGAGTTAACGATGTTCTCGCATGCTTGAAAGAAAGGTGTACCACCTAGCTTAGAAAATGAGTCCATATCGTGACCGATAATCATATAGCAATAGTATGCTAGCAGCGCAGTAAGATTGCTAGTAAAAGTGGTTTGTTGATAATCTAATCGGTCGTATTCTTGGTAAGTAAATACAAAATTATTATCTTTGATGTTAAGTGTTGGTGTTGTATAACTCGTTCCGTAAACAGGTCTACGACTCTGGCAAGTGAATTCGCAAGAGAATACATTGTCCTGCATACTTTTTACGACTAGAAGCATACTACATTCAATGCGTTCCTTGTCAAGGAATGTCATACTTGTCCAACGTGAATTGTTAACAAACTCTTCAATGCTTAGTTTGAGCGTATTGAAAACCTCCTTGTTGGAACCTTGTATTTGATCAGAGTTAATGCTAACAGTACACTTTAATTCTTGTCCCCAAGTGTTGATAGTGAGGGTAAGAATGAGTAAAATTGTCGTTAGTTTTTTCATTTTTGGATAGATATGATATTTCCGGTCTCTGGGTTGATAAGTATGCTGAACTCAGGTTTGCCCAAGAAAAGAGTGTTAGCTAGTGGCATCGCAGAACCATACTGTGCAACAGCAATGTGTTGTGTGATGGTCTTGTTTTTGAATTGGATGCTGATATCAGCACTACCTGGTAGATTATAGTAAATATGTGCTGGTAACGCATTATTCTTTTTCTTTTGAATAGGCTCGTGTAATAGCTGTTTGTATGCTACGAGGTTGAGGTAGATAGGTTCGCCACTGAGATTATTCTTGTCTACGAAACCAACATGTTTAGAGAATCGACCAATCACTTCGTTCTGTATATCAGCAGCTGGTGTATAATAGATGGTGTGTGTGAGTTTTTCTGTGCGAGTTGTACCAACGAATAGTTCGATGAGTTCTTGTTCTTGTTTGTTGAGTTCATCGAGTACTATCTGCATGGCTTGTCCATCTGCTGGAACATGCTCTACATCACCAGCTAGGAGGTGTAGACGAGTGTCACGGATACGATAGATAAGTTTAGCCGCACCTTCTGCCATTTTAGCTATAGAACCCGCCATAAATTGTTCTTCCAAAAGTGGGAGAATAGCATTGACTGTTTCTTGGGTTATGTTGCATTCCTTTTCAATTGTCTCCGCAGGAGTTATGGTTGTTGCAGGAAGGTTGTATCCAAGTAATCTGCCATCTTCGCTGAGAGATAATAGATGCAAGTTGCGGTATTTATGAGCAGGTACTTTGTGAGCACGTGTCGTGTCAGCAATAGTGTGTATGTTCATTGACAAATCAGTCAATTGATATTCTACACTCTTCTCTGTAATGATTTCATTAGCACCAAGATAACGTTGTGCATATTGGAAGAATATGCCAGGTTGTTGTTCGGTGCGCTCGTAAGATAGAGTGATGGCTAATTGTGTCTTAGGCATGTAGTATACTAATGCCGATTCGTGTGCTCGCACAACTTGTGCTGATAGTTGGGATGATACAAACAGTATCGCCAACAGTAAGTTTAATTTTTTCATATTTTGTTTTATTTACCAATATACATGTTATGTGTTTTCCCATATTTCCCAAGCACAATCTGCTTGTATATGTAACATTTCTAACCCATTTTTGATTCTGCACCCATGTATCTCTCCTTCTTGTAGAAATAATGTTTTTTCAGGGTTGTATATACAATCATACAATAGATGCCTTTGATCAAGCCATTGATAGGGTATAGCTGGCTGTTGTTGTTGAAATGGAGCCATTCCAAGTGGTGTGCAATTGATAATGATAGTATGACTTTGTATAATATCTTGGGTAATGTCTTCGTATCCTATAATTTGATTACTAGCTAGTCTGCTGACAAGTGTGTATTGTATGTGTAGTTCATCTAACGCATATTGAATAGCTTTGCTTACTCCGCCAGTACCTAAAAGTAAGGCATGTGTGTCATAGGGTTGCAATAACGGAATGATACTATTGCGAAAGCCTATCCAATCCGTGTTGTAACCTATACCTTTGCTAACAACATTGACCGCTCCTATGGTTTTAGCAGTATGGTCAATATCACTTAAGTATGGTATGATGGACTCTTTGAATGGATATGTAACATTGAAACCATCTAATGTTATTAACAAATCTTGAACCTCATGTATTTGGTTCAATGGGTATGGTTTGTAGCATGCATCAATGCCCTCACAGAGGAATTTATCTGTGAAGTATCTCTCGGAAAATGAATGTCCTAGAGGATTGCCTATGATACCGTACTTTTTCAATGTTGTATAGGGTGTATTACAAGTTTGCCTTTTTTGATGGTTGCTTGGTGTGTTGCAGAACGAAAAACCTTGCCTCCGACTCCTTGTTGAAGCGCATTGTAAATCTTGTCTATTTCTGCAAAACCATAATCTTTGAGTTCTTCGTATAACTTAGTTCTGCCTGCTGCCTGTGTTTCTAATCCTTCAATCCAATCTACATATCCTTGCATGTGCTCAGCAGTAGAAGCGATGTGTTCAATTTCAGCTTTTGAATATGATGCTAACTGTTGTCTTATAGCATTACGTGCAATAGCAGTATCTTTGTTTGTGCTATCATTAACCCAGTCAATATGTCTAATGTCTCGCAGATAATGTTCGATATAGTCTCTGGTAGTACAGAGTAATGGGCGTATGATAGGGATGTTTCCTCCTTCTGGGTTATTTGTTTTGGCACGCATACCACATAGACCTCTAATACCAGTTCCTCTTTTAAGATTGAGTAGGATAGTTTCGGCTTGATCATTCTGGTGATGCGCAACTGCAATAGCCTGACATCCTGTTTGTTCGGCAATCTGTTTGAACCATCTATATCTCAATTCCCTTGCTGCCATTTCAATGCTCAATCCATGTTCTTTGGCATAGTTGAGTGTATCAAATGATTGTATGTGTAGTGGCAATTCCTGCGTCAAGTTTTGGACAAAACTTTGATCTCTGAGGCTTTCTTCTCCTCGAAGATGGAAATTACAATGCGCCACAATACAGTCGTATCCTCCTCTTTTGAGTACATCTAACAAGGCTACACTATCCGCTCCTCCACTTACGCAAACAAGTACACGGTCACCGTGTTGTAGTAATTGGTTGTCTCTTATGTATTTCTGTACTCGTCTGAGCATGGGTTAATTATTCAGGGATGATGATTCCATTAACAACAGCATAAATGGTCAATCCAGCTGTTGAGTGGATGTCTAATTTACGAGCAATATTTTTTCGATGTGACATAACCGTATGTGTGGATAGGCACATAATGTCAGCAATTTCCTTGTTACTTAATCCAGTCGCTACGTGCTTGATGACTTCGATCTCACGTGGAGATAATGTTTCGTCTGATTTTTCACGTTTATCTCCTACTTCATCTTTTTGTCTTTCATCTTCTTTTCGTAGGGCAGGGAGCATGACGTAGTCTTCTATTGAGCAGTGTAACGCAAGCTCATTTTCGAAGTGTCGTAGATCGTGAAGAACAGTATATAACAGGCGCATCTGTTCTGGATTGTCCTGGTTTTGTTCTTTAGGATAGTACTTGATTATCAGAGTTTTAAGCTCGTGTGCCTTGTTTGCAATATGTTCGTCATCTCTGGCGTGTTGCTCGTATGAATATTCTGTCTCGTGATCAATATGTGCCTTGATTTCTTGTGCGTATTGATCAAAGAACTGTACTATCATAAGAGGCACTTGACTATTGCTATGCGCTAAGTTGACAGCTTCAAGGAGTTCTTGTCTAATGCGTGGCAATTGAAATTTCAAGAAATATGTGTGGGCATTTTCCAAGTAACGATGTAGAGTAGGTATGTGTATGTTGATTTGTTGTGGAAGTTCCCTATTTATCGCATAGTTGATAATAGCTAAGAGTGTGTCACAATCTACATTGTTTTCGTGACAGATGTCTGCTATTGTTTGTTCTCCAACGCCAAGGGATATGCCAAAACGGTTCATGAGTTGAAGAACTTGTTCTTCGATCGATGAATGTCCGTGTTCGGCTATTCGTCCTCCACACATGAGATCACACATTTTGTCTGTAGATTTGTACATCATAAGCGTATAAACACAATTTAGAGCGCAAAGGTACTAAAAATATTGCATATATGCAAATTTTTGTGTTGAAAGTTGTAGTTTTAATTGGAAGTGTTTATCATATGCCTAACATCAGCGTAACATATGCTATTTATCTTCTCGGTATCTTCTCGGTATCTTCCCGTAAAAATCAAAGGCAAAATATGTATTCAAAGAAGGTATAATGATGTTAAAGAAAAAAATAGAAATGAGTTTGGAAGTTGCAAAATATTTAATAAAACTTAACAAAATCAAATTAATAATAAGTGTATTCTCGGCGAAATGATTTTGGGAATATGGAGGAAGTAAGTATGTGCTTTTTCTTGGTTGGATAGCATGTTTTGTGTTTATAGGTTTGCTATTTTTAGTTCTTTCTTATCGGTATAAGCGTGGGTTGTTGTGTTAATAAATGTTAATTTTTAAAACTTAAAGAAAGATTGATTCTGGTTTTGATTTTGAAGGTGTGGTATGTTGTTAAATGTTGTAAAATTAGGTGTGTTTATGTGTTGGGTTTTATGTTTAGAAAAATGCCAAAAGTGTGTAGAAAATAGGGTTTGATAGATAAAATCTATCGATTGTAGAAAAATATTATTGTTTTTCTTGCGTGTATCCATTTTTTTTACTATCTTTGCACCGTAATTGGAAAATATGGGAAATAGAGTTAGAATAAAATTGTTGGTATGGGGAGCTTTAGCTTTCCTTCTTTCGTCGTGTAATATAACTAAATTTGTACCGCAAGGAGAGTATTTGTTGCATGATGTGAAGGTGAAGGTTGAAGATTCGAAGGAAGTTGTTCCTTCTGACTTAATGAAGTATGTTCAACAGAAGCAGAATACGGAGATTTTGGGTTTTTGGAAACTGGAGTTGGCAATATATAATACGGGTTCATTTGATACATCAAAATGGACAACAAAAAATGCTCAGCGTATAGGTGAGGCTCCTGTGATATTTTCATCGGAGATGGCGGATGCAAGTGTATTGCAATTGAAGCGAGCTATGCATAATAAAGGTTATTTTGAGGCAACTGTAGATACATCAATGTCACTGAAAGATAGAAAATTGGACTTGGTTTATCACGTTACAGCAAATGAACCTTATTTGGTTGGTATGTATGATGTGGATTTTCAACAGCCAGATTTGTTGTCAATTGCTCAAAATCACAGAGAAGCATTGGTATATAGTGGTGCACAGTTTGATGCAGATTTGTTGAACCAAGAGCGTCAGCGTGTATCAAGTGCTATGCGTAGGCGTGGTTACTTTTATTTTGATGCTGAGTGCCTACGTTATGTAGCGGATAGTACTCGTGCAGAACGCCAGGTGGACGTAAGAATGGGTTTGCAGCCTCAAATAGAAGAATTGCCAGCAAGTGAGAAGAAGAAATTGTTTACTCAATACTATGTGTCAAAAGTATATTTCCACCTGGATTATGATTTGAACCGAGTTCCAACGGATGAATCCATGTATTCGTCATCATATGATGGGTATGTATTTACTTGGGTAGGGGATAAGTTGCTGCGTGAAAAAGTATTGATGCGTAATTGTCCGATACGTCCTGGTGAGCGATATGATGAGCGTTTGGTTGAGCGCACCTATGCTCGCATGAATCAGTTGGCTCCGATAAAGTATGTGGATATTAGTTTTGAGGAGGTATCTGAGAATGAGTTGAATTGTCATATTGTGCTGTCTCGTAGTAAGTTGAATTCATTTTCAACGGAGTTGGAGGGTACTTATTCCGCAGGTGACTGGGGTATAGCTGCAGGTGTTGGATATGCAAATCGCAACTTATTCCGAGGCGCAGAGGAATTGTCTGTGGATGCGAGGGCGAGTTACGAATGGCGTCAAAATGGTGGACGTGCCATTGAGGCAAAGACGAGTGCTCAGGTTCGTTTTCCATCAGATGTGTCAATAGATTTAGGATACAACTTCCAGAATCGTCCAGATGAATATACTCGTTCTATCTTTAATGGCGGTTTGCAATACCGTTTGAATCAACGTCGATATGGATTGAATCATCAGTTCCGCTTGATAGATATTAGCTATGTGTACTTGCCATGGATAAGTGATGCATTTAGGGATCAATTCTTGCAATCAACAAATATATTGAAATACTCCTACGAAAATCACTTTATTGTTGGTATAGGTTATTCTGGAAATTATACATCGTATCAATCTCGTCGCCCTAATAGATCGTATGTGAACGTATACTACAATATTGAGACTGCGGGTAACTTGTTGCGTTTGCTAGCAGAGCCATGCTCGTTTAAAGTAGATGAGTCGTCGGGTAATTATACATTGTTTAATACTCAGTTTGCTCAGTTTGCGAAGGCAGATTTGTCTGTGACATATAATCAAGTTGTGCGCCCTAACCATCGTTTGGTATGGCATGCAGATGTAGGTGTCGCAGTACCTTATGGCAACTCCCAAACTATACCATTTGAGAAACGTTATTTCGCTGGTGGTTCGAATAGCGTACGTGGTTGGTCTGCTCGAACATTGGGCCCTGGTGGTTACAAGGGTAGTGGTGATTGGATCGATTTTAACAACCAATCAGGTGATGTGCGTTTGAATCTTAATCTAGAATACAGAGCAAAAGTTTGGTCTATTATTGAATTAGCAGCATTCTTTGATGCAGGAAATATTTGGACGGTGTTTGATTATTCGGCTCAACCTTTTGGAGTGTTCCGCTGGAATGAGTTCTATAAACAAATAGCAATGGCTTATGGAATGGGTGTTCGTTTGGATTTAACCTTCTTTATATTGCGTATGGATATGGGTGTTAAGTTGTATGATCCATGTCGTTTGTATGATGGCTCTGGCACCCAGTGGCGTACTGCAGGTAATGGTTTGAATTGGAAAGATGACTTTGTGTTACACTTTGCTATTGGATATCCTTTCTAGTGGCGTTGATAAAAATAAAAAATATGCTAGCGAGATATTGTATACCCGATGTGATAGAGGCAGGTTGTGATGAGGCGGGGCGTGGTCCTTTAGCAGGTAGTGTGTTTGCGGCTGCAGTAGTGTGGAGTAGTGAGGTGTTGGAGGATAAACGAAATGCTGATTGGTTGGAGTTGTTGAATGATTCAAAACAGTTAACTGATAAGCAGCGTCAACAATTGCGACCCTTAATAGAACAACATGCCAAAGCTTGGGCAGTAGTGGAAGTGACGGCTGAGGAGATAGATGAAATAAATATCCTAAAAGCATCTATTGTAGGAATGCAGCGAGCTCTAGATAAGTTGTCTGTTAGGCCAGAGCATATATTAGTGGATGGTAATAAGTGGAAACCATACATCCCCACAGGCGAAGTGATGGAGGTACCTGCACGCACAGTGGTTAAAGGAGATGGCAAATATCTTTCCATAGCTGCTGCTAGTGTTTTGGCAAAGACATATAGAGATGAGTATATGTTGCAGTTGCATGAAGAGTATCCTATGTATCATTGGGATTCTAATATGGGATATCCGACAAAGGCGCACTATGAAGCAATCAAGCGATATGGTATAACGCCCTATCATCGTAAGACATTTAAATTGATAAAATAACATAATAAACCTTTAGATTTATGGCACTTTTTACAAAAACAGACGAACAACCACGCAAGCGTATGGGATGTTTAGGAAGAACATTGTTGGGGATTGGAATATACTTCCTGATATGTGGTATATTGGGTTGGATAATGGGAGATGCATTCTCTACTCCTGTCACGATATTAGAAGAAAATACAATTTACCGCATTGATATGAAAGGAGAGGTAGTAGAGCAATCAGCAGAAGAAAATCCTTTTGAGTCAATTATGGCGGAATTATATGGCCAATCTACCACTCAAGTTGGTTTGGATGATTTATTGAATAATATAGCTCTAGCTAAGAATAATGATAAGGTTTTGGGTATTTATTTGCGTGGCGGCAACTTGATGATAGGTCAAGCTTCTGCTGTAGCTATGCGAGATGCATTGTTAGACTTTAAGCAATCTGGTAAGTTTGTGATAGCTTATGCAGATTCATATTCACAGATAAACTATTACATTGCATCGGTAGCTGATCGGGTGTATCTAAATCCTGTAGGTAGTTTAGCATGGGATGGCTTGTCTGCTCAAACGATGTATTATACTCGATTGATGGAAAAGTTAGGTATAGAGATGCAGATTCTTAAAGTGGGAACCTTTAAGTCTGCTGTAGAACCATTCTTCCGTACATCTATGTCTGACGCAGATCGTAAACAAACACAACAATATGTTAACGGCATATGGAATGTGTTGAAGGCCGGTGTGGCTACTTCTCGTGGTATATCAGAGGAACAATTGCATGCATATGCAGATGAGTGTATGTCTTTGCAAGCACAACAAAAGTATGTAGATTATGGTTTTGTAGACTCGTTGGTATATATCCAGGATATGGATTCTATCTTGCGCTTGTATTCAGGAACAAAGGATTATAAGGTACAATCTCATAGTGCAATGAACAATGTGAAACGTGTATCAATTGAAGCAATTGATAAGGTTGCTGTGTTGTATGCGGAAGGCCAAATCTATGATGACGGTAGTGAAGGCATCGTGGATACCGAGATGATCAAGACCATAAAGAAAATCCATGAAGATGATAACGTAAAAGCAGTAGTCTTGCGTGTGAATAGTCCTGGTGGTAGTGCTGACGCTAGTGAGCAGATATGGCATGCTATGAAAACATTACAAGCCAAAGGCTTGCCAGTAGTAGTATCTATGGGTGATTTAGCTGCATCAGGTGGTTATTATATCTCTTGTTGCGCAGATTATATTTATGCTGAGTCAACTACATTGACTGGCTCAATTGGCATCTTTGGAACCGTACCTAATATATCAAAACTGAGCGAGAATATAGGATTAGATGTAGATGGCTTGTCTACTAATAAACATTCTGATTTGAGTCATAATGCGCTATACAAGGGTATGAACCCAGAGGAGTTTGCGCTTATGCAATCAATGGTAGAAAGAGGTTATGATTTGTTTACTCGTCGTTGTGCAGAAGGTCGTGGTATGACGCAAGATGCAATCAAAGCTATCGGTGAAGGACGTGTGTGGCTAGGTGTTGATGCCGTAAAGATAGGTCTGGTGGATGAGATTGGTAATATTAACTCTGCTATTAATAAAGCTGTCGAATTAGCACAATTAGGACAGTATGAGTTGGTATATTACCCAGAGAAGAAAGATTCATTTGAGGAACTTATGAAGATGTTTGACCAATCAACTCCAGAGGAACAACTGATTAATAATATTCGTGATTTTGCTTCCAAGTCACGTGTTATGACTTTGATGCACCAAGTAACCATTCAATAATGAATACGAGTGAGTAGTTGGGTTAAAATATTTGCATTGCCGCTATCATGGTTGTATAGCATGGCTATTTGGGTTCGTAATCTGTTGTATGATGAGCACATCATGCCATCTTCGTCTGTTAGTGTACCAACCATTTGTGTCGGTAACCTGGCCGTGGGTGGTACAGGTAAAACGCCAATGACTGAATATTTGGTTAGATTATTATCTGAGAAGTTTAGTGTGGCGGTTTTATCGCGTGGTTATGGCAGAGAAACCTCAGGTTTTCGTTTAGCTGGTCCTTCTGATACGGCAGAAACCATAGGTGATGAGTCGATGTTGATACATACTCATTTCCCTAATGTACCAGTAGCTGTGTGTGCAAATAGAGTTGAAGGAATCAAGCGTTTGATGTCTATTTATCCCAATCTGCAATGTGTTATCTTAGATGATGCATATCAACATCGTCATTTACGCTGCGGCTATTATATCTTGTTAACGGCTTATGATAATCTATACGTTAATGATCATATGATGCCACGTGGCACATTACGTGATTTGCCTACTGAGAGTCGTCGAGCTAATACGGTTGTAGTAACCAAATGTCCACCATCTATGCAACCTATTGCACGTCGTATTGTAAGCAATCAGTTACAATTGGCATCGTATCAACATCTCTGCTACTCGTGTGTAGAGTATGCGCCACTAAACTTGCCAGGAACTCCACTACTTGTGGCAGGTATAGCAAATCCAAAACCATTGTTTGAGCATTTGAGATCACAATATCCAGATACGCAAATGATTGTGTACGGAGACCATCATGTTTTTTTCAAGAGAGACGTTCAACGTATTCTCAAACAAGCACAGGAATTTGATTGTGTTGTGACAACGGAGAAAGATTATATGCGTATGCAGCAGACTTCTTTGGTGGAACAATTAGGGGATAAATTAATTGTTGTGCCAATAAGAACCAATCTTGGAGTGGATAAAGATAACTTTGATCGTGCAGTTATGTTGTATGTTGCTGAGAATAATCGTAAGAAAATCACCAAGTAGATTTAGCATAAAATATTGACCTTAAATAATTATAGACTAGATGACTATCATTTCAACGCTACGACGATTTATACCGCCATATAAATGGTATGTTGTACTGAATCTATTTTTCAATATTGTTTCCACAATATTGTCATTGTTTTCTTTTGCGACATTAATACCTGTTTTACAATTGCTTTTTGGCTTGGCGACTATCGATGGGGTATATACACCATTAGAGCAAGTTCAAGGACTAGAAGAATTACTAGTTGCGTTGAAGAATAACTTTTATTTTATGCTTCAATCACAGATGGAGTTGCGTGGTCCGTCATATGTTTTGTTGCTCTTGGGTATAGGATTGGTAGTCTTAACTGGTTTAAAATGTCTTACAATATGGCTGGCTAATTATTTTATGGTGCCACTTCGTACAGGTGTGTTGCGTGATTTGCGTGAGAGTTTGTATAAGAAAGTGGTAAGTTTGCCTATAGGTTTCTTTACGGAAGAGCGCAAGGGTGATGTCATGTCTAGAATGACTAATGATGTCAACGAAGTTGAGGCGAGTATTATGTCGACTCTAGATATGCTATTCAAAGATCCAGTGATGATATTGATATATCTAGTTACGTTGTTTTGTGTGTCATGGCAGTTAACTCTCTTTGTGCTATTGCTCCTACCTGTAGCTGGATTACTCATTGGACGTATAGGACGTACCTTGAAGCGTGCTTCTACGAAAGGACAAGAGCAGAATGCTGAAATACTTACTCAGATAGAAGAGACACTTGGCGGATTGCGTGTAGTCAAGGCCTTTAATGCTGAACAGAAATTGATTCACCGTTTTCAGTTGTTAATCAATGCAACACGACGCACATTTAATCGTATCAACCGTCGTTATTATCTCGCTCACCCTGTTTCTGAATTTTTAGGTACAACTTTGATAGCCATCTTGTTATGGTTTGGTGGATTGTTGATATTGAGTGATAATTCAGCTATTGATGCTGCGACCTTTATATATTATATTGTAATCTTTTATTCTATCATAGGTCCAGCCAAGGATTTAAGTAAAGCGACTTATGGTATTCGTCGAGGTATGGCTTCGCTAGAGCGTATTGATAAGATATTAGAAACGGAGTCTAATGTAATTGAGGCTAAAACACCTAAACAGGTTGTGGATTTTCAATCTATGATTCGTTTTGAGAATGTGAGTTTCGCATATCAAACTGATCATCCCGTATTGCAAGATGTTAATTTAGATATCTATAAAGGCCAAACGGTAGCCCTAGTTGGTCAATCAGGAAGTGGTAAGACAACAATGGCCGATCTTTTACCTCGATTCTACGACCCTCAGTCAGGATGTGTTACTATTGATGGTGTTGATATTCGTGAAGTTAAGACGCATGATTTGCGTGCTTTGATGGGTAATGTTAATCAGGAGGCTATACTCTTTAATGATACCTTCTATAATAATATTACTTTTGGTGTTGAGCATGCTACTATGGAACAGGTGCGTCAGGCAGCGCGTATTGCTAATGCGGATGATTTTATTATGGCAACACCAGATCAATACGAAACTACTATAGGTGATCGAGGTTCGCGATTGAGTGGCGGTCAGCGTCAGCGCATATCAATAGCGCGTGCAATTTTGAAGAACCCACCTATTTTGATCTTAGATGAAGCTACATCAGCCTTAGATACGGAGTCGGAAAAACTTGTTCAAGAAGCCTTGGAGAATCTTATGCGTGATCGTACAACGATTGTTGTGGCTCACCGTTTAAGTACTGTGCGTAGTGCAGACCTTATTTGTGTTCTGCATGAGGGTAGAATTGTGGAACGTGGAACTCATGACGAGTTAATGGCACAGAATGGTTACTATCGTCGTTTAGTAGAGATGCAAGAGAAATAATGATTGTTTGTAATATTAATAAAAAGCACGATTTTCTCGTGCTTTTTTTGCATATAATATTCAAAGGTATAGAAAAATAAAATAAAAAAGGATTGTCTTTCAACAATCCTTTTCGTCGGGATGGCGAGATTCGAACTCACGACCTCCTGCTCCCAAAGCAGGCATTCTAACCGGGCTGAACTACATCCCGCAAGCTTCCTTTTCGAAAGCGAGTGCAAAGGTACTGCTTTTTTTTGATATGACCAAATGTTTTGCAAAAAAAATGCAAAAAAAGTGCATTTTTCGCTATTTTTCTTTCATATTCCGATTTTTTTTCGTAATTTTGCATGATTTTTGGCGTCATTTAGCGGTTTGAGTATAAATAAATGGTGCGCTTCAATATTAACTGAATATAATACAATAAAGATATGGATAAGAATACATGGATTGGCTTCCTATTAATAGCCGCTGTTATTGTTGGATTTTCGTTTTTGAATCGTCCTTCCAAAGAAGAATTGGCAGAACGTAAACGTGTTCAAGATTCTATTGCATTAGTGCAGCAATTAGAATGGGAGACACAACAAATTTCTGAGCAGATTACTCAAAGTGTTACAGCAAAGTCTGCGGATACTATTACACCAGAGCAAATAGCTGAGCAAGTAGCAATGGTTTATGGTCCTTTTGCTCCTGCATCACAAGGTCAAGATGGTTTGGTAACTCTTGAGAATAGTTTGATAAAGCTAGGTGTTGATCGTCGTGGTGGATACATTGCAAAGGCAGAGCTCAAAAACTACAAGGCGTATGGTGATACTGTAAATCCGCTTTGTCTCTTCCAAGCTGATGAGAATGAGTTGAATTTCACCTTAATTACCAATAATAGTCGTATATTATCTACTAAGAATCTTTATTTTGAACCAGTATCGCTTGTTAGTGATAGTATTGTGTCCACTCTAGTAATGCGACTCAATACGAATATAGAAGGAGCATATATTGACTTTGTTTATACTTTAGCAGAGGATGATTATATGGTTGGAATGAGCATTCAACCACATAATATGCAGTTGGCTTTGGCGCAAAATATGTCATCGCTAGAGATGCAGTGGAACCAAATAATCCCACAACAAGAAAAGGGTCGTAAATTTGAAGAAAAGTATGCTCAACTACAATACATGTTTGTTGGAGGAGATATTGAGAAACTCTCTGAGGTGAAGGCAGATCGTCAGAAGGAGTCTGCACGCATCAAGTGGATTGCACATAAGGATCAATTCTTCTCTACTGTAATGATTGCAGGTGAAGCTTTTGAGTCTACTGAATTAGAGTCAACCCCTATGGGTGCACATACACGTTATATCAAGGAGTATAAGACTAAAGCGAGTTTGCCGTTTGATATTCAAGGAAAGAATACAACTGAACTCAAGTACTATCTTGGCCCTAATCATTATAATACACTCAAGGCATATGACAAGGACGTAGTTTCTGTAGAGAAGTTGCACCTTAATGAGTTAGTGCCATTAGGATGGAAGTTGGTATCTTGGATTAATAAAATTCTTGTTATTCCAATGTTTGACTTATTTACATCGTGGGGCTTGCATATTGGTATTGTTATATTGCTTATGACGTTTGTCATTAAACTTATCCTACTTCCGTTCGTATTCGCATCTAACAAGTCTAGTGCTAAGATGCGCGTATTGAAACCACAGTTGGATGAAATCAATGCTAAATATCCACCAGAGAAGATGCAGGAGCGTCAAGCAGCTACTATGGCTCTTTACCAAAAAGCTGGTGTTAGTCCTATGTCTGGATGCTTACCAATGCTCTTCCAGTTCCCTGTATTGATGGCAATGTTCTGGTTCTTGCCTACTGCAATTGAGTTGCGTGGCCAATCTTTGTTCTGGGCAGAAGATTTATCTACTTTTGATGCTATCCTAACTTGGGAACGTTCTATCCCTATTTTTGGTACTCACTTGAGTCTTTTCTGTTTGATTATGACTGTTGTAAATATCCTTTATACACATATCACAATGCAGTCGCAATCACAAGGACAAGAGATGAAGGCTATGCGTTGGATGATGTATCTCATGCCACTTATGTTCCTCTTCTTCTTTAATGATTATGCTGCGGGACTCAGTTACTATTATTTTGTTAGTATGCTCTTCACGATTCTCCAAACCATGATTTTCCGTTGGACAACTGATGATAAGAAGGTTTTGGCGGAGATGGAGGCCAATGCTAAGAAAAAGGGTAGTTCAAAGAAGTCTGGATTTGCAGCACGTCTAGAGGCTATGCAGCGTGAACAACAACGTCTTGCCAGAGAGCAAGCAAAAGCACAAATGAGAAGATGAAAAGACTCATGATCATAGCCCTGTGTTCATTGGTGAACATGGGGCTATTTGCTCAAAACGATACATCTATTTCTCCTCAATCGATGTCTACGCATGATAAATACACTTTTAGTGATTTCTTTGATGCGTTGGATTTGCCTACGGTCTTAGGCGTCGGTTTTACACCTAATGGCATTGAAGGACCTACATTTAATTCCGCTATGCGTTTGGGATGGCGTCATCACAAGAACTATGGCACTTTTGTCTATATCACTTATGATACTCATAGCAATAAGTACGATTCGCTTTGTGTGCAAGGGACGAACATCTACAATGGTGAAGTGTGGTATAATGAAATAGGTCTCAGTATTGGTTATCGTTTTCCGCTTGTTAAGGATATCAAGGCATTTTATGAAAATCCTTATTTTCATCCTTGGGATTTCTTCATGAGTTTACAACCTGGTATATCTATTGCAACGGTTAAGAATGTTACTCCTGAAAATACAAATGTGAGTACATCAGAACCTTTATACACAATGTCTAATTTTGATCATATAGTGCCTACTTTGCGTTTATCTGCAGGAGTGGAGTGGTTTATATTTTCAAATTTTGCAATCTATGCTGAGGCTGCTTATACACAACATCTTACACCTACTATCATAGAGCAAGCGGCTCTAAACCAAAAGGAGATTGATTTCCCTTCTGGTCCAATTACACTCTCCGTTGGACTTACTCTCTTTTTTAATTAATATCCTAATCCTACACTAATATGAACTTTACTCACTTACATGTCCACTCACACTATTCCGTACTTGACGGAATGAGTAAGATACCTGACTTGATTGACAAATGTATTCGTTCTGGTATGCATGCTATTGCTCTTACCGACCACGGATGTATGTATGGTATCAAAGAATTGTTAGACTGCGCCAAGAAGACCAATAAGAAACTCAAAGAGGATGCAGATAAGAATGGTACAGAGTTTGTTCCATTCAAACCTATTGTTGGTGTGGAGGCTTATTGTGCCCGTCGTGGCCGTAAGGATCGTGATAAGGATCTCAAAGCAATTAGTCCAGAAGGTAAGCAGTATATCGTAGACCAAAGTGGCTGGCACCTTATTCTTTTGGCTAAGAATAAAACTGGTTACCATAATCTCTGTAAGATAGTTAGTGAGAGTTTTATGGACGACTGCTATTACCGTCGTCCTCGCATTGATAAGGCATTATTAGAGGAATTTCATGAGGGGGTTATTTGTTCTTCTGCTTGTCTTGGTGGCGAGATTTCGCAAAAGGTATTGGAGGGATTAAACCTGAGCTCGGATTTGCCTTTTGAGGAACGTTTCCGACCTGCTATAGAGGCAGCAAGGTGGTTTAAAAGCATTTTTGCAGAAGATTATTATATAGAGATACAGCGACATCAGACTGATAAGGAAGGAGCGGATCAGATGACTTATCAAAAGCAGAAAGATGTCAACGAGATATTGATTCGTATTGCACAACTCTGTGATATAAAACTCATTGCTACCAACGATGTTCACTTTGTAGAAGAAGAGCATGCAGAGGCTCATGATCACCTTATTTGTGTATCTACGAACCACTTAATTGATGATCCTAATCGCATGCGTTATACAAAGCAAGAGTGGCTCAAATCTCCTCAGGAAATGGCGGAGATCTTCGCTGATGTGCCAGAAGCCTTAGCAAACACTCAGGAAATCGTGGATAAGATAGAGGTGTATAATATTGATTCAGGACCACTGATGCCTAAGTTTCCTATTCCTGAGGAGTTTGGAACAGAGGAAACATATCGTCAGCGTCTTACAGAGGAGGATCTCTATCAAGAGTTTACTCGTGACGAGAATGGTAACGAGATCATGACACGTGAGGAGGGCGAGAAGAAGATAAAGAATCTTGGCGGATATGATAAACTTTATCGTATTAAGTTAGAAGCTGACTATCTAGCTTACCTTACATATAAAGGTGCTCAAGCGCGATATGGAGATACGTTAACAGAGGAACAACAAGAGCGTATCAAATTTGAGTTGCATATTATGAAAACCATGGGTTTTCCTGGCTACTTCCTTATTGTCATGGACTTCATTCGTGCTGCCCGCGAGGAACTAGGTGTTAGTGTAGGACCTGGTCGTGGTAGTGCAGCTGGTTCGGTAGTAGCTTACTGCTTGAGAATCACGGATCTAGATCCGCTTAAATATGATTTGCTGTTTGAGCGTTTCCTTAATCCAGATCGTATATCTCTACCCGATATTGATACCGATTTTGATGATGCAGGTCGTGCTAAAGTTCTTGATTGGGTCAGCAATAAGTATGGCCATACGCATGTGGCACATATTATCACATATGGAACTATGGCTACCAAGTCTGCTATTGCAGATGTAGGTCGTGTACAACGTGTGCCACTCAGTCGTGTCAATGAGATAAAGGCTTTGATACCAGAAAAGAGTTTCCCTGATAACATTAAGGATGAAAAAGGTAAATCACCAAAGGTAAATCTTCGCAATTGCTACAAATATGTAGATGAACTTCGTGCTTTACTTAATGGTGATGAGCAGGATATACGTGATATGTTGCGCTATGCGGCACAGTTGGAGGATACTATCCGCCAAGTAGGTGTACATGCATGTGGTATTATTATTGGTGCAGATGACTTGACTAATTATGTTCCTCTATCTACTGTTGAAGATCGTGAGTCTGGTAAGCGTGTTTTAGTTACTGAGTACGATGGACATGTTGTTGAATCTGTGGGACTTATCAAGATGGACTTCCTAGGACTTAAAACGTTGACTATCATTAAAGAGTGTCTTAGTAACATCCTTAAAGCCCGTGGAGAGAAAGTTGATATTGACCACATATCTATTGAGGATGCTGATACCTATAAACTCTTCCAAGAAGGACGTACTGTAGGAGTATTCCAGTTTGAGTCACTCGGTATGCGTAAGTATATGAAGGAACTCAAACCTACTGTTATGGGAGATCTCATCGCGATGAACGCACTCTATCGTCCAGGACCAATGGATTATATTCCACAGTTCATCCGACGTAAGCATGGACATGAACCAGTGACATATGATATACCTGTTATGGAGAAGTATCTAAAAGATACTTATGGAGTAACAGTTTATCAAGAGCAGGTGATGCTTCTCTCACGATTACTAGCTAATTTTACTCGTGGTGAGAGTGATCAGCTTCGTAAGGCCATGGGTAAGAAGATTATGGCCTTGCTTGCAGAACTTAAACCGAAATTTATCAATGGTGGTAAGTCCAATGGACATGATGAGAAAACCTTAGAGAAGATTTGGGCTGACTGGGAGAAGTTCGCTTCGTATGCCTTCAACAAATCCCATGCTGCATGTTACTCTTGGGTAGCCTATCAGACAGCATATCTCAAGGCTCATTATCCAGCTGAGTTCATGGCGGCCAACCTTACAGTTGCTAAGGATGATATCAAGGATGTAACTAAGTTCATGGACGAGTGTAAAGCAATGAAGATATCCGTCCTAGCTCCAGATGTCAATGAGTCAGAGATGAACTTTACAGTTAATTCTAAGGGAGATATCCGTTTTGGTTTAGGTGGTATCAAAGGAGTAGGAGAGGCCGCTGTAGAGGCTATACTTAATGAACGTGCAAAGAATGGTAAGTTCCTCTCTATCTTTGACTTCCTTGAACGTGTCAATCTCCAGACATGCAACCGAAAGACTGTTGAGAATCTTGCTCTTGCTGGTGCTTTTGATTGTTTTACAGATATCTATCGTGAGCAACTACTAGGTTTAAATGCCAAAGGTGAGAATGTATTAGAGACACTCATGCGATATGGTAACAAGTTCCAACAAGATAAGAGTCAACAAGTCAATTCTCTCTTTGGAGATCTTGGAGGTGATTTTGGTATAGAGATACAACATCCAGAACTTCCAAAGACTCCTCGTTGGTCAACCATCGAGCGGCTCAATAAGGAGAAGACACTTATTGGTATTTTCCTTTCTGCCCACCCACTAGATGAGTGGAGTTTTGAGATTAATGAGATGTGCAATATTACAGCTACCGAACTTAATCTCTTTGATACATGGAGAACAGCTGACGCACGCCGATCCGTACCTGCTGTGAGTGAAGACTCTGATTCAGATGAATCTAAACCGATTAATCCTACTGAATGGATTACCCAACGAGAGAATCGTGAGTTCCGATTTGGTGGTATTGTCACTTCTGCCGAGGAACTAACTACTGCTAAGGGATTTCCATTTGGCAGATATACGGTGGAGGATTATACTGGAAGTTACCAGTTTACACTATTTGGCGAAGAGTATAAGCAGTATGCTGCACTACTCAAACCTAATATCTATGTGATCATCAACTGCTCCATTAAGCAGAAGGGATACTATATGAAATACTTCAAGCCTAAATCAATAGAAGAAGCAGAATACACATTTGCTGTTCAGCATGTTTCTTTGATTCAGGATATGCAGCGTCAGTTACAAGCAGTCACTATCCAATTGCCTTTGGAGAAGATACAACCATCTTTGGTAGATGAACTAGTCGATATGTGCACATCTAGTGCGGGAGATACTCCTCTTTTCTTTGAGGTCTACGATGAAACTAAACAGAACCTCATCAAGTTCAGGGCTGCACCAGTCAAGATGTCTTCAGAATTTTACCATTGGCTTCAACTGCAACGCTTAGATGATACATTAGATTTCAACGTGCAACTTTAAAAGATAGTTTGACCCAAAAGGCCCTTGTCGAATGAGACATGAGGCCTTTTTTATAGTGTTATGTTATAGTTTTAAAGGTTCTCAATGATTAGCGAGTAGATGGTTTTCGCCACAGCAGAGTAGGGAACTTATTTTCTTGCTATCTTCTCGGTATCTTCTCGGTATCTTCTCGTAATGGTAAAGCTAAATACCGAAGATTATATCACGATGAAAATAGCTCTACTATGATAGGTTGAATAGGAGACTTTTTCTATTCTTTTGGTATTAAATTTGCATATATGCAAATAATTTATTACCTTTGCAGCCAAATAAAACTAAAATAATATGAAAAAGATTCTATTTTTCCTATTGGTAAGCTGTATGGTCAGCTGTATCAATAACTCTAGCACAAACATTAATGGAACAACACTTAAAACCATTAACGTTAGTGTTCCTGCTAGCAAATGGCAATATTCCAATCAGGGTAGCAACAACTACTTCTATGCTTTCGTTGAGGTGCCAGAAATAACCAAAACCATCTTTGATAAAGGTGAGGTCAAAGCATATCTAGTGCAAGATCGTCATGACAATTACTATGCACGTAAAAACTTACTTCCATATGTGATGCATAAGGAGACAACTGATCTCAATGGAGATTGGATTTTCTACACTGAAACTGTAGATTTTACTTATGGAATAGGATGGGTGGAGTTTAATTTCCGTGCAAGTGACTTTGCCTACGAACTAAATACGGCTATCAATCCAGAAGGTATGGAATTTGATGTTGTGATCACAAAACCATAACCTATCATCATGGTCTCATAGCTTAAATGACATATCCACAAAATATAGAGCAAAAGATTGATTTTCAGGTAATACGCGATTGCCTGAAGCATTTTTGTACCTCTTCGTTAGGTAAGGAGAAAGTAGATGAGATGCATTGGCATGAACGCTATGCCAATGTTACAGTACTATTGTCGCATCTACGAGAGATGATGGCGGTACTTACAGATCCAACTCTAAGTTTTCCACAAGGAGATATATACGATCTACGCGAAGCACTCTCTCGTATCCGTATTGAAGGACTCTTCATGGATGAAAGCGAACTTTTTGCTCTACGCAAGATGCTAGACTATACAGTTCAATTGGAGCGTTTCTTTGCAACATTGGATAGTGCAAAGTATCCCTGCTTAACAGATACCAATCACTTAGTCGGCATTGATCGTCTAACAGATATTCATCATCTAACAGATGCTATTGATCGTATCCTAGATCGATATGGTAAAATGAAAGATTCAGCATCCGCTGAATTGGCTCGTATCCGCAAAGAGATAAGCCAATCGCAAGGATCTGTCAGTCGTGTGTTAAATACTATATTACGTCAAGCTCAAGCTGAAGGATTGTTGGACAAGGATGCAGCTCCAACCATGCGAGAAGGACGACTCGTATTACCTGTACCTCCAGCATATAAACGTAAGATTGGAGGTATTGTGCACGACGAATCAGCTACAGGTAAAACCGTTTTTATTGAACCGCAGCAGGTAGTTGAAGCAAATAACCGTATACGTGAATTGGAAGGAGAGGAAAGACGAGAACGTATGCGTATCCTACTTGAGATGACAGAGAAGATACGTCCTCAAATACCTCAGATACTCAATAGCGAACATTTCTTGGCTGAAGTAGATTTCCTACGTGCAAAAGCGCTCTTTGCAGCAGATATACATGCGATTGTACCACATGTGCATAAAAAGCCAATGATAAGTTGGAGTGAAGCACGACACCCTATCTTGCTCATGAACTTCCGAAAACAAGGTAGGGAAGTGATACCATTATCATTGCGCCTTGTAGATAACCGTATTTTAGTTATCAGTGGACCAAATGCCGGTGGTAAATCAGTGTGCTTAAAGACTGTAGCGTTGTTGCAATATATGATGCAGTGTGGATTGGCTGTACCTATGCATGAAGCAAGTGAGATGGGATTCTTTCAAAACCTATTATTAGATATAGGCGACGAGCAGTCCATTGAAGATGATTTGTCTACCTATTCTTCGCATTTGCGAAACATGAAGAATTTTGTGCGTTATGCCAATGAGAGAACATTGTTATTGATAGATGAGTTTGGTACAGGTACCGAACCTCTTATTGGTGGTGCCATAGCAGAAGCTGTATTAGTACAACTAAACGAACAAAAAGCTTATGGTGTTATAACGACTCACTATGGTAATCTAAAACATTTAGCGGAGCGTACACCAGGTCTAATCAATGGTGCAATGTTATATGACAGAGGCCAGCTTAAACCACTCTTTCAACTTTCTATAGGTCAGGCAGGTAGCAGTTTTGCCGTTGAGATAGCTCGACAGATAGGTTTACCAGAAACCATCATCCAACGTGCAACAGACATTGTAGGTGAGGAGCATATAGATTATGACAAACAACTCCAAGATATCGCAAGAGATAAGCGTTATTGGGAAAATAAACGACAGAACATTCGACAAAAGGAGAAACATCTAGAGGAGAAAATAGCTCACTACGAAGAACAAATGGCTAGTATCAAAGCCAAAAAACGTGCAATCATTGAAGAAGCTAGTCAACAAGCAGCTGACTTACTTCGTCAGAGTAATGCTACTATTGAACGCACCATACGTGAGATTAAGGAAGCAAAAGCAGAGAAAGTAGCAACACAGAAAGCACGCGAGAGAGTTGAAACTCAAAAGTCTAAAATTGAGAAACAAAAAACTAAAGTTTCAACCAATCAGACCTCACAGACTAAGGTGTTGCGTGACTTGCGTGATTTGAAGATACTAACTAAGAACCCCGCTAAATTAATTCAAGAAACCAATACTCCTAAGCCAAAGATGGTTTCAAGTAATGTTGCTGATGAATTGCGCCGTAAAAAACTCTCCTTCTCTCGTGAACTTGATATACGAGGACTGCGTGTAGATGAAGCATTAGAGATCTTAATAGCGTATATAGATGATGCGTTAATGGTTAATGCGGAGATGGTGACGATTTTGCATGGTACTGGTACTGGTGCACTCAAACAAGTGGTTCGTGATTACCTATCTGAAAGACAAAAAAGCATGCGTAAACTAAGAACAGGAGATATTCATTTCCACGATGGTGACCCAGATAGAGGTGGAGCCGGCATAACTGTGGTGGAGATGTGATAAAAGTGAAAAGAAAATGAATATGAGAAAAATTGTTGTTTTATTACTGGGATTAGTATTGATGGTATCGACTCAAATGATTGCGTCTGATCAGTATGCTGTCTCACTACATGTAGGATATGGCCACAATCTAACTTATGGCTCGATGGCTAATTTTGATTTAGGTGCGTATATGCCTATCAATCAGCATTTTGATATGCATGCAAATCTGCGTATGAGTACATCTAATACCTATACTGTCGGTTTGCAAATGCGTCCTAAGTTTGCGCTTCCAGTCGGTCAATTTTATCTAGAGGATCGAATGATGGCAAATTTTGTTAAACGAGATAATTATCAAGATTTTGTTCATGCATTATCCCTAGGCTATATGATGCAGTATATTAATGTGCAAGTAGGTATGTATAGTCGAGTGTTTGTTCCACAACCTTATGAGTGGCGCTCCGATGATGAGATGATATGTGAACCATTTAACTTATTATACCGAGTTGAAGCATATGTACGACCAGAGACTTCGTTATGGAATATCAGTTTGGCTATAGCCAATGTGGATGATTTCCAAATGGAACGTATGTGGCAACCAATGGCCTATATTGGTGCTTGGTACGATATTAATAACCATTGGCGTGTACAACTTACTGGTAAATATAAATTGGCTGGTATGTTCCACCTTAATGCACATTATTACGCTAGTGAAGTGAGAGTGGGAGCTACGTATAAATTATAGGTTAATGTATAAAGGCAAATGATTATGAAAAATATTAGAAATATTGTTATCGTAGCATGTATAGCAATGGTGTCCTGTGGTCCAGATGCACGATTGGATCTTGTAGGCATGTTTAATGGAACTTCACCAACCATAGATCAACGCTATGATGAATCGGATTCGTACAATAAACAACATGGTTTTGTTACTATACAAGCTCCTGTGGATGACTATCATGTCTATGTATGTACTGATACGCACATAACTAACACACAAGTGCTGTGGACCAAGTTTATTGAGACATATCGCCAAGATGTACTATGTCCAGTAGCTGTGCACCTAGGAGACATCATCGATGCGTCAAACCATTTTGATGATATGTACAGCGCTTACCAAGCAGTACCAACTAACCCATCAAAAGCTGATACTTTAATGGCAGTGGTTGGTAATCATGATATTTATTTCAAACAATGGCCACAGTTCATTGAACTATTCAAGACTAGTTTTTATTATTTTGTCGTTGAGACTCCATCTGGTATAAAAGATCTATTTATATGTTATGATACTGCGGATGGAACATTAGGTACAAAGCAGTTTAAATGGTTAAGTGATGTATTAGAATGGGCTGATACACAGAATTTTCGTCACATAGTAGGATGTACCCACACGCATCTCTTCAAGCGTGATGCATCACAAGGAACAACAGGTAATTATACTTTAGAGGAAACTTATTCCTTGCTCAATTTATTTACAAAGCACGGAGTTAGTATGGTATGGTCAGGCCATGATCATGCGCGTGAGATTACTGAGGTAAAAGGTATGACAACTATCGTAGTTGACTCTATGAAGGATGAAGATAATAAACCTTTCTATATGTTGGTCACAATGGGCAAATGGATAAATTATGAATTTGTTCCTGCTAAGTGAGTTGTATCCTAAGACGTATGATTATATACTTTGGCATAGGTACGAATTTGGGAGAGCGTGAAGCAAATTTACGTAAAGCTTTATTATTGCTTGATAGAAGAGTAGGTGAACAACTGGTCTATTCGTCCGTTTATTATAGTGAACCGCAAGGGTTTGAATCGGACAATGAGTTCGCAAATATTGTAGCTGTTTATCAAACAAATTTCTCACCTCTTGAAGTGCTACATATTACACAAGATATAGAACGTGAAATGGGACGAACACACAAAAGTGTTAATGGTGTATACCATGATAGAGTGATAGATATTGATTTGTTGAAGGCAATGCTAGACAACAATGATAAGCAAAAAAATGAATGGATACATATGGAGACGGAGGAGTTGCAACTTCCTCATCCAAGGATGACAGAAAGAGATTTTGTGATGGTTCCATTGAACGAAATAAGTAATCTTATTTAAGGTAAAGATATAATTTGATATCTGATGTTATTAGGTTTAATATTTTCCATATTCACTGCGACTTATACTCTTAACTCTACGATAAGCGTTGAGCCTAGTGGTACATTGCCAGCTGCTTCTACATACTTTTATGAACGTTCGGCTACTACTGGACAAAAAGGACAAATGACAGCGGGGAATGCCACACGATTGGAGTTGAAGGGATGGGATGGTTGTACCATACACTCTGTGACATTGGAGATGCACTCCAATGCGAAAAGTGGTAGAGGATCTTTGACTGCAAAAGTGGGTAATGATACCATATGGGCCATTTATAATCAGCCGTTTAGCGAAGAGGTTTGGGCTGGCCAATACACTACAGAATGGGTAACGATAACGAAGGATGTGAAACATCTAGTGGAAACTGACGACATCATAGAGATTATCATATCTGCTTCCGAGAATAGTTTATACATAAAGAGTTATTCCATAAGTTATGAGCCTGCTGAACCTAAACTATATAGTGTTAGTTTTAAAACAGGACTAGATACATGTCCTAAGACATTGTATCAATCTTCGGTTGATGCAGCAATAGTGTTACCAATGTGGCAAGACACGGCGAACTGGCATTTTGTGGGGTGGTGTGAAAAAGAGATAGAGGATAATCAAATATCTGCAACTGTATTGCCTGCTGGTTCTACATATATACCTCGTAAGAATATTACATTATGGGCAGCGTATACAAATGCAGAAGCAAACATGGCAATAGAAGATTATGAGTCAGGACAATATGCAATTGCATATCATAGCGACTTTACGGAGGCGATATCAGGTTCTGGTATGGCTATGGCAGGAGGTGTGAGCGATGGGGCAGTGCCTGTGATGGCTGTGGATATGGTAGAGGATGAGTATGGAGCGTATTGTATGAAGACTCATGTTCTAGAAAATATGTTATATGATGTAGAGTTTGATGATGATAGTACATTAACGATTACTCATACAAATAAAGGACCAATAGGATATAGTGGCGCAAAGTTACAATCCGTACAAACACGATGGCAATACAGAGTATTAGAGGATGGTTCAATCCAAATGTATTATCCGTATAATAACAGTATATATGTATTGTATTTTGGTTATTATGGTGATTTAGTTAGTGTCTATTCACAGGCATTAAATCTGAGTAAATGGACATACAATGCTTTTTGGCTATTTCCGATAATGGAAAAGGAATATACTTCATGGCCATTAGGTAAAGATGTTGCTGTGGATAATATACAATATCCGCAAGAGGATAGGGTTTATTATTTTGGTGTATATGAGTTACATATACGAAATGGTCAAAAAATACTGTATATCAAACACTAAAGATTAGAAGAAATAAAACAGGGTGCGTCAATTTGGCGCACCCTGTTTGTTTAGAACCTATATCCAATCTTGATTATTTAGTCAAGATCATATGTTGCCATGGTTGCAATGTGAGTGTTTGTGTTGCTTCTAGGTTCATGGTCTTTCCGCATAAGCAGTTGTACTCGCCTGCTAGTTGGTCAAGAGTTAGGTTGACAACTTGCTCTTGAGCAGACATGTTCATAATAGCAAGCACTGTATTCTCTTTATTATTTTTAGGGCAAACAGCTTGTCGAACACATGCAAAGATCTTGTCATTGTCAGCAGCAATTCTGTTCATAGGTGCACCAATCTCGTTACTCCATAGAGCAAAGTTGTTAGCACGAAGATCGTTAAGTTTCTTGTACATGTCGTGTTGTGGAGCATTCTCAACGCGGTCAATCAAGTCTTTCTCAAAGAACTCTAGACGGTGGTGGTTGCCACTAGGTTGACCAGTATAGATCATAGGCATACCAGGAGCAATGTATGTAAATGCAGCGAAAAGTGCATATGCATCACCCATACGCTCAAACTCGGTACCATTCCATGAGTTCTCGTCGTGGTTAGATGTGAAGTTCATGCGGATAGCCTCTTTGCGGATGGTTGTGTCTACTTTTGCAAAGTATCCCCAAAGGTCGTCTACAGTTTTGTTGCCTTGTGCAACAGCATTCATGATGTGGTGTAATTCCCAACCGTAGTACATGTCAAAAGCAGTTTCTGTGAGCTCTTGTGCTTTAGCCTCATCTTCTGCGAGAGTAAACATATTTGGGTGCTTAGCACGGATCTCAGCCATAGCATCGTTCCAGAAGTCAGTTGGAACTTCACCAGCTACGTCGCAACGGAATCCATCAATACCAATGGTATCCATCCACCAGTGCATCGCTTGTTTCATAGCTGCACGCATGTCTTGGTTCTCATAGTTAAGTTTAGAGATGTCAGTCCAGTCGTATTGAACCATGAGGTTGCCTAGACTATCACGATAGTGCCATCCTTCTTTTTGTGTCCACTCGCTATCTGGTGCTGTGTGATTAGCTACCCAGTCTAAGATAACCTTAAGACCTAACTTATGTGCTTCAGCGAGGAAGTGCTCAAAATCAGCACGTGTACCAAACTCAGGATTAAATTGGCAGTAATCAACAATAGAATAGTAACTACCTAGTGTTCCTTTGCGGGTGAGTTCACCGATAGGTTGAATAGGCATAATCCAAATAATATCAACACCCAACTCCTTCAAAGCTGGTAAAACAGACTCAGCTGCTTGGAAAGTACCCTCTGGGGTGAGTTGGCGTGTATTAAGTTCGTAAATTGTAGCATCGTATGAATAGCATGGATGCTCAAGTTGGCAGCAAGGCTGCTTAGCGCATGATGCAAGAGATAGGATTGCAAGCGCTGCAAAAAGAATTTTCTTCATTGTCATATATAAATTAGTAGTTATTAAATAGTCCAAACTTTTTGACCATTGATACTGATGCTACTCTCACCATTGAGTGTGATGATTACATCTACAACTTGTCCCATGTAGACACGTTTAAATTGGAGCATATCATCAGTACTCTTGACTGGGATATACTCTCCATAGAGCAACGCCATATTATCTCGGCGAAGTTGTGCTAGTTCCTGTACTTTTGTACGGAATGCTGCTTGCTCATTATTGAGACCAGAGAACTTCAGCATATGACGGTTATCAGGATCATTGCCACCAGCTTCTGCATATTCATCTCCTTGATATATACAAGGTACTCCAGGAATAGTGAAGTTAACCATTTCTAAGAGCATAGCCATTTTGTAAGCATGAGCTTGTTTTGCAAGGTCTCCATCAGCGGTCACACCAATGTGGCGAGTCCAACCTGCCGCTTTATCACTCTCATCCCAACTAACAGCTCCACCTGCTAGAGAAATGAAACGGCATTTGTCATGGTTACCAGAGATGTTACCCATTGTGTGGTGTGCACCATAAGCTGCAAGTGACTCCAAGATGGTTTGGTTCATACGTTTGAGTGATTGATTTGGCTTACCAAATACATCAATAGCAGTGTGATATATGTTAAAGTCAAATTGTGAGTTCAACATACCCGATTTAACGTATGATCCAATCAAATCTGTATTACCGTAAGTTTCACCGATCATCCAAATGTGGCGATTAGGGAAACGTTGTTTCATCTTTCTTCCAAGTTCGCGCCAGTAGTTGAGTGGAATATGTTTACATGCATCGTGGCGGAAACCATCAAAATCAAAGTTTTCAAGCCAGTATAAAGCAGAGTCTGTCATAGGACTACATACTTCTGGTCGTTCTAAATCCAAAGTAGGAATATGTACGTCAAACCAAGTTGTTAGACGTGCCTCATCCCACAACTCAAAGTTACGGCGTCCATCTGGTAGGATACTATCTGTGTGCCATGTTGGGTTTTGTTGTAGGGTAGGTGAGTTGATGTGCATATGGTTAGCTACATAGTCAAGAATGACATTCATATTGTGTGCATGAGCTGTCGCTAATAATTCGTGTAATTCTTGCTCTGTTCCGAAACGTTGGTCAACAACAGTAGCGAATATAGGCCAATAGCCATGATAACCAGAAAATTTGGTATATGTTTTGGTGCTATCATATTTATTGCCATTTGGGAACTTATTCATACCCCATGCATCCCATGGATTTTGTGTGATAGGAGAGATCCAAATAGTAGTTATACCAAGTTCTGAGAAGAAACCCTCTTTAATTTTCTTGGTAATACCTGCTAAGTCACCACCTTGATAGTCAACGATATCTAGCACTTCTGGGCTGTTGAGTTTCCAATCATTCTTTTTATTGCCGTTTTCAAAGCGATCAATCATCAATGAGTAGAGGATTTGTGCTTGGTCATCGTGACGAGTAAGAAGAGTTACATCATTGATTACTTTACCGTTTTCAAGTGGAATGAGCAAATCATTGAGTTGTTTACCATCTGCGAATGCGTATACGCGGATGAAAGAGCGTTCTTCGCTAGTACGCCATGTAGGTTCAATCGTGATAACTGCTTGAGGATCATACTGACCATAACTTACATATTCAGTTGCACGTTGATTTTGCCAAAATACACGGAATTGTACACGCTCATATTCATCCAACACACCAATTGTGATAGTGGAATCGGTGAAGGATTGTGTCACAAGGCCTACCTCATACTTAGCTTTTGGGAGTATTGGTATATCATATTGTGTACCATCCGTTTGATCTAAAACACTAAGAACAGATAGTGTATGATCTCCAGCAAGAGTTATAATGCCATTCTCTGTGCTAACCACACGATAGCTAGGTTCTGTGAAAAATTTGAGACTATCCCAGTTACTTACTTGTGGTAAATAATCGGTGAGATAGATCGCTTGGCCATTACCGTCAGGGTTGCTATAAACGATAGGCATAATAGGATTTTGTGTGTTAGGATTACGATCCTCCACTTGTGGATTTTGCTTGCCGCAAGCAGCTAGTACTAGCGCTAGTGCAAAAAATAATACGATCTTTTTCATATGTGTATAATTATGTTAAGTTTTTTTCAAAATAGTATAAGTTGCTTATGTGTGAAAATTTGATGGCCAACTTGGCAGTTATAGCATTGGTGAGGTTGGCAATAGTTTTGGTACAAATGTATTAAAGCTTGTGTGTCAGCTGCGGATTGTATGCTTTGACCTAGCATTTGCCACTTGCGAATTATTGTGTTATCCTCAGCAGGAATCTTGTTCATAAAATCTACGTAGTTAATGTCAAATCCTGTCTTATTTTGTTCCTTTGCATAAGCATATTGATATGGTATAACGGTGTTAATTAGTAGTATATCAATAGATTTTCGACCTAATGTGGCTGGTGGAGCTATGCGAGGGTCTATGGTAGTTGGCTTGAATTGAAATATGTTAACCATATGACTGATGTCATGTGCTTGCATAAGATCTGTAAATAAGAATTCAGTTTGATGTATCAACTGTGCAAATTGTCGTATGCGTACTTCAGGTGCATTTTGTGGACGTAATCTTGCTTTTTTCCACATAGATGCATTCATAGGTGTTAGTGTAAATTTCCTACGAAGGAATTCATACTCTAACCATAGTGCTTTGTCTTGTTGTGTTACTGCTGTTTCTGCATTAAGTAATCCAGATTGTCCAAGTAGTAGTGCAGTAATTTGGAATAAACTATCGCGATGTTTGAGTAGGCAGGATAGTGGTGTTTGTATTGCTAGTGTTTCGAATGGTATGCCGTTGGTATGAAATCCAAAGTTGTGTGCTAAACTAATATAGAAAGCATGTGCCCAACTATTTTGAGTAATGTCAAGTAGTTGTTTAATGGCTGTTCGTTTACATTCTAATCTTTTGAGGAGCAATGCTTTTTTCCAACCTAGTGTGAGTAGAGTAGGATCGGATTGCAACTGCTGGCTACATCCTATGAGATGGGCTGGAGTATGCATTTGCTGTGCATGTTTTAGCCATTGACTCATGTAGTCTTGATTGTGTAGATATTGTAATTCACATTGTGGAATCCTCTCTCCTTTAGTGTTGAGTATATCTTTATCCGCTGTACATACTACATGCAATATTATGTTGTCGTATGCGGGATCAGTATGGTGTTTATGTTTGTACCAATCAGAGGAATGGACGTGAATTTCTATATTACCAATCCATTCCTGTTTTCCGATACGAAGATGGGCATTGGTAAAATCTGGTCCAGCATGTATATTATATTGCCCTACAGAAATAATTTCTACTATCTCTCCAGTCGTGGTAAGTTGTTTAAATCCTGACCACAATTGCTTCTGCCATATGTAGTGCAATAATATCTCTGGCATGTGTTGTACAATATAATAGAGAAGTTATTGTTTATTGTCAACGAGTTCGTTAGTTTGTACTTCGTCTATTTGTTGTTTTACTTTATCCCACATTTTTTCAGATAGTGGTGCAGCTTGCATGTAGATGATAGACTCTGTTTTGAGTTCTTCTTTGAAAAAATGGAACTGATTATCTAGTCGATGCACACAAAGTACTAAGATTAAGACTATTAGTCCCCATTTAAGCATTCCAAATAGTCCACCTAAGATACGGTTTAACCATCCTAAGGATACTTTTTGGAATAGTTTGGAGATGAATCGTGCTAATACATGTAATATTAACGAAATGGCAATAAATAGTAGTGCATATGCCACCACTGCGCACACAGCATCTGGCCAAGCAAATTGTTGCATGAGCCATGCTGCAAACATCGAGCCCCACATGCGACTACCTACATAGCCTAATACTACAGCAAGGATAGAGGTAATTTCTATCACTAACCCTTTCATCAGTCCTCTTACAAGACCGATGAGAAGGGGAAGTAATATAATTATATCAAGCCAAGACATGATATATTGAATTTAGATTATTTTTTGTATTCTATACGAGGCCAGAGTGTTCCATCTTTGTCATATAGTTTCAAGTCATCTAAAGAACGAATGGTTATAGACCAATCGTCATATGCAGGATCATATTTAGCATTATCGTTGTAGAAACCAAGAATGCCTTCTACATCACCAATGTAGTTCTTACAGTTGTCAATGCCTAGGTTATCTGCTCCAGGTAGGTAGAAATGCGCAAATTTGGCATACTCTGAAGATGAAATACCTGTCTTGTTGCCGTTAGCATCTTCGATGATACGAGTCTGAGGGTAACCAATATTGGTTGTAGTAGGGGCAAATACATTCGCATTAGTGTCGTCCTCTGGGTCACCTGTTGTACATTTTGCTGTACCACTAGTTGTAAAGTAGTAACCTGTGTAGTGAACATTTTTAAGGCGCACCAATATACCGTCCCATTTACGAGTTTCTTGAAGGTTAAGGATTGATGTAAACTCCTTAATGTTCAATTCGTCGTATACTAATTTGCTCATATCTGGTTTACCGATACATTGTGTATGCGCTTTAAAAATTGCTGCAGGAATACGACCTGGTGCCCAGCCAATTTTTTGCTCAGCATTATTTGCATAGATATTGTTATTGTAAGATGGCAAGCATAATTGTGGTTGGTTAGCATATCGACCAATGGCTAAACCATCTACACGAATCAAAATTTCTTGTCCCATTTGGTAAAGTCCATTGGCAGAACCAAGGTCTACTGAGAGACGCAATGCTTGTTGCTTATTATTGACAATCTGTTGGATGCAAAGAGATTTGTAGAAATTACCCCCTTGATCATCTGTTGTGATTCGACCACGGATATAGATAGGTGTTTCACGCTTAGCAATAGTGTCAATAGAGAATAGATAGTTTTTCCCGTCTTTAGTTGCACGGGTACGATATAAGCTTGTATCACTCAGATAGTTACCCTTTTCTGTCATGTATGTATCTTTGAACTCTTGTAGTGTAAGAAGAGTTCCTTGTGCAATGATCTCTTGCGCTTGTTCTTCCGTCAGAAACAACTTTGTTTCATCCACAGCAGGAGGTGTACATGCTGCACATAGTGCCACGATGGCAATATATAGAATCTTTTTCATATTGCTTAGAATTTGTATTGTAAGTTAAGATAGAAATTGGTTCCCCAAGCATAGTAGTATTTAGATGGGAATTTCCATGCATTAGGACTGATAACAGAGTTTTTGCTATCATCTACACCTTGACGTGTTTGACGTGGTAAACGTGCTTGTTGGTAACCACCTGTCTTAAAGTGGGTATTATTAAGTATGTTATTCACAGTCAAGTTAATAGAAATAGACTTACGATCCTTAAGATAAATCAGCTTACCTACACTTACGTCTACCAAGAAACGGTGGAGTGGGTTACTTGAGGTCAACATCTCTTGTTGTGACATGAGTGAGTATGGATATTTCAAGCTAGGAACTCCATTAGCATCGTAAATAACATCACCATTAGCATCTTTCTCGATAGCATTGGTGTATGTATCTCCATACCAACCATTCACTGCACTACCATCAGCACGTGTACCGGTGAACAAACCTTTCATACGACGAGCTGGAGCATAGTCTAGGTAACTCCAATCAAAATAGTTTACAGTTACATCTGCAAACCACATATCTGGGTGGAAGAAACTGAGTTTTAAGCTAGAGTTGAGTTGTGGACCGGTCGATACGCGTAATCCTTTGATGAGAACACTATCTCGAAGTTCATAGATAGGACCTGATACATTTTCTGCAAGAGCCATACCGTTTTCTGCAGAAGTGATAGCAAGTGCATTGCTTGTATAACGGTAGTCACCAATGCTAAGTGCACCGGTAAGCGTAAAATACAATCCTAGTTTGACGGCAGCAGCTGCTTCTACACCCATGTGGCGACGATTGATTCCAGTCAATGATTGATTGACGAAAGTACGTGACTCGTCATCATAGTAACCATTGAGTTCTGTTCCGTTCCAGAATTGTGTAAAGAATCCAGTAACGCGACCGCGTACCAATGGATAGTTGAAAGCATAGGTTAAATCACCGCCGACCATCTTTTGACTTGCACCATAATATTCTTTTAGCCATGAAGTGCCATCCTGCATTGCATAGAAACGAGCATAATCATGGCGATAGATGTTCTCTACCGCGCGGTCGTGCACGCGTGGTGATATATATGCATCGCGCGCGAGAGGAGCTTTAGTTTCTGCTATTGCGTTGAGCTTGATTTGATTGCGTCCATCAATCTTGTAGTTCAAACCTGCTTTGAATCCAGGGTCAATAAAATGGTGGGTATATCCTACCAATGTATGAGGGGTGGTTTGTCCGTCGATAACTGCATTGGCATTGTCAGCTAAATAGTACCATGCATTTGCTGGGTTCAACTTTGCCAAATACCATGCACGACCATTCAACATGTTTGTAGTACGTTGCATAGATGAATATGACAATTGCAATGCGTAGTATAGATCTAGTGCATTCCATTTCCACTCATTTTGTGCCCAAAGTTTAGCGTTTGCCATATTAATACGATAGTCGTATCCAAAACGGCCGTTATCACCTATTTTAGCATTTGGGTTGCGCAAATCATTTTGCTTAACATTCTCGATATCAGCTTGAGTTAAGCCAATGTTGGTTGCCAACTCCTTGATATCACGTTCTGCGAATGGATCAACGTCTACCCATTGGTTGCCACCAAGTAGGTCATCAACAGATTTGTAGTGAATACCTTGTGAAGCTTTGAGTTCGAGTCCAATGGTAGTGATAAGCCCCTCATAAATATTGCGATAATTGATGTTTGCAACAGCTTCTTGAATGTCGTTATGACGGCGCTCCACCATATAACGAGCTGAACCATCAGGGTTGTTGACATTATTGGCATAGTTAGCAGCGTACAAAGCGTCCCAATCAATTTGTGTTGCTTTATCATCACGGCTTGTCCATAGGTCCACTATGGCTTGGTAGGTGTCGCTATTGATAGATGGACCTACATATCCTCCATTTATGTAGCTTCCGTTGCCCAATGGCTTACCATTAACGTCTTTGAAGATGAAGTTACCATTCTTATCAATTTGTGCATCCCACATAGCGGATGGCAGGTTACGATAGTAGTCAGGACGAGGATCTGGTGCATTGTAGAATGTTAATGCTGAGTTTGAGTAGAATGAGTAGTGATAACCCACTGCAGCTTTCAAATGGCTATGTTGATCAATTCTCCAATCAAAGCTTGCAATAGCTGTAGGGTCATAACTATGTACAATACGAGAGTTGCGCACTTTGCCATCTTGGTAGCCCCAGTATGGGTTATAGTTGTTGTGTCCCCAAGATGTTTTATTGTATTGATTAGTCAAGTCAAATGTTTCTTGAGTTAAGGCTGCTGATTGTCCGCGCATGGTTGGCGCACCAAAAGTGATGAGTGACAAACGCATGTTTTCGCTCCATCGTTTTTCTGCAGTTAGGAAATAGCCTACTGAACTATAAGTGATACCTTCGCCAATTTGACCTTTTACATCAATATATGGACTATATCGCCATGCTAATTGCGCTGCAAATGCCCAACCATTCTCCATTAATCCGCTAGAGTAGGTAGCACGTGCTGCACCTTTGTAGTTACGATTGGTACCTGCAACACCCACTTTCCATCCTTGCGCATAATTGGTGGCTGATTGCAAATAGTTGGTTACTTGACCTACCGAACCAAAACTAAAGTTATTAGCCTCAATGCCTTCTACTACCTCTTTGTAACGGGTTGCATCATTCAAACCACCCATTGCTGAGAAGTTAAACTGGCCACGTTCAGCAGAGTTAAAACTCAAACCTTGGATGTAGTTTTGTTCATATGTCTGATCGTAACCACGACCACGGTAGCGTGCGTTGGACCATGCGAATGATACAGTTGAGTTGAAAACGTCTTGACTCGCACTGGCTGATGAGGAAATGGATTGACTTTTTCCCTCGTCATCGTTGAGGTCTATTTCGTTCAAATTCAGCAAAACCTCTTCTTTCATTTCAGTTAGTACGTCGGGCTGTAGAATGATTTCGCCAATATTATTTGGTTGATCTTTAACTAATTGTACAAGTATAACGTCAGATACATAGCCACTTGCCTCAATGATGACTTCCTCATCTATTGCCTCTAGATAGGTTAATGAGAAATGTCCTCTTTCGTTAGTTGTTGTAGAATAACCTTGATTTACCAACGTAACGGTAGCGCCTTCGATACCTTGTCGTTCGACTGTTATTAGTCTGCCGACTAGGCGGGTTTGGGCACTGACCAAACTTGCAATGGTTAGTAACGCAGCAAATAAAATAGTACGCTTCATATTATTGTATGATTATATTCTTATTGATTTAACAACTTAAAACTCAGCTGTTTTTGGTGTACGTGGGAATGGAATCACGTCACGGATATTTTGCATACCGGTAACGAAGAGCATCAAGCGCTCAAAGCCCAATCCAAAACCTGCGTGAGGTGCAGCACCAAAGCGGCGAGTATCTTGATACCACCACATGTCTTTGGTAGGAATACCACGACGCTCAATCTCAGCATTGAGTTTCTCTAGGCTCTCCTCACGCACACTACCACCAATAATTTCACCGATTTGTGGGAAGAGTACGTCAGTTCCTTGTACAGTCTTGTTATCTTCGTTGATCTTCATGTAGAATGCTTTGATATCTTTTGGATAATCAGACATGATAACTGGCTTACCGAAATGCTCCTCTACCAAGTAGCGCTCGTGCTCTGAAGCCAAATCCTCGCCCCATGTGCATGGGAACTCAAACTTCTTACCATTTTTGATTGCCTCTTGGAGTATTTCAATACCCTCTGTATAAGTGAGACGAATAAAATCAGTCTTAACCACAGACTCTAATCGTGCAATCAAGCCTTTATCTACAAATTGGTTAAGGAATTCCAAATCGTCCTTGCAGTGATCAAGTGCCCATTGTACGCAATACTTGATGAAGTCCTCTTCGAGGTCCATCAACTCTTGTTTTTGAATGAATGCTACTTCTGGTTCAATCATCCAGAACTCAGCCAAGTGGCGTGGTGTATTACTGTTTTCAGCACGGAATGTAGGACCAAAGGTGTAAATCTTACCGAGTGCCATAGCTGCTAACTCTCCTTCCAATTGGCCAGATACTGTCAATGATGTTTGTTTACCGAAGAAATCGTCTGAATAATCAATCTTACCTTCGTCATCCTTTTTAAGATTATATAGGTTCTTGGTGGTTACTTGGAACATTTGTCCAGCACCCTCGCAGTCTGAAGCGGTAATGATAGGAGTGTGGAAATAGAAGAAACCATGCTCATGGAAATAGTTGTGAATAGCCATTGCCATATTGTGGCGGATGCGGAATACTGCACCAAAAGTATTGGTGCGTGGACGCAAGTGCGCGATGGTGCGCAAATACTCCATACTCAAGCCTTTCTTTTGCAATGGATATTGCTCTGGATCTGCTGTTCCATATACCTCGAGGTCAGTGAGTTGGATTTCTACTGCTTGACCGCTACCTTGGCTCGCTACAAGATGACCTGTGGCTGATATACAAGATCCTGTGGTAACTGGTTTGAGGTTTTCCTCTGGGAATTGTGCCAAATCAACTACAATTTGGATATTCTTGATTGTAGAGCCATCATTGAGTGCAATAAAACTAACATTTTTGTTGCCACGACGGCTACGAACCCATCCACGTACGTTGATGAGTTGTCCTTCTCCTGCAAGCTGCAGGGCATCAATAATTTCTGTTCTTTTCATATAGTGTATTATTCTTATTTTTCTGTTTTAGTAATCTAGAATGGATCTTCAAAGTTGTCCACTCGATCATGATTCAGTGAGGCTCCATCAGCTTCTGCTGGCATGGAGTTCATTTTGCTTTGTTGTGTATTGTAAGATATATTAGCATACATATCCTCGTCTCCCTCGTAGGTATCTAATTCATTTTGGAAACGTGTATATTTACCAATGAATCGTAGCCAAATTTCATCGGTAGCACCATTACGGTGTTTCGCTACAATGATTTGACCTAAACCACGTAGGTCTTTACCATTTCCATCATCATACATTTTGTAGTATTCTGGACGGTGAATAAAGCATACCATATCTGCATCTTGCTCAATAGCACCAGACTCACGTAAGTCAGATAGTAATGGTTTTTTACCATCAACGTTGCTATTAGAAGAATCTCGTTTTTCTACGGCACGACTCAACTGACTTAATGCTATGATAGGGATGTCTAACTCTTTTGCTAAACCCTTTAGGGTACGTGAGATAATACTTACCTCTTGCTCACGACTGCCAAAATTATGACCATTGGCATTCATTAACTGCAAATAGTCAATAATAATCAATTTGACTCCTTTGTCTTTGTCATTTACTAGTTTACGAGCTTTACTTCGTAATTCTGTTACACTCAAACCTGGTGTGTCGTCAACATAGATAGGGGCATTTCGGAGTACATTGATCTTGTCCTCCAATTTGTTCCATTCTGCAGTAGTCAATCGGCCATTACGAATCTTGCTACCTTCTATCTCGCAAACGTTCATGATCAAACGGTTGACCAACTGAACGTTAGACATCTCCAATGAGAATATAGCTACTGGTATTTGGAAGTCAACAGCAATGTTCTTAGCCATAGAGAGCACAAAGGCTGTTTTACCCATAGCTGGACGAGCTGCTATGATAACCAAATCTGAGTTTTGCCAACCAGATGTTATTTTGTCCAGTTCGTTGAATCCACTTGGAATACCTGAGATATTGCCATCGTTTTGAGAAGCTTTGCGCATACGATCAAAAGCTTCTTCAATAACAGGATTAATATTGGTTACATCACGTTTTTGTGCACGTTGTGAGATTTCAAAGATTTTTGCTTCTGCTTCTTGAATAAGTTCTTCTACATCTTGAGTCTCATCGTATCCTTTCTCCTCTATTTGACAAGCAACAGTGATCAAGTCACGGGCAGTTGCTTTTTGTGCTACGATTTGAGCATGATAACGTAGATGGGCAGCAGAAGCCACGCGACGTGTCAACTCACTTAGATAGATCACACCGCCAACTTCTTCTAATAGGCCCATCGTTTTCAGTTGTTGAGCTACGGACAATATATCTACGGGATGTTCATTGTTGTACAAACTACGAACTGCCTCAAAGATATATCTATGCTTGTCTGAGTAGAATGACTCAGGACGTAACAAGTCTGCTACTAGTCCATATGCTTCTTTCTCAATCATCAATGCACCCAACACAGATTCTTCTAGATCAAGAGCCTGTGGAGGAAGTTTGCCTATTTCGTTTGCACCTACTTTGATGATAGTAGGTGTTGTCTTCTTTTTAGTGTTTTTTGTTAAGGTCGCCATACGATTTTAGTAAGTCATAAGCAGCAGTGAAACTGCTGATTTCATTATTTAGTACACGTGATTCCGTATCTGATATCAATTCCTCCATCACGCTTGATTTGTAAAAACTATCTAACAAGTTTTGGTTGATAGTTTCGTACATCCAGTATTTAGCTTGTTGAGTACGCAGATGTTGCAAGTATCCGTTCTCGCGCGCGAAACATATATACTGTTCCACCATTTCCCATACGTCCAGTATACCATTCCCTTCTATGGCAGAACATGTTACCGCATATGGTTTCCATCCTGATTCTGTAGGAGGGAAGAGTGAAAGAGCATTCTTAAAACTTACGCGTGCTGCTTCTGCTTTCTCAATATTCGAACCATCACATTTGTTGATGGCTATTCCATCAGCCATTTCCATAATACCGCGCTTGATACCTTGCAATTCATCACCTGTACCAGTCACTTGTAGTAGAAGGAAAAAGTCAACCATTGAGTGAGCTGCTGTCTCTGATTGTCCAACGCCTACTGTCTCTACGATGATCGTGTCAAAACCTGCTGCTTCACAGAGAACAATTGTTTCGCGTGTTTTACGAGCGACACCTCCTAGACTACCAGCAGATGGGCTAGGACGAATGAAGGCGTTACTTTCTACTGAAAGCTGATTCATACGTGTCTTATCGCCAAGGATACTACCTTTGCTTCTCTCGGATGATGGATCAATAGCTAACACTGCTAGTTTCTTTCCCATTTGGCACAGGCGTGTTCCGATTGCCTCAATAAAGGTTGACTTACCTGCACCCGGAACACCTGTAATACCCAATCGTATAGAGTTACCAGCATATGGTAGACATTTCTCTATCACTTGTTGAGCAATCACTTGATCACTTTGCAGATTACTCTCAATCAATGTCACAGCTTGACTGAGCAAACGCATATCACCACGCAAGATACCCTCCACATATTCGTCTGCTGTCAATACTTGTTTGCGACGACGGAAAGTAGCATAAGGATTAACCGATGGCAGGTTTTCTACACCTGCATTGACTGTCAATCCCTTGTATTCTTTATCATTCTCTGGATGTTTCATATTGGTTTCTCTATCTTCTCACTTATTCTTCCACAGTCCAACTGATTGTCAAGCGAACAACTGGACGCTTTGGGTCATTGGTGATGATAGTCAATTCTCTAGTGTATATGGCTGGAGTTACATTTGCATTGTTAATGGTTACATTGATCTCCTCCATTTTTCCACCTTTGATAGATTTTGGAGGAACAATACCAATGTTTTTATCATTGCTATAAATGCGATGAATAAGCAATGGATTGATACCTGCATTGTTGATTACTAATTTGGCCGATTTTTTCTTACCAACTTTTACCGCTCCAATATTTAATGTAGTGTTCACTTCCATGATTGGTGCTAGTTGCATCTCTTCTGGAGTCATTTTGGTAAAATCCTCTTTAATATCTGCCTTGAATGTGATGGCATTGGCAGGCTCTGTATATTTTTTGCCATTGACAACAAAATACATCGTTGTCTCTTCTGGACCATAGAGTGGGCACTCATCTGTTTGCAAAGTCACTTGTAGTTTGCCGGTCGCATTTGGAGCCAATTTTGTCATGCTGATAAAAGGTTTCCAATAGGTCTTGTCATAGTCAAATACTAAATCTACAGTAATCTCCTCTGTTGTTGTATTAGCATACTCTATCTCAAAGGTTTTAGGAGTTCCCTTGCGGATAGAACCGAAGTTAATATTATTCTTTTGTAGACTTAATTCGCCCACTTTGTATGGGTAACTAGCTTGAGCTGGCTTAGGAATCACTTCGCCTTTAATATACAGACGAGTTGGTTCTGTGGACACATTGCTAGTAATGGTAATTGACTTTTGGAAGCGTCCAGGACGACCACTTGGATTATAGGTGACGGTAATTTCACCAGTTTGACCTGGTTCAATAGGCTCACGAGTCCATTTGGGAGTGGTGCATCCGCAACTTGCGCGAACGTTGGTTAGTACGAGAGGAGCCATACCCTCGTTCTTTACTTCAAAAATTGTGGTTACTCGACCATCGGCTTCGTTGATCTTTCCGAAGTCATGAGTAGTTTTGTTGAATGTCATTACGGCTTCTTGAGCCATTGTTGCCATGCTAAATAGAATAGCAACTAGCATAATCATTTTTTTCATATCTCAAAGTGTTAATTATCTTTCTTATTCGTTTACTTTTACGATATCTAGCACATTTACAGCTGTTACACTTTCAATGCTACGCAATTTCATGCAGATTTGGCTTACTACTTTTTGTTTGAAATACACCAACTCTACTTCACAATGAAACATTTTACCCGCAGTGGTAACATGCAGTTCACGCATATTTGCTTTGTAGTCACAAATGATATTCATAATTCGCATTAGGATGCCGAATGAATCTTCTCCGCTAATACGAATCTTTGCAATGCGTGATGTTGTTTCTTTATCCGTTTCTGTCAAATTCAACAATGATTTTGACTTGCGGAAATATTTCTTGATACAATCCTTTGCTTTTGCAGTTACGGCTATTTCCAACCACTCTAGTTCTGGTTGTTGCTTCTTTGATGTCAATATCTCTACTTGGTCACCACTTTGTAATATGTAACTTAGTGGGCGCGCAGTGCGATTAACATTGGCTCCAATACAATGCTCTCCCAATTCAGTGTGCAATTGATATGCCAAGTCTAATACAGTTGCGCCTTGGGCTAGGGTACGGATGTCGCCTTTAGGAGTAAAGACAAATACCTCATGAGAAAATAAGTTCAATGTGAAGGTGTCTAGGAATGCTATTGCGTCAGGATCAGGGTTAGCCAATACATCTTTTATCTCGCTCAACCACTTATCCAATTCTCCACCACTATTTTCGCCTGTCTTATATCGCCAGTGTGCAGCCAAACCATGTTCTGCCAATTCGTGCATACGATCGGTACGTATTTGTACTTCGATCCATTGACCTTGTTGCCCCATTACAGTCACATGCAATGCTTCATAACCATTAGCTTTGGGCATCGAAATCCAGTCACGTATTCGCTCTGGATGGGGACGATATATCTCTGTTATAGCAGAATAAATCATCCAACATTGATCTTTTTCTGAGTATGAACTGAGCGGTTCAAATATAATGCGAGCAGCTAATAAATCATATATTTGTTCAAAAGGAACACCCTTGCGAGTCATCTTTTTGTAGATCGAATATACAGACTTCGTACGCGAGTACATCTTGAAGTCATATCCCATCATAGTCAATTTCTTGCGAATAGGGGCTGCAAAACTTTCGAAATAATCCGCTTGTACTTCCTTGCATTGTCGCAGTTTGTTTTCAATTTCTGCATACAACTCAGGATACTCATATTTGAAACTTAAATCCTCAAGCTCTGTCTTGATGCTAAACAAACCTAAACGGTGTGCCATCGGTGCATAGATGTACTGCGTTTCAGCCGCAATTTTGCGTTGTTTCTCTGGACGTTGAGCGGACAAAGTACGCATATTGTGTAAACGGTCTGCCAGTTTTACTAGCATTACACGTATGTCATCCGACATGGTTAATACCAACTTTCGGACATTCTCTGCCTGCTTCATTGCTTTGTCAGCAAATACACCGCCTGACAATTTGGTTAACCCTTCTACAATTGTAGCTATTTTTTTATCAAACAAACGCTCAATGTCCTCCACAGTGTAGTCCGTATCTTCTACTACATCGTGCAGCAATGCAGCACAGATACTAGTACTTCCCAGACCAATCTCCTTCACTACAATGCGAGCCACTGATAGAGGGTGCATCATATAGGGTTCGCCACTCAAACGACGGACACCGTGGTGAGCTGATTTTGCTAACTCATAAGCACGAGTGATCAATTCTATACGTTGACCATGCATGGAACGAGAATACTCGTCTAGTAGCAACTTGAATTCTTGATCAAGCATAGCTTCTTCTGCCACTGTAAATTCGTTGGTTGTCATATGATTAGCACTTAAGTTAAAACTTTTGTTTTAAATGATATACGTTTATCTGTGGGTGTAATAAACCAAATTAGCGTGCAAAATTACTAAAAAAAAAGCATATATGCAAGTTTCGATGATAGTTTTTTAACAATTGATAGATTTTATCTATCTTTAAGCCTCTATTTTGAAATCTCGGTATGTGGCCAAAGAGGTGTTGCTTGTGCACAAAAAAAGAAAAAATGTATGTTTGGGGTCGTAACTTGTCTCGCACTCGCACACGCGCGGTAGTGTAAATAGGTGGCATCGGTGCGTCGTATATGCCATTTATTTGCGTTTTAAGACACTTTGGGGTGTGTTACGAGGGGATGCCGGAAAGAAAAAAATAAAAAAAATACGCGAAAATTTGCGTATATAAAAAAAATGTAGTAATTTTGCACCGTGGTTTCGTGCGCGCATTAGGGCGCGTATGCCGAAAAATATAGTGAAACATCCTAACTTGATCTCAAATGAGTGGGATGGTGAGAATGAAAATATTTTAAAATTTTATAATAAATGATTGACAACGACAGAATTATTCCTGTAAAGATTGACGAGGAGATGCGAACCTCGTACATCGACTATTCGATGAGCGTCATCGTGGCACGTGCATTGCCTGATGTGCGTGATGGTTTTAAGCCTGTTCACCGCCGTGTGCTCTTCGGAATGAATGAGCTGGGAAACACCAGCGATAAACCTACTAAGAAATCAGCGCGTATCGTTGGTGAGGTAATGGGTAAGTATCACCCACACGGCGATAGTAGTATCTATGGTACTTTGGTGCGTATGGCACAGCCATGGAATATGCGTAGTGTGCTTGTTGATGGTCAAGGTAACTTTGGTTCTATTGACGGCGACGGCGCAGCTGCGATGCGTTATACTGAGGCTCGTTTGTCCAAGTTGGCAGAGGAGATGCTTCGTGATATTGAGAAGGATACTGTGGATATGCAGCTCAACTTCGACGACTCGTTGAAAGAGCCTGTGGTATTGCCATGTCGTTTCCCTAACTTGTTGGTAAATGGTGCTAGCGGTATTGCGGTGGGTATGGCAACCAATATGCCTACACATAATTTGGGCGAGGTAATTGATGGTTGTGTGGCCTATGTGAAGAACGCTGTTGAGCGTATTCAAAACCCTGAGGTGGAGCCAATCACAGTTGCTGAGCTAATGGAGCATATTAAGGCGCCTGACTTCCCAACCGGTGGTACGATATATGGTTACCAAGGCGTGCGCGATGCGTACGAGACTGGTCGTGGACGTATTATTATCCGTTCTAAGGCGGAGATTGAAACTGAGGACAATGGTCGCGAGCGTATCGTGATTGGCGAGTTGCCATACGGTGTAGTAAAGTCAGATCTTGTTAAGAATATTGCCGATCTTGTTAATGATAAGAAGATTGAGGGTATTTCTGGTATCAGTGACCAATCTAAACGCGATGTACGCGTTATTATTGAGATTAAACGTGATGCTAATGCGCAAGTTGTCCTCAATAAACTTTATAAATATACAGCATTGCAATCTAGTTTCTCTGTGAATAGCATTGCGCTCGTGAAGGGTCGCCCACAGTTGCTGAATTTGCATGATATGGTGGCTAACTTTATCGAGCACCGTATGGATGTTGTTATTCGTCGTACCAAATACGATTTGCGTAAGGCTGAGGAACGTGCACATATCTTGGATGGTTTGATTATCGCCGTAGATAATATTGACGAGGTTGTTCGTATTATCCGTGCAAGTCGCACTCCTGCAGAGGCACAAAGCAATTTGGAAGCTCGCTTTGGTTTGGATAACTTGCAGTCAAAAGCGATTGTAGATATGCGTTTGTCACAATTGACAGGTTTGCGTATCGAGGAATTGAAGCAAGAATATGCGAAACTTCAAGAGCTTATTCAATATCTCAATGAGTTGCTCAATAACGAGACTAAACGTTACGAGGTTATTGAAGCTGAACTTGTGGAGATCAAGGAGAAGTATGCTGACGAACGCCGTACACGTATTATCAAGATGGCTACCGAATTCAATCCTGAGGATATGTACGCAGATGACGATATGGTAATTACTATCTCTCACTTGGGTTATATCAAGCGTACTCCTCTTGCTGACTTCCGTCAACAAGGTCGTGGTGGAGTAGGTGCTAAGGCTAGTGCTGCACGCGATGAGGACTTCATTGAGTATGTACACCAAGCGAATATGCACTCAACTATGATGTTCTTTACTGAACAAGGTCGTCTCTATTGGATTAAGGTATATGATATTCCAGAGGGTAATCGTCAATCTAAGGGTCGTGCGCTTCAAAACATGATCAATATTCAGAAGGGTGACAAAGTTTGTGCATTCATCCATGTGAAGAACCTTACTGATCAAGAGTATGTGGATAATCATTATCTAATCTTCGCTACTAAGAATGGTCTTATGAAGAAGACCACCCTCGAATCATACAGCCGTCCACGTGCTAATGGTATTATCGCGCTTGGTTTGCGCGAGGATGATCGTCTCATTCGCGTAACACTTACTGATGGCAAGAGTCAAATGCTTGTAGCTTCTTACAACGGTAAGGTTGTTCGCTTCCCAGAAGATACTATCCGCCCAATGGGACGTACAGCTTCTGGTGTTCGTGCCATCAAACTGGATGAGGATGGCAAAGATCGCGTAGTTGGTATGATTTGCGTAGAGGAGGGTAGTAAGGATACTGTACTAGTTATTTCAGATAAGGGTTATGGTAAACGTACTTTGCTAGACGATGAGAATGGCGAACCAATCTATCGTATCACTAACCGTGGCGGTAAGGGTGTTAAGACGATGAATCTTACCGACAAAACGGGTAACCTCATTGGTCTTGAAGCAGTCAACGATGAGCAAGATCTTATGCTCATCACTAAGTCTGGTACTGCTATTCGTATGCCAATGAACTCTATCAGTGTTCTAGGTCGTGCTACACAAGGTGTTAAACTCATTGAACTCCAAAAACGTAACGATACACTCATGTTCGGTTGTACCGTACCAAAAGAGGATACAGATGAACAAATAACTGAGGTGGAATCAAACGAGGAAACTACCACAGCAGAAGAGTAATATATAAATTTAAACACCCAAAACATTAAATAATATGAAAAAATCAATTTTTCTTGCAGCTCTTGTACTTGTAAGCGCAGGCTGCTTTGCACAAAAAGCTAATGTGAGCAAAGCTCGCAATCTTGCTGATTCTGAGACCCCTGACTATGCTGGCGCACGCACAGCTATCAAAGAGGCACTCGCTAATGACGAAACCAAAGATCAAGCCAATACTTGGTATGTGGCTGGATATGTGGGCTACAAAGAGTTTGATGCAATCAATGTTAACCGCCAATTAGGACGTAATGTAGATGTTGAGGCATGGGGTAATGCCGTATATGAGTCTATCAACTATTGGACCAAGGCTTATGAGTTGGCTTGCATTCCTACTTATGACAAAAAGGGTAAAGCGAAATATGATACTCGCACTCCTAAGATGATTTCTCCTAAGTTGATTGAGTACTATGACAGTCGTTCACTCCTTTATTGGGGCGATCACTTGTATTTTGACAAACAAGATCCTTCTAAGGCGTACGATGCATATATGGCACACCTCAATATTCCTGAGTTGCAAATCTTCAAAGATAAACCAGAAGAAGCTGCTAAACTGCTCATGGATACCACTTACTACATGTGCTTGTACTATGCAGGTCGTTTCGCATGCGATGCTAAACGCTATGATGAGGCTATTGCTACACTCAGCCGTTTGAATACAGAGCACGCTAAGGCTAATGCTCGTCGCCAAGACCGCGTAGGTGCTAATGAGTTTATTTTCAATGCATACATGGATCAACAAGATACTATTAATGCTATTGCTGCGGTTAAGAATTCTATCGCTGAGTTCCCAGAGGTAGAAAACTTTATCCTCGTTTTGGTTGACTTGTACCTTAATTCACACCAAGAACTCAAGGCTTTGGAATATGTTGATTTAGTAATCAACAGAAGCCCAGAAGTTTCTCGCTATTACTTGATTAAGGGCGATATCATCTCTATTGTGCAAGGTCAATATGAGCAAGCTTTTGAATTCTATGAGAAAGCTATCAGCCTTGAGCCAGAGGTTGCGTTGAACCATTATCAATATGGTGTAGCTTGCCACGATTACGCTATCAAGATCTTTGACGCAATCCCTGTTGATGCAGATAAGAAGACTTTCGATGCTGAGGAGAAGAGATGTAAGGAGTTCCTACAAAAGGCTCTTCCATATCTCAAGAAGGCTTACGAACTTGAGGCTGACAACTACAACTACAAGCGTACTCTCCGTTCTCTCTACTATCGTCTTGGCATGTATGCTGAGTACGAGGCATTGGAAGATTAATGGGGCGCATTTTAGCTATAGACTTCGGTCGTAAACGTACAGGATTAGCCGTTACGGATCCACTCCGTATAACGGCTAATCCGCTTATTACTATACCCACTCATACCTTAGAGGCATGGTTGAAGGATTATTTTAGCAAAGAAACTGTGGATGAGGTAGTTATAGGACATCCTTACCAGATGAATGGCGAAGATTCTGAGTCAATGCAATATATACAACCATTCATCAATCGTTTTCGCAAAGTCTTTCCTAATATGCCGTTGAAGGAATATGATGAACGATTTACTTCGGTTATCGCTCATCAGGCTATGATAGCAGGGGGAATGAAGAAGAGCCAACGCCAAGATAAATCTGTGGTGGACAAATTGGCTGCATGTATTATTCTAGAAGGTTATCTTGATAGCCTTCGATAGTTATCGTTCGCTTTGTAATAGACGCACTATTCACGCACTATTCACGCACTATTCACGCACTATTAACGTACAAATCCTATGATTTTACCAATATATCTATATGGTCAGCCAGTATTGCGCAAAGCCACTGAAGATATTACACCAGAATCGCTTGATCTTAATCAACTTCTCACTGATATGTGGGAAACACTTGCTTTGGCAGAAGGTTGTGGACTTGCAGCTCCGCAGATAGGCAAAGCTATCCGATTGTTTATTGTTGATGGAACTGAACTAGCAGAGGATTATCCTGAGTGTCAGGATTTTAAGAAAGTATTTATTAATCCTGAAATTATAGAGGAGAGCGAAGAAGATGCTACCTTTGCAGAAGGTTGCCTCTCGCTCCCTGGTATCTCTGAGAATGTTATTCGTCCTGCTTCTATCACTATCCGCTATATGGACGAGAACTTCACCGAACATACAGAGACATACGACGGCTTTGCTGCTCGTATCATCCAACACGAATACGACCACCTCGAAGGACATGTCTTCACCGATCGTATTTCTCCTATCCGTCGACAATTTGTCAAAACCAAACTTACTAATATCGCTAAAGGCAAAGTAGCTGCCCGTTACCGCACAAAACGATAAGATATGTCAATTCTAACTATCACATTGATAGCCATTGGATTAGCAATGGATTGTTTTGCAGTATCAGTCTGCAAAGGCATGGCTTCTGCTGCACATTCGCATAGCTTTTCCAAAGGACGTCCAATGTTAATGGCTGTCCTTTTTGGTTTGTTTCAAGGTGGTATGCCTTTAATTGGTTATTACGCAGGCACCATCTTCGCTGATTTCTTCCATCATTTTGCGCCTTGGATAGCATTGGGATTACTATCCTTCTTGGGTGCTAAAATGATTTATGAATCACTCAAACCCGATTCTTGTGATAGTCATTCTGCAGATTTTGCTTTTCCACTTCTATTATCTTTGGCCGTTGCTACCTCAATAGATGCTTTAGCCACAGGTGTCATTTTTATTCCTCATCCTGAGCGCTTATGGCTAAGTATAGGTGTAATAGCCGTTGTTAGTTTCTTGTTTGCAATGATAGGCTATCTAATTGGTTTATTTGCAGGTAACAAGTTTAATTTTAATGCAGAACTGTTGGGTGGAATAATTCTCATCCTCATCGGCATCAAAATCTTTTTAGAAGGAATATGTTTTTAATTCAAAATACCTTAGTTAGTCTTGATGTTCTTGAAAAGGACTTCTGTTGCGATCTTGATCGTTGTCGTGGTTGTTGCTGCATCGAAGGTGATGCCGGTGCGCCACTTACTGATGAAGAAGAACTGAAGATTCGTGACATATTACCTATCATCCTGCCTGATATGACCAAGGAGGCACGTGCCGTAGTTGAGGCACAAGGCTTGTCATATCTTGACCCATCGGGTGATAAAGTCACTTCTATTGTCAATGATAAGGATTGTGTTTTTGCTCGTACCGATCATAATGGTTGGTGTTATTGCTTGATAGAGAAGGCATATAATGCAGGCAAGATTGACTTTAAGAAACCAATTTCGTGCCATCTATATCCTATTCGTCTTAACCATGTTGGAGATATGATAGGAGTAGAGTATCATCGATGGGACATATGCCATTGTGCTCGTCAATTGGGAAAGAAATTACATTTACCTATTTACAAATTTCTAAAGGAACCGCTCATCCGTCGTTTTGGTCAAGAGTGGTACGACGAACTATGCCTAGTTGCTGATGAATGGCACAAGCAATGCAAAAACACTAATCACTAAACAGTAGCGTAGCGTTCACTAAACTTTAAACACAAATGAATGCAGAAATTATCACCATCGGAGATGAACTACTGATAGGCCAAGTGGTGGATACTAATTCAGCATGGATGGCAGAACGACTAAATGAAGAAGGTATATCACTTCATCAAATTACTTCTGTACATGATGATCGTGCACATATTCTTACTGCGTTAGATGAGGCTTTTTCTCGTGCGGATATTGTTTTTACTACGGGTGGCTTAGGTCCTACCAAAGACGATATAACCAAACATGTGATGTGTGAGTATTTTGGCACGCAACTCATAGAGGATCCTCAGGTACGCACGCATATACACGAATTATATAAGGATCGTCCCGAGGCGCTCAATCGCCTTACGGCTACACAATGGATGGTTCCTCAAACTGCTACTATCCTTACTAATAGAGTAGGTAGCGCACCTATTATGGTCTTCACGAAATCCGATACTGGTGCAGCCTTCAGTAGCCCTTCAGGGCGTCCACTAGACAGTAGCGAAGCATCCACTAAACACTTAATCGCTCTTCCTGGCGTTCCTCATGAGATGAAAATTGCTATGACCGAGCAGGTCCTCCCATACATTAGGTTAAAGGTGAAGGGTGAAAAGTTGGGGACAAGAGATATCATTCACAAAACGATTTTAGTGCATGGTATTCCTGAATCTAAACTGGCAATACTCATTGAAGAATGGGAGAATGCGCTTCCATCATCCATTCATTTGGCTTACTTGCCTAAGGATGGAATTATTCGCTTGCGGTTAAGTAGCTATGGCGATACGACTGAACAAGAAATAGATGCGCACATAGCTACACTTCTTCCGATTATTAGTGACTATCTTTTAGCAACTGAAGATCTCTCCTTAGAGACCATAGTTGGGCGTTTGCTTAAACAACGGGGTATGACTATCGCTACGGCAGAGAGTTGTACGGGCGGTCGTTTGGCAGCAGTACTAAATTCCCAATCTGGCTCATCATCCTACTATATTGGCTCTGTAATAGCCTATGATAATAGTGTTAAGACTAACATCTTAGGTGTGTTGCCAGAAACACTTAATACGGATGGTGCTGTCAGCGAATCTACCGTACGCCAAATGGCAGAGGGAGTTCGCACACTATTACACACCGATTATGCCATTGCTACATCTGGCATAGCAGGTCCTACGGGTGGCACTATTGATAAACCTGTAGGAACAGTTTGGATAGCTTGGGCTACTCCAGAGGGTACAGAGGCAGAGTGTTTCCACTTTGGTGCAGCTCGCGAACGTGAGCAAATCACTCACCGTGCTGTAACCGAAGCTCTTGTGAGATTAGTTAAACGTTTAAATAATATCGTAAGTATTCAATAAACACTATACATAATATGAGTTTCCTTAGCGAATTATTCATTGAGACTTCTGTTACACAGTCCATTGTTCTCTTGACATTGGTTGTCTTTTTAGGTCTTTGGGCAGGTGAACATATTAAGATCAAGAGTTTTACTTTTGGTGTCACATGGATTTTGTTTGTAGGTATCGCACTATCTTCTTTTGGTATCACTATTGACCCAAATATCTCCTCGTTTGCTAAGAACTTAGGTCTAATTCTTTTTATTTATTCTATAGGTCTTCAGGTTGGTCCTTCTTTTTCTCCTTTTGGCAAGAGTGGTTTGCGCCTCAATCTTTTGGCAATAGCTGTTGTTCTTTTGGGTTGTATTATTACTATTGCTTTGCACTATCTTACGGGAACAGAGATGACCACTATGGCAGGAATCATGTCTGGTGCGGTCATGAATACACCATCGTTGGGTGCTGTGCAACAGACTGCGTCTGACTTGCACGTCGCTTCTTCGGATATTGCGATGGGATATGCATTAGCATATCCGTTGAGTATAGTGGGCCTTATTCTCTCTTTTGAACTTATTCGTTGGTGCTGCCGTGTAAATCTGAAAACAGAGGATGACAAACTCCGTGACGAACATATCTCTGATGATGACCCTATATGTGTAGATATACGTTTAGCGATATCTGAGGCTATTACTCTTAAACAATTGGCTGGGCTATGTCAGGTAGAAAAGATATTAGTTAGCCGTGTTACTCGTCAAAATGGTAGTGATGAATTAGTTGATGCTACTACAATGCTATATCCGAATGATATTATTCGCATTGTTAGTGACAAACGACATGAGAAGGACTTACAAGTATTGGGCGAAATTACTCACTATGGTTTTCATGGTGGTGAGCGAGGCAATCACCTTATATCACGTCGTATTGTAGTTACTCGTACTGAGTGTAATGGCAAACGTCTTAGTTCTTTTGATGTTCGCCATAGATATCATGCCACTATCACTCGTATCAATCGTGCGGGTATTGAATTGTTAGCAACACCAGATTTTATACTTCAGCTTGGCGATCGTATTATGGTAGTTGGTGATAAAGATGATGTGCGCCATGTAGCAGATATTTTTGGTAATGAGCTCAAACGACTTGATTTGCCAAACCTTATGCCTATTTTCTTTGGTATTTTTATGGGTGTTCTGCTTGGTTCGTTACCTATCGCTATCCCGGGTATGAACCTTACATTTAAACTCGGACTTGCAGGTGGTTCCTTGATCGTCGCTCTGTTGATTGGTCGTTTTGGTCCTTACTATAATATGGTGACTTTTGCTACTACTTCTGCAAATATGATGTTGCGTCAGGTGGGGTTGACTTTGTTCTTGGCTTCAGTGGGATTGAGCGTAGGTGATGGTTTTGTTTCTACAATCCTAGATGGTGGTTATATGTGGGTATTGTATGGTTTTCTTATTACTATCATCCCATTGGTATTGGTTGGTTTTATTGCATTTAAGGTCTTGCATATCAATTACTTTAAAGTTGTTGGTCTTCTCATTGGTGCTATGACAGGCGCTCCAGCATTGGGTTATGCGCAGAGTCTTTCGGATAAGAACGACCAAGCTTCTGTGTGCTATGCTACAGTCTATCCGCTAACCATGTTCCTGCGCGTGATGGCAGGTCAGCTACTGATTGTCTTCTTCTGTTCGTAACTCTTAATTAAAAATTATATATGTACGCAATTATTACAGGAGCTAGTTCGGGATGTGGCTATGAGTATGCCCGAGTGATGGCAAGCAAAGGATACGATTTGCTCATTGTGAGCAACGAAGAAGCAATACACCAAAAGGCTGACCTTCTTCGCAATGATTATACCGTCAATGTTGTATCACTTGTGCAAAACCTCGGCACACAAACTGCTGCCAAAGAACTATATGACTATTGTCAAAACGAAGGACTAGAAGTGGAAGTACTCATCAATAATGCTGGTGTGTATCACGACCGTGATTTCCTAGATGATTCAGAGGGCTTCAATCAGCTCATCTTCAATCTCCACATGCATACTCCCGCTATGCTGATATACTATTTTGCACAGGATATGGTCAAGCGTGGCAAGGGATATATCCTCAATATGTGCTCCATCACAGCTGATATAGCCGTCCAACGATTAGGTAGTTATAGCGCAACCAAGGCCTTTTTGAGAAACTTTACTCGTTCGCTGCATGTCGAGCTTAAGGGAAAAGGTGTGTATGTGACCGATGTGACACCAGGAGCTATCAATACAGGCTTATATAATATCCGTCCATGGCTGACGAAGATGGGATTAGTGCTTGGCTATATCGTAGAACCTGATTACCTCGCCCGCCGTGCCGTAAGAGCTATGATGCGCGGTAGAGCAAAGGTTTCTATTCCTGGCGTGTGGAATAGTGTATTACTGTTTTTTGTAGCGTTGATACCTACATGTGTGCTCCGTTTGGTTCGTAAATTGAAAATATTTTGAAATGATTGAGAAACTAGAAAATAGAGCATGGAAAGTGCTCAAGTCGGAGAATATATTGAATCTTGGTCCTTGGTTGAATGTAAGACAAGAGTTGGTGGAGTTGCCTTCGGGTAAGCAGATACCGACATGGTTTGTGTTGGATTTTCCCGATTGGATCAATGTGATAGCGATTACCAAGGATGGCGATTTTGTGATGGAAGATCAATACCGCCATGGTCTAGGAGAGACGCACTATGAATTGGTAGCAGGTGTGATTGATCCAGGCGAAACACCTTTGCAAGCCGCTCAACGAGAACTGAGCGAAGAGACAGGATTTGGTGGGGGAGAGTGGCAATTGTTTATGACGCTGTCGCCTAATCCAACTAATCACAGTAATATGAGTTACACTTTTCTCGCTACGGGAGTAGAGCTATTGCGAAAGCAAGATCAAGAGCCTACAGAAGATATCCGAGTGCATGTGCTGAAACGTGAGGAAGTGAGGCATCTACTGGAAACAGGCGAAATCGTACAAGCACTACATTCTGCGCCATTATGGAAATACTTCGCGACTAATTGATAGCGAAGTATTTTTTTTAGGCCAAAAATTTTGAAAATGATTTTCTTTTTTAATATAATTTGTTGAGTTCGAAAATAAGTGTTAACTTTGTGGCGTCAAAAATGACTATGGAGTAAGCCGAAAAGCCCAGTGAGTAGGCAAAATTTAAATAATATAATTATGAAAAGAATTCATTTTATCCTTGTTTTCGTTATTGGTTTACTATGTATGGGTTGTGAAAATCAGCAGATACCAGAAACAGATGCTACAAAACTTTATCCAGCCAAAGATTCGTTAGGAGAATCTTGGGGTTTTATTAATGGAAAAGGTCATTTTGTAATCCAGCCAAGTTTTGACAAAGTTTCAGTTTTCTCATGTGGGTATGCAAAAGTAAAGAAAGATGGTGCATATAAATTTATTGATAAGAGAGGTAATATTTGTTCAACCATTTCATTTGACAATGCATCTGATTTCTACTATGGTTATTCTACATTCCTATTGGATGGAGAATATGGTTTGTTAGATAAAAATATGAATATGGTTATTCAACCTCAATTTAAATCCCTAGGTCTAATGGGTGACAATGGATTGATAGCTGCTAAACGCGAGTATGATTCTAACTATGAGTATATTGATGTCAATGCGAATACTAAAATTCAACCAATATTTGATTATGCAGAGGCATTCAAGGATGGTATCGCTATCGTTAAAGTTAGTGGAAAATATGGTGCCATTAACAAGTCCGGAGATTTTGCTATTCAACCTACTTATAAATATCCTTTGGAGAATTTAGGTAATGGCCTTATAAGCTATCGATCAGATGATTTTAAATTAGGTCTTCTCAATATGCAAGGTGAAGTGGTAGTTGCATCTGAATATATGCAATTTGGACAAGTCAGCGAAGGTCTAATACCATTTATGTCAAAATCTGATTGGGGATATATGAACACTAAAGGAGAAATTGTTATTCCTGCTATATACGCAAAAGCAAGACCATTTAATGAAGGGTATGCATGGGTTATTAATCGATTAACTTTGGGTAGCTACTATTGTATCAACACAAATGCTCAAGTGGTATTTGAGTTACCAGAAGGTGAAGTACCTGTAACCGAATTTCATAATGGCTTATCGCTCGTACAAAGTCATGATAGTTGCACATATGTGAATACCCAAGGTGAAGTGATTTATTCATGGCCTGGCACGGCAGACTCGATTTGGGATTTATTTTAATTATACAAAGAGGGGGCGTCAATTAGATGCCCCCTCTTAATTTTTGGTGAATTGATTACACCAATTTCTTTATCAGGTTGAAGAGTTTATACGGCATATATCTAAACGGCATATCCACGAAGGTTGGCGTGCTGACTACCGCACGGCGATGAGAGAAAGTCATGAAACTCTCTTTGCCATGGTAACCACCCATACCAGAATTACCTACACCACCAAATGGCATATTACCATTAACAATATGCATGATCACATCGTTGATACAAGCACCACCCGAGATACTATGACGCAATACATAGTCGCCCTGCTTGCCAAAGTAATAGAATGCCAATGGACGCTCACGCTCTGATACAAACGCCAAAGCTTCGTTCAAATGCTCAAAAGTAAGCACCGGGAAGATAGGACCGAAAATTTCCTCCTGCATTACAGAAGCCTTTGGACTTACATCAGTGAGGATAGTAGGAGAGAGGTAACGCTCTGCTTTGTCATACTTGCCGCCATGGTATAGCTCACCATTATTCAAATAAGCTATTAAACGCTCCAAAGCTTTGTCGTTGACAATACGCACAAAGTGCTTCGATTGTTTAGGGTCTTTGCCTAGTAAGTTTTCCCATTCTTTGACGAGCAGTTTAAGGAATTTATCCTTAACCTCTTCGTGAATCATCAAGTAATCTGGCGCAATACACGTCTGTCCAGCGTTCAGTGCTTTGCCCCAAGCCACTCGTTTGGCGGCCACCTCTAGATTGGCATCTCCGTCTATGATACATGGGCTCTTACCACCTAATTCCAAAACCACAGGAGTCAAGTGCTTAGAAGCAGCCTCCATGACCATCTTACCCAATGATGGACTACCAGTGAAGAATATTAAATCCCATCGTTCTGCAAGTAACATCTTATTTACCTCGCGATTGCCCTCTACAATGGCAATATAGTCATCTGAGAAAGTGTTGCGGACCATATCTGTTAGTACGCGAGAGACATTAGGTACATAAGGCGATGGTTTGAGCATAGCCGTACAACCTGCTGAGATGGCACCAACGAGTGGATTAAGTAAAAGTTGGACAGGGTAGTTCCATGGGGCAATAATAAGGGTGTTACCCAACGGCTTTTTAACTACTTTGCTGCATGCTGGTAGGATAGCCAGAGGTGATGCTTTGCACTCTGCTTTTGCCCAACGGCGCATACCCTTGAGATGGTGGCGAATCTCAGCATATACGATGCTGAGTTCGGTGAGATAGGCCTCTTCGTAGGATTTGTGAAGATCCTGCCAAAGGGCATCGGTAAGAGGTTTTTCGTATTGTTGCATAGCAGAAGCTAACTTACGAAGCATCTGCTTGCGCATAGACAAGGGTAGAGTAGCACCGGATTGGAAATAGGTGTGCTGTTTTTCTTTAGTGGTGGAAATGTAGTTTTGCATGCTTTTATTCAGCTAATGATGTGCCTATTATCTTTTGGTAAAACCTTGATGAGGTTCCTATGAAGTTCCTATGGAGACAAAGGGCAGATAAGTGGCAATTAGGGTGTTATTTAGTTCTTCCAGTGAAGTTATCCATTGCATGATAGATACCAAAAACTGTGCCAAAGACGAAGTCAAAGATGCGGAATGGCAGAATAGCCTGCCAAAAACGAATAAAATGAAATCCGAAAGGTATACCACGGAATGATGTATTGCGTTCGATGGCACGGATGATCTTCCTAGCCGTTGGCTCAGGTTTGAGGATAGGGAAGATACTAGAGTGTACACCATTGAACATACCAGTGTTGATATAATACGGTGCAATAGTGGTAAAATGTACATTGGAGTGCATCTGTTGTAACTCAATGCGCACAGAATCACTCCAACCAATCATAGCCCATTTGCTAGCACCATACACAGACATCTTCGGGTTGGATAGCATACCTCCTGCAGAAGCAATATTGCAGATATGACCTTGGTTGCGGCGGATCATATCGGGTAAGATCTGTTGGGCAATAACCATAGGTGCAATGGTGTTAACCTCAAAAGTTAGACGGATGTCTTCTACGGTTTGTTGATCAAAAGTCTTGTTGCCACGGACTATGCCGGCACAGTTGATTAGAATATCAATAGGGCCACAATCTTGAAGGATTTGTTGGTAAGTAGTGGCTACGAGATCGCTGTTAGTAATATCTACCTTGTAAATATATACACGTCCGAGTGTGGCAAATTCTGCTGCTGTGGATTCTAATGCGTTTTGATTAACATCCCAAATAATCAACGACTTAGCCCCTTTCTCCAACGCTATTCTACCCATGATTTTTCCTATACCAGATGCTCCACCTGTAATAAGAACGTTGGCTCTTTGAATCTTCATTTTTCTTGTTAATAATTAATGGTTAATAATAAAAATTCTTAAAAAATTCGCGGCAAAGGTAGGTTGATATTTTCGAACATATGTTCAAAAACATATTAAAAAAGTCTTAAATGGCATAATTTTTGTGGATTTTTAAGTATAAAACACTATTTAGAACGCCCGTTCGAAAATAATGTTGTACCTTTGCACGGGCTTAGTTTGAGTCATAAACTAAAAATTGAAATTTTATGGAAGAAGATCGTAGAGAAAAGATATTGCTCAAGGCTATTGAGCTATATATGATCGATGGGTATGCCAATGTGTCAATAACAGACTTACAGGCAGCGTTGAATATGGGGCGAGGTACGATGTACTATTATTTTAAAGACAAGGAGGAATTGTTCCAAGAAGCTGTATCTACCTTTCTCATCCAACCAAAGCAACGTGCTTTGGATAGGGTAAAAGATAATGCTACTATTCCTGATGTGATAGATGCAATGTTATACTATCTGAACCAATTGAAGGAAGTGCACGAGCAAGTGGATAATAAGAATATCAACACTTCTAATGTTGTGAATGTGATGTTCACTGCATATAGCAAATTTCCTGAGTTGTATAAAAAAGCAAAACGCTTGTATGAATATGAGTTGAACTTGTGGATACAAGCTATAAAGAATAGCATGCGTGCGGGTATAGTGCGCGGGGATGTGCATATAGATACGGTTGCACATATGTTTGTACACATCAAGGATGGTTGGGATCCAGGACGTGCTGGTGTACCAATGAACTATGACATATTCTCGGAGCAATATAACTATCTTTATGAGTTGATAAAAAAGGTTTAGAATAGAGAAAGGTGGGGTTTTCTTAAAAAATCTCCCCTTTTTTATAAAAAAAACATTATTTTCTTGAAAAAAATGCACAAAGTATCTATTTTCGAACGCACGTTCGGGAAAATAATTGTATCTTTGTCGCAACATTCGTATAAAATTTAAAAATTATGGAATTGAAACATTATTTGGATTATCTCCAAAACACTGTAACAAGAAAGTGGTCAGATTTGGCCATGAAAGACTTGGATGGTAATACATCTTACACCTATGGTGAATTGGCAACCGAGATTGCTCGTTTGCACACCACTTTCCGTTTGATGGGTATCGAACAAGGTGATAAGATTGCGCTTTGTGGTCGCAACTGTGCGAATTGGGGTGTATTGTTCTTGGCGATAGAGACCTACAAGGCAGTAGCAGTAAGTATTCTCCCAGATTTTACCGCAGAAGGTGTTCATGGTTTGGTGGAACACTCTGAGGCAAAATTGTTGTATGTTGGCCCTAATGTATTGAAGAAAGTAGATACTAATGAGATGCCAGCTTTGACAGCTATGATCTACATGGATGATTTTAGCATTAAACATGCAGCAAATGAAGAGATTGAAAAGAAATATGCTACAATCAACGAAGAGTTTGAGAAAGAGTGGCCTAATGGTTATACTGTAGCTGACGTGAATTATCCAACAGATAATCACGATGATTTGGCTCTTATCAACTACACATCAGGTTCAACTGGCAACCCTAAGGGTGTGATGATAACTCACAAGAATTTGAGTGGTAATATTGACTTCGCATGCAAGAAGATTCCTCATCAACCAGGTGATAAGATGTTGTCTATGTTGCCAATTGCGCACATGTTTGGTTTGATGTTTGAGTTCTTGTATCAAATATGCGATGGTGCAGAGATCTATTTCTTGACCAAAGCTCCAACTCCATCTATCTTGATGAAGGCATTTGCACAAGTACACCCATTCATGATTTTGACAGTGCCTCTTGTAATCGAGAAGATCATTAAAGGTAAAGTATTGCCAGTGATCAACAAACCACTTATGAAAGTGCTTTGGAAGACTCCTGGAATCAAGAAGTTGTTACACAAGAAGGTTTGTGGCACATTGTTGCAAGCGTTTGGTGGCAACTTGCGTTACTTGATTATCGGTGGTGCAGCGCTCAACGAAGAGGTTGAGAAATGTATGAATGATATGCACTTTATGTACTGTGTAGGTTACGGTATGACCGAGTGCGCTCCACTTATCAGCTACGAGGATTGGCAAAAGTACGCGTATCGCTCATGTGGTAAAGTAATCCCAGGAATGCAAATTCGTATTGATTCTGAGGATCCACACAAGAAAGAGGGTGAGGTGCAAGTATACGGTGTGAATGTGATGTCTGGTTACTATAAGAATGAACAAGCGACCAAGGAAGTATTTACCGAGGATGGTTGGATGCGTACCGGTGACTTGGGTATCTTAGATAAGGATGGTAACTTGTTCCTCCGTGGTCGTAGCAAGAATATGTTGCTTGGCCCAAGTGGACAAAACATCTATCCAGAGGAGATCGAAGATAAACTCAATAGTTTGCCATTGGTATTGGAATCTGTGGTAGTACAACGTGATCAAAAATTGGTTGCTTTGGTTTATCCAGATACTACCCCTGCAGGACAAAAGATATTGAATGGTCAAAACATCTTCGAGTTTATGGAGATGAATCGCCAAACAGTGAACAAGCTTTTGCCTAATTATAGCCAAATCACAGCTATCGAAGTGGTGGAGAAAGAATTTGAAAAAACTCCTAAACGTAGTATTAAGCGTTTCATGTACAGCTAATTTAGGTTATAATGTTAGTATAGAAAAAAGAGATTGCATTATGTAGTCTCTTTTTTGTTGTATTGACGTTGAACATTCAATCAAAATTTGCACATGTGCATTTTTTTGTGTACCTTTGCGCTCGAATTATGCGTAGAATCAATTCACAAATACTTCGTCTAGCTATACCTAGTATTCTAGCTAATATCACTATACCTCTGGTGGGTATAGTAGATACGGCTATCGTAGGACATATAGCTAATGCTACCTATATTGGTGGTATAGCTATTGGCACAATGCTCTTTGACCTATTGTACTGGAATTTCGGATTTCTGCGTGTTGGTACAAGTGGTATGACAGCTCAGGCTTATGGTCGTGGAGATAGAGTAGAGTGTGCACGTCTGCTCAGTCAGAGTGTCTGCATTTCCATGATAGGTGCCTTGTTATTATGGCTAATACAATGGCTATTTGTGACGGCTGTCTTGGCGATAGTTCCTTGTTCGGTTGAGGTAGCATCTTTTGCACGCGAATATTTCTTTGTACGCATATGGGCTGCCCCTGCAACTTTGTCGTTAATGGCGTTCAAGGGATGGTTTATCGGTATGCAAGATACTGTTAGCCCGATGATTACGGACATCGTAGTCAATGTAGTGAATATGGTGGTGAGCTATGTGTTGGCGGTCTATACACCAATGGGTGCTATGGGTGTGGCCTATGGTACAGTAGCGGCACAAATGACCGGCTTGCTTTTGGCGCTAATACTCTGTCTAATCAAGTATAAGGATGTAGTACAGAATGTTACTAGGCTATTAGGTGACAAGGCTGTTAGACTATTAGGTGGTCATGAGATGAGGCGATTTATGTCGCTTAATGGTAATCTCTTTGTTCGTTCATTGTGTTTTATGGTGGTATATGTTGGATTTACCTCGTTAGCATCTAAATATGGTGATGTGGAGTTGGCTGTCAGCACGATTATGATGAAGCTCTTTATGCTATTCTCCTATTTTGTGGATGGTTTTGCCTATGCAGGAGAAGCCCTAGTAGGCAAAGAGTTTGGTGCGAAGCACCTAACAGATTGCAGTGAAGATCGGCCGAAGACTTGTAGAGCAGCATCTCGTGTAGATAGAGTCGTCGGACTTTTGTTCGCTTGGTCGTTGGGCGTAGGTGTGTTATTCACTTTGCTATTTGGCATAGGAGCAGAGACGTTTTACGCAGCGATGACCAATGATGCGATAGTATTGTCTCGTTTAGCGGATTATACCGCTTGGTTAATAGCTATGCCTATTGTTTCAACTTTGGCCTTTATGTGGGATGGAGTATATGCAGGTGCTACGGCAGGCAAACAGATACGCAATGCCATGATATATGCTGCTTTAGGTTTTCTAGTAAGCTATCTCGCAACATATTGGTGGTTAGGCATCCAGGGCTTGTATATCGCCTATTTCGCCCATCTTGTGGCACGAGTAGTGTACTTGACTGTTGCGTGGAAGAGTACGGCGAATGTATAGTGACGACATAGTAAGAGAAATAAAAATGAGATTGCGGTAAGCAATCTCATTTTTATTATCTTATTTGCTTGATTATAGACGAGCTTTGATAGCTGCAGATTCTGCCTCGTATCCTGGTTTATCGAGAAGTGCAAACATGTTCTTCTTGTATGCCTCTACACCTGGTTGATTGAATGGGTTAACACCCAAGATATAACCTGAGATACCGCAACCACGCTCAAAGAAGTAGAGCAATTGCCCCAGATAATACTCGTTGAGCTTAGGCAAAGTGATTTTCATATTTGGCACACCGCCATCTATATGTGCAAGCATAGTGCCGAGTTCAGCCATCTTGTTGACTTCATCTACGCGTTTGCCTGCAAGGAAGTTCAATCCGTCGAGGTTAGCCTCGTCGTATGGGAACTCCACTTGGTAGTTGCTCTCTTCAACGGAGATTACTGTCTCGAACAAGTGGCGTTCGCCTTCTTGAATATATTGACCCATAGAGTGGAGGTCAGTGGTAAAGTCCACGCTAGCTGGGAAGATACCCTTGTTGTCCTTACCCTCTGACTCGCCGTATAGTTGTTTCCACCACTCGCTGACGTTATGTAGTTTAGGGTGGTAGTTAACGAGCATCTCAATCTTCTTGCCTTGCTCAGCGTAGAGGTGATTACGTGCAGCTGCATATTGCGCAGCAGGGTTCTCCTCGAATGGAGTATCAATACCGCATACTTGCATCATGCGCTCAGCGCCGTCAATGAGTGCGTGGATATCTAGTCCAGCGCAAGCAATTGGCAACAAACCAACTGGTGAGAGTACAGAGAAACGGCCGCCGATGTTATCCTCGATGACAAATGTTTTGTATCCCTCTTGTGTAGCCAATGTACGGAGTGCACCTTTCTTTGCATCTGTAATGCAGACGATTAGTTGCTTAGCTGCCTCGCGGCCTTGTTGCTCCTCAAGTTGGGTTTTGAGGAGGCGGAATGCCAATGCTGGTTCGGTAGTTGTACCTGACTTAGAGATAGAGATGATACCGAATTTTTTGGTTTTGAGCAGTGTTTGCAACTCATATAGATAATCCTCGCCAATGTTTTGTCCTGCATATACGATTGCTGGTTTATTGCCCTCTAACCATGCGAAGCTGCTAGTAAGTGCATCAATTACGGCTTTCGCACCCAGATACGAACCACCAATACCAATACATACGATTACTTCGCACTCGCGGCGGAGTAGATCTGCGGTTGCTTGGATGTCTTCGAGTTGTGGACGGATGTCAGTTGGAAGGTTCATCCAACCGAGGAAATCGTTACCCAATCCGGTACCATTAACGAGTTGATCTTGTGCTTTGGCTACTTCTTCTTTGTAAGCAGCAACAGCATCGGTAGGTACAGCCTTAGCGTAGGAAAAGTGTATATCTTTTGTCATGTTTATTGAAATTTTTGTGTAAGTTCTTTGATGGTTAATTTTGGTGATTTGCGTTTGTAGAGGATTTGATACATGGCCTCTACGATTGGCAGATCTACTCCTAGTTGTTTGTTGACTTTATGGATCGTCTTAGTGCCGTAGTAGCCTTCTGCCACCATTTCCATTTCTGTTTGTGCGGCTTTGACGCTGTAACCCATGCCAATCATTTGTCCGAACTGTCTGTTGCGTGAGAAGTTGGAGTATGCTGTTACAAGTACATCGCCCAGATAGCCACTACGACTGATATCGCGTGGGATATCTGATGTGGCTTTGGCAAATCGTGTAATCTCGTGCATGGCGTTGGTGAGGAGTACTGCTTGAAAATTGTCTCCGTATCTCAGACTCTTGCACATACCCATGGCGATGGCATAGATGTTTTTCATCACGCTAGAATATTCTAATCCAATCACATCGTTACTAGGTGTCGTGTGAACATACTTGGTTGTCATCATCTGACACCACTCTTTGCTTTGTTCGATATCTGTGCATCCTATGGTTAGGTAACTTAGTCGTTCTAGTGCGATTTCTTCTGCGTGGCAAGGGCCTGCTACGATACCAATCTGATTGTTTGGAATATTGTATCGTTGGTGCAGGTATTCTGTTACGCGCATATTGTCGTCGGCTATCATACCTTTTACTGCAGAGATAATTTTCTTGGTAGACAAATCCACAGTGATATCATCCAGACTCATCTTGATGTATGGCGATGGGATAGCCAGTATCAGTACATCGGATTGTTCGATGATTTGGTTGATATCGGTTGAAAAACGGATTTTAGAGGTATCAAAGTATGCCAGTTCCAAATGATTTGGATTGCGGCGATTTTCGATAAACTCGTCTATCGTCTCCTGCTTGCGAATGTACCAGTTAATTTCGTCGGTGTTGGTGAGCACTATCTTTGCTAGTGCGGTAGCCCAACTACCCGAACCTAAAATTCCGATCATAACAATGTTTGTCTTTAATTTTATTCTTGCTCGCTATGGCGAGCATGTCTCTTTACCGAGAAATAATCGCCAAGCGATTATTTCTCTGGCTTCATTGTTGGGAACAACAATACATCTTGGATGGATGGTTGTCCTGTCATGAAGATTGCGAGGCGGTCGATACCGATACCGATACCTGATGTAGGAGGCATACCATACTCCAAGGCACGCATGAAGTCATGATCAATAATCATTGCCTCGTCGTCACCCTTGTCAGCCAGTTTCATTTGTTCTACGAAGCGCTCGTATTGGTCGATTGGGTCGTTCAACTCACTGTATGCGTTAGCCAACTCTTTGCCGTTAACCATCAACTCAAAACGCTCGGTCAAACCTGGTTTGCTGCGGTGCATTTTGGTCAGAGGAGACATCTCTACTGGATAGTCGGTGATGAAGGTTGGTTGGATAAAGGTGCCTTCGCATGTCTCGCCGAAAATCTCGTCGATGAGTTTACCTTTGCCCATCTTCTCGGTGTCCTCTACGCCGTATTTCTTAGCCACTACACGAATCTCGTCCTCGGTCATTATACTCAAATCGTAACCAGTCTTCTCTTGGATTGCCTCCAAGATTGGCAGACGGCGATATGGTGCTTTGAAGTCAACGATGTTATCGCCAATCTTTACTTGGGTAGTACCGTTAACGGCGATAGCAATCTTCTCAAGGAGTTGCTCGGTGAAAGCCATCATCCAGTTATAGTCCTTGTACTGTACGTAGAGCTCCATACATGTGAACTCTGGGTTGTGTGTACGGTCCATACCCTCGTTGCGGAAGTTACGACCTATCTCATACACGCCCTCAAAACCACCTACGATCAATCGCTTGAGGTACAACTCAGTCGCGATACGCATGTACATATCTACATCCAATGCGTTGTGGTGGGTAATGAACGGACGAGCGGTTGCGCCACCTGCAATAGCTTGCAACATTGGTGTCTCCACCTCGGTGTAACCTGCCTCATCAAACACTTGACGCATTGTGCGGATGATAGTGGCACGCTTTAAGAACACATCTTTCACACCCTCGTTAACTACCAAATCCACATAGCGTTGACGATAGCGTTGCTCTGGATCGTTAAAGCCGTCATATGCCACACCATCTTTGTACTTAACGATTGGCAATGGGCGCAAGCTCTTTGCCAATACGGTCAGTTTTTGAGCGTGTACACTGATCTCGCCCATTTGGGTACGGAATGTAAAACCTTCGATACCAATGAAGTCACCTATATCAAGCAATTTCTTGAACACAACGTTGTACATTTGTTGCTCAACGGTTGTAGCGGTTTCGCCTTCTGGAGTAGGGGCTTGAATATCGTCGCGACTTACATATACTTGGATACGACCTTTGGAATCTTGCAACTCAATGAAAGATGCCTTGCCCATGATACGGCGTGACATCAGTCGACCTGCGATGCGTACTGGCTTACCATTGTACCACTCTGCATCTTGGTTGTCGTCTTCAAAAGTAGCTTTGATTTCGGTTGAATAACCTGTAACTACATATTCATCAGCTGGATAAGGGTTGATACCCATATCTTTCATTTTTTGCAGACTTTCTCTGCGGATTACTTCTTGTTCGCTTAGTTCCATATGTGTTGTGATTTTATTCTATGTTCGTATACGCGCACGCTACGCGCAATTTGGGTGCAAAGATACAACAAAAAATGCACATATGCAAGCAAGTCACCATTTTTCTACGAAAATAATAGATTTTAATCTATTTATTCTCCTGACTCTGCCTCGCAGCCATATCTTCCAACATACAAAAAAATCCCCGCCAGTCATCGACCAGCGGGGCATGTGTATCACATTATTTTTCCGTCGTTATCTCCTGAATAGCTCGTGTCAGTTCAGGGTCAAAGCGTAGCATATATTCGTAGTATCCTGGGTGATAATAGTAGCGTTTAACGATCTCACCACCGAGCCACTCTTGTATCTCCGTCTGATTGCGATAGATCGCCTGATGATAGTCTGGGGTCAGTTCGGGTTGTAGTGCTTTTAACTGGGATAGGGTAGTCGAGTCTATGTCCTCGCTCGTCGCTATTTCAAGCAGCTGCTTGAAGTAACGTCCTGTCTCGGTCTCATAGCTGAACTCACGCTCATCAAGGAAGCGGCAGAAGTCCTCTATATCCTCTTCTGTCAGCGTGAACTCGGCTGGCGAAGCGATGCTCGCATGTTGACGATGGTAGAGTGTCGCATAGTCAAAGAACATGTGGTCGCGGTACAGGTTGTAGCAGATATCCAGCTTGTTAGAGTCCGTTAGCACGATATCTGGCAAGATGCCGCCCGCTGTATCTTTGTGCAACTGATTGCCTTTTTGTCTCTCGGCATAGTCAATCGCCTGGATGCAGCGTCCTGATGGCAGGTAGTACTTAGATGTCGTCACTTTGAGGTGTCCGCCGTAGGCGATTGGTCGTAGGTTCTGCACCAGACCTTTGCCGAAGGTGCGTTGACCGATGATCGTTGCACGATGCAAGTCTTGTAGGGCGCCTGCTACGATCTCGGATGCTGATGCAGAGTTGTTGTCCACCATCACCACGATAGGCATCGTTGGGAAGATAGGTGTGCTCGTTGTCGTATAGCTATGACATGTGCGAGGCAGCTGACCCTTGGTTGATACCACTTCGGTGCCCCTAGGCAAGAAGAACCCTAGCAATTGTACCGCCTCATCGATTAGACCACCACCATTGCCGCGTAAGTCAATAATCAGTCTGTTGACTGGATGTTTCATCATTAGTTGGTCAAGGGCGATTAGTAACTCCTGTGCCGAGTTCTTCGTGAACTCCGAGAATGCGATATATGCAATTGAGTCTTGGTATACACCCGCAAAATTGACGGCTGGCAAATGTATATCACGTCGTATGATATCTTTGGTGATGCGTTCTCCGTCGCGTTCTACTACGATATGCACTTGTGTGCCTGGTTTGCCACGCAGTGCGTCGCTGACTTGTTTGGTGTTCTTACCCTGACAGTCTAGACTATCGACATAGATAAACTTATCGCCAGGCAGCAATCCAGCCTGAGCTGCAGGCATGTGTTGATAAGGGTCGCTGACATAGACATTGCTATCGCGGTATAGGATGACTGCACCTATGCCGCCATACTTGCCTTGGGTCATCATACGGAGGTTATCTGCTTCACTCTTAGGCATATACACCGTATATGGGTCTACTTGTTGCAGCATCGCATTGATGCTCGTCGAGAGTAACTTGTCGTAGTTGAGTGTATCAACATAGTTGATGTCTAACTGACGCATGACATCCGTATATATTGCCAGATTCTCTTCGATGCGTGTGGTGGGCTGTTTAGCCACGAGAGGGAGAGAGAGTGATACAAATACTATGAGGATTAATCGCTTCATTGTCATATAAATATTTTATTCTAGACGAGATACTGTGATATGTCTCTGCCGTGAGCATGGAGGTCACGCACGAGCGACGACGATATGTGTGCATACGCTGGACGGGTGTACAACAACACCGTCTCAATGCCGCTTAACTCTTTGTTGGCATCCGCTATACTGCGCTCATACTCAAAGTCTTGCACCGAACGTACTCCGCGTATGATATGCTTCGCATCATACTGCTTTGCTAGGTCTATGGTCAGGCAGTCATACGCCATCACTTGTACTCTTGGCTCGTTGGCAAAGGCTTGCTCTATGGCCTTCAGACGCTCATCTAACGCAAATGTTGGCTGCTTGGCATGGTTCAGACCTATGCCTATAACAATGCGGTCAAAAAGCGTCAAACCGCGCATGACTATATCATAGTGACCCACTGTAAAAGGGTCAAATGAACCGGGAAAAATGGCTGTCTTCACGATTGATTAGTTTATAATAATTACTTTTTTCTGCTTCTCGTAGTGCCCGCGGCGTCCTACTCAATGTTTGCATTGCTCAGGGCGTCCTTCGTGGCTTCGCGATATGCGACCATCAGACCGCCTGTGCCTAGCAGCGTACCGCCAAAATAGCGCACAACAACCACCAAAATGTTGTCTAGATTCTGTGCGTCAATGCTACGCAGTATCGGCATGCCCGCTGTGCCGTGAGGTTCGCCATCGTCTTTGGTGCGCCACAAGTTGTCGCCCAAACGATAGGCATAGCACACATGGCGTGCATCGTGATACTTCTTTTTGTACCACTTGATGCGCTCTTTGGCTTGCTCCTCGTCCGTAATGGGCTCAGCAAAGGATAGGAACTTGCTGCCCCTATCCTTGAAGATGCCCTTCGATAGTTCTGTGATATGTTTCTTTTCGCTCATATTTAGATCGCTTTGCTGTTAGACGCATACGCCTCTCAGCATCTATGATGCGGTCTCTTGGCGCAGTGGTCTTTTTACCACGCAAAGAGTGGATACTTCACCATCTCTGCATTAACCTCTGCGCGAACTGCTGCTATGTTCTCCTCTGACTCTGGATTGCTCAATACGCGGTCGATCAACTCTACGATCCATGCCATCTTATCCTCTTTCAAACCACGAGTGGTGATAGCTGGTGTACCGAAACGCAAACCGCTAGTCTGGAACGCACTACGAGAGTCAAATGGCACCATGTTCTTGTTGGTGGTGATGTCGGCTGCTACCAGAGCTTTCTCTGCTACTTTACCTGTCAAATCTGGGTACTTAGTGCGCAAATCCACGAGCATAGAGTGGTTATCTGTACCGTCAGAGATGATCTTATAACCTTTCTCCATCAATGCTTTTGCCATGGCTGCTGCATTGATCTGAACTTGCTTTTGATACTCCTTGAATTCTGGACTCAATGCCTCGCCAAAAGCTACTGCCTTAGCTGCAATCACATGCTCCAATGGGCCACCTTGTGTACCTGGGAACACTGCTGAGTCTAGCAATGCGGACATCATCTTCACCTCGCCTTTTGGTGTGGTCTTACCCCATGGATTAGCAAAATCCTTACCCATCAGTATTACACCGCCACGAGGGCCACGCAAGGTCTTGTGGGTGGTCGATGTTACGATATGCGCATGCTTAACAGGGTTCTCCAGCAAGCCTGCCGCAATCAATCCTGCTGGGTGAGCCATATCTACCATAAAGATAGCACCGATTTCGTCTGCCACACGGCGAATACGAGCATAATCCCAGTCGCGACTATACGCGCTCGCGCCCGCGATAATTAATTTAGGTTTCTTCTCTCGTGCCACTTGCTCTAGTTGCTCATAGTCTACACGACCTGTATCCTCTTTTACATTGTATTCCAATGCGTTGAACATCAGTCCTGAGAAGTTCACTGGCGAACCGTGACTCAGGTGACCGCCGTGGCTCAGGTTCAGTCCTAGGAAGGTGTCACCTGCTTGCAGACATGCCATGAACACTGCCATGTTAGCTTGTGCACCAGAGTGAGGTTGAACATTGGCATACTCGGCACCGAACAACTCGCACAAACGTTGACGAGCGATGTTTTCGCTTTGGTCTACCACTTCGCAACCACCATAATATCGCTTACCTGGATAACCCTCAGCGTACTTGTTGGTTAGCACACTGCCCATGGCTTCCATCACTTGGTCACTAACAAAATTCTCAGAGGCAATCAACTCGATGCCCTTAGTTTGACGCTCACGCTCTTGGCGGATGATGTCAAAAATCTCTTGATCTCTTTTCATAAGTATGTTTGTTATTTTTATATCACTACAGTTTTATCCGTTCGTCATATGCAAGAACTGCGATATGAATCTTCTGAATGAACTTTGTGTTGCATTATTGATGTACGACTCTATGACTTTTGCATGCGTCGTTAGCGGTATCATGTCATAATCTGCTATCGCCGCTGGTATCAGACACGAGTAGCCCTCTCTCAGTGTGATCTCGTCGTGCGTACTACGGATGCGTATCTTGCACTCACCTTGGATACAGGTCTGCACCACAAACGAGTCATACTTCACCATATTACGTCTTATCGTCTCTTGCAAGTCCACCACGCGCACCGTAAAATACTCTGTCTCCAAGCATAAGTTTGCCGTATTCACGGTCTCCTGATACTCGTTCTTGTACTCTTGATACACCTGATAGTCCAAGGCGTGTGCCGCCAACTCTGTGTGTAACTCGCGTGGTTGACCATTTAGATCTAGACGTTCGTAATCGTATATGCGATAGGTTATATCTGACGACTGTTGCACCTCCAACAAACGTATACCCTTACCGATGGCATGCACACGACCCGCTGGTATATAGAATACATCTCCTGCTTGAACAGGGTGCTTTGCCAGTGCATCCACTATACTGCCGTCTGCCACTCGCTGCTTGTATTCCTCTTCCGACAACTGCTCCTGAAAACCAGCATAGATACACGCACCTTCTTCCGCACTGATGATGTACCACATCTCGTTCTTGCCCAGTTTTCCATGCTCGCGTTTAGCCATCTCGTTGTCTGGATGAACCTGTATACTCAGTTCGTCATTTGCATCGATAAACTTCACCAATACCGGCATCTCTCCCTTGTTCTGCTTGGAAACGGCCTTGCCCAGTATCGCCTCTGGCATCTTCGCTATCACTTCCAGCAACGAGTATCCTGCCCATGTGCCATTGGCCACCACCGATGGAGCCGATGCCACTGCCGACACCTCCCAACTCTCACCTATATGTTGCTGATGGGGTAGATTCTTCCAACTGGCTAGTTGCTCGCCTCCCCATATTTTTGTATGCAGATTGGGCTCGAATAGCATAGGGTACAATTTCGTACGTTGTGCTTCTATCACACAACCTATCGCCAGCATCTGCACATCGCTTAACGCATGCAACTGATATGTCTTCAAGTGCTCGACAAAGATAAAGTCATCTTGCGTGCAGATATTACTCTCACCATCGATGGTCACCTCTAGGCTGCCATCCAAAATGTAAAAAGCATCCTGCAAGTCAGGGTGAATATGCATCGCACTCTTCTCGCCTGCTTTCAGATTGATCACTGCTATCTGCGTGATGCTACATCCGCTCTCATTAGCAGACAACAACACACGCTTTAATCCCATCTCATACGATGTCGTAGCAGGACTTATTTCATGTAAGTTTCTTCGCATTCTATTCTATTTTATGACCTAATAGGTTATATCTTGATCCTTGACGGATTATATATAATTCTCCATTTTTCATTATTTTCCCACACGCTCCCTCTAGGCTAGTCGTGTTCTCCACGCCCGTGTTCGCATTCGTGTACGCTTTCCACACATCTGGTATGCCGTACCCATGGCGGTCATTCGGACTATCCCATCTATTTGCCGAACGTATGATATACTCGCGTATCTGCATGTTCGTCGCCTCTGGCATAGCCGACCACAGACAGGCCGCCATACCTGCTATCAGTGGACACGCAAAACTCGTACCATCGCTATGTACCACCTTGCTATCATTCGGATTCAGCACCGCCACATGCACTCCTTGTGCACACACCTCGGGCTTTACTCGTCCGTCGCTCGATGGGCCATATGATGAGAACGATGCTATACTTCCGTTGCCGCTCACTGCACCCACACTCACAATACTATCCGCATCAGCTGGCGTCGACAAATAGTGCCACTCGTTCGTTCCATCATTACCTATTGCCACTACCAATAGCATACCTTTTCTTGCTGCTATCACGGCTGCCTGAGCACCACGCGAATGGTAACCATCCATCTCCGCGTATTCAAAATCCATCTTCTCATCGTCGAACAGACGATACCCCAACGATGTGCTCACTATATGCAGTCCCATCGAGTCTGCCATCTCTACTGCGGCCACCCAGTTGTCTATCTCTTTCAGACTCTCCGTCTCTTGCTCCTCGGTGCGAAACAGATAGTACTCTGCCGCTGTCGCTGCACCCCAATAATCTTCCTGCTTACCCACTATCGTCGATAGACACATCGTACCATGCGTATGCTCTGCGTCAAAGATATCCGTCTTGTCGTCCGTCAGGTCGGCATAACCCAACCACTGCCCGCGCACAGCCGCCAGGCCGCCCAGCGAGTCAGCGTTGGCAAAACCACCATCCGCTATTCCTATGCGTATGCCTTGTCCATGAAAACCCGCTTCGTGCAATCTTGGCAGGTTCATCACCTCCAACTGACTCTTCGTCTCCCCGTATGCTATACTATCCGTCCACTTCACTTCTTGCTTGTGACGAGGTGATACCATCGAAAATGTCGGCAACTTGTCTGTGCGAGTCTGGTATATGGTGTCCACAAAACTGCACGCTAGCCATTTGGCTTTCGCGCCGCTTTTTCCTTCTACCGTCGCACCGTTTAACCAGCGGGAGGTGTGCAGCACTTTGCCGCCTAGGGCGCGTATTGAGTCCAGATATATTTCCGATACAGCGTAATCTAGCGAGTCTATGGCTATACCGCGTTCCTCGCGCATCACTATAGCCGTAGGGCTCAGCGCAACACAATCCGATCCACCCTTATCGGTGAACTGCAAAAAGAATATCGCCAGTAGTACACTTATCATATCTCAACTTTCTCCCTGAGCGACTGAGGAAGTTCTTATCTCGCATAACTCGAATGATTATACGTTAAGCGCAGCGAGCAGGAGTTACAATAATTTTTGTATAATTTACTTTCCCAGTCCTCTCAACACTCGACTCTTTTCTCCAGTAGCACCACATTTTCCACATGGTGTGTATGTGGGAACATATCCACTGGTTGCACTTTCACCACCTTGTACTTGCTATCCAGCATGTTCAAGTCGCGTGCTTGTGTTGCTGGGTTACAGCTCACATAAACGATGCGTTTTGGTTCCGCAAACAGTATCGTATTTATCACATCTTCGTGCATACCTGCGCGTGGGGGATCGGTGATGATCACATCTGGTCGACCGTACTCTGCTATGAAGTCCTCATTCAGTATATCCTTCATATCACCCGCGAAGAATAGCGTATTATCTAACTTGTTTATCTTCGCATTCACCTTCGCGTCTTCTATTGCTTCTGGCACATATTCTATACCTATCACTTGCTTTGCTTGGTGAGCCACAAAGTTGGCTATCGTACCAGTTCCTGTGTACAAGTCAAATACCAACTCATCGCCTGTTAGACCTGCAAATTCACGAGCCACCTTGTACAGCTCATAGGCCTGCAATGTGTTGGTTTGGTAGAACGATTTAGGGCCTACCTTAAATTGCAGATCCTCCATCTCCTCCATGATATGGTCTTGGCCGTGGTACACATGTACATCTTGGTCGCCTATCGTATCGTTGAACTTCCTATTCACTACGTACAACAGACTCACCACCTCAGGGAAGTTCTCTTTCACATACTCCATCAGCGGTATGTATGGCTCATCTGCCCATACCACGATTAGCATGATCTCGCCCTTGTGGTTCGAACGTATCACCAACGTACGCAACTGTCCTTGGTGCGTATGCTCGTTGTAGAACACCAACCCGTGAGCACGAGCATAGTCACGTATGCCGTTGCGCAGACGGTTGTTAATTTCTGGCATTAAATGACACTCAGTTATGTCCAGCACCTTGTCGAAGCAGTTAGGGATATGAAACCCCAATCCATAACTATTGTCAACCTTGTCCAAACCGCCTGCGGCGTTAATAGCCTCCCAGCTCAACCACTTGCGGTCGGAGAACGTAAACTCCAACTTGTTTCTGTACTCATATATCTCCTTGCTTCCTAGGATAGGGGAGATCTCGGGCAGTTCCACTTTACCGATGCGTGTCAGGTTGTCTGTCACTTGTTGTTGTTTATAGCGCAATTGCTCCTCGTAGGGTAGTATCTGCCATTTGCATCCGCCACATTCGCCGTAGTGTTTACAGCGAGCGTCACAGCGCACATCCGATGCTTTCACTATGCGTTCCACGCGACCTTCCATAAACGAGTGTTTCTTGCGTGTCACTTGTATGTCTACTATGTCGCCTGGTACACAGTATGGCACAAACAGAACCATATCGTCCACGCGTGTAATGGCTTTACCTTCCGCAGCTATTCCTGTTATTGCTATATTTTCCAGCAACGGCAAATTCTTTTTCTTCTTCATATCTTTTTCTGACTTTCTACTTTCTCTTGCTTGGCGCCAATCCTATCGTACAAACAATTTTGCTTATGTTGTCTAAGTGTTGTTGTTTAATTCTAATTTTGCTATCCGCTACCTGCGGTGCTCTAGTCAATACTTGCTTTTATTAGTTAAGATTGAGGGACAACGTAGTTTGTGTGCCCTCTCTTACTCACTCAACATCCACTTCATCGCCTTCTCGTACATCGCACCGAACTCCTCCGAGCTCTCCAACATAAACGCCCAGCTCAGTGTCTTACCTTTACCTACGCTTGCGCCGTCGTATGCCACTGCAGCACTCAACTCGGTATCTTTATAGCGAGCTACGCAAGCCGCATCTTTCGTTGGCATTATACACTCTGCGTTCTCTGTGTGCAGACGACTGGCGTTCGGACGGGTGTGGAAACCATACTCGCCACCTGCCATACGCAGATTATTCACCACCACACCACCGTTCTTCGATGCGTGGTCACAGCGGAAGGTATAGTGTAGATACTCCTTCGCAAACGTCTTATCTGCCTCACTGTGCAGCTCTGTTGCTATATGTGCACCAGATATCATCACGTTTCCGCCTCGGTTGATGTATGCTTTCAGCGCTGCTTGCAAGCCTTCAGTAAAGCACTCAAATGCCGTATCTTTTTCCAGTATCGTACGTTTCTGTTTACCCATAATCACATCCACTGCATCATACTCGCCAATGCTATCCACCGCGTATGCGTTCGCACTCACATACGAATAGCCCATTGCTGCCAACACCTTTCCGTGCTCCACTGGGTAGTCAAACGTATTACCCTTTGTCAGTGTCGATTGTTGGTCGCAGAAGCACGAACCCCAACCGCACTCGTCGTCGGTTATCCATGGATGATTGATTGTATAGTCAAACTGCTCACCTATGTATCCTATCTCTGTGCCATAACCCACACCGTGACTCGCTGGTTTTATTCCTGCATAAGTGCTGTCTGCAAACCACTCTGGACCACTCACACGCTCAAAAGCGTTCAACACCAATACGCGTCCTTTCTCATCTGGAGCGATATATGCTGACAATACCTCACTTGGCATACTCACACCGCCCTTGTTTCCTGCCACCACCTTGATGTCATAACGTACACCAACTTCTGCTGCAAAACGATATTCCTCTTTCTCCACTCGCACACCATTATCCCAGTCTCCGTCGTTTTGGCGGGTGTATACTACGTAGTAACATGGCACAGCTGTTGGCTCCAGCCTGTCCTCTCTTGCTTGCCATGACACGCACAATTCGTCACCCTCTCGCTGCATTTGCATACCACGAACTGGCAATGGCTGAACCACATATTCTGTGCCGTATTGCTCATGAACAAAACGCAACATGCCTTTGTATATTGCACGTGATATCACAAATCGTACGCGTGGATCCAATCCAAACTGCATATCGTAGTAGTTTTGGTGCGACAACAACTCCAACAACACCGCTGGCACTTTTGGATAACGTGCCTCTGCATACGACGAGTTGTTCAACTGTCGACGTTCCCATTGTGGAGCAAACAGCGCTTGCATATCCTCCACAATTTGCGTTTGCATAAAGTCTCCGTAGTCACGAGCCACCTGACGACTCACACCAGTTGGATACACCTTACTCTTCGTGTTGTCATGATCTGTGTATATCATCAGCGAACCTACTATCGAACCGTCATAGCGTGTACCCGCATCGGTGTGGAACGACAGACTCAGGTGCAGTGGTACGCCTAGTCCTGCCTCATCTGGGTTAGCGGCACTACCACCTGCCAAATAGTTCACCCACATACCACGACTGCAGTAGTCGTCCGTATAGTCGTTTCTGCTACTAGTGTAGTTGTATACGCTGTCTGGTATACCTGCATATTGCAACCAGTAACGCGATGCCTCCAGATATCTCGCCATACCACTGGTCTGTGCCAATGCTTGGTTGGCTGCCAGGGCTGCACTGTCCACACTCGTCTCACGCAATGTGATGGTCTTCGACGACGGAGTGTTCTCCACAGCGTCTGGTTGTGGATAACGAGCAACACTACCCATACCTCCACCAAACTTCACCGCGTCTGCGGTCACCACCATCTGCTTCTCGCTCACGCCAGATAGACTAACGTAGTTCTCATCTGCCTCGGTGCCAAAACTAAAAGTACCCAGATACACCCATGTGCCACCACCCATCTGTTGGTTCACACTGTACTCGGTCTTTTGACCCTTGTGCACTACGGTGTATTTCGCTTGATCTGTACTGTTTTTCAGTGTCTTGTAGGATACATATACTGCATAATCACCTGCTGGCAATTCTGGCACATACTTCAACTCACCTGCTCGCTTGGTAGCTACCATGTATCCACCCATCTCAAACGGATTCTCTCCTTCTAGCAACTGCACTTTCGCACCCCAACCTTGGCCTTCGCCCATGGTCCAGCATGCCTCGTTATAGGCTATGTTACCTAGTTGCTCATCACAGATCTGCTCCACAGCTTGGGTGTCACGCTCGCGTGGCTGAACCACCACTGCACCCGCGTTCTCCAACATCGGTACTAGGAAAGGCATCGTGTAGGACGATGTGTATAAGTCTTCTACTGTAGTCCATAGTTTAGCACGTTGCCATAACCATGTCTTTTGTTGTTGGTTGTAGTAGCGACCATGACTGCCCCATAGCGCTATATGCTTACCAGCTAGTCCTTGCTCGGTCTCGTAGGCTGCGGATTCGTTCTTTACCCATGCTGCCACCTCGGGTAGGGTATACTTGTCTTTCGCATCGCGAGGAACATATACACTGGTCACTAGTTTGCCCAGCTCCACATTGTTGCTGTATATGTACACATGACCTTTCTTGTGCTTGAAGATCATCTCACCTAGGGTGCTACGCATCTCTTCCAGTTGCTCAGGCGATAGGGACACTTGTCCTAAAGTCTGATTGGTGTAGACATACGCATGATTGTTCTTCACACGAATGCTCTTGATTTTTACGCCGCCCACACTCGCGTAAGAATTCACTACTTGTGTCAATGTGTCAGTCATGGTTTCTTTGTTGATACCATGAACCATGTTCGCTGTACCGAGTACCAATGCCAGTACCAAAAAAATACTTTTTTTCATATCAATGTTGTTCTTTTGTTTTTCTCTCAATTCTGTCACACCAATTCTCCCCAAATAATCGACAAAGATACTACTTTTTTTGCGAATAGAAAAGAGACTGAGTAGAATAATGGTGTTTTTTAATAAAAAAACATTTTTCTTTTGCTAAATTTGGATATTTGAGAAAAAAGTAGTACCTTTGCACCATAATATGCATAATTGTGCGCAAATGTATGCGCATATATTGCAAAAAACAATGAATATGAAAGAATTACTCATTCAAACCAAGGTTAAGGTCTGTTCAGAACAAGAACTACCTCAGCAACTGCAAGAATTAGTTCGACAAGCAAAGGACAAAACGCAAGATGCATACTGCCCATATTCACACTACCATGTTGGAGCAGCTGCACTACTAGAAGATGGACAAGTTTGGACTGGAGCCAATCAAGAGAATGCTGCATACCCAAGCGGCCTATGTGCTGAACGCACAACCCTCTTCGCGGCCAATGCCAACAACCCACTTACACCCGTCACCGCGCTGGCTATTGCTTGTTATACAGATGGTCATTTCACCCATGATCCTGCCAGTCCTTGTGGTGCTTGCAGACAAGTCATGTTGGAGACCGAACACCGCTTTGGCAAACCTATGACAGTCGTGCTCTACGGCGAGAGAGAATGCTATGTTTTTGAACGCGCATCAGACCTCTTACCAGTATGCTTTACCAACGAAAACTTAGAAGGATAATTCTACTGAAATATAATAATTTATATCAATAATAACGACGATATAACATGTTAAGAATGAAGAAGATAGACGCGTATCTGCTCAAGATTTTTCTTGGGCTCTTGTCTGTCACTTTTGTCATTTGCGTCTTTATTCTTCTCATGCAGTTTGTCTGGTTGCATGTCAAAGACTTGGTAGGTAAAGGTGTGGGTATAGATGTCCTTGCGGAGTTCTTCGTCTATGCAGTCACATCAGTTGTTCCATTAGCCTTACCATTAGCTATTTTGCTAGCCTCTTTGATGAGTTTTGGCAACCTAGGTGAGAAGTTCGAACTCACAGCCATGAAAGCTGCCGGAGTGAGTCTCTTTCGCATCATGCGCCCACTCACCATAGCCATCGGATTCATATGCGTTGGAGCATTCTTTTTCTCCAACAATATTCTTCCTAAGTCCCAAGTCAAGTTATGGGCGCTCATCTTCTCTCTAAAACAAAAATCCCCCGAACTTGACATCCCCGTAGGTGAGTTCTACGACGGCATCGAAGGCTACAACCTTATGGTCGGCAACAAAAATATCAAAACAGGTATGCTCTACGACCTGATGATCTATGACTATACGGACGGTTTTAGAAATGCCAAAGTCATGATTGCAGATTCAGGCCGAATCTACTTCACCGAGGACAACAAGTACCTACTTCTTCAACTATACTACGGTGAGTCCTTCGAGAACCTCAACCGTAAGCAACATCAAACCATGTCCGATCGAAACATCCCATATCGTAGAGAGTCCTTTGCATACAAGCAATTGCTCATCGATTTTGATATGGATTTCAATCGTTATAGCGAAGAGTCACTAGCCGATCAACATGTCTCTAAGAATGTAGTCCAATTGGTGCAATCAATTGATTCTATGCAAGTTCTAGAACACGAACGTAGCCGTGAACAAAGCGCTGTGATCATCACCAAACACTACTTTGGTCGCGAGCGTGTAGAGAGCCGCAATGTGGACGCATGGGAGGGAGCCAAAGAGCAATATGCGCAATACGATATTGATTCCTTGTATTCCACTTTCAACGATGATCAACGATATAGAGCTATCTCATCTGCCCTAGACAGAGCCAAAGAAAAGAAGGATAAGATTGACTACAATTGTCTCATGCTAGACGACTATCAGCGTTATATCAGAAGACATGAGATTGAGTTATATCGTAAGTTTACCTTGGCGTTTGCCTGCTTGATTTTCTTCTTTATTGGCGCTCCACTAGGTGCTATCACCCGCAAAGGTGGATTAGGCGCTCCTATCGTTATCTCTGTGGTGATGTTCATTGTTTACTACATGATTGATAATACGGGATACAAGATGGCTCGCGAGGCTCTCTGGCCATGTTGGGCTGGTATGTGGTTGAGTTCATTAGTACTATTGCCTATTGGCATCTTCTTGACCTACAAAGCGGCTACCGACTCTGCTCTCTTTAATCCAGATGCATGGGTCAATACCGCTATGCGTATACTGAGAAAATCCAAAATAATCATACGAAAAATCAAAACAATACTTGAAAACAATAAAATATTCGCTAAATACATAATTCATTATGGACACAATAGAAAAAGCAATTGAAGACATTCGTGAAGGTAAGTTTGTGATTGTTGTAGATGACGAAGATCGTGAGAATGAGGGCGACTTTATTATCGCAGCCGAAAAGATAACACCAGAAAAAGTCAATTTTATGCTACAACATGGTCGTGGTGTACTTTGTGTTCCACTACCTGAAAGTCGTTGTGCAGAATTGGATTTGGTGCACCAAGTATCCAATAACACCTCCATGTTAGGAACTCCTTTTACTGTGACGGTCGACAAGTTAGAAGGCTGTTCCACTGGTGTTAGTGCTGAGGATCGTGCTGCTACAATTCGTGCTTTGGCTGACCCTGCATCTAAACCAGAAACCTTTGGTCGTCCAGGACATATCAATCCGCTATATGCACAAGAAAAAGGTGTGCTTAAACGTGCTGGACATACTGAAGCAGCTGTTGATTTGGCTAGACTAGCAGGCCTACAACCTGTGGCTGCACTCATTGAAATCATGAATGAAGATGGTACTATGGCACGAATGCCTGATCTCGAAATCGTGGCAGCTAAGTATGGTCTATCACTTGTTTCTATTAAAGATCTTATAGCCTACCGAATGAGTCATCCTGATGCGACACAAAACGCTGAAAATCAAAAACAAACACTCTTAGTTGAAAGAGGCGAAACAGTCTCTCTACCAACAGCTTATGGTGAGTTTATGCTTACGCCTTTCCGCCAACTCAATAATGGTCTAGAACATGTTGCGCTTGTTAAAGGAGAGTGGACTGACGACGAACCTATTCTCTGTCGCGTACACTCATCTTGTATGACGGGTGATATCTTTGGTTCTATGCGTTGTGAGTGCGGTGAGCAGTTGCACAAAGCTATGCAAATGGTTGAACAAGCAGGCAAAGGAGTGATTCTCTATATGAATCAAGAGGGTAGAGGTATCGGACTGATGAATAAGATACGTGCATACAAACTACAAGAACAAGGCGAAGATACAGTTGAAGCAAATATTCACCTAGGTTTCCGTCCTGATGAAAGAGACTATGGAGTGGGTGCTCAAATCTTGCAACAATTAGGGGCAAAGAAACTTCGTCTCATGACTAATAATCCGGTAAAAAGAGTAGGCTTGGAGAGTTATGGCATAGAAATTGTAGAGAATATTGCAATAGAGATTGCTCCTAATCCCTATAACTACAATTATATGCGCATAAAGAAGGAGAAAATGAATCACAATTTAAATTTAGTGTAACATGAAAACGAAATTGATTTTATTGGCTGTATGCATCATGTTCACCACATGGATGCTTCGTGCAGATGAGACCATCACTGTCACTGCAACATCTACTGACATTTCTGAGAACCTTGACCTTAAAACAGTAGCTACGCTTTTCGGTCAAGCTAAGGATCTTGAAGAGTTTGAGTCTATGCTCAATAACCCTGATTCTGCTTTCTCTAACTTAGATCTCAATGCAGATGGCGAAGTAGATTATCTGCGTGTGATAGAGACTGCTGAGGGTAATCAACACTTGGTTGTTGTTCAAGCTGTGCTAGCAAAGGATATCTATCAAGATGTTGCTTCTATCTTCGTAGATAAAGACGAGGAGACACAGTCTATTACTGTACAAGTGGTAGGTGATGAGTATATCTACGGTGCTAACTATATCATTGAGCCTGTATATATCTATCGTCCAGCTATATATGATTGGTTCTGGGGACCATCTTGGGTATGCTGGCACTCACCATATTACTGGGGTTATTGGCCACATTGGTGGAGACCATTCTTCTGCGTCGATCCATACATTTATTGGAATCATTGCTATTGGCATCACTACCATCATCCAATTTGCTCATACCGTACTGGTCATCATTTGCATCATCGTTATCGTCCAATGCATCAAGCGGTTAGAAGAAATGACTATGCGACCCGTTATCCAGACCGCTCTTTCGCATCTCGCAACGCATCACGCAATGTAGTCAATGCACGTTCGTTTGAGCAAAACAGACGTACAGCAGTACGCCAAGCGCAACCTAGCGCGAATACTAGAACACGCGTTAGCGGACAATCTGTTGCTACACGTCAAAATGCTACAGGAACTCGTCAAACGACTACAATGAATCCTACATACGGTAGTACCAATGTTCGTAGTGCAGCAACTACAACCCGCACAGCTTCTACTGCTACTCGTCAAACAGCTACAACGACTCGTGCTGCGGCAACCACGACTACTACAACCCGCGCTCAACAAGCAACGGTTAATAGAACATCGTCTGCTACAACACCTGCACGCACAACTACCACTAGAACAAGCACTACTGTTCGTACAACGACTACACCAACTAGCACAACACGTGCTACCACACCTTCGGTGAATCGTTCTTCTAGTAGTTCTAGCATGCGTACAAGCAGTACTTCTAGTGTACGTTCAACTAGTTCTTCCTCGATGCGCTCATCTGCTGGATCTAGCATGAGAACAAGTGGCGGAAGTAGCATGAGAACAAGTTCAGCTTCTGGTTCTCGTACTAGATAAGTGTTTGGCACGATATTTGATAACAATAAGGTGTAGCACTAAGTGTTGCACCTTATTTATTTTACCTATTCATTAACTATATCAAAACCTAAAAACTATGATTAAATTTCGATTTGAGCTTCCCGAATTAGGATACCAGTTCGGTGATTTGGCTCCTATGATGAGCCAACAAACAGTTGCTTATCACTATGGCAAACATTTCAGAACATATTTGGATAACCTTAATCAACTTGTTGATGGCTCCATCTACGAGGGATTATCGTTGGAGGATATTGTTCGTAAAGCACCTGTTGGCCCTCTGGCTAATAACGCAGGGCAAGTATACAACCATAAATTATTCTTCGAGCAATTTCTACCAACAAAACATGCAAAACAGCCAACTGGTGAGTTTCTTTTTCTTATTGAACAATCCTTCGGTACTTTTGACAAATTGTTGCGTATCTTAGAAAAAGAAGCATTATCTTTCTTTGGTTCGGGATGGACATGGCTCGCTATGAATACGGACGGCGAACTCAAAGTCATCTCCTTGCCTAATGGCGATAATCCTATTCGCCATAACATGAAGCCATTATTGGCTATCGATCTATGGGAACACGCCTATTATCTTGATTATCAAAACCGTAAAAAAGACTATGTTAGTCAGTTGTTTCTTATTATCAATTGGCATGTTGTATCTTCTAGATGTTCCTAAGAACATTACACGAAGTAGGATTTCCTTTTATGTTTTTATCCGATATCATGTCTTAGGGTGCCCTATACCATGGTTAAACCGAAATGTAAAAAAATGCTAAAAATATAACATAAATTTTATAAAATTTTGGTTTTTGGCATACTTTTTGTATCTATTAAAGTGGATGTCTAATTAAAATGAAGAGATATCAATAATTAAGTATAACCTTTATAAAAATAATTACGATGAACAAGAAATTTATTTGCCCTATTTGCGGCTATGTACATGAAGGAGCACCAGCGCCAGAGCGTTGCCCACAATGCAAACAAATAGTAACATGGAAAGAGGTTGATGAGTCAGCAGGTATTGCTTTTGCATGCGAGCACATCATCGGTGTAGCAAAAGATACAGATGAAGAGATGATTAAGGATCTCAATGCACACTTCTTAGGCGAAGCAACTGAAGTAGGTATGTACTTGGCAATGTCTCGCCAAGCTGATCGCGAGGGTTATCCTGAGATCGCTGAGGCTTTCAAACGTTATGCATGGGAAGAGGCTGAGCACTGCTCTAAGTTTGCTGAGCTCTTGGGTGAAGTAGTATGGAGCACCAAGGAAAATCTCGAGAAACGTATGATGGCTGAGGCTGGTGCATGTGACGATAAACTCCGTATTGCGAAACGTGCCAAAGCAATGGATTGGGATGCAATCCATGATATAGTACACGAGATGGCTAAGGACGAGGCTCGTCATGGTAAAGGCTTCGAGGGTCTCTATAACCGCTACTTCAAGAAGTAAAATATCATAATGAGTTACATAAATAATCAAGGAGTTTGCTTGCAGACTCCTTGATTATTTTATGATATGTTTGTGTATTTCAAAAATTATTCGTAATTTTGCGCACTAATTTGTTTAACACGATACTATCATGAAAAAGTTTGTCTTCTTTTTAACAGTCTTATCTATTGCATTATTCTCGCATGCCCAGGTTTATCAACTGACATGGTCAAATGGCGAAGTTTTGTATGGCATTGCTTTGGACGAATTTGATTCGGTGAGCTATGTCTTTGATGAAGATATGGATATGTCACGAATACATATCCTAAACCGCCATAACATCAATAGAGTAGTGCGTGATACCATGTACATTACTAAGTACATCTATGATACCATCTATGCTGCACCACCCATTAAAAGCATAGGCGTCTTCTCAGTGAGTAGCAATAAAAAAGTGACATTCTCGCCAGGTAACTTGCAATATCAAGCTAGTTCTAAAACTTGGCGATTTGCTCCTAGTCAGACAGATTACATAGGCGATGGAAATGAATATATAAGTTCGTATTATTCAGGATGGATTGATTTGTTTGGTTGGGGTACAGGATCTAATCCAACCAAATCGAGTACAAATAATAGTGATTATTCTACTTTCGTAGATTGGGGCAACAATAAAATAGGAAATGATGCTCCATATACATGGCGAACATTGACGAAAGAAGAGTGGTATTACATGCGCTATACTCGCCATAATGCAAGTTCATTATGTGGAGTAGCAAAAGTGGCAGGTGTTAATGGTTTGATTTTCTTACCTGATAATTGGATATGTCCGAGTTGTGTAACTTTCAAATCTGGTTTTCATAGTAACTATTCGGTAGAAGCGTATGGCTATTATCAAACTTTTACATCTGAACAATGGTCTAAGATGGAGCAGGCGGGAGCAGTCTTTCTTCCTGTTGGTGGTCGTCGCAACGGCTCTTCTGTGGATCATGTACAATATTGTGCTCGCTATTGGTCTTCTACACCAGATGGTAGTTATGATGCATATTATCTTTATTTTTATTCCGATGAAGCGCCTATAAGTAGTGATGATCGTAGTTATGGACGAAATGTTCGTCTGGTGAAGGATTTATAATTAGGTGTTTATCATCTCGCTATCTTCTCGTTATCTTCCCGTTATCTTCCCGTAAAAGCAAAGGAAAAAATAAGCTAAAAATGGCATAATAAACAAGGACGCAATCACTTGCGTCCTTGTTGTTATAAGTTACTTAATAACCTGTTTTTAATATCGGTTAAAGAGGTTTTTTAGTTATTCGGTAATGTCGGTCTCAGGTGTTGATTTGGTGAGTTTAACTACCAAAGCAGAGAGGGGTTGTGCGACCAAATCAGTTTGACTCAAATCAACTTGCTCGCCGGTGATAATGTCTTGACCCACAGCGTTATACTTACTTAGGATCTCTGCATAGTGAGCAGTTGGAATAGTACGCTCATCCTCGCTAGCATTGATGTAGACAAATACTGCACCTTCGTCTGTGTAACGGAAGTATGCGTATGTGTTATCACGAGTGATGAAATGCATTGTTTTGCCAGTATGGATGATAGGCTCTGATTTACGCCATTGGAAGAGATGACTCTGGTAGTCAAACATCTCTTGCATTTCAACTGTAACCTCCTCACCAAGAGGAAGGGGCATGCGTAGGGTAGAGTGACCTAAACTGCGATCGGATGACTTTAAACCATACTCGTCACCAGCAAACACTTGAGGAATACCACGCATTGTAGCCAAGAGTACATTAGCAATCTTGATACGATTGATATTGCCGTCTTTGACTACATCCGCAATGCGATCCATATCGTGGTTGCCGAGCATGATCATAAGTTTGTTGACATCCGCATACATATAGTCCATAGACAACGCATCGTATACGCGAGTCATGCCATTACCCCAACCAAAACCGTCATTCTCAAGCGCTTGGCGAATAGCCTCCTCGAGAGGGAAATCCATTACGGTAGGAAGGTGGCTGTCAAAACCATTGTGATTCTTAACACCTGATTGCCAGTATGCTACCGCAGGAGCAGGGCGTGTCCAACACTCGCCAACGATATTGAAATTAGGATACTCATCCATGATGGCTTTGACCCATTCGCTACCTGGAATCATCTCAATATAAGGATATGTATCTACACGTAAACCATCAAGGTTAGCATACTCAATCCACCAAATAGCCCATTGTTGGAAGTATTTGAGGAGGTCAGGGTTTTCAAGGTTCATATCAGGCATTGGACGATCAAACCATCCGCGGTTGGATAGGAGACGATCGTATTCCGAAGCATTGATATCGTAGTTAGCAGAGAAAACGTTAGGGGTGTTGGTGAATTCGTCAAATTGGTTAATCCAATCTTGATATGGAAGATCTTTCATCCACCAGTGACCTGCACCACAATGGTTAGGTACCATATCCATGATGATTTTGATACCTTTTGCATGTGCTTCTTCTACCATTTGGCGATAGAGTTCGTTGCTACCATGGCGAGGGTCGATATGATAGTAGTCAGAGCAAGCATAACCATGGTATGACCATGCTGCTTCGTTGTCTTCGAGCAATGGAGTAGGCCAGATGGCTGTTGCTCCTAGTGATGAAATGTAATCGAGAGAGTTGATGATGCCTTGGATATCACCACCAAAACGACCATGAACATTGTCTTTGTTGGCAGCCTCTGCCATGTTGAGAGTGTTGTTAGTGGTGTCACCATCAACAAAACGGTCAGACATGATGAGGTAAATCATATCCGCAGAAGTGAATCCTTGACGCTCACGACTGCCTTCACGACGCTTGTGAATGGTATAATCAACGTAGGTGGTACGCGCTTCCTTTTTTAGAAGGATTCGGTATGTGCCGGGAGCTTTGACGTCCAAGTCAACAAATAGATAGTTAGGACTTTCTGCATTGTGTTGGCTAATTACTTTGAGTCCAGAGCACTCGTAGTTTAACTTAGGCTCACCGTCAATGATTCGTTGGATAGTAACTTGTGCGTTTGCCAAATCCTCACCTTGTAACATGAGGGTCAAAGGGCAGTTCATTTCTGTCCACCAACAAAGTGGTTCTGCACGATCAATACGAGGTTTAGCACTCAAAGAGAAAGCACTAAATAGCGCAACTATTAGAAAAAGTAATTTTTTGTTCATGTGTATAATTGTTCATTAAATCTCTAAAAAAAACAGTACATCTATAAGCCGGGTTCTGTACCGACTAAGTCGGCGTCTATCATTAATCTTGAGTAGTGTATTACTACACCCTTCTGTTGCTTCCTACCCTCCAACTTGCGCGAGCCACGCTCAAACATTGGTATACTTGGAATTGCAGCGCACAGTATAGTCGTTTCACCCGCCTAACGGCGACTCGTCTCTGTACCAGTGACCAAACATTACTGCCTGACGGCCATTAACCGCTGTGTTGCTCTATGCTGCCCGGACTTTCCTCGTCGTAGGGGATTAAAACATGCGTTTTTCTTCCCTTACTCCGCGATAGACCGATGTACTGTGAACGGCATACGGGAATCGAACCCGCCTCCTCGGCTTTGGGAACCGATGCACTACCGATGTGCTAATGTCGCATACAAAAGCCTATGAAGAGGCGACTTCATAGGTAATATTGCATAAATGGACTGCAAAAGTACAATTTTTTTTGCATGTACGCAAATATTTTTTGTGTTTTTGAACTTTTACTGCAAAAATTTGCATATATGAGAAATTTTTACTACCTTTGCGGGCTGAATTATTAATATTAATAATAGTACATCGTTTGATGGAATAATCTTAAACAAAAATAAAATGGCAACAACACAACAAAATTCGGGCACATTGTACAATGCCCTAACATCAGGAAGTAAAATTATTGGTACCGTAATCACCGATAGTGATATGCGTGTTGATGGTACAATAGAAGGAGATGTAAAATGCTCTGGAAAATTAGTAATAGGTGAGCAAGGCCTTATCAAGGGTAGCATTGAGTGTCAAAATGCCGAAGTAATGGGTAAGGTAGACGGCAAGATAGATGTGAAGTGTGCATTGGCATTGCGTGCAACAAGTAACTTGGTAGGTGAAATTTCTACAGGAACCTTGATGGTAGAGCCTAATGCTATATTTAATGGCTCTTGTACCATGGGTAAGAAGTTGGTAGAGAAGAAGTAAAAGATAGACTTTAATTTTTTATCGGATAAATATGAAAATTAAACCTTTTCGTGGTATTCGTCCTCCACGCGAACTTGCAAAGCAAGTAAGTAGTCGTCCTTATGACGTGTTGAACTCGGAAGAGGCACGTGAAGAGGCAGTTGGTAATGAGATGTCATTGTATCATATCATTAAACCAGAAATCAATTTTGCCCCAGGTACTGATGAACATGATCCATGTGTCTATGCAGCAGCTCGTGCACAATTTGATTTGTTCCGTGAGAAAGGCTGGTTGGTGCAAGACTCTGAAGACTGTTATTATATTTACGCTCAAACAATGGGTGGTAGAACACAATATGGTTTGGTAGTAGCAGCATGGGTAGAGGACTATATGGAAGGTCGCATCAAGAAGCATGAGTTGACTCGTCGTGATAAAGAGGAAGATCGTATGAAGCATGTGCGTGTCAACAATGCTAATGTTGAGCCAGTATTCTTCGCATATCCACATCATGATGAATTAGATGCTATTGTGGCTCGTACAACAGCGCAAGAACCAGAATATGATTTTGTTTCTGATTTGGATGGTTTTGGTCACACATTTTGGGTAATTCGTGATAAGGCTGATATTGCTCGCATTACAGAGATCGTAGCAGAGATGCCAGCAATGTATATTGCAGATGGTCACCATCGTAGTGCGGCAGCTGCCTTGGTAGGAAATGAAAAGAAACTTCAAAATCCTAATCACCAAGGTGATGAAGAGTATAACTACTTCTTGGCTGTATGCTTCCCAGAGAATCAATTGTACATCATGGACTACAATCGCGTAGTTAAAGACTTGAATGGTATGAGTGAGGTCGAGTTCTTGCAAGCATTAGAGGCAGACTTTACAGTAGAAGATATGGGTACTGAAATATATCATCCAGAAGCATTGCATGTTTTTGCATTGTATTTAGGTGGTCATTGGTATAAGCTTGTAGCTAAAGAAGGTCGTTACGACGATCAAGACCCTATCGGCGTGTTAGATGTAACAATATCGTCTAATTTGATTTTAGATAAGTTACTTGGTATCAAAGATTTGCGATCAGATAAACGAATCGACTTTGTAGGTGGTATTCGTGGATTGCAAGAGTTGAGTGATCGTGTAAATAGTGGAGAAATGCAGATGGCATTGGCATTGTATCCTGTGACGATGAAGCAATTGATTGATATTGCAGATACTGGAAATATTATGCCTCCTAAAACGACTTGGTTTGAGCCTAAGTTGCGCTCAGGTTTGATTATCCATGAATTAGTGTAATGTAAATTTAAAAAAATAAAAGATATGAATAAGTTTCAAATTGTATTAAACGTAGTATTGGTGGCAGCAGTTGCCACATTGTTTGGTTTGGTAATATCTAACAAAAAGGGACACACAGAGGATGTAGTAGCAGCTTCTTGCGAGAGTATGCCTGTTGCTTACTTGAATGTAGATAGCCTTTTGGCTAATTACACATTTGCCCAAACTGCTAACGAGACATTGATGAAAAAACAAGAGGATGCACGCTTGAAAATGAATACCAAAGTGCGTACCTTCCAAAATGAAGTAGCAGAGTTCCAACGTAAATTGGAGAACAATGCTTTCTTGAGCCGCGAGCGTGCAGAAAAAGAGCAACAACGTTTGGCAAAGAAAGAGCAAGAGTTGCAAGAACTAGAGGCAAAGCTTACTCAAGATATTTTGATGGAAAATCAAAACTTGAATATGCAATTGGCAGATTCATTGAACAACTATTTGAAGGTGTTCAATGCAGATGGTCGCTATCATATCATTCTTAGCAACTCAGCAAAGGACAATGTCTTGATGGCTGCTGAGCAATACGATATCACTGCACAAGTGATTGAGGGAATGAATGCTCGTTGCAAAAAATAATTAATTAGTTAGTATCAGTCATAATGGCGCAAATACGTTTGTTGTACAAACCCTATTGGCGATATGTGATAGCAGATGCTATTGCATTGATAGTCAGTGTTTGCGTCGTTTTGGCTTGGTTTCCGTTATCAACTCAAGTACCCTTTCAGAAGTATAGCGTCTTTGTAGTAATCTTCTCGGGAATGTGGTTGCTATTTGGCTACCTATGCCATCGCTACATACCTGTTAAGTATATGAAGATGGGTGTGGACATTCGCCGCTTAATATTAGCATCAGTTTTTTTATTTGCTGGTATGAGTGGATATATGTACATCATGGAAGGACGACGTTTTTCGGTATGGGTACTCCTGACATTATGGTTAGTGATGCTTTGTGCATCACTAATCTTTTTAATTTTTAAACATGCATATCGTTATGCTTTGGATGCAGATGATGCTCCTATTGAAGCTCCCAAACGTGATCCACAGAATGTACTATATCCCTCTGTTGCGATATCGGACGCTGATAAACAAGCACTGAGAGAGAGTATATTGGAATTTACTCCAGAGAATGCTGTACGATATGTAGAGAAGAATGTAAACTTGTATTCAACCAATACCTTTACACTCCGTTCGACTGATTTGTACAATATTAAGAAGTTGCCAAATTATCGTTATGATGCATTGGTTAACTTTATGCCACTCAATCAAATACGCGGAGTGAATAAACTCTTTACAACAGTTAATGATAAATTGCCAGATAATGGTATTTGGGTTTGTTGTTATGAACCTCAATCTGTTACTAAACGTAATATTCTAAGCCGTTATCCAGTTGTGATAGGTTGGTTATACTATGTAGCGTTCTTTTTTTACAAACGAGTGTTACCTAAGTTATTTATGACCTCTCGTTTGTATTTTGATATAACAGAGGGTAAGAATCGTGTGTTGAGTAAGGCCGAAGTATTAGGACGTTTGTGCTACTGCGGTTTTGAAATCATAGATGAGCGTAAGAAAGGTGATCTGAATTATATTGTAGCTCGTCGAAAGTTTAGACCAGAAATCACATCTAGGCGTTTGTATGGTATCTTGGTAAAACTAAAACGAGTAGGAAAGAGTGGAAAATTGTTTAAGGTGTATAAGTTCCGCACAATGCATCCTTATTCTGAGTTTCTGCAAGCGTATATTTATGAACGATATTCGTTGCAAGATGGCGGAAAATTCAACCGTGATATTCGTGTCACAACTCTTGGACGTATGATGCGCCGTTATTGGATAGATGAACTACCAATGTTGCTGAATCTATTCAAGGGTGATATGAAACTGGTAGGGGTGCGTCCTATCTCTCAACACTATTACTCGCTCTATTGTGAGAAATTACAACAGCAACGTACTAAACATAAACCTGGATTGCTACCACCTTTTTATGCAGATATGCCTAAGACATTGGACGAGATACAAGAATCAGAGATGCGTTATCTAACGATGTGTGAGGAGCGTGGTACTTTTGTGACTGATTTTGTGTATTTTTGGAAGATTGTATTCACCATAATCTTTAAACGTGCACATAGTAATTAATAAACTGACAAGTGAAAAGATTTTTAGTCATATTAAACATATTGCTGAGCTTTGCAATGATATCAAAGGCTCAGCATATACCTGTACCTTTAACTCAAACTAAACTCTATGACTATTTGGATGAACTGTTGACCGATGGCATAATATCAGCCCAAGTGACTGTGCGTCCATATACCCGTGATCAGGTAGCAATAATGTTACTACAAGCTCAAACAGCAGATTCGTTGTTAGATGTGCGTCAACGAGCGGAGTTATTATACTATTTAAATGAGTTTGCATTAGAGCGTGATACTATGGTAGATAACTATGTTCAATATACAGATCATTCTACATATAATCTCTCAATTGCAGATCCTCAATTTAGCTATATGACTGCTAATAAGCAGTTTAAAATTCGTATTCACCCAATCTTAGGAGCCCAAGTAATAGCAAATACCAAAGGAGCTATTTTGCAGCGCTGGTGGGGAGGTGATATGCAGATAGACATTGCAAATCATGTAAGTGTATGGGGTAGTCTTCGCGATTATTCCTGGAGCGGTGATTGGCTTAGTTCAAAATATTTTTCGACGAGTACTGAGCGAATGACAGGCGCTCGAATACATTACGGTGCTTCGCAAGAGCAACCAGCATTATCACCTATTGCGGGTGTGCAGTACAAAGAAGCCAGCTATGGTGGTGATTTTTCAGATTCTAAGGGTGGAATAAGTTTATATTCATGGTGGGGAAGTATCAGTTTGCAACGAGAGAATCTGCGTTGGGGCGATGCATATCATGCGTCTAATATATTGTCTGGTCGAGCACCAGCAGCACCGATGCTCTCTCTACAACTTACTCCATGCAAATGGTTTCAGTTAGATTATTTTCATGCGTGGTTAGTTTCTAATGTGGTTGATTCAAGCTATTATTATCTTGAAAATACTACTAAACCAGGAGTACAAGATAAAGAATATCGTCCGCTAAATAAATTTATGGCGGCCAATATGTTCACTTTTATTCCGATTAAACAACTCTCCTTTTCATTAGGTAATTCAATTATATATGCAGAACAAAACATTCAAGCTGCATATATGATTCCTATTGCCTTTTATAAATCATTGGATCATCTATTAACAAAAGGAGTAGCAACACAAAATCAGAATTCACAACTTTTTGCATCGGTTTCGGTGCGTCCTGTTGAACATCTGCATTTATATGGTTCGTTTTATGTAGATGAATTCAAGTTGTCTCGTATTAAACCATCCAATGCAGAGCATAATCCAATTTCATATTTGTTAGGCTTCAATTGGTCTGGTTGGCCGGTAAAAGGGCTAAGTCTTAAAGGTGAATTTGTACGTACAAAAATAGCATGCTACACTCATTCTATTGATGCGCTTACTTGGAGTACTAATAGTTTTAATATGGGACATTACATGGGTGATAATGCACAATCTATTTATGCAGAATTAGCTTATCGACCAATAAGAGGAATGTTGATGAAACTGTCGTATACCAACGATATGAAGTACAATTCATATGCATATTTGCGTATGTATCGTGGAGAAGATGGCGTAATTCGTGATGGTGGAATATCACAAACCATTTCTCAAAAACCTTTTGATCATTGTATCTATCGTAATGATGAACTGAGAATGGATGGAATATACGAGGTTCATCCTAATATGTTTTTAACAATGACAATTGGATATAATAATGCTCGTGGTTTTGACAATGTGAAGACTGATGCCATTGCCAGTGAGGATGTTGGTGATGCACAATATTATTTGGATAAGTATGCTCCACGTTTTTATCAAGGCAAGAACTTTACAGGGGCAATAGGATTCTCATTTGGTTTTTAAGGTATGCTAAGATGTAGTGTTGTCATATTAAACTGGAATGGCGAGAAGATGCTTCGTCAATATCTGCCAACCGTATTGGAATATACAAAAAATCCTGATGTAGAGATAGTTGTAGCAGATAATGGTTCTACTGATGGATCGTTATCATATTTGCAGAATCAGCCTATTCGCATAATAAAGTTGGATCAAAATTATGGTTTTGCAGAAGGCTATAATCGTGCAATAGAGCAGGTAGATGCAGAATATGTAGTATTGCTAAACTCTGATGTAGAAGTTACGCCTAGATGGTTGGATTTGATGTTAGACTACATGGATGCGCACCCTGAAACGTTAGCAGTACAACCAAAAATATTATCTTGGAACTCTAAACAAGAATATGATTCAGGTAAGAGAGCGGCAATATGTTTTGAACATGCAGGTGCAGCTGGTGGAATGATGGATATATTAGGATATCCTTATTGCCGTGGTCGTTTGATGTCACATATCGAGGAAGATCATGGACAATATGATGAAATTGCACCAATATTTTGGGCAACAGGTGCATGTTTGCTTACTCGCACGCACATCTATAAGGAATTAGGTGGTCTTGATGCTAATTTCTTTGCGCATCAAGAAGAGATAGACTTGTGTTGGCGAATGCTAAATAATGCTCAATCTACTGGTAATGTACCGATATTGGTAAGTATTTCTCAATCAGTTGTATATCATTTAGGAGGTGGTACACTAGGTTATGAAAATCCAAGAAAAACGTTCTTGAATTTCAGAAATAACTTGTTGATGTTATATAAGAACTTACCAAGCAGTCATAGGTGGTGGATTATGCTGGTGCGTCTAGTTATGGATTATGTGGCTGCTATGCAGATGTTGCTGACTGGTCAATGGGAAAATGTAAAAGCAGTTTTTAAGGCAAGATGTGCATTCCATAAGATGAAAATGAACTATCGCCATATAAAACGCCCATTGCATTTACCAAAGGTTATCTCTCATCGCTCCATAGTATGGGATTATTATGTGAGGAAGAAAAAAGTATAGCTTTAAGAGATTTATATGAAGGAAATAATATATGTGATAATAGCTCTTGCACTAGCAATCGTGTTACTATGTGTTCGCGTTATTCTTAAAAAAGATGGCAAATTTAATAGTCAACACATATCTGAGAATAAACGAATGCGACAAGATGGTATACATTGTGCTACTTCGCAAGATAGAGAAGCTCGTCGCCCCAAAATAAACAAAATAGACGTACACCAAATGTGAACCCAATATGAAACAGATAGCGATCTTAGGTAGTACAGGTAGTATAGGCACACAGACGTTAGATGTGGTACGCAAACATCCCGAGGAATTCTCGGTTTATGCTTTGTCAGCGCATCGAAGCATTGATTTACTGATTAAACAGGCCATTGAATTTAATCCGGCGGTTGTTTGTATAGCAGATGAAGCATATTATCGTCCATTGTGTGAGGCATTAAGTGATTTACCGATACAAATATTAGCAGGAGAAAAGGCTATTGTAGAGATGGTAACACATCCTGAGATAGATGTTGTTGTTGCTGCTATGGTAGGCTATGCAGGTTTGCGTCCTACAATCGAGGCCATACGTGCTGGTAAGGCAATTGCACTAGCAAATAAAGAGACATTGGTAGTCGCAGGTGAAATCATCTGTCAGTTAGCTCAAAAATACCATGTCCCAATATTGCCAGTTGATAGTGAACATTCAGCAATCTTTCAAAGTCTTGTAGGTGAAGATATTTCTAGTGTAGAAAAGTTACTTCTAACGGCAAGTGGTGGTCCTTTCCGAACATATACTCTTGATCAAATGCAAGGAGTTACAGCAGCTCAAGCCCTTCAACATCCAAATTGGGAGATGGGAGCAAAGATCACAATAGATTCTGCTAGCATGATGAATAAAGGTTTTGAGGTGATTGAGGCACGTTGGCTATTTGATATACCAGTGGACAAGATACAAGTATTAGTACACCCACAATCTGTGGTTCATTCTGCTGTACAATTTGTGGATGGTAGTGTTAAGGCGCAGTTAGGAACACCAGATATGCGTATGCCAATACAATATGCTCTAACATATCCAAAGCGTTGGTCTAGTGATGTTCCAAGACTTGATCTATTTGCAACACAATCATTAACATTTGAAGAACCGGATTTAGAGCGTTTCCCTAATCTTGCATTATCATATGAAGCCATTCGCAGAGGAGGAAATATCCCATGTGTGTTGAATGCTGCCAATGAGATTGTTAACATGGCATTTCGTGATGGTAAGTGTGGATTTTTACAAATGTCAGAGATTATAGCAAAGACAATGGATGTAGTAAACTATATAGCAGAACCTAATTACGAGGACTATGTTCAGACGGATGCAATCGCACGTCGCATAGCCAAAGAACAACTATAATAAATTAAAATAGAATATGCAGTGGTTACAATTAATACTAGCTCTTAGCTTACTCGTAGTAATTCATGAGCTGGGACATTTTTGCTTTGCACGATTATTTAAGACTCGTGTGGAGAAATTTTACATGTTTTTTAATCCTCAATTTTCGCTGTTTCGTGCTAAGAAGATAAATGGTAAGTGGCAAGTTAAATTTTTTGCTCCTAATGTACCTGCGTCAACAATAGCAGTTACAGATGCTATGGGCAATGAGAAAAAGGACGAGAAAGGTAATACGATTTATCGTCCTATGACTGACGAGGAGTTGTCTGCTTTGCCAGCAGATGATTGGCGTCGTTATCCTGATAATACAGAATGGGGACTAGGATGGGTGCCTTTTGGTGGTTATTGTGCGATAGCTGGTATGGTAGATGAAACTAAGGCGGCTACAGACTTACCAACAGAACCACAACCATGGGAGTTTCGATCTAAAAATGTATGGCAACGTTTGTGTATTATCATAGGCGGTATATTGGTGAATTTTATAGCTGCTTTATTTATATTTGGTATGGTACTCTTTCACTGGGGACAAGATACTATGCCATTATCACAAGTTCATACAGGTCTTTATTATTCTGATATTTTAGTTGAAGAAGGTTTTCAACAACAAGATAAAGTATTAACTATCAATGGTGTAGAACCAAAAACTTTGGGAGAAATAACTCAGAAAATTATTCTTGAGGGACAGCGTGATGTACTAGTGTTGCGTGGTGTTGATACTGTTGCATTGACTATGTCTGATGATTTGGGACAACGTTATCTTGCTTTACAAAATGATATTGATGTACAGGAGCGTGAGAAACAACGTTTAGATAAATCATATATCAAAAGAGGTTATACCTTGCTTTCCTACTACATGCCTTTTATTATTGACTCTGTAATGCCAGGAGGAGCAGCATATTTTGCGGATATGCAAAAAGGGGATAGTATAGTAGGTGTAAATAATAAGATAAACTTGTGTCAAGCTGAAATAGCTAATGAGTTAGCAAAATATCCTTGTGATAGTATTACGCTGCATTTTTATAGGACAGGTGTACCTATGCAAGCAAGATTGTTCATTGGAGATCATGCGATGATAGGAGTAACTCGAGTTATGCCTTGGGACTATTATACGTTGGTACATACATCGTACAATTTTTTTGAAGCAATAGTCGCTGGTATTCAACATGGCTGGGATCAATTAATGATGTATGTTAAGCAGTTCCGTTTAGTATTTACTAAGGAAGGCGCTCAAAGTGTGGGAGGTTTTGGAGCAATAAGTAATATGTTTCCTGATTTGTGGGATTGGCAATCATTTTGGTATATGACAGGATTCTTGAGTTTGATATTGGCTTTTATGAACTTCTTGCCAATTCCTGCTTTAGATGGAGGATATATATTGTTCCTATTGTGGGAGATTATTACTCGCAGAAAACCAAGTGACAAATTCCTTGAAATAGCAAATACTATAGGCTTTTGGTTGTTGCTTTTGCTGATGATATTTGCGAATGGAAATGATATTTTTAAAGCTTTCTTTTGATCATGAATGAATTCTTCAAACACGAATCTTCGTATGTAGATGAAGGTTGTATTGTGGGTAAGGGTACAAAGATCTGGCATTTTTCACATATTATGTCTGGTTGCCAAATAGGTGAAAATTGTAATATAGGTCAAAATGTCGTTGTATCTCCAGGAGTAGTATTGGGACGTAATTGTAAGGTTCAGAATAATGTGTCTATCTATACTGGTGTACGTTGTGGAGATGATGTATTCTTAGGACCTAGTATGGTATTTACTAATGTTATAAATCCTCGTTCTGCTGTTGTTCGTAAAGATGAATATAAAGACACTATAATTCGTAGAGGTGCTTCTGTTGGGGCTAATGCTACAATAGTGTGTGGCAATACATTAGGTGAATATTGTTTAATAGGTGCTGGTTCTGTTGTTACGAAGGATGTACCAGCATATGCTTTGATGGTTGGTAATCCTGCTCGTAGAGTAGGTTGGGTAAGTCGTCACGGAGAAAAGTTAAAGTTTGACAAGAATGCTTTAGCTATTTGTCCTGCTACAGGTGAAAAATATCAATTAGTCAATGACTTATGTCAATTTATAGAATAATAATTTATAATTATAAATAAAATCATGATTCAACGAATTCAAACATTATACCTATTGTTGGTAGTTATTCTAGGTACATTGTTGTGCTTCTTTTCTCCAATGCAATTCCTTATGCCAGAAGGAACTGAATATATAAGTTTGCATGTTATGGATAAATGGCCAATTGCTGTGATGACAATTGCATCTCCAGCATTAGCATTAGTGACAATCTTTCTGTTTAAACGTCGTCTTGTGCAAGCACGTTTAAATGTGATGAATGTAATCCTATGTTTAGGCTTCTACGCAATGTTAGCGTTGTATACTGCATATGTAGTTAAAGGATACGAACCTCTTGGAAATATGACGATGGAAGGTGCTGAATGGTATCTTAGTGTATGGGCGGCTATACCACTAGTGAATGTAGTGTTGGTATTGATGGCTACGCGCCGTATTCTTAAAGATGAAGCACTAGTTAGGGCAGCAGATCGCTTGCGTTAACCTTATAAATAATTTATGAAACCTGCGCTTTTAGGAAAGACTCTTGAAGAACTTCAACAAGTAGCTCTATCAGTTGGACTTCAGAAATTTACAGGAAAACAACTATGTGAATGGTTGTATGTTCGTCGTGCTACTTCGTTTGATGAAATGACAAATATATCGCTTAAGGGTCGTCAAGCCCTGCAAGAGCAGTACACAATAGGACGTCATTTACCTGTAGCGGAAGCGGTTTCAAAAGATGGTACAAAAAAGTATCTTTTTAAGTTGCCTAATGATGGATCCAAATGTGATGTATTTATAGAGTCTGTATATATCCCAGATAATGATCGTGCCACATTATGTGTTAGTACTCAGGCTGGTTGTAAGATGGGTTGTAAGTTTTGTATGACTGGTACATTAGGATTTCATGGACATTTGTCATCCACAGAAATTTTGAATCAAATATTTTCAATACCAGATTCGGATAAGTTAACGAATATTGTATATATGGGAGAAGGAGAACCAATGGACAATATAGATGAAGTATTGCGTTCTTTAAATGCAATGACAGAGTCTTGGGGGTGTGCATGGTCTCCTAAACGTATTACGGTATCAACGGTTGGTGTTTTACCTGGTCTAGAGCGCTTCTTAAAAGAAAACGAATGTCATCTAGCTATATCATTGCATAATCCATTTGGTGCAGAAAGGCAAGAAGTTATGCCAATAGAAAAGCGCTATCACTTGAGTGATGTAGTATCTCTATTAAAACAATATGATTGGCAACATCAGCGAAGAGTTAGTTTTGAGTATATTTGTTGGCACACTAAGAATGATTCAATACGACATGCTAAAGAACTGGTACGCTTATTGAAGGGATTAACATGCCGCATTAACTTGATTCGTTTCCATGCAGGTGTGGATCAAGCATTTCCGGGTAGTGACGAGAAACAGATGGAATGGTTACGTGATTACCTTTCAGAGAATAACATAACAACCACAATTAGACGCAGTCGTGGTGAAGATATTTTAGCTGCATGTGGAATGTTAGTTAATTCGCTCAGCCAACAGTAGAGTAGGTTTCTCTATAATGCGTGCACCAATTATAGTCAGTGTATCGCTATCTTTAACTTTAAGTTTCTTTCGTAATTGTTCTGGGGAGAGCGGATAGTTTCGTGTCATAATGTTAGCACGTATATCCGGTTGCTTTTTTATGTCAGTAGAAATGATTCTCCAGATTCTGCCTGGAAAATCTTGAATCAGCTTATCCGAAATATACAAGTGTGTATTTTGCGATAACTTAAACAATTCATATCGTTTAGCGACTAATTTATAAGCACCAGCTTTGATTATAGCTGCATTAGGCTCATATATATATGAACCAATAGTAAGTATATGTTGTTGCGATGAATTATATAATTGGATTTGTGTATTTAGTTCCTCTCTTCTTGAGAATATAAAAGAGTTAATATTTTCAGCTGATATGTTCGATGATAAATTGATAGCATATACCATCCCATCAGTATGCTTATGATATTCATTTAGTGTGGTATCGGGATGGTATCGGTCTATGCAAGACACTAGTAGTATTTCTTTAACCTCATTTTTGAGAGCTACAACATGAACATCCCAATTCCCATCTAAGGCCTGAATGGCTTGTGTAATATCAAGCATAGGACTTAGTTTTATGATTATTTGCTTAGATTTACTGCGAAGAATTGGTAATAATTCAATGACATTAGGTTCGCATTCTTCTAGCCGAAAAACCTTTCCCCCGTGTTGGTTTCGTCTTGCTGGATCAATATAGATGATATCAACCAATTGCATGTTTTGCAAATAATTGATCGCATCTGTATTGTGTATGTGAATGTTACTACAATATTTTGAGAAATTGTGTGCCACAATCTTGCATAATTCTTCGTTACGCTCAACATAGTGTGCAATACTAGCATTTTTACTCATGAAAAAAGTGTCTACACCGTAACCTCCAGTAAGGTCAACAAGGGTATAATGCGTTGATGGTAAAAGAGAAGCTTTGTACTTTGCAGTAGCTTCGCTACTACATTGTTCGCACGAAATACGAACTGGATACCACCAATCATCTATATTTGAAAAGGTAGGTAGTTTATCACGTGTTCGTTGACGACCATCTACTTGCTGTATCATAAAACGAAATTCATCATCAGAGAGATGACTGAATCGTTTACGTTGTAAAGCAAGTTCTTCTGCTGAAATAGGAGTATGTATGATGTCGTGTGTCACTTCTTCAGTTTATCCTAAAATTCGAATGTCCTTGATAAACTGTGCATTAATAGCTTTGTTTAACTTTTTGATGATGTCATATCGACATTCAAACAATTGTTGACGCAAAGCAGCAGAATGAATGTGTACAAAGAGTACTCCATTCTTCATCTCAATGTTGCCTGTTAGATTACCCACCATAGGTCCCATGAGTTCAGGCCACAATTGAATAACTTGTCTCTCAAGTAGATTCTTTTCTAATTCAGTTCCTTGGATAAATTGGGCAATTAAATCACCCATTGACTGGGCTTTATGCTGCTTCATTCTTAGCGTAATTTTAATGTTGTAGCAGTAGTAATAGGTGTACCATATGCTATACCATTGATTTTGTATATGCTTTTTAATTTAATTCCAAAGCTTTGTGAAATTTTCCACAAATCGTCTCCAGGATTGAATTTATATGAAGGTGTTTTTCTATTTGCCTTACTCTTTTTAGGGTATATATATACTATATCACCTGGTTGTAACTCACGATTGTTATCAACTGCATCATTATATTTACGCAATGTTTTTTCATACATGTTTAAGTAGAATGCTAATGATGCAAATGTATCACCATCATTCGCAACGATATAACGCACCCCATTGATACGTTTAGATTGATGGTCCACATATGCGTTAATACTTTCTGCAAATTCAAAACTATCATTGTTACTAGTTATAACCGAAACGAAATTTGTGTCGGTCATGTTTTGACGAATGCTATCATTAAGGTTTGAGTCAATGGTAAGTGCATTTAAATCATATTGCTCTATTATACGGATAAGTTTATCTGCATATTTTTGGTCAGTTGCGTAACCGCATGATTTTAACCCATATGCCCATTCTTTATAATCGGACATTGGAAGCGTAAATAAACTAGCATAACGTTTACGCTTTAAAAATAATGAGTGATCTTCGTACGAATCAATAGCCGATGCATATTTACGAAAACATTCACCTTTTGTATCATCATCGTGAGTGACTGTTAGTCCTACCCAGTCGTTAGCACATTTGATACCGAAGTGGTTGTTCGCTTCTACGGCAAGTTTAGATTTTCCAGCGGCAGATTCTAATATACCTTGTGCAAGAGTGATGGAGGCGGGTATACCATATTTGATTTGTTGTGCAATAGCAACCTCTTTGTATTGTTCAATATAGGATACATATGTGCTATCTTTTGCAAAGAGGTTTGTACTTATGATCAGTATGCTAATGATAAAGGTAATTTTTCTCATAATTATTGAAATTTTTTGCAAAGTTACATTTTTTTTTTAATATATGCAACTTTTCTTATTTTTTTGCCAATAATCTTAATGTGTATATGTTTTATGCTTGACATATGTATGTTTTCTTCATTTTTTTTGCAAGTATGATTTTTTTTTACTACCTTTGCAACAGATATTGTTAAAATTATGAAAAAGTATTTCTTTCTACTGTGTTCCGTTTTGTATATGTCAACAACATGGGCATGTACTTCGTTTATTATTTCAGGTCGAGTTACACCAAGTGGTAGACCAATGATGTTTAAACATCGTGATACAGGTGAACTGAATAATCGTATCGCGCATTTTCAAGGACCTAAATATTCCTTTATTGGTTTAGTAAACTCCCCTACATTAGATGGTGAAGTATGGGCAGGTATGAATGAAGCAGGACTCTGCATAATGAATACAGCTTCGTATAATCTTCGTCAGGACACTTATGATTGTCAGATGGATAGAGAGGGCGAGCTTATGTATAATGCATTGGGATGTTGTGCTACGTTGGATGATTTTGAACAATGGCTTACAACTTATCCACAACCATGGGGCGTGGAAGCAAACTTTGGACTAATTGATGCACAGGGTGGAGCAGCATATTATGAAATGAATAATGATAGCTGGATCAAGTATGATGTAAATGCAGAATCAGAAGGATACCGAGTAGTTACTAATTTTAGTTTTGCAGGTAGTAAGGATAAGTATCAAGGATGGGAGCGATATCTAACAGCTTCTTCAATTATGAAAGATGCTTTTGATCCGACTCATCAGATGTCAGCACGCGAGGCTTTAAATTTGTTTTCACGTCAGTATAAACACGAGTTATTAGACGTGCTTTATACTCCTCAAAATGCTCCGCAATATATTGTAGATCAGGATTTTATTCCTAGACGAATTACTTCTGCTGTAGTTGTGTTTGAAGGCGTTAAAGCGCAACAAGATCCCAAGCGAACTGTTATGTGGACGACATTGGGTTATCCTACTTGCGCTGTAGCAATACCGCTATTCGTTCATAAAGAGTCTATTCCGAACTACATGCAGGCACGAGATGTTGAGATTAAAAAAGGAAATGATTTACATAGTGAGATGTGCGACATATCCATGGCAATTAAAAATAAATGGGTCTTTCCACTTGTGATAAGTAATGGAAAAAAATACATAGCATTACAAAATGTATTATGTGATACTCCAGAAAAACCTTCATTACTGACATGTACAAATAAAGTAGAAAGAAATATAGAGGAAACTTTTGTTCCGTTATATACTGCTTGGCATAATGAGGAAATAACAGATCATGCATTCTACGAAAGTTATAAGATATTAGCATCTCAGTGGCTTATTGACTATAAAACTACTTTCGCTGATTATATAAAATAATTTTGTCATGACTGTTTTATACGAAGATAATCACATAATAGCTGTTAATAAGACTTGTCATGAGATTGTACAAGGTGACAAGACAGGTGATTTACCTCTTTCTGAGACAGTAAAGGCTTATATAAAAGAGAAATACAATAAGCCAGGTGAAGTGTTTTTAGGTGTTACTCATCGTCTAGATCGTCCAACCACCGGAGTAGTTATTTTTGCTAGAACAAGTAAGGCATTAACACGCCTTAATGAAATGTTCAAATCTCATGAGAAGATACAAAAAACGTATTGGGCAATTGTTGAGACTAATCAAGTACCAACATTGTCGAATAGGTTAGAAAATTATCTATGGCGTAATGAAAAACTAAATAAATCTTTTGTTGTAAAACCAGATGTAAAAGATGCTAAGCGTGCAGTGCTTAGTTATCAAACAATAGCCCAGAGTGAACATTATACTTTATTGGAGATTAATCTAGAAACAGGGCGGCATCATCAGATTAGATGCCAATTGGCTGCAATAGGGTGTCCAATAAAAGGAGATTTAAAATATGGAGCTAAACGAAGTAATCCAGATGGTGGAATTTCATTGCATGCAAGAAAAATTGAATTTGTTCATCCTGTAAGTAAGAATCTAATTTCCATCGTAGCTCCTGTTCCTAATGATACTTTATGGAAAGTACTTGAAAAAACTGTTAATAGTTAATTATAAAAAGAATCGACTTGATGGTCGATTCTTTTTTATTAATTATCTAATTTCTCGTATACCGAATTCTTACTTTTAAATTCAGGAACAATCTTTTTCATTTCTTGAACAGTAGGGAATACTTTTCCTCGTTCTGCCAACTCAATTAGTTGATCAATCTGCGTAGAAACACTATCAAAATCATATTCGCGAACTTTTGCAACTAGAATTTTTTTATTTTTAGTTGGCATCGTAGTTTCTTTTTGATTCAATAATTCTTCGTATAGTTTTTCTCCTGGTCTTAATCCTGTATAAGTTATTTTAATGTCCTTTCCAGGAGTAAGTCCTGCCAATCTAATCATGTTTTCTGCTAGGTCAGCGATGCGAACAGGTTGTCCCATGTCGAAACAGAATATTTCGCCACCATTCCCGAGAGTTGCTGCTTCAAGAACTAGGCAACTTGCCTCTGGTATAGTCATAAAGTAGCGAATAATATCAGGATGTGTTACTGTGACAGGACCACCTTCTGCAATTTGTTTTTTAAAGAAAGGTACCACAGAACCGTTGCTACCCAATACGTTTCCAAAACGAGTTGTAATAAATTTGGTGCAATGGTTGTTATTCTTGCTCTCTTTCAAGAATAAAGACTGAACATAGATTTCAGCAATTCGTTTAGATGCACCCATTACATTTGTAGGATTGACTGCTTTATCTGTTGAAACCATAACAAAGCGCTCTGCTTTATATTTGATGGCGCAATCTGCAACATTCTTAGTTCCCAAAACATTGGCCATAATTGCTTGTGTAGGGAAATCTTCCATTAGTGGTACATGTTTGTATGCTGCTGCATGGAATACAATATGTGGATGATATTCTTCAAATATTTCATTTACCATATTACGATTACGAACATCAGCTATAACTGGTACAATTTGTATCTCATGGAAGTTTCTTCGTAAATCTATCGTTAAGTCATGTAGTGGAGATTCAGCCATTTCTAATAATATGATAGCTTGTGGATTATGATTTGCGACTTGTCTTACAATCTCGCTTCCAATGCTACCTGCAGCCCCCGTTACCATGACAACGCGGTTTTTCAGTACAGCTTGTACATTTTCTGTATTAATATCAATAACAGGACGTTCTAGCAAATCTTCTACTTTTATAGATTCAATGCGTCCAATAATTTCTGCTATATTATTTTCAGAATCGGTTTCTGAGAAATCTGTAAAATATGGTGTTGTCAATATTTGGATTCCATTATTGATAAATATTGATAAATCCTTAATAGGATTTATTTCTTGCATTTTAATAGGTGAAACAATGACACATTTAATGTCTTTTTGTTTCATCATTGTAATAAGATCCTTATTTATAGCATAAATACTAAGTCCTAAAAGATTGTGGTTTGATTTGTCTTTTTGATCAACAATAAAACCTACTGGTCTATATGCACTTTCTATGGTAGATTGTAACATTTTGGCAATGGATAATCCTGCTGATTTTGTACCATATATAAGAACTTTCTTAACAGTATGACTATGATGTGAGATGTATTCAAAAGTAGTTTTTATAACAACCCTCCATATAAATAGAAAACAGATAGCAACAAAAACGTAAATGATTATAGAGGTTGTTAGGAATGGAGTCGCTCCAAGACATTGCTTACATATGAAGTTTATGATGATTAATAGTATGCCATTAACAGCGACTGATAATATGATTTTGATTGTATCAACAAAAGTTGAATAACGAAGTATACCTGAATAGGTGTGAAATGCCCAAAAGAAAATAGTTTGTGAACTAATTAGAATCAATAATTGTGACCATAATGGAAGCAGTAATCTTGGAAATTGGTATCCCCATAGATTATTTCCAATAACAATACTAATAGTGAAGGAAACAAATATAATAAATAAGTCCAACAACAATACGCCCCAACGTGGTAAGTATGATATATTAGCCCAATGTGAAAAAATATCAGATGTGGTGAGATCTTTAAGTTGCTTCATATGATCAATTTTAAGTCAATATTCTTAGTGAATAACTAGGTTGTCATTTAATAATAGCCTCCTTTATTGTGTTTACGATGTATCGTACATCTTCATCACTTACGTATGGACCAGCAGGAAGGCATATTCCAACTTTGAATATTGCTTCACTTACACCATTTATGTAGGCTGGAGCACTTTTATAGACAGGTTGTCTATGCATAGGTTTCCATACAGGGCGTGCTTCTATTTTTGCATTTAACATGTATACGCGTAATGCTTCTACATTGTCGTTAGGTTGGCAATCAGTAATGGCTGAGTCTACTGCATGGATCATACCTGCAGCACCTCCTACTGCATTTGTAATGACTTCCTTATATGCGTATTCTTGACCAATGATTTGTACATTAGGATCTAACTCAATGGTACATAGCCAATAATTGGAATCATAGTCTGTTGATGGTGCTTTGTGTACTGTGATACCATCTACGTTATCCAATAATTCTTCGTATAGTGCTTGAATATGCTTGTGGTGAGCTATGTGATCGTTGGCAATAGCCATTTGTCCACGACCAATACCAGCACAAATATTAGACATTCTATAATTGTATCCTACTTCTTCGTGTTGGTAATATGGATAAGCTTCTCGAGCCTGTGTTGCGTACCACATAATCTTTTCCTTGTCTTCTGTTGTTTGGCAGAGTAGGGCTCCTCCACCTGAGGTTGTGATCATCTTATTGCCATTGAATGACAAAACACCAAACCTACCAAATGTACCTAGCATTTGTCCTTTGTAACAGGAACCAAATCCTTCGGCAGCATCTTCAACCACAGGAATATCATATTTTGCAGCAACCTCTAATATTCGATCGCAGTTATATGGCATACCATAGAGCGCAACAGGTATAATAGCCTTAGGTTTTTTACCTGTTTTAGCAATGCGATCTTCTATCGCTTGCTCTAATAAATCTGGATCCATATTCCATGTATCTGCCTCTGAGTCAATAAAAACAGGTGTTGCACCTAAGTATGTGATAGGGTGGGACGATGCGCAGAATGTAAATGATTGCACGCATACTTCATCTCCAGGACCAACACCGCAAGCTAACAATCCTAGATGTATAGCAGCAGTACCTGCAGATAAAGCAACGGCTTCATATTTACCTCCGTGAAACGCTTTGAGTTGAGCTTCAAAAGCATTTACATTTGGACCAAGAGGTACTACCCAATTGGTATCGAATGCCTCTTGTATGTATTTTTGCTCTAACCCTTCGTCAGACATATGTGCTAAACAAAGGTATATCATTTTTCTATCTTGACTCATTGCCATTATTCCTTATTTATATAAAGCCCACAAAGTTACTGCTTTTTTTTGATATGAGCAAATTTTTAACAAAAAAATACTGCACCATAAATGATGCAGTATTTTCGTGTAGTATTTGGTAATATCGAATTATCCACCAAAGTTATCAAACATAATCATATCATCTTCCACACCAAGTGAGTGCAAGAGATCAAGCACAGTCTTGGACATCATAGGAGGACCGCACAAGTAGTACTCGATGTCCTCTGGAGCGTCGTGTTGCTTGAGGTAGGTGTCACCCATTACTGGAGCAATGAAGCCAGGAGTGTATTTTACACCCAATGCATCAGCCTTAGGATCTGGACGGTCCAAAGCCAAGTGGAAGTGGAAGTTAGGGAACTCCTTCTCCAACTCCAAGAAGTCCTCCAAGAAGAATACCTCGTCAATAGCACGGGCACCATAGAAGTAGTGCATCTCGCGATC
>JAZLBE010000048.1:0-31743 GCA_045613525.1 Paludibacteraceae bacterium
CCTCACCGATCTTCAATGCTCCAGAACCGAGCACGAGTACTTTCTTAATATCTTTTTTCTCCATGTTGATTACTTATTTAGTAGTTGAAAAAAGTTATCGAATACAAATTCAGAGTCTTATGGTCCGCAGTTCATCTCTGGAATAAACTGTACTGCCATCCATGGCTTCTCTGCATGGCGGATACCCTCGTTGGTGCGGTCGTTCATGTTGATGAACCACTCTTTCCACTCAGCTGGTAGGGTAGTGCCATCCACTACGTAACCATGGTTTTGTGCTGTGATATAGCAACGCTCGCCGCCTACGATTTGTACTGGTTGAGTAGCACCGCGGTGACCATATTTATGTTTGAGTACCTCTGCACCTGCTGCTAGAGCCAGGAGTTGGTTGCCTAATCCGAGGCCCAACATTGGCTTATCTTCGCCCTTAGCGAGGAAAGTCTTGATATTCTCGATAGTCACAGCGCAATCCTCTGGATCGCCAGGACCATTGCTGAGCAACAATGCGTCAAACTCCAAGGTGTTGAAGTCATAATCCCATGGCACGCGTGTTACCTCTACGCCACGAGAGAGTAGGTAGCGGATGATGCCTTCTTTTACGCCACAGTCAACAAGCACAACTTTCTTGCCTGCACCTGCGTTGTAGGTCACTACATCTTTGCAACTCACTTGTTGCACGAGGTTCTCGTCGTTAGCGGTTGGGGTAGTGTTGTCGCCCTCAAAGATCAAGGTAGCTTGCATGGTGCCGTTCTCACGAAGATGCTTAGTAAGCTCACGGGTATCTACACCTGTGATAGCAGGAATCTGCTCACGGATGAGCCATGCGGCGAGATCCTCATTGGCATTCCAGTGTGAGTACTCTGGGCTATACTCGGTCATGATCACAGCTGCAGGGTGGATGCGATGGCTATCCATAAACTCGGACAGACCATTTTCCAGACTGCTGCATGTAGGTACACCGTAGTTACCGATCAATGGATAAGTCATCACAACGAGCTGACCTTCGAAGTTAGTGTCGGTTAGCACCTCTGGATAACCAATCATGGTGGTGTTGAATACGAGCTCTCCGGCTACATTCTTTTCGTAACCAAATGATGTACCTGTGAAGCAGGTGCCATCGGAGAGTTTCAAAATTACTTTTGACATATATTCTTTGTCTTTAAACTTTCAACGTTAATCTTTTATCTTATCGCAAGATTGTCTCGCTGCGATCTGGACCTACTGACACAACGTCAATGCTTACGCCAGTTTCTTGTTCGATGTATGCGATATACTCTTTGAGTTCTTTAGGAAGATCCTCGTATGTGCGGCATACAGAAACGTCGCATTTCCATCCTGGGAACTCTTTGTAGATAGGTTTGATATTGTCAGCATCAGCCTCGAATGGGAAGTAGTCGATAGCCTCACCATTGAGCTCGTAGCCCACACAAACCTTGATGGTCTCAAAGTCGTTCAAGACGTCTGATTTCATCATGATGAGTGATGTTGCACCATTCATCATTACGGTATATTTGAGGGCTACCAAGTCGAGCCAGCCGCAACGGCGTGGACGACCGGTAGTTGCTCCAAACTCATGACCAATCTTTCGCAATTCTTCGCCTACCTCATCAAATAACTCGGTTGGGAATGGACCTTCACCTACACGTGTGCAGTATGCCTTGAAGATACCATAAACTTCTCCAATATGTTGAGGAGCTACACCTAGACCAGTACATGCACCAGCGCAAAGAGTATTGCTAGAAGTTACGAATGGATAGGTACCAAAGTCTACATCAAGTAGTGAACCTTGAGCGCCTTCTGCCAAGATACCTTTGTCGTCTTTGAGCATTTGGTTAACCACCACCTCGTTGTCAAGGATAGGGAATTGTTTCATCTCTTCGATTGCACCCAACCATGCACTATCGTCTGGCAACTCAATACCGCCGAGTAGCTCTTGGTGAGCAGCGCGGAGTGCGTTGTAGCGATCAAGGAAGTCTGGACGAAGGATATCACCGACACGAAGACCGTTACGAGCAATCTTATCGGTGTAGGTAGGACCAATACCCTTTCCAGTTGTTCCTACTTTCTTATCACCTTTCTTTTTCTCTGAAGCTGCATCCAACATACGGTGTGTAGGAAGGATGAGGTTAGCACGCTTAGCGATTTGCAAACGAGATTTAACATCTACGCCCATTGCCTCGATAGCGTGAATCTCCTCCATGAGGATGATTGGGTCAATCACTACGCCGTTACCAATAATATTGGTTGTACCATCGCGGAAGATACCTGATGGAACGGTGTGTAACACGAAGCTTTTATCACCGAAATACAAGCTATGACCTGCGTTAGGTCCACCTTGGAAACGTGCAACGGCTTCATAACGTGGGGTCAATACATCGACGATTTTACCTTTGCCTTCATCGCCCCATTGCATGCCTAATACGACATCTACTTTTTTCATATATCTTGTCTTTTAACTTTCAACTATTAATTAAATTCCCACTTGCTCGAATATATAATCCACATTTTTCATGTAGTAATCGAGGCTGAAACATGCGTCGATCTCTTCCGCTGTAAGGTGAGCGGTAACGCCTTCGGTGAGTTTGAGGTTCTCTTGCATCTCACCACCCTCCATCAGTGTCTTCATTGCCACTGGTTGTACGAGGTCATATGCTTGCTCACGCACAAATCCCTTCTCGATAAGTGCATTCATGACGCGTTGAGCAAAGATAGCACCATGGGTCAAACCGATATTGTGAAGCATGTTCTCTGGATAAACAACCAAGTTGTCTAAGATACCCTCGAAGCGAGAGAGCATGTAGTCTAAAAGCATTGTTGCATCTGGCAATACGATACGCTCGGTAGATGAGTGTGAGATGTCACGCTCGTGCCAGAGTGCAATGTTTTCGCTAGCGGTACACATATAGCCTCTCATCACGCGCGCGCAGCCGCAGATATTTTCTGAGGAAATAGGGTTGCGTTTGTGTGGCATAGCAGAAGAACCTTTTTGACCCTTCTTGAATGCCTCTTCTACCTCGCGAACCTCTTGACGTTGCATATTACGAATCTCCAATGCCATTTGCTCCAATGTACCTGCAATAACTGCCAATGTAGCCAAGTAGAACGCATGACGATCGCGACCCAATACTTGTGTTGCAATAGCAGCAGACTCAATGCCGAGGTGCTCGCATACATAGGTTTGGATAGCAGGTGGAATATTAGCGTAGTTTCCAACCGCACCTGACAACTTACCTGCCTCTACGCCTTTAGATGCCATCTCAAAGCGCTCGATATTACGGCGCATCTCCTCATACCAAAGTGCCCATTTCAATCCAAAACTGCTAACGTCAGCGTGCATACCATGAGTACGACCGATAACTGGTGTGTACTTAAACTCGTTTGCACGGCGTTTTAATACTTCGAGGAAAGAGTTGAGATCCTTACGGAGAATCTCGTTAGCTTGTTTCAATAGATAACCATTAGCTGTATCTACCACGTCGGTAGATGTCAAGCCATAATGTACCCACTTACGCTCCTCACCTAGGCTCTCGCTTACGGCGCGAGTGAATGCCACTACATCATGGCGGGTAATCTCTTCGATTTCGCGAATGCGGTTTACATCAAAAGTTGCTTTCTCACGCAAGAGTTGCACATCCTCTGCTGGAACTACGCCTAGGGTGCTCCATGCTTCGGCAGCAAGAATTTCTACTTCGAGATAAGCACGAAACTTATTCTCTTCTGTCCAAATGTTGCGCATTACTGCGCGGCTGTAACGTTCAATCATATTGTATGTAAATCTTTATTTTCTACTTTGATGCAGTTGAAAGCCTTGATTGCTTTCTCAACTGCTTTATCTGTTGTTTCGTCGGTTGCGAGCACTACACCATATCTGCGGTGTCCGTGTACCTCTGGTTTACCAAAGAAACGTACTTGTACACCTGGCATAGCCAATGCCTCTTCCACTCCGCTAAACACTACCTCGGTAGCGTCGCCTTCTACTACGATAGCCTTGGATGCACTTGCACCGAAGAAACGCACCTCAGGGATTGGCATACCCAATACGGCACGAGCGTGCAATGCAAACTCAGACAAGTCTTGCGAGATCATAGTCACCATACCTGTATCATGTGGACGTGGACTAACCTCAGAGAATATTACATTATCTCCCTCTACGAACATCTCTACGCCAAAGATACCATATCCACCCAATGCGTCAGTAACCTTCTTGGCGATATCCTCGGCTTGCGCTAATGCTGCATCAGTCATTGCTTGTGGTTGCCATGACTCGCGATAGTCGCCATCTACTTGGTGGTGACCAATTGGTTTGAGGAATGTTGTTCCACCTGCATGACGGACTGTGAGGAGGGTAATCTCATAATCAAAATGTACAAATCCCTCTACGATTATGCGACCTGCACCTGCACGACCACCCATTTGTGATTCTGTCCATGCTGGCTCTATATCTGCCTCGCTCTTAACGGTAGATTGACCATGACCAGAAGATGACATGATTGGCTTTACTACGCATGGGATACCAATCTCCTCGATAGCCTGCAAATACTCCTCGTGTGTGTCAGCAAACTTGTATCTTGCAGTTGGCAAACCGAGTTCTTCGGCAGCCATGCGACGAATTGCCTCACGGTTCATAGTTAAAAAAGCCGCGTTAGCCGTAGGGATAACGCGGTAACCTTCTTTTTCTAATTCGACGAGAGTAGGGGTAGCAATAGCTTCTACTTCAGGGATAATCAATGATGGTTGCTCTGTTTCGATGACTTGGCGGAGTGCTGCACCGTCCAACATGTTGAATACATGACAGCGATGTGCTACTTGCATAGCCGGAGCATTGGCGTACTTATCGCACGCAATTACTTCAACACCAAATCGTTGGAGTTCGAGGGCGACTTCTTTGCCCAATTCGCCACTTCCGAGCAGTAATGCCTTAGTAGCTACAGAGGTAAGGGGAGTTCCGAAATTCATATAGAATGCAATTATATTGTTATCTTTATTTCGGGGCACAAAGGTACAACTTTTTTTTGAATTACACAAATGTTTTTTTAATTTTGTAATATCTATTTTTCAAACTCACTTTGTTGCTTTCCTCCGGAATATGCATTTGCGTTTTTCTTGAGTAGGTTGTGGGGTGTCCTCCATCTTTAATACAAAGCGTTTGTAGTAGGATACGAGTAGTGTAGTCAGTGGTAGTGCGATAATCATACCTATAATACCTAGTAGCGATCCCCAAATAGATAAACTGAGTAATATCCATGCTGGTCCCATGCCTGTTACGTTACCCATAATCTTAGGTACTAACACCATATCTTGTATGCTTTGAACGACGATAAATACAGCCGCTACACATAGTAGTACAACCCATATTGGACGACCTGTTTCTGATGCTTGTATTAGGGCTAGTAGGATGCATGGTGGAATACCTAATGCTTGCATGTATGGTACTAGGTTGAGCACACCAATGAGTAGTCCAATACCTATGCCCATAGGCAAACCAATGATCTGAAATCCAATAGCAAACAATATACCTACGATACCTGCGACTAGTGCTTGGCCTCGGAAGTAGGCATTCATGTTTCTATCTAAGTCGTGTATCACCATTTGTATGGTGTCGCTATATTTTTGAGGAATATATTTTTGCCAGTTCTTGGTGATCTTTTCGTAGTCTAGCAGCAGAAATATAATGTACAATATGCATACAAATGCTACGGCTAATCCGCCTAGTGCATTCACACCACTAGTTATCCAATCTCCCAAGATAGGTAAAATCTCTTTGATTCCCTCTTGTATCTCGCTGCTCTGCAATAGTGCTTTTATGTCAAGACTTTGAACCAGTTCTTTGATCTCAGCATTGAATTCTGGTGAGAAGTACTGTATGGTATCTCCTTTGTTTATATAGTTCTTGACACTGCTGGAAAGTGCAGTAGCTTGTTTGCTGATAGCAGGCACAATAGCTGCTACTATGCCTGTTATCAATCCTGCTATGACTATGAGTGTAACAAGGATAGATAGGAGTCTATTCTTGAATCGGCATTTGTGTTGGAAGAAATTGACGATTGGTGCCAACATGTATGCTATCACAAAACTGATGATGAATGGCAATAGTACGCCACTCAGTCGGCGTATCAATAGATATAGTGCCGTTATAACTAGTATGGTTACTATACTGCGCACTACCCATTTACGGTCAAGAATAGACGTGGTGTTTTTGTTTTCTGTGCTCATTGGACAATACTCCAAATTTATTTCATTAGACTCTCAATCACACCAGGAATCTCTTTGTTTTTGAATATTCCTGCGAATTTCTCCGCACCTGCGCCATATGCAAATATAGGTACCACTGTTCCGCTATGTCCCTTGGTGCTGAAACTTAGTTGCATACCTTCTGGTTGGTTGATAGGGTGACTCTTGTAGCTAACGGATGTACCGCCTGTCTCGTGGTCAGCTGTCACTACAAGCAATGTGTTAGGATGCTTCTTAACGTATGCAACTAGTGCTCTCAATGTACGATCAAACTCTTGCATCTCTTCTACCATACCCTCGGCATCGTTGTTGTGTCCGTAGCCGTCAATGATTGCACTTTCTACCATGAGGAAGAATCCTTTTGGTGCATTTTTCTCCAGCTGCTCAATCGTTTTTATGCATGCTTTTTCTAGGTACATATCTGGCTCAGAGAAGCGGACTGTGTCGTTGTCATCGGTTGTGGCTGCCAACTGAGCAGCCAAGCATACTTCTGCACCATCTGCTGCACCAGCAGTTTTGGTAGCAGGCTTGTTACGACGATGCACATCGCTCATTTGGAGGATACCAACGAATTTCTCAGAACTGGTGTTGAGTACCGATTTCCAATCCAAGTATACATCATAACCCTTGTTGATTAGTACTGCGGTCATGTCAATAGAGTCAGGACGATTGATAAAGGCGGTTAATCCAGCGCCAATGGCTATATCTACACCGCTCTCCGTAAATTGTTGAGCGATGGTATAACTCTCCTTGCGTGAGGTTACTCCTGCATAGAATGCTCCTGGTGTTGCTTCGGTCAGTGTTGTGTTGACTACTATACCCGTTTTCTTGCCCATTTTTTGAGCTTTCTTTAATATGCTTTCTAGTTGTACACTATCTGGTCCAACACCTAGAAAACCATTGCAAGTACGTGTACCTGTTGCTAGTGCTGTACCGCCTGCTGGTGAGTCGGTGACATAGTTGTTGGCAGAACAAGTCTCATTTAGACCAATCACAGGTGCCATCTCAAAACCAGTTTGCTGATCTGCTGTAAGGAGTAGGGAAGATACTGCTCCAAAACCCATACCGTCACCAATGAGGTAAATAACATTCTTAGGTTTATCTACTTGTGTGCAACTGCTAAAGAGCATTGCTACAGCTATGCTAGCTAAAAAGAACTTTTTCATATATGTAGTAAATTATAGTTTAAAATATACCGGCATGTCAAATTTTACACGTATGGCTTTACCATCTTTGAAACCAGGCATCCATTTAGGCATCTTGCTGATTACACGTACAGCCTCTTGATCTAGTAGATCGTTACCCGAACTTTCTTTAACGGTAATTTCTGTTACGCTTCCGTCTTTCTCAATGACAAAAGTACACTTGGTTGTTCCTTGTATCTTTTGTTTGCGTGCAGCAGAAGGATATATTTTGTTTTTCTTCAAGAAATATGCTAGAGCTTCTTTTCCCCCTGGAAATTGTGGTAAAACATCAGGTTGATAAAATGCCTCGGTTATTTTTTTTGCTTGTAAAGTGTCTTGAACTTGTGTTGTTTCTTGTGCAATAGCTGTTAGTGTTATTGCTGCAAAGATGATCAGAAATAGCTGTTTCATTACTAGTAAATGGTTAAGCGTTAGTACAAAAATATTTGCCCGCAAAGGTACAAAAAAATATTGAAATATGCAAGTTTTTTTTCTTATGAAAAACGATTTTATTTGTAAAATCTAATTTTATGGATGAGAATATGTTTTTTTTTGTGTTAACTTTAGGGCTGCTTTTCCCCTTTTTTTCTTCCTAGTTATTACGGGAAGATACCGAGAGGATACCGAGAAGATATACTTTGTTAATATTCAAAATAAGTTGTCCTAAACTTCCTACATTACTTCGCTAATTTTTATTTGCATATGTGCTTTTTTTGTTGTACCTTTGCAGCAAAATATCAAACTATGAAACAAGATCAGATATACAATATCACAGAAGCATCCCTAACTAGTGTTGAACTTGAAATAGCAGATGACCTACATGCTGGTTTCCCTAATCCAGCATCAGATTACGCAGGCGAGACTATTGACTTAGCTCGTGAAATGGTGCGCCATCCTGAGAGCACATTCTATGCTAGAATCAAAGGTGACAGCATGCTAGATGCAGGTATTTGTGATGGTGATATAGTGGTGGTTGATAGGGCTTTAAGACCTAATAATGGTGATTTTGTTGTAGCGCATATTGATGGCGAATTCACCCTTAAAGAGTATCAACTCGATGAGCAGAATCAATGTGTATGGCTCATTCCACATAATGCTAAATACCAGCGCATCAAGGTTACGGTAGAGAATGATTTTTGTGTATGGGGAGTCATCACCTATTGTGTACATAGATGTGGTAGAAATCGTCTTTAGGACCTTGACTATATGTACGCTCTTTGCGATTGTAATAACTTCTTCGTGTCGTGTGAACGAGTTTTTCGTCCTGACCTTGAAGGCAAGCCTGTGGTTGTACTATCAGGCAATGATGGTTGTGTCGTATCGCGAAGCAATGAGGCTAAAGCATTGGGTATCAAGATGGGTATACCTTTTTTTCAGATAGAAGGTCGTGCTAAACAGGAGAATATAACTGCTTTTTCGTCTAATTTTGCCTTATATGGAGATCTCTCAAATCGCGTGATGAGTATTCTGTCTAAGCATACTACACGCCTAGAACAATACTCTGTGGATGAGGCGTTTATGCATGCTGATCATATGCCAGTTAGCGAACTCAAACCATACTTCGAACAGGTGGTTCGTCAGGTGCGTCAGTGGGTAGGTATTCCGATCTCAATTGGTTTGGCTCCGACCAAGACATTGGCTAAGATAGCGAGTAAATTTGCCAAACAATATCCTGCATATAATGGTGTATGTATTATTGATACCGAAGATAAACGTCGTAAGGCTCTCTCGCTTTTTCCGATAGAGGATGTGTGGGGTATAGGTCGTCAAGCGCAAAAGAAGATGGCTATGGCCAATATTAAGACGGCATGGGATTTTGCTCAACAGTCTTCAGAGTTTGCTAGGAATCTATTGCATAAGCCAGGTCTGATGACTTGGCAAGAACTCAATGGTCATGATTGTATAGATATATCAGACCATGCTGAGCGTCAAAGTATATCGCAGTCACGCACTTTTCAGAGGGGTATCACGGATCGTGCTACATTAGAGAAAGCCCTAGTGGATTTTATGAGCTATTGTGCAGAGAAAATGCGTCGTCAAGGTAGTGTATGTCAGCAGTTTGCAGTATATGCTCATACCTCGCGTTTTGCGGATGATCAGCAGGTTATTCATCAGGTTGTAACCTTGCCTTTTCCTACTGCTATTACCAGCGAACTTGTGCAGCATATGCTAGTGGCTTTTCGCCGCCAATGGCGTACGTTTCCGTATAAAAAAGCAGGAGTAGTTCTGATGAACCTTACTCCTGCAGCTAATCAGCAGCAGATGCTCTTTGATGAGCGTCCCCGCGAACGTGACGAACGTTTGCAGAAAGCTATTGACAAGATCAATAGTCACTATAACCAACCTGCTGTTAAGATAGGTACGCAAATCCTCAATGAGAATGCTCAACCGCTAACCAAAAAGGATAAACTCTCGCCTTGTTACACAACCAATCTGCGGGATGTGATGACGATCAAAGTCTAGAATCGATGATTAGAAGCATACGCCGAGGCGGATGCTAAAACTCATGGCTATGTTTGGATTGTATTTACCAAACCAATGCCATAGTTCGAAACCATGGTGGTAACCTGTATCTGATTCGTTACCGAAGGCATATCCTCCGCCGAACCATCCATCTACTAGAAAGCGCTTGTACATGTACTGATAGCCTACTGTGGCAATAGCTGCACCCATGTTAGCTAGTGTGCGTGAACCATCTGCTTGACTATCATAGTAGTAATGCGAATAGATGAGCTCTGGTCGCAAGTATAATCCTCGTAGTGCTAACTTGTTGTTATCTGCTATAAAGAACTTGTGTCCATAGCGAACAGTGAAGCCTAGAGGATTGTTCTTGTACTTGTCATAGCCTGCACAAATAAGACTAGCACATATTTCTCCACTTTGGTCAATATTTGGGAAAGCACGCTCGTAGGATATCTTGGTGCTACCACTGAACCATGATAAGAAGGTTACTTTGACGGAATTTAGGTAGTCTGCTTGCGTTGTAGCTGACTTCTTGTCTGAGGCCATCAAGGCTACACTAGCAAGAGATAGAATAAATAGGGTGAGTATCTTTTTCATCGTGATTATTTTATGTATTGCTCAATGACTTTGCCTACTGCTTTATTCCAGGTAGATTTGGTGTATTCGTCTATCGTTCCTTGAGGAATAATGCATGTAGGATTAGATGAAAAGACATCAGTCAGCAGTACAGGTGGGGTAGTAGCATAGCAATGCACTAGCTTGATAGGACATGTATAGAAAGCCTTGTTGCCAATCTTGATTACGGAGCTAGGGATCTTGATGGAATTCAGTGAGAGGCTGTTCTTGAAAGCTTCATCCAAAATGAATCGAGTTCCGGACTTAATGGTATATTCGCCTGATACATTAGCATACACTAGACAATCACCAACATATCTAACACCTTTTTCGTAGGTTCCTGCATTGTAGAATGCATCCGACGAGATATAGGCAATGTTATCAGGGAAGATAAATGACTTGAGCGATGTACAACCATAGAATGTCATAGACTCGATTCGTGTCACTAGATCAGGAATACTGATGGATTGTAGCGACTCGCAGTTGTAGAATGCTCCATAGCCTATGGTGTGCACGTTCTGTGGTATGTTGATGTATTGTAGTGCGCCACAATTTTCAAAGGCGTAGTTGCCAATCTTTGTGATTGTACGAGGTAGGTAGATGGTTTCTAGATTATAAGATCCACTGAATGCATAGTCATTGATGATAGTTGTGCCTTCTTTAATTGTGAAATACTTAGGTGCTATACCCTTGTATCCGTACAATATGTCGTTTAGGTACAATGGACCATTAGACTGATTCTTGTACCACGCTGTTTGATGGAATACTAGTCCTCCTAGATGCGTGGTGCTAGAGTTGAATGTAATATCTTTAAGTGCTGTACAATTGTTAAATACGCCGTTGGCAATACTTTGAACAGAACTTGGGATAACGATAGATTTTAGTTTGCTCATGCCGTAGCACAAACCAAAAGGAATATGCTTAACCTGATCTCCGATGGTGAAGGAGGTGATCTGTCCAGCAATATGGTAAAATGGCAAATATTCTGCACCAAATATTTCACTATATCCATTTCCATCGTCGTGAAAATCTATATTGTCATTGTCGGTATGTTCTATGGCATTATAGAGTATAGAGGTGATGCCTTTACATCCAATAAATGCAGTAGGGTCAATATATGTTACTGTGCTAGGGATATTGATTTGTTTGATGCCTTTGCATCCGGAAAAGGTGTTCTCCTTGATAGTTGTTACGCCCTCAGGAATACGAATGGAATTTAGTGCAGCACAACCACCAAATGCACTAGCACCAAGGGTTTCGAGAGTCGCAGGTAATGTGATATGTCCTAATGATGTACAACCAGCAAATGCTCCGTTGTCAATATGTCTTACGCTTGATGGTATATCAATGCTAGTTAACTTGCTCATGCCATAACATAGACCCGCAGGAATATGTGTTACGCTATCGCCTAGCGTGATAGATGTGATTTGTTTGCAAATCGCAGCGAAAGGCCCATCTACATACTCTTCCTCTGCCATATCCAATCCGTACGGATTCCATTGAATAGAGGTGATACCTTTGCAATCGTCGAATGCACTATATGAGATCCAATATACGGTACTAGGGATGGTGATGTGCTTGAGTGATTTACAGCCAGTAAATGCACTCCATCCAATCGACGAAACACCTTCTGGTATGTCAATGGATTGTAACAAAGCACAACCTATAAATGCCCAATCTCCAATATACTCTAAACTCTTAGGCGTTTTGACCGTTTGCAGTTGAGAGCAATAACTAAATGTGTTATCTTTGATGGAGCTAATGCCTTCTGGGAGTTCAATAGCTTTGAGCGCAGAACACCAACCAAAAGCACCGTATCCGATATCTGTAACACTAATTGGGATACGGATAGATTTGAGTGCTGTACATTTCACAAAAGCATTTTCTCCAATTGTTTTAAGTCCTTGTGGTAGAGTAATGTTAGATAATGCAGTACAATATACAAATGCTGAACCACCTATCTGCTCAACACTTTGAGGTAGTGTTATGGACTCTACTTTATCCATGCCATAACATAATCCTGCAGGTATGTATATTACGCTATCACCAAAGGTGAAGGATGTGATTTGCTTGCTGATATCGGAGAATAGGGTACTTATTTCGTAGCCATAGTACTCAGGACCATCCCAACCTCCATACCAGTAATAGTCACTCCAGTCATTGCAAGTGTCGCATAGTTGTTTAATATTCCATTTGATGTTAGTCAATGCGCTGCAACCATTAAATGCATGTTTACCGATGTAATAAACATTTTTAGGTATGGTTATAGCACTGAGTGATTTGCAATCATAGAAGGCTTTGTCACCAATATTGACTAGACTATTAGGTAATTGTATAGATGCTAATGATGTGCATCCCATGAAGGCTTCTTGCTGAATATCCGTTACAGACTCTGGGATATGAATGGTTTTAAGTCCAACACAACCATTGAAAGCATTAGCTCGAATAGTATTGACTGAGTATGGAATTTTGGTAGACTGGCATCCTAAACACAAATGGTTGCCATCTGTTAGGATGATAGCATTGCAGTTATGACGACTGTCGTACACAGTATTGAGTGAGTCAATCGTTATGTGTTGAAGACTAGAACAATAACTAAAAGTCTCAAGACCTATATTCGTCACGCTAGCAGGAATATAGATGGATGTAATTTGGTTCATACCATAGCACAAATGCTCAGGGATGTTCTGAACCTTATCGCCAAAACTAAACGATGTTACTTGTGAACGAGAGGAGGCAAACGGATCACCATCAATCTGGCATGTTATAGCATTCCATTGGATGTTTTTGACCGAACTACAATCATTGAATGCATTTTTCTCGATACTAGTGATCGTCTCTGGTATACTAATAGATGTGATACCCGTACAGTGATTAAATGCATTCTCACCAATGCATGTCACGGTATATTCTCTGCCGTTATACTTGACAGTTGTTGGGATGTTGATATCCGTGAGACCAGCATAGTTGATCTCGGAATACGATTGATAGGTTACTTTGACGGTGTTATTCTCCATGATATAATAACACAGACCTTCAATCTCAAAATGGTATGCCCAACTGAGGGTAGAGCACAATAGTCCAATGATTATACTGACTTTTCTCATATTCATTTTTAATTTTTGCTAGCGGCTATCCGCTTTAATTACATCTCAATAACTGCTCCTTGTGCGTTGTACAATTTGCCTTCACGTAGGATGTATAGACGGCCGTCGTAGAAGAACTTCTGTGCACCTTGACCATGTACCTCTGGTGAATCTATGCCTGTCAGCAATACAGGAACAACAAGGATGTCTGATGAGGTGGTACCACAGTCTGTTGTGATGGTGTACATCATTTCTAGTTGTACGATGTTCTTTTCTACTGGATCGGTGGTTAGTTGAGCCCATTGACCATCTTGGCGTATCAACCATGTGATTTCGGCGTTAGGTGCATACCATGAGCCTTCGTAGTCGATATGGCTTTGTATGTCTGCTTCTGCCGCAGTAACATCTATTGGCAATCCCACGATTGCTACAGGGTAGGTGATGTGATCAGGCATTGTTTGTTGGTAGTAATCAAATACTACGCTGTGTACAATACTATCGCAACCCCATGCAGAGGAGATGGTCTTGCTGTAGTGTCCAGGCTTGTTGAGTGTTTGTCCCCATGATGTGCGGTATGTCTCGCCTTGGCAAACCAATACTTCTTTGTCTATGTATGTTGGCTCTGGCAATACGGTGAGGTCGAGTATAACGGTACTATCGCAACCAGAATTAGAGTTGGTGTGTAGGTAGTATCTGTTAGTCTCGGTTAGTGGTACACCATTGAAGAAGTATGTCTCTCCACCGCAAATAGTATCTGATAGGTAGATAACTGGTACGGATGGCAATTCGGTGACTTCTAGTGTATAGTAGATACTATCGCAACCCCATGCGTTTTGCAGTGTGTAGTGGTATGTACCACCTTTGTTGTATTCTTTGCCTGTTACAACCCAGAAGAATGCGCCGTTGTTACAGATAGTAGCAGTCTCATATTCATAACTTACCTTTTGTGTCTCATAGTTCAGCGTGTAGATGATACTATCGCAACCCAAGTGGTTAGATATGGTGTATGTGTATACTCCTGGAGTGTCGTAGTATTGACCTGTGCGTGACCAGTAATATGTCTCGCCATCGCAGAGTTTAATGTGCTCAGTTGGATGGTAAACAACCTCTGGTAGGATGGTCAAGTCTAAGGTGTAGATGATACTGTCGCAACCCAGTGAGTTCTTTACTACATGGTTAAGGTAGCACGTAGTTGTGTATGTCTTGTTGTTTACAGACCATGTGTATGTCTCGCCATGGCATATTGTTACTTTCTCAGTTGGCATAACCTGTACGTCTGGTAGTACGGTCAAGTTCAAGGTGTACAGTATACTATCGCAACCCAGTGAGTTTTTCACTACATGGCTATGGTAGCCCGAAGTAGCATAGTCTTGGTTGTTTACAGACCATTTGTATGTCTCGCCGTAGCATATTGTTGCTTTCTCTACTGGCTTCAGTTGTAGAGGAGGTAGGATAGCCAGTTCGAGTGTATAGATGATACTGTCGCAACCGAGTGAGTTCTTCACAACATGGGTATGAGTGCCCTTAGTAGCGTAGGTCTTGTTGTTTACAGACCATCTATATGATTCGCCATAGCATATTGTAGCTTTCTCAGTAGGCATAACTTGCACGTCTGGTAGTACGGTCAAGTCAAGCGTATAGACGATACTATCGCAACCAAGTGAGTTTTTGATGGTGTGGTAGTATGTACCAGTTTGGTTATATACCTTGTTATTAATAGTCCAGGTATATGTCTCTCCGTGGCATACGGAAGCAATCATGGTTGGCTTATACTCTGCTTTTGGCAGTACGGTCAAGTCAAGCGTGTAGATGATGCTATCGCAACCCAGTGAGTTTTTGATAGTATGGTAGTATGTACCAGCTTGGTTATATACCTTATTATTAATAGTCCAGGTATATGTCTCTCCGTGGCATACGGTAGCTGTATTGACTGGCTTATACTCTGCTTTTGGTAGTACGGTCAAGTCAAGTGTGTAGATGATGCTGTCGCAACCGAGAACGTTCTTCACAACGTGTGTGTAAGTACCCTTGGTGGTGTAGTCTTGGTTGTTCGCAGCCCATTGATATGACTCGTTGTGGCAGATGGTAGCTTTTTCTGTTGGAGTATAAACTACTTCTGGCAATACTTCCAAGTACAGGTAGATGGTGCTATCACAACCATATTGGTTAGCTACAACACCAGCGTGCAATCCAGTAGTGCTGTATGTTTGGTTATTAGCTGGCCAGAGGTAAGTGTCTCCGTGGCAGATGATAGCGCTATCTACAGGGATTAGGCTTGGAAGCATAGGTATGACATCAATGATGTGGTCAGTGACGATGCGGTTGTTACATCCTGCTTCTACTACGAGTGTCAAAGTATGCTCTGTGGCGCCACATGGTACTACGAGTCCCGCATTGCTCCAATAGATGTTGGTTACATCGGCTATGGTCTCGGTGTCATGCATGTCGTAATATGCTAAGATGCGAGCCGTTGTACCTGTTGTATCAGGCAAAGTTCCTGGTACTAGCCATGGTTCGGCATTCAGTGTATGGATGAGATTGTCGGTCATCTTCTCTGGTGCTACGATAGGTGTAATGCGGAAGGTGTAGATAGAATCTAATGTCGCAGATACATGCACCGTATCTTTCCATGTCTGAGTCTCAGGTACTAGTGAAGAGATGATGTGCTTTTGGTTGGTGATAGGATCGATGTACTCTTCGCCGTCGCAGATGGTATCAAGTATTGTCTTGAACTCCTCTTTACATATGATGAGATGTAGGGTAGTGATACTGTCACAACCATTGCTACCCGTAGTGGTGTATGTGTAGTCGCCGCTAGTGGTGTATGTGGTGCCATTCCAAGTGTAGTAGTCCTTGGCTGTTGTTGTTACCTCTGCATATGTAGTCTTGTTGATGGTGAGGTGTAGGGTGGTAATACTATCGCAACCATTGCTACCTGTAGTGATGTATGTATAGTTACCGCTAGTGGTGATGGTTTTACCATTCCAAGTATATGCGTCGCAGGCAGTAACTGTTTCTGTTGCGTACATGGTTTGGTTAATGGTTAAGTGTAGCGTAGTGATACTATCGCAACCATTGCTACCCGTAGTGGTGTAGGTGTAATCACCGCTAGTGGTGTAGATTTGACCATTCCAATTATATGCGTTGCATGCAGTAGCAGTTTCCTCCACGTACTTGGTGTTGTTAATGGTGAGATGCAATGTAGTGATGCTGTCACAACCATTGCTACCCGTAGTGGTGTATGTGTAGTCACCGCTGGTGGTGTATGTTTGACCATTCCATGTGTAAGAGTCGCATGCAGTTTCTGTGACTTCGGCATACTTGGTGTGGTTGATAGTCAAATCCAAATGATATACAAGGTTGCATCCATTGCCACCGGTTGTGGTGTAGGTGTAGCTTCCACTAGTGGTGTATGTCTGACCATGCCATACGTATGAGTTGCATGCTACTTGTGTCTCGTAGATGTGTTGGGTGTTGTTGATGGTCAGGTGGAGGATGTATCGGAGGTTACAGCCATTAGCGCCTGTCGTATTATAATAATAGGTGCCGCTAGTGGTGTATGTCTGACCATGCCATGTGTAGATGTCACATGCGGTGACAAACTCCTCCATCTCTTGTGATTGGTTGATGGTTAGGTGGAGTGTTACGATGCTGTCGCAACCATTTATGTTGGTATATACGAAGTTGTGTGTTCCGCTTGTGGTATAGGTTATACCGTTCCATGTGTAGGAGTCGCACGCTGTTTCGTAGATGTCAACGTAGTCTATATGGTTGATGGTTAGGTGAAGTGTTTCCACGATACTGTCGCAACCGAGTGCAGATGGGGTAGTGTGTACATAGTCACCGCTAGAGGTGTATGTAGTTCCCTTCCAGTCGTATGACTCGCAAGCGGTGATGGTCTCCTCCTTGTATTGTTTTACAGGTATATAGAGGTGTAGTATCGTTGTACTGTCGCAACCATAAGCACCTGGACAAACATAGGTATATTCGCCACTCTTATCGTAGGTTGTGCCGTTCCAAGTGTATGGATCGCATGTGTTATGGTAGACGTGTACAGCAGGTATGGCAGGACGAACGATGAGTTCCAATAGACCTATGTCATTGCCTACGGTGTCGCGATATACGCCGCCGTCGGTGTATGCTTGGCCATTCCATGTCCAAGTGTATGTTTCGCCAGGGCAGATGGTGTCAACGGTCTCTACGACGTTGTAGATACACATGATGTTTTTGAATTTACCCCAGATGCTGTCGTTCTTGTATGTCTCTCGAGCTACGCAAGGTACAACGAGTGGTACGTTGTAGTTGTTGAATGTAGAACTTTGTATAGCAGCAGGAGTGTTGCTTTCTGCATAGATGGTGTCTAGTCTCACACATTGTGAGAAGGCAAACTCGCCGATGGTCTTCACACTCTCAGGGATGGTGATGGTAGGCAATGATACGCAGAAATAGAAGGCGTATTTACCGATGCTGCTAACGCTATTTGGCAGTGTGATGTTTTCGAGCAACGAACATCCCTCGAAAACAAACTCACCAATGCTCTTCAACGTGCTAGGTAGTTCCACGGTTCGGAGTGCACGGCAGTTGATGAAGGTAGACCAACCTAGACTAGTTACGCTCTCTGGGATAGTGATTGATAGCAGATTGTCGCAGTTAGCAAATGCCTCGTCACCTATTTGAGTGAGGTTGTTAGGGAGGTTGATGTCGTATAGTCCGCGACAATAAGAGAATGCATTTTCGCCAATGATAGTCAGACTGTTAGGTAGAGTAACCTTGTGGAGGTTAATACAGCCGTAGAAGGTTGATTTGCCTGTATTGATGAGGCCTTGTGGCAAGCTGATCTCTTGAAGTGAGAAGCAGTATGCAAATGCTGAGTCGCCTATTTGTGTGAGGTTTTGTGGTAGTGTGATAGCGCCCATCTCCTCGCATGCTCCGAAAGCATATGCACCTATGCTGGTGATGCTGTTAGGCATGTTGATAGAGAGTAGGGTATCGCAGTGTGCAAAGGCATGCACGCCGATGTGTGTGATACCATCTGGCAGTTCCACTTTGTTGATAGCTGTGCGATATGCACTCCATGGTTGGGTGATATGCTCAAAGTCATACATGGCACCATCACCGGTGATGGTTAGTGTACTGTCAACGAAACACCAATAAAGGTTGTCACCGCATTTTTGATCTGAAGAGTAACCTTCTACAAACTCGCTAACATAGTTTTTCCAATCCGATGCCTCGTATGCAGCTTTTGTGCCGCATGGGATGTAGCAAAACGAAATGGATTTTGAGATGCTGGTTGTATCAATCGCAGGCGGTGTGGTGGCTTTACAATAGATTGTGTCTAATTCAGAACAGTGGGCTAATGCTCTAGTTTCTATTTTGTTTATAGTGCTTGGAATAGTTATTGAAACTAGTTTTTGACATTCATAGAATGTGTGGTACTGAATTGTTGTAATGCCTTCTGGAATATCAATAGACTTTAATGATAAACAATATTCGAATGCCTTGTTCTTAATTGCTTTTATATTACCGGGTATATCTATGTTTTGTAAGTTATGATTACCAGCAAAAGCCTCTTCTCCTATTGTATCTACACTAATAGGAATAATTGTGTTATTGCAGCCAGCGATAAGTGTGTTGGTTGCAGTTTTAATAATTGCGTTACAATTGTTTCTACTATCATAAGTCGTGTTTCCATCTTCAACTACAATGGATGTAAGATTGCTACAACCCGAAAAAGCTCCAACTCCTATCTTATGGAGTGTTTTTGGTATTGAAATACTTGAAAGTCTACTGCAATGACCATATGCACGTTGTCCAAGTGTAGATACACTATTAGGGATATCTATGTATTCAAGCAAATCACAAGAGTAAAATGCATAATCATCTATCACTTCTACACTATTAGGAATGTCAATTGAAGATATTTTGGTACCCCAGAATGCTCCTGATCCAATTTTCACTACATTGTTTGGAATAATACTGTTTAGACATCCTGAAATAAGTGTATTTGTGGCAGTTTCAATGATTGCATTACAATTGTTTCTACTATCATAAATGCTATTTCCTACTTCTACAATTATAGATTTGAGATTCTTGCAATTACGGAAGGCAGCATCACCAATTTTAGTAACACCTTTGTGTATAGTTAGACTATCTATCGCGCATTGGTACAAAGCATGACTTTCAATTGTAGTTATGTTTTTGTGAATATTTATTGAGCGAAGTTTAGTACAATTGTGAAATGCGTTTTCTCCTAGAATTGTTATATTTTGTGGTATGGTAATACTTTCAAGGTTTTTGCAAGAGAAAAACGCCCAATTTCCAATACTAGTCACTGGCCCATCAAAGGTGATAACACCTTGGCCGTCTTTGTATTCGTTACTTACGATATTTGCGCCGAAGACAAGTGAATCCTTAGGCTCAACGATATTGCCATCGGTAGAGGTATAGAGAATTTGCCAAGTAGGATCAACTGTACATTCCTCAACAAACTCGCTAACATAGTTTTTCCAATCGGATGCCTCGTATGCAGCTTTTGTTCCGCAAGGGATGACGCAGATAGGATTTCCTGCAAATGATATACTGTTTATTGTTGCTGGTGTTGTAGCTAAAGAATATATTGTATCAAGGTCTGTTGTTCCATGAAATGCATTTTTTTCAATGTTTGCTATATTTTGAGGTAATGTAATAGAATGAAGTAATGGGCAATTATAAAATGCTGTGTGACCTATGGATGTAACTCCTTCTGGAATGTTTACATAACTGAGTGCTGAACAATACTCGAATACCCATGGACTAATAGTTGTTATATATTTTGGAAATTTCACAGATTTAATAGATGAACAATAACTAAATGCTCCATTCCCAATATGATTGATGGAATTCGGTAATCCTATGTCTGTAAGATTAGAACATTCTGAGAATGCACCTATTTCAATGCTATTTATTCCGTATGGGAAAATGATAGTTGTCAGATGTTTACTGCGTTTGAAAGCATAGCTGCCTATCTTTGATGCACTACTAGGGATTGTTATGGATTTTAAAGTGGCATTTGAGAAAAAAGCACTATCACCAATGCTCGTCACTGGTCCGTCAAAAGTGATTACACCTTGTCCATCTTTGTATTCGTTGCTGATAATATTTGCGCCGAAAACATCAGTTTTATAAGGAGTTACGATATTGCCATCGGTAGAGGTATAGAGAATTTGCCATGTAGGATCAACTGTACATTCCTCAACAAACTCGCTAACATAGTTTTTCCAATCGGATGCTTCGTATGCAGCTTTTGTGCCGCATGGGATGTAGGCGGTGGTTAGTTCGGATTGGAATACTTCTGATCCTAAAGTAGGTGGCGTTGTTGCCTCGCAAGTGATAGAGGTGAGAGAAGTACAATTTCTGAAAGCCCTCTCTCCAATGCTCGTAACACCACTGCCGAGGGTAACTGAGTTGAGGGAGGAGCAACTAGTGAAAGCATAGTATCCAATGCTCGTGACACTATTAGGGATAGTAATAGAGGTAAGGAGTTTGCAACCATCGAAAGCCGCCTCTCTAATGCTAATAACACCACTACCGATAGTCACAGAGGTGAGGGATCTACAATTGTGGAAAGCCGCATATCCAATGCTCGTAACGCTCTCAGGGATGACGACCGAAGCAAAGGCAGAACCTCCGAAAGCCCCATCTCCAATATTTATGACTGTATTAGGGATAATTGTCTTTTGACATCCAGCAATAAGCGTGTTGGTTGCTGTCTCGATAATTGCGTTGCAATTCTCGCGACTATCGTATTGGGTATTATCTTCATCTACAACCATAGAGGTGAGGGAGGAGCAATTATTGAAAGCAAAATCTCCAATGCTATTCACACTCTCTGGGATCGTGATGGAGGTGAGGGAGGTACAACCATCGAAAGCATCCTCTCCAATACTCGTAACACTATTAGGAATCGTGATAGAAGTGAGGGATTTACAGTGGTAGAAAGCATACTCTCCAATACTCGTGACGGTGTTAGGGATAATCGTGTTTTGACATCCTGCAATAAGTGTGTTGGTCGCTATTTCAATAATTGCGTTGCAGTTGTTGCGGCTATCGTATTTGGTATTACCAGCTTCTACTACCATAGAGGTGAGGGAGTAGCAACTACTGAAAGCACCTATTCCAATGCTCGCAACGCTATTAGGAATAGCAATAGAGGTGAGGGAGTAGCATTGATCGAAAGCCTGCTTTCCAATGCTCGTCACGCTATTAGGAATAGTGATAGAAGGGAGAGAAGGGCAATAAGTAAAAGCCGCTTTTCCAATGCTCGTAACGCTATTAGGGATTGTGATAGAGGAGAGGGAGGAGCAATCATAGAAAGCTTTCTCTCCAATACTTGTTACTGGCCCATCAAAGGTGATAACACCTTGACCATCTTTGTATTCGTTGCTTACGATATTAGCACCGAAGACAAGTGAATCATTAGGCTTAACGATATTGCCATCAGTAGAGGTGTAGAGAATTTGCCAAGTAGGGTCAATACAGTCTTCTACAAACTCGCTAACATACTTCTTCCAATTAGATGCCTCGTATGCAGCTTTTGTGCCGCATGGGATGATGCAAACAGGGGAAGAGTTGAAGGCGTCGCTTCCTAGGGTAGGAGGAGTCGTTGCTTCGACATAAATAGTATCTAATTTGGAGCAAAAGCGGAAGGCAGAACTTCCAATACTCGTAACTCCTTCTGGGATGGTGATGGAAGTCAAATAGGTACAATTATAGAAAGCAGAATATCCAATACTCTTCACAGTATTAGGGATGATAGTGTTTTTACAACCAGTTACTAAGGTATTAGTAGCAGTCTCTATAATGGCATTACAATTTTCACGGCTATCGTATATAGTGTTTCCTGCTTCTACCACGATGGAAGTCAGAGAGGAGCAATTGGAGAAAGCTTCACTTCCAATACTCGTCACTCCTTCTGAAATCGTGATGGTAGCCAAAGAGGAACAAATAGAGAAAGCCCATTCTCCAATACTCGTCACTCCTTCAGGGATTGTGATGGATGTCAAAGAGTGGCAACGACAAAAAGCATAACCTCCAATACTCGTCACGCTATTAGGGATTGTGATGGATGTCAAAGAAGAGCATTGATGAAAAGCCTCCTCCTCAATACTCGTCACTCCTTCAGGGATTGTGATGGAAGTCAAAGAGAAACAATCGCCGAAAGCATGTCTTCTGATACTCGTCACTCCTTCAGGGATTGTGATGGAAGTTAGAGATTTGCAACCGTGGAAAGCCCATTCTCCAATACTCGTCACACCTTCAGGGATGGTGATGGAAGTCAGAGAGGAGCAATCGGAGAAAGCACTATATCCAATACTCGTCACTCCTTCAGGGATTGTGATAGAAGTCAAAGAAGAGCAATAATCGAAAGCCGCATCTCCAATACTCTTCACAGTATTAGGGATGATAGTGTTTTTACAACCAGCGACTAAGGTATTAGATGCAGTCTCTATAATGGCATTACAATTTTCACGGCTATCGTATATGGTGTTTCCTGCTTCTACCACGATGGTAGTCATAGATTCGCAACTCCTGAATGCAGAACTTGCAATGTACGTTACTCCAGCAGGTATGGTAATGGAAGTCAAAGAGGAGCAACCTTCGAATGCAGAACTTCCAATACTCGTCACAGTATTAGGGATTATAGTGTTTTTACAACCAGCGACTAAAGTATTAGATGCAGTCTCTATGATAGCATTACAATTTTCACGGCTATCGTATATAGGGTTTCCAACTTCTACCACGATGGAAGTCAAAGAGGGACAATAAGAAAAAGCAATACCTTGAATACTCGTAACTCCTTCTGGGATGGTGATGGAAGTCAAAGAGGTACAACGGTAGAAAGCAAGATCAATACTAGTCACTGGCCCATCAAAGGTGATAACACCCTGACCATCTTTGTATTCGTTGCTGATGATATTGGCGCCGAAAGCATCAGTTTGGTATGGCTTAACAATATTACCATCATTGGAAGTGTAGTAAATCTTGTTGGTTTCTGCCCATGCATTTAAAGCGAAGAAAATAACAGAAAGAAGCGTGAATAGTTTTTTCATAATATAGTGCTTTTATAGTTTACAAATTGAATTTAGTTAAAACAACCGGCAAAATTAAACAAAAGTTTAGAATAATGCAAATATTTTTAAGAGTTTTTTATTTTTTCTTAGAAAAATATAAACTTTAGACAGGAATATAGGGGATTTAACAAGAACCTATCCTCTCGTTATCTTCTCGTTATCCTCTCGTAAAAGACAAAGCCGCAAGAGGCTTTATAGTTAACAACTAATAATTAATAGTTAATATCTCTGTGAGGGATAGGTTATCGGGTGTGGATTATTAAAGACGTACGGCGATGCCGTTCGACCAAAGGGAGATAAGAACTTAGACAACTACTGCGCGGCACCAACATGTGCCTTGCTTAGGGGAATAATAAGGCAATAGATGGCAATTCTAAGATGATAAATAAGAGTTGGTGAGAGGTGAAAAATATGTCAAAAATTAAGAATTTGCGATTTTCACATTTTCACACTATAACAATAATTTATGAGTTGAATGACTTTTGGTTTTCTCTTGTTTCTTCGTAAAACCCCAAAAGTACTCCCTTCAAAAACATGATTTTTTAGGGGGTATTGGGGTAGAATATAATATTATATATTATATATATTAATTGCAAATATACTTCGACTCTTTTTTTATTGTGAAAGTGTGAAAATGTTAATTTTGGTTTTTGTGTCAAATAACTGTCAACTTATTTAGGAATCAGTCAACCTAAAAGTGTTATTTTTTAAGATATTGCTTCTTCTCAAAAGCGGCAAATGTTATGAAGGTTGTGGAGTAGATGGATGGTTTGGTTCTTTAGATGTGTGTAATCTGCTCATTTTTTGTGCTATTTGTCGAGTGGGATAGATAATATCTATCTTTTTTGTAAAATTATTTGATTTTTTCTTGCGTATTTGCGATAATTTTTGTACCTTTGCAGCGTAAAACAAGAGGCAATATCCAAGGTTGCTGATAAACAAGAATTTATTAACAAAATACCAAGATAAAACAATTAAGCATTATGGCTAAAAAAGAAATTCAATTCTCCCTTGTCTATCGCGACATGTGGCAGAGTAGTGGCAAATATGTGCCACGCAAAGATCAGTTGGCTAAAATCGCGCCAGTCATCATTGATATGGGCTGCTTTGACCGTGTGGAGACTAACGGTGGTGCGAGCGAACAAGTGAACTTGCTCTATGGAGAGAATCCTAACCAAGCAGTACGTACCTTCACTAAGCCATTCAATGAGGTAGGAATTAAGACTCACATGCTCGACCGTGGTCTGAATGCACTTCGTATGAATCCTGTTCCAGCGGATGTGCGTCAACTTATGTACAAGGTTAAGCATGCGCAAGGTGTAGACATTACACGTATCTTCTGCGGATTGAATGATTCTCGTAATATTATTCCTTCTATCAAGTGGGCTAAGGAAGCGGGTATGACCGCGCAGGCTACCATGTGTATCACCTATTCTGATGTGCACAATGCTGAGTACTATATCAATCTAGCGGAAGAGCTTATCGCTAATGGCGCACAAGAAATCTGCCTCAAGGATATGGCGGGTATTGGTCGCCCAGCTATGCTCGGCACTATCGTGGCTGCTATCAAGGAGAAATATCCAGATATTATCATTCAATACCATGGTCACTCTGGTCCTGGTTTCTCTGTGGCTAGCATGCTAGAGGTTGCTAAAGCTGGTGGTGATGTGTTGGATGTGGCTATGGAACCACTCAGTTGGGGTATGGTTCACCCAGACGTGATCACTGTTCAATCTATGTTGAAAGATGCAGGTTTCCTAGTTAAGGATATCAACATGAAGGCGTATATGGAGGCTCGCTCGCTCACTCAAGAGTTTATCGATGACTTCCTTGGTTACTGGATCGATCCTCGTAACTCTAAGATGACCTCGCTACTTGTTGGTTGTGGTCTTCCAGGTGGTATGATGGGTTCGCTCATGGCTGACCTCAAGGGCATGCACGCTGCTATCAACGCTAACCTTACCAAGCGTGGTAAAGCGCCTCTTAGCGAGGATGAACTACTGGTCGAGCTCTTCGATGAAGTACAACGTATCTGGCCTATGCTCGGCACACCATGTCTCGTGACCCCATTCTCACAATATGTTAAGAATGCTGCACTGATGAACCTTTATAGCAAGTCTATGGAGGAGAAACCATTCACCCGTATGGACCCTGCAATGTGGGGTATGATCCTCGGTAAGTCAGGTAAACTACCTGGTACTCTTGCGCCTGAGATCATTGATCTTGCTAGAGAGAAGGGTATGGAGTTCTATACTGATGATCCACAAGCTCTCTATCCAAATGTATTGCCACAATTCATTGCTGAGATGGAGAAGAACGGTTGGGACCGTGGTCAAGACGACGAGGAACTCTTTGAGTTCGCTATGCACGAGAAACAATATCGTGAGTACAAGTCTGGTCAAGCTAAAGAGCAATTCAATAAGGATCTGCTCGAACGTATGGAGAAAGCTGCGCAAGCTGGACAACCAGTTAAGTTCCTCTCTGCGGCTGACAAACGTGCTATTCTTCACCCTAATGCTGAGCCATTGGAGGCAACTCTCTCTGGTAAGGTGATGTGGGAGCTTGACTTTAACGAGGATAGCAAGGCGCCTGCGCTAGGTACCTTCTACAAACAAGGTGATGTAGTATGCTACTTGCAAACACCTCATGGCATCGAGCCTGTTCGTGCATACTGCCACTGCCGCGTAGTGTCTATCGAGAAAGAGCAAGGTGCTACTGCCGTTAAAGGTGATGCATTGTGCTGGCTAGAAAAAGCTGAGACTCCTGCCTCAACGCCTAATAGCTCTGTAGCCTCATCGCCTAAAAAAGCCGATAGCGAAATCATTGAAGGCACAAAAAGCAATTGGAAAATGACAAAAAACCATAAATAAAAATCATGAAGAAACACAATTTTAATGCGGGACCAAGTATCCTGCCAGCAGAAGTCATCAAGCAAACAGCTGATGCAATCCTAGATTTTCAAGGCGAAGGTTTGAGCATCCTAGAGATCTCACACCGTGCTAAGTATTTCCAACCAGTGCTCGACGAAGCTGAGGCTTTGATGAAAGAGCTTCTTGGTATTCCAGAGGGTTACCGCGTAATCTTCCTCGGTGGTGGTGCTAGCATGCAGTTCTGTATGGTGCCATTCAACTGTCTCGAGAAGAAAGCTGCATACCTCAACACAGGTGTATGGTCTAAAAAGGCTATCAAAGAGGCTAAGGCTTTTGGTGAGGTAGTAGAGGTAGCTACATCTGCAGCTGACAACTTTACTCATATCCCAGTGGATTTCGAAGTGCCACAAGATGCTGATTACTTGCACATTACTACCAACAATACCATCTACGGTACCGAGATCAACGATGAGAAGCTCCAAGCTATCTATGCTAAGAAAGGTAATGTACCTTTGATCGCTGATATGTCATCTGACATCTTCGCTCGTCCTATCGACGTTAGCCAATACGATATGATCTACGGTGGTGCACAAAAGAACCTCGCTCCTGCAGGTGTGACCTTCGTTATCGTAAAAGAGGCACTCCTCGGTAAGGTTAGCCGTTATATCCCAACTATGCTTGACTACCGCACCCACGTGGAGAATGGCTCAATGTTCAATACTCCTCCTGTATTGCCTATCTACACCGCATTGCTAACTTTGCGTTGGTTGAAGGCTAATGGTGGTCTCGAGGCTGCGCTCAAACGCAATATCGAGAAGGCTGAGGTGATCTACAAGGCTATTGACGAGAGCAAGATCTTCATGGGTACAGCTAAAGTTGAGGACCGCTCATTGATGAACATCTGCTTCGTGCTTAAACCAGAGTATGCACACTTGCAAGATGACTTCTTCAAGTTTGCTACTTCTAAGGGTATGGTCGGCATCAAGGGTCACCGTCTTGTAGGTGGTTTCCGTGCTAGTACCTACAATGCGTTGCCACTCGAGAGCGCAGAGGCACTCGTAGCTTGCATGAAGGAGTTTGAGGCACAACTTTAATCAGAGCGCTTCGCTGCAGATTATAAGTGTGTGCAACAAATAATCAAATCATGGAACATGTATATCATATTCCTGAACAAAAGGAAAAAGAAACAATGGTATTCTATACCACAATACTCAGTAAAATGAAAGTATTAGTAGCAACCGAAAAACCATTTGCCAAAGTGGCAGTGGACGGAATCAAACAAGTAGTAGAGCAAGCTGGTTTTGAACTTGCACTACTAGAGAAATATACAACTAAACAACAACTCCTAGACGCAGTAGCTGATGTGGATGCCATCATCATCCGTTCGGATATTGTGGACGCAGAGGTGCTAGATGCAGCACACAACCTCAAGATCGTGGTTCGTGCTGGCGCTGGCTATGACAATATCGACCTAGCTGCCGCTAGCGCTCACAACGTAGTGGCAATGAACACCCCTGGACAAAACTCCAACGCGGTGGCAGAGCTTGCTCTGGGTATGATGGTCATGGCTGTACGTAACATGTACAACGGTACTAGCGGCACCGAGCTTATGGGTAAGAAACTAGGTATCCACGCTTACGGTAACGTAGGACGCAACGTAGCTCGCATCGCTAAGGGCTTCGGCATGGAGATCTATGCTTACGATGCATTCTGCCCAGACGAGGTGATGATCAATGAGGGTGTTAAGCCTATGCGCAGCGCTGAGGAACTCTATGCTACATGCGACGTGGTGAGCTTGCATATCCCAGCTACACCTGAGACCAAGGGTAGCATCAACCACGCTCTGCTCAGCCGTATGCCACAAGGTGCAGTGCTCGTAAACACCGCTCGCAAAGAGGTGATCAACGAGGACGAGCTTATCCAGTTCATGCAAATACGCAAGGACTTCAAGTACATCACCGATATCATGCCTGCTGCTGACCAAAAGATGCACGAGCTCTTCGAGGGTCGATATTTTGCTACTCCTAAGAAGATGGGTGCTCAAACAGCCGAGGCTAATATCAACGCTGGTATCGCTGCTGCTAAGCAAATAGTAGATTACTTGGTGAACGGCAACACTCGTTTCCAAGTAAATAAGTAAGCCGCCCGTCAGACTGTCTGACCCGTCGGACAACAACTAAATAAGAAATGAGAAAAATTCTAAACGCAATAGCGTTATTGATTTCAGTATTTACCTACGCACTCGACGTGGAGTGCGTAGGTAATGCTACCATTATAGACAACAACGGGGATACACTCTTCGTCTTTGATCAGAACCCCGAAATCAAGTCTAAGATTGGTGTGGTAGACTGGTATAGATTGCCAGATACCATCAACCCTATACAAACAGGAACAGACTATCTCTATCCAGAGCACGGTCAGGGCTATGCCATCAAGGCGAACAACCAGTTACAAACCTTCTGGGCATTTGACTATAGTCTGTTGCGTCCACAAGTCAATAGGGTAGAGTTCCAGCAGACTTGCCAGGAGACTACACTCCTCATCGACGGCGTACTGCCTAACATACAATACACCAATGAGCACAACCAAACACAAGACTATAATCGCTCATTTCGTGTGGCATACATGGATGCTGCTTGGGCAGACGGCGACTGGACCGACTCGCTGGTCGTAGTCCTTCGCGACCTCCAATCAACCATCGTGCTAGATGCTAGCCCTGTGATGACCGATTACGCCCTAATAGATATCCTTGGCGATACACTAGGCGTAGCCGACACCATCATCACCGATGCCGTCCAACCGATGGCCATCAAGACGCACCCACAAGCCATTGTGACAACCCGCGACCCTAACCGCCCTAACGAGGTGGATAGACCAGTTGACCCTGAGACTCTAAACAGACGCTCAGCACCACTAGAAGTCGAGTTCTTGACCAATGGCCTCAACACTGACTATTATGAATGGCGTATATACCAAGGCCAAACACAGATAATCAAACGCAACGAAGCGCAACACCGCTATACCTTTACCGAACCTGGCGTATACAGCGTTGTGCTAACCGCTAGCAATACGCATCAATGTAGCATGGACTCTGTTGAATTCGATGTGTCCATCAGTGCTTCAATGCTAACTGTACCTAACTTCTTCAGCCCTAATGGCGACGGCGTCAACGACGAGTTCCGTGTGTCATACAGCTCTATCAAAGAGTTCCACTGCTGGGTCTACAATCGTTGGGGCAGACTCGTATACAAATGGGATGATCCTGCCAAAGGCTGGGATGGTACCATCAACGGACGACCAGCTTCCGAAGGCGCATACTACTATGTTATACGCGCACTAGGTACCGATGCCGAGGAAGGCTATATGCTCAAACCGCTATACAACAAAGCACTCAAGAAACAAGAACTACCACTAGGTGTATACCAACTATCCGGCGATATCAACCTTCTAAGATAGTTAAACCAATCATATGAAAACAACTCAATCAACATACTTACCTCAACTAGCCGAGCTCACACTCGCCAAAGTGGATGCTGCACTTGCAGCGTTGACTGCTACGGGAACCATCGACCAGATCAACTGGCCAGAACTCTATCCCGCTGCACCTCAGACCACTTTCACCCTAGCACATACCGACCATATGCTCTATGTGCGCTACGAGGTCAAAGGCGAAGTGCCACTATCTACCAAAACCAACGACCTCGAACTAGTCAACGAAGATGCCTGTGTAGAGATCTTTATCGGTGACAAGGATAACACCCACTACTGGAACTTCGAGTTCAACCCTGCTGGCGTATGCAATGCTTCCCATCGCAAGGAGCGTAAGGTGGATGTAGTTCGCCTCAATCCTGAGCAACTCGCTTCCATCCAACGATATGGACAGCAACTATGCGCAGCACATTGGACATTGCTAATTGGTATTCCGTTATCATTAATAGAATTAGACCTTACCAAGGAGCATAGTCGTCGTGCTAACTTATACAAATGTGGCGATAAAACACCGATGAAACATTATGCTTCTTGGTCTCCTATCCAAGCACCAGCACCAGCCTTCCACTTGCCAGTCTTCTTCGGAGAAATACAATTTAACTAGTGCTACTAGAACTACCACTTAAAGAGAATTAATAACAAATAACAATATGAAAAAATCAATTATCACTATGGCTGCATTAGCAGTAACCATGTTGGCAAGCGCCAACCCATTTTTCCACTACAAAGAGTGGAAAACCCCACACGGTACATATCCGTTCAATGACATCAAGCCTGAGCATTATATGCCAGCTTTCGAAGAAGGTATCAAACAAGGTCTTGCAGATATCGACGCCATCGTCAACAACCCTGCTGCTCCTACCTTCAAGAACACCATCGAGGCATACGAGAAATCTGGCGAACTCCTCACTATGGTAGCAGGTTGCTTCTACAACCTCACCTCTGCTGAGACCAACGACGAGCTACAAGCTATTGCTATGGAACTCTCACCTAAGATGTCAGAATACTCTGCTTCTATTCTCCTCAACGAGGGTCTATTCAAACGTATCAAAGCAGTATACGACCAAAAAGACAAACTCAAACTCAACTCTGCACAACAAAAACTCCTCGAGGATATCTACGAGTCTTTTGCTAACAACGGTGCTAACCTCAACGATGAGCAAAAACAACAATATAAAGAGCTCAGCGCTAAGCTTTCTCAACTTACGCTCGTCTTTGGTCAAAACGTGCTCAAAGCTACCAACGCTTGGACCATGCTTATCACCAACGAGGCTGACCTTGCTGGTCTCAAAGACGACACCAAGGCTATGCTCCGCGCTAATGCCGAGAAGAAAGGTCTCAACGGCTGGCTACTCGACCTCAAGCCTACTACATACATCCCTGTAATGGAGGATTGCCAAAATCGTGACATCCGTCGCGAACTCTATACCGCATACAACACACGCGCTATTGGCGGCGAGTTTGATAATACACAAATCATCATCGATATCGTTAACACCCGTTTGGCACTCGCACAACTCTTCGACAAAGCATGTCACGCAGACAAATCCCTCGTGAAAACCTGCGCAGAGAACAAAGAGAACGTCTATAACTTCCTCGATCAACTCCGCGAGAGTTATATGCCTGTGGCAAAACAAGAAGTAGCAGAATTGCAAGAGTTTGCCAAAGCCAAGGGCTTCTATGCTACTCTCCAACCATG
>JAZLBE010000049.1:0-4334 GCA_045613525.1 Paludibacteraceae bacterium
ATTAAGTTCAAACTCTTGCTACGAATGTTTGCCGTAATAAAGCGCGGGACACCTTTTGTAAGGAAACCTGACTTCATTTATTCATAAACTGTAAAAATAACAGCAAATTTATTTGGAGATATCCTATATTTCTGTGTGAGACAAATACACATCCGGAGGCAGCAAGGGCGAAGCGACTTGCAAAATCCGTGTCATCTGTTTCATCGTGTTGACCAAGAACAATCCGTGTCTATCCGTGTCATCCGTGGGCCGAAATACACATCCCGTGAGGCAGCAAGGTTAGTGCCAGCGAGCGAAATGCAAGTTTACTTGCAATTTCTCAACGAGCGCAGCCGAAGCTCAACAACAGGATTGTTACAAGCGCAGCGTGTGCAAAGACCCGTGTAAGTCTGCGCGAAACAAGGATCATCTGTGAGAGGAGTGAGAAAGAGGTGCGGCCCTCATACCCCTTGGGGGGAGCGAATTACCGCACACTCAAAGATTAAGGCATCACCTCGCTCGACACGCGCTTGAGGCTGAAACCCTCGCCGAGCGACTTCTTGAGCTTCACCTCGGGCTGGAACTTGAGGGTCCATCCCTTGATCATCGCCGAAGGCGAGAAGTCCTCGGTCTTCATGCGGTTCTGGTCGTAGCACTTTCCGCGCACGCCCATGATGAAGGCTCCGAGGTCATTGAGCACCACGCGACGGCCATTGAGCAGCGCCTTGGTGATGAAGGGTTTGATACTTGCCAGCACGGCCATGATGTCACCCTTGGTACAGGTGGTGGCGAGAGCGATGTCTTCGGCGAGATCATCGAAATCATAGTTACTGTTCTTGACAGCTACTCCGTGGAAATAATCCACTTCGGGGTTCTTGGGGTTGCGGCACTTGACCACTTTGTAAGCAATTGACATAGTTTAGTTAGAATTTAAGGGTTAGTAATTAGGGTTTAGTGTTTAGAGTTTAGGGTTTAGTGTTTGTCATCTATTGACAATGCAAAATCGCGGTTTAGCGAGAACAGAGATAAGCTTGTTTATCTATGTCGAGCGTGAGCGATTTCGCCACAGGATGAATATCGGTTCCCGAGATTCTGAGTTCTTGGCCAGAGAACTCAAAAGGGACGGGAGTTCCTTAATTCTGTGGCAAAGATAATACAGAATTTTTTGGCACTTAGAGATAATGATAAGTTCCTACAAGTTCGTACAAGTTCGGTGGCTTAGCGCATTGATTATGAGTGAGAAAAAGTTTTTTTTACTTATGCGCAGCATCCGCTACCGATACCGGCGGAAATCGCCGTCAATACCTGTGCAGAGCGCTGCGCTTGCAAAGGCAGGGTGAGGGGGTTCGTGAACAGAACAGCGGTCGATATTCAGATATTCAGATATTCAGTAAAAATAAATGAGGTCAAAAATATATGAAAAGAAGGTTATATATATAATTATATATATAAAATTTTTTTACCCTTTTTTACACACAAGATAAAAAAACTGAATAACTGAATATCTGAATACATGGACGTCTGTCTTGTACTGAAAAGGTGGACTTCCACTCTGAAAATATTGACTTGTTTCCTGCATCGGTTGACTCGTTTCCTGAGAAGGTTGACACAGACGGATAGTCCGTCGCAAGTGTGGGTATTTCAGAATCCCTCGTCTATGCCTATCTCGGATTGGGGAAATCCGAGGTGACAGAGTCGTATTAAACAAATCCTCATATATAGTTTGCGCAAATGATGTAGATGTATTTCTGCAAATGTTCACATTTGACATAGCCGCATAAACGATTGATAATTCAGAATTTGCGGAAAAATATTACAAATCTTTATTTGTGTATTATTCAAATGTTTGTATCTTTGCAATACAAATCTAAATATGCATCATGTGTGAAATTAAAGAGATGAGTCTTAGACTTCCTAACATCGGTTTTGATATGCCTATTACCGATGCCATCATGGAATTGGAGAAGTTGCGTTATAAGAGATTGAGCGGTACGACATTGCCTTGCGTTTTCTTTCAGTTACAATATATCTTCCATATGCTGGAGAGTATAGGTTCCTCTCGCATCGAGGGGAATAATACTACAGTGATGGATTATGTAGAAACCACGAAGTTGAATAACCCACAACAATCTCTTTTTGGTGATAAAGACGATATCAAGCAGATAGAAAACGGAGAAGAAGCTATGCGATATATTGAAGAGAATATAGCTGACATTGAAATCAGCAAGCATTTTCTTCGCGAGCTCCATGTGCTTACTGTTAAAGATTTAGATCCATCAAAAGAGGGGGCAAGAAATCCTGGTCTTTTCCGCTCGGGTAATGTGAAGATAAACAAGTCTGATCATCTGCCCCCCGACTATACACAGGTCGACGCATTGATGGATGAGCTGATAGGCTTTGTCAATGAGGAATGTTCGCCTAAATACGACCTTCTGAAAGTGGCTATTGCCCATCATCGATTTGTTTGGATTCATCCCTTTGAAAATGGAAACGGACGTGTCGTACGTTTGTTTACCTATGCCATGTTATTGAAGAAAAATATATTTTATAGCAAGGAGCGTATTGTCAACCCCACGGCAGTATTCTGTTCAGATAGACAGAAATACTATGATTATCTCGCAATGGCCGACAAGGGCACCGATGAGGGTTTGATTGCGTGGGCAGAGTATATGTTGGCCGGTTTGAAGACTGAGATTGAGAAAGTGGACAAACTGTTAGATTATGATTACTTGTTGACCACCATCTTGTTGCCGACTCTCCATGATGCGTACGAACGTGACTATATCAACGAAGCAGAATACAAGGTATTGAAAGTGGCTGTCCAGAAACAGATCTTCCAAGCATCCGATGTGATAGAACTATTTGGAAAAGATAGTGCTAAAGTATCTCGTATAATCCGTTCGTTGAGAGACAAGAATATGCTTATGCCCATTCAAGAAAATGCACGCAAGTATTACCCTCTTTTCAAGAATAGTAAACTTCTGCGAGGCATCATTCACAAGTTGGACGAGAACGGTTTCTTGCCCAATAATCTATAGAGACGAGACACTCCGTCACCCTGGATTTCCCAATCACTAGTGGTTGACAATCCACCGTGATAAAGAACTGAGTTACATGCTGGTCTTCACAATCTTAAAAAGCACACGGGAGCGCCCTGAGGGATGCTCCCGTGATGTTGTTATGCCAATCTTTTATTGCATATTGTGCAAATGTGCAATGTTCTGATAATCAATATGGGTGGCAACTACTAGCCAAGGCACAAAGGGTAATCGGTAATCAGTAATCAGTAATCAGTAAATTTTATATTCATCTTGTACTGAAAAAGGTTGCCACCTGCTATAAAATGCAGCACGGGACGCAGCGATGGCTGCGCCCCGTGGGGTGTGTATGGAAATACTCTTTAGAAATAATTCGCTGATTCTTGCTTTTTCTTTTCCTCGTATTTTTTTATGGCTTCTTGTTCTTCAAGATCTGGTTTTGTGGGGAAGTTGCTGTTATAGATAACAACTCTGTAGTAATATGTACTACTATCGTATTTGTCCTCACCCATAAAGATTATAGCCGTTTTGTCTCCGATTTTCCATTCGGCGTAAGTAAATTCCCTACCCCTATCAAAATCGAAAATACTTACTGATCCTTTCTCAAATTTGGGTTTACCATATTTCTTCGTAAAATGATAACTTAATATTTGCGCATCTGCAACAATGTCATTGATATAGTTTGCAGACTTATTATAGCACTCCCAGCGGATACTAGTGAGTTCTTCAGACTTAAAACCAGCATAGAAGTCAGAGATAGTACATCTCAGATTCATATTTTCTTCAAATCTTCTTTTCTCATCATATGTAAATCCTATGTAAGAACGAGTACGCCTCCCGTCGCTCATGATTGTGCCTTTTACATACTTTTCCGAATTCTTGAATGCGCTAGTTGCCTTAACCTCTTTGGGGCTCATTCCAAATTTTGCATCACTCCACGCAGTGATACTTTCTGTCTCAATTCGTTCTTTTTCTCTTTGTGCCTTCTCTGCTTCAAGGCGTTTCTTCTCTGCTTCTCTTTCTATAGCTCTTTCTGCTTGCCTCTTTTCTCTTAAGATTCTTAGTGAATCTTCAATAACTTTTTGTCTGGCAAGTTTTTCTCGCGTCTCTCTTCTTTCCGCTCTTTTCTCTCCATTGCAAGATGTGAAATTTACGCACATTGAAATAGCGAATAGAACCATCCACACGAACCTTAAACTCTTCATATTAAATTCTCCTATAGCCTCCCTGTTCCTTTCGTTCGGCCTTTAAAATAAAAGTAGGTGTAGGAACTTATTGTTTATCCCAAAGTCAGGCTCTCGCATTGCCGTTGCTGTG
>JAZLBE010000050.1:0-6498 GCA_045613525.1 Paludibacteraceae bacterium
GATGTTACCTGCTTTAGCGAATTGTCCACCAAAGATTTTGATACCTAAGCGTTTGCTTTCTGATTCGCGGCCGTTCTTGGAACTACCGACACCTTTCTTGTGTGCCATACTTCTTTAAAACTTGGTTTTTTAAGGGTTACACATTAAGCCAACACGATCTCTTTAACTACGAGATTGGTCAAATCTTGACGATGGCCGTTCAACTTACGATAGCCTTTGCGACGTTTCTTGTGGAAAACGAGAACTTTCTCGCCACGGCACTCGTTGTCGAGTACTTCGCAAACTACTTTAGCGCCCTCTACAACTGGAGCACCTACTTTAACCTCACCGTTGTTCTCAACGAGGAGCACTTTCTCAAATGTTACCTCAGCGCCCTTCTCAGCGTCCATGCGGTTAACAAAGAGTTTTTTGCCTGCTTCCACACGGTATTGGAAGCCTTGCATTTCTACAATTGCGTACATTTACTTAAATGTTTTTTAATTATTTACATCGGCCGGGCGAGATACAGAGTCGTCGACGTTGGCATGCTAGTGTTAGTCTGGACGCCCATTGGGCTGTTCAGGGGTTCAGCCGCGCTTAGCACTTGTTCAGTAGTAACTCCTGAACTCCTAAACTTCTAAACTTTCCTGCATCATCCGTCCCCTCAGCAGCGCTACTTTGGAGCCCAAAACGCGAAAAAGCGTGCAAAGGTACAACAAAAAATGCATATACGCAAGAAAAGTGAGAAAAAAATGAAAAAAAATAATAGATTTTAATCTATTTGTATTGATTTTATCGTACTATGTGAGCTTGCTCATAATAGTATGATGAAAGCAGATACAATAGGCGAAGCCGTTTTTTTATTTTTTTTCGAGCGATCTGGAGTATGGTCTGCATTTTGCGACTATAGCTTCGAGGAGGGACCCGCAATTTATTGTGGGAGGTGCACTCGAAGTACGACAAACACCTCCATCGCCAATACCCAATCGCCAATCGCCAATACCCAATCGCCAATAGTCTACAACCACTTAGCTACTGCCTCGTAGTACTTAGGAGACACAGGGATAGACTTGGTATTAGCTACATCCATCTCGGCGTAGATCATACCTTCCTTGTCACGACGGAGCACTTTGATGTGCTGTGGATTGACATAGTAACTACGTTGGCAACGTATGAGACCATGCTTCTGCATTAGGGGCTCAAGGGACTTCATGGATGCTCTGAGCAAGTAATCGCGGAGCACCCCGCTCTCGAGGTATCTGACGTGTACATAGTTTTCGTCTGCCTCTACATATAGTACAGCCGAAGAAGCGACCATCAGTCTAAGTTTCTGCGTGCTATCTACAAAACGCATTAGCGATTCGTCGTCGGTGTGATGATCTTCTACAGCACCTACATAGGCAAAAGCCACATTGAGCACAACGTATGGATAGACCATTGTCAGCAAGAATCCTAGGAGCGTCTTACCAACTATATAGAAGTAGGCATATTGCCCATGATACATCAGGGTGATATAGAGCGACGCGAACATACTCATGACCAGCACCTCAACCAGTTGCCACTGTATCATCTTTGACCAGTTCAGATGCAGTGTTCGATGGATTGCTAACAGCAGGGCGCGAGAGATCAGCACTACACCAAAGAGGATGCACATAATGATGGTCGCATTGAAGTTGAGCATACCATCCATCTCCAGTAGTCTGACCCACATATCAGGTTGGTAAATCAGCACAAAACACAGCCAGAAAATAGGCAGTGTCAACACATAACTCAGATTGCCGCGAATGGCGGTCATAATGGCCGGAAATTTGTTCATATTTTGTCAATTTTCGTATTGTGACTAAATCCAAATCTCACGAATTTCGTCCCAAATACAGCGTTTCTATCCCTATATCGACAATTAGTACAAAAACCGTGCCGTATAATCACAAAAGTTTGACAGAGCGAAAAAATGGCAGTAATTTTGCACCGATTTTTAACATCAACAACTAAACAAAACATTAACTATCAACTCCAGCGCTGCAATCCACAGCGCTAGCAATCTAAAAAAGAATTATGAAAACTACAAAGAAGACCATAGCTCTCGGTGATTCTATCATCAAGGGAGTAGTATTGAATATCGAAGTAAATGGCAAGATGCATTATGCCATGACGGATCATAATATCATTGATCAGGTAGCAGACAATCTGAGAACAGAGGTAGTCAATCTGGGCAAGATGGGTTGTACCATAGAGGCAGGCGAACGCATCTTGGATCGTCATTTGTCAACCATCCAAGATGGCGAGTATGTTATCTTGTGTTATGGTGGTAACGACAGCGACTATAACTGGCGTCAGATAGCCATGAGTCCTAATGCTGAGCACCATCCTAAGACACCTCTTGCTGTATTCGAGGAGACCTACGCTCGCATCATAGCCAAGGTGCGTCAAGCAGGTTTGACACCGGTAGTGTTGTCGTTGCCCGAGATGGATGCCGAGCGCTATTACAATTTCTTCACAGCCGTATTCTCCGAGGAGGAGAAGCGCAATGTCTCTCGTTGGTTGAAGAATGGTCCTCAGGCTATTGCGGCAGGCCACGAGTTGTACAACGAGGCTGTCAAGCGTGTAGCTAAGGCTGCCGAGGCTATCTTGGTGGATGTATCTAAGGCTTTCGCCAATGTACAGCAGAGTCTCTGTGTGGATGGTATCCACCCTAACCATATGGGACAAAAGCAGATTGCCCAGCTCATTAAACAGGCGTTGTAGCCCCTATAACCCTTACAACGAACGAATCCCCTAGCAGACCTCTGCCAGGGGATTTTTTATTCACACGCACACCCATCACCAATAGCCAATCGCCAATCACCAATAGTCAATAGCCAATAGCCAATAGCCCATTCTCCTATATCCGTCCCACAGATCTCACAAATTATCACAGATTGATCTAATAGGACTATTTTTCCTTGGTTGGCTTAGTCACTTCATGCTCTAAGATAAGGGTATAGTTAGACTGATTCGGTTTTTGTACGAATAGCTGAAGCAAACCACCCTGATCAGGTACTAGGTCAATGCTATACTTCGTCCCCTTGCGTTTCCATTCTGTTGATTTATGCCAAGTACTGTCGATTACGATAGCAAAATTGACATGCTCTGGATTCTCCACTTCAAAATGATAGGATTCTGCAGGATCTAGCACCTTGTATTGTGGATAGTCCAACAGTTTGAAACCATCCCAACCGAGTGAATAGAATTTTGGAGGTTGGTGTGTACGGATGTATTCCTTTTCTTTTTCGGTAGGAGCGTATACCTTGTATTTAACCATACAGGTATACGAACCTTGCTCATTTTCTACTAATATCTTCAGCTCGCCTCCTTCGGCTGGTAGGATGTCTATCCACCAGATATTACCCTTACGCTTCCAGTTGGCTGAGTGATACCATGTCTTATTCACCGATATCGCAAACTTTATATTTTCTGGGTTCTCCACCTCGAATCGGTAATGCTTGGCAGGATTCAGATTGCCTGTTTTGGGGATATTGTGCAGTTCGATGGTCTTAATACTCAGAGGCGTTATCACTGGCGGACCATTTACATCGATATACTCTTGCTCTGTGGCGGTAGGTTTCTCTACTTGGTATTCCACTACGTGGTCATAACTTCCGTGATCATTCTTCGTAGCGATGCATAGTCTTCCTCCTGCTCCGGGCATCACATCTATGCTGTACACATCACCTTTTTTCTCCCAGCGCTCGCTGTGGTACCACAATGCACTGTTCACCACAATAGCAAACTCCAGACCGTGTGGATTCTCTATCTCAAACCTATATGTACGCGCAGGTTTTAGTTTAGCGGTTAGCGGAATATTCTTCAGTTTGATCATCTTATCAGATTTCCCTGGGAACAGTGTGGGCAGGGTGCTATTTTTCTTGTTTAGCAGTTGACTTAGCATCATTTTGGCGTCCCAACCTATGTATTCCATATCAGGCTTCAGCGTCGGAATACTTTCAAACATCGTTTCATTGATAGGACTAGCTATCAATTGCCATTTTTGGTCCTTGGGCAAATGCGTAAAAATCATCCAATACGGATCTACATCAAACCAATAGTCCTTCTTGTTTTTCGTATAGTGACCATTCTTCAGTCCACCTGCGCCCCATGTTGGATCGACTAGGATTCCACCCTTTTCGGTTTCCACATACACCCATGCGTGGCCATCGCGGCTAATCTTGTTCTGTTCGTTTTTAGTCCAACCTGATATAATGGTACAACCTATATTTAGGGGCTCGCATAGTCGATAGAACAGTTCGCTATATGCCTGGCAGACGCCTTTTCGCTTTTCAAAGCATTCATCTGCGGTGCGCACAGTATATGTCACATCGTATGCTATATGCTCGCCTATCCAGTCAAAAATAGCCTTGGCTTTCTCTAGATTAGTATTCGCATCTTGGGTGATGCTTTGGGCTAGTTCGCTCCAGTCATATTGGGTTGGCGACAATTGGTACTGCGCTTGGATAGACAGACTAAATAGCATCATGCAAAAAATGCATGTAACTCTTGTGGTGAAATGGATCTTACTATTCATAATAGGAGTGATTAATTTCGTTTGACTCGTTCTTTGGTATCGTGGTCAAACACCTTCAGTTCGTCTACCGCGGTAGTTGGTAGGGTAAACGGCAGTTTACCTTCCAGGTAGTCGTCTGTCGGTATGCAGTAGTAGTTGAAGGTATTAGGGTGATTAGGGTCGCCATCGCCCGCTAGTTTGCCTTTGTGCACATAGAAGGGCACATACAGTACGCTGCTGACTTGTTTGGTATCTAGGCAGATGTCCACTAGTGCCAGCACACCGCCATTCGAGTCTTTCCAGCGTTGGTTGCTCACCATGTTTCCCAGCGAATAGACCACTGGTACTAGTCTGCCATCGGCGGCGGTTATTACCTCGTAACCTTGTACCACATGTGGGTGACTACCTACGACCATATCAAATCCCAGATCGGCGAACCACTGAGCTAGGCCATGTTGGTAGGCGTTGTACTGGAGTTGGTATTCGGTACCCCAGTGTACCATCATGATACGCAGGTCGATGCTTTCGTCTTTGAGACTATTGGCTATGTCTATTTCTATTTGTTCGGTCTCTATGTAGTTGACTATGTTTGGTTTGACAGGCAGCAACTGGTTGGTGCCGTAGGTGGTGTTGAACAGGGCTATCTTTAGTCCACCCACATTGAGTATGATGGGGTAACGTTCTTCCCTTTGTTCAGCATTGAGGTATGCGCCCATATTGGGGTAGTCCTGCATGACTTTCAGGGTACGTTGCAGTCCTTTCTGGTCAGCGTCCATGACGTGGTTGTTGGCTAGGGCAAAGACCTGAAAGCCGGCATCTACCAGCGAGTGGAAGAAGGCGTCTGGTGTGCGAAAGCGAGGATATCCGCTGTAGTTAGACCCAGGGAAGGTAGTCTCTACGTTGACGATGTTGACATCTGCTTGGTCGATGTATGAACGAAGGTAGCGGAAGTTAGGTTCATAGTTGTAGGTATGTTTTTTGCTGTTGTATGCAGCGTTCAGTTGCGGAGAGTGTTGCATGGCATCTCCGGCAAATAGCAGTCTGATGTATCGACTAGTAGAGTCTTTCTTAGGAAAGATATAGTAACTCTGCGCACTACTAATGAGCGCCACCATCAATACTGATATGACTAATGCTATTCTCTTCATTTCTACTCTAAGTTTATATTTCCGATCACCAATCGCCCATTGCCCATAGCCAATCCTCAATGAGCTCTTAACTCTACAAAAAAAGGTGTACCCAGAGGCACACCTTGTTTTTGTCGCTTGGGCAAGTAATTACTTACGGATACCCAACTCTTTGATGATAGCACGATAACGCTCGATGTCTTTTGCCTTCAAGTAGTCGAGGAGACGACGACGTTTACCTACCAACATGGTCAAAGCACGCTCTGTACCGAAGTCCTTGTGGTTCTTCTTGAGGTGCTCAGTGAGGTGTTGGATACGGAAGGTGAAAAGTGCGATTTGGCTCTCAGCAGAACCAGTGTTCTTAGCGTCGTTGCCATACTTAGCAAAGAGCTCAGCTTTTTTCTCAGATGTCAAATACATTGTTGTATTATTTAATTAGTTAAACGATTATGACCTCGCATGATTTTGTCATCGAAACGATGTCACATTTAGCAGCTTTCACAGAAAGCGGGTGCAAAATTAGTACATTTTTCTGATATACACAAGAAAATCAGTAAAAAAAATGCATTTTGTGACCAAAAGAAGGATATTTTCTATCCAAAATGGTGTTATTTTTTTAAGACGAACTATATTAAAAAAATTAACAAAAAAAGTATATTTTTATGCAATAGATGATACAAAACCATCTACATATGGTTGATTTTTAGTAACCACAGCGAACGCTTGACGGATCAGTTTGTTAGCGACTGCAACAACTGCTGCTTTACCTGATTTACCATTAGCTCGCAAACGTTCATAAGTTTCTTTACATGCCGCATTATACTTTGTGCAATTACATGCTACAAGATATAA
>JAZLBE010000051.1:0-3703 GCA_045613525.1 Paludibacteraceae bacterium
GGCGCAGTAGTTGTTTACGTTACTAACGAAAACAAGGATAGCGTTCAGGCAACTATTGGTGGCCAGACTGTTACAGGTCTTTCTAACATTCTTTCTAAGACCTATACCAAGAATATGACCACTCCTCTTTGTATCCGCTTCATCGGCAATATTACTGACCTTACAGGTGGTGGTACAGCATTCGATAAGGGCGACCTTCTGGTTGAAAACAATAATAACAATGTTGGTATTACTCTCGAGGGTATCGGTAAAGACGCTGTTATCAACGGCTTCGGTATCCGTATTAAGAATGCTACTAACATTGAGATTCGTAACCTTGCGTTCATGAACTGCGATAGTTCCGAGGGTGATAACGTTGGTCTTCAGCAGGGGAACGACCATATTTGGGTACACAACTGTGACTTCTTCTACGGCCATGCAGGCGGAGATGCCGACCAGGCAAAGGGTGATGGTCAGCTTGATACCAAGAAATCCCAGTACGTAACTCATTCCTATAACCACTTCTGGGATGGCGGTAAGGTTCATCTTCACGGCAATGGTGACACCACAGTTAACTACGTATCCTACCACCACAACTGGTACGACCACTGTGATTCCCGTATGCCTCGCGTACGTGTATCTAACAGCGTTCACGTATATAACAACTTCTACGACGGCGTTTCCAAGTACGGTATCGGTGCAACCACAGGGTGTTCAATCTTCTCCGAGGCGAACTACTTCCTTAATACTGCAAGACCTATGATGATCTCCATGCAGGGAACAGATGCACTTGGCGAGGGAACATTCTCCAGCGAGAACGGCGGTATGATTAAGTCCTACGGCGACGTTATGGTATACACCAATACAGCAATCGATGCTGTTAAGTCATTTATTCCTTACAGCGTGAACAACACAAGCTTCGATGCTTACATTGCTTCCAGTCGTGATGAACAGGTTCCTTCCTCTATAACAACCGTTAAGGGCGGAACATATTACAGCAACTTCGATACTGCATCTGGATTCTATTCCTACAATGTTGAAACTGCTGAAAACGCTATGCAGACAGTTCAGAAGTTTGCAGGTCGTATGAACGGCGGCGACTTCGAGTGGACATTCACCGAAGCAGACGATGCAGATTACAATGTAAATGCAGCTCTTAAGGCAGATCTTGTAAATTACGCAACAACACTTGTATCTGTTGGTGGTGTAGAAGAATAATAAAATGCAAATCTTATCTCAAAGCGTCAAAAACACTAATTTTTGAGAACTTTGATTTACATTTTACACCAAAAAAACAAAACAAAGCACGCGTCTTCGGGCGCGTGCTTTTTCATTATATACTTTTTGCAGTATAAACTTTTTAATACCAATTCCCATCAAATAAATCTACACTTGAGTAGTAGTTTTGAGCAAGTTCTTCAATGGTAAATTCCTTCTTTATAAGCAGTGCAGCAGTTATTAAGCTCATGTGATCTTGAAAATATTTTATAATATTTTCTATGAGCTGCTTTCTAAAGCCCTTATCTTCATTAACCTTGAAAGGATTACTATCGAATGCCTCAAGGAACTCCTCAAATTGATCAACTGCCATCATGTTCCCATGCACGTGATTCATCTTATACACGAACTTAAAGAACTCATGTAATCCTTCTGAACTTAGGCTCTCAAGTTCCTTCTTTAGTGTTTCTGTGACCTTACTAACTTCATTTTCTTTATTATCCATATTCCTATTCACTTTCTTTAAGTTATATTGAGCAATAACAGAGCACCAGATTATCACTCTATATAATTTAGCTAATAAAATCTAAAGTGCAAAAATAAAGTGCAACAAATCAATAAATTGCACATAATGTATTGCACTTTAACACGTTTTCTGATATAATATAAGTAATCAAAACAAGCGGAGGCTCATGTCAGTCTTTTATATTGATTTGCAAACATCCTGTAACCTTTCAAATACCATATGGAGGGGTATGCTTAAGCATAGTGGGCGGTGCGACTCCGTCCCCCTCCACGTTAATAAACTCTTTATATTTATAGCAATAGCTATTAAATAAATTACTAAGAAACTTCCATTTCTGCTTTGATTTATGCTAGATATTTGAAATTTATTTTGATTGACTCAAAAACAAATTCTCCAAGTTATCCCTTGTAAAAATCCTAAAAGCACAAAAACATAATAAAAAAAGTTAGACACATCATTTTGGAGTTTCTCCTTGTGATGTGTCTAGTTTTTTATTTATTATTCAGTAAAAAGAATTGAGTTCACAATACCTTCAAGATATTCTTGCCTGCCGCTTGAAGGAAGAGCAGGTGCGCCCATATTTTCAGCATATTCGGCGAGCTCTACAAGTGTTGCCTTGCCATCTCTAATTTTCTTACCTATGCCATCGCTCCAGCTTGAATATCTATCGGCAACAAAGCCATCAATTCTACCGTCCTCGATAATTCTTGCCGCCTTGATAAGACCAAGAGCAAAAGCGTCCATACCGAGAATAAATGCGTGGAACATATCCTCTGCGGTATAGCTTGGACGGCGGTTTTTAGCATCAAAGTTAAATCCGCCCGTAAGTCCGCCTGCCTTGAGAACCTCGTACATACACATAGTGGTTTCGTACACGTCGTAGGGGAACTCGTCGGTATCCCAACCGAGAAGATAGTCGCCCTGGTTTGCATCTATTGAACCGAGCATTCCGTTGATCGCGGAAATGCGAAGATCGTGCTGGAATGTATGACCTGCAAGAGTTGCGTGGTTTGCCTCAATGTTCATCTTGAAGTCCTTATCAAGTCCATACTGACGAAGGAAGCCGATCGCAGTTGCCGCATCAAAATCATACTGATGCTTCATGGGTTCCTTGGGCTTGGGCTCAATGTAAAAATCGCCTGTAAATCCGATTGAACGTCCATATTCAACAGCCATTCTCATAAGTGCGGCAATATTTTCTTGCTCAAACTTCACGTCAGTATTTAGGAGAGTTTCATAGCCTTCGCGTCCGCCCCAGAAAACGTAACCACGACCACCGAGCTTTACGGTAATATCAAGTGCTTTCTTTAACTGTGCCGCTGCAAAGCAGAACACGTCCGCAGAGTTAGAAGAGCCTGCACCGTTCATAAATCTTGGATTTGAGAACATATTTGCCGTTCCCCAAAGGCATTTGATACCTGTTTCGTTCATTTTTTCGAGAATGTAATCCGATATCTCGTCAAGGCGACGGTTGGTTTCCTTTATATCTTCTGCTTCAGGTACGATATCAACATCGTGGAAGCAAAAATATTCAATACCGAGCTTTTGCATAAACTCAAAGCCAGCATCAACCTTTGCTTTTGCATGAGCCATAGTGCCTTTTTCTGCGCCAAATGATTTATCCGCAGTATCTCTACCGAACATATCAGTCCCTGCCGCACAGAGATTATGCCACCAAGCCATAGCAAAGGGCAAATGCTCCCTCATTGTCTTACCAAGTATAACTCTATCCGCATCGTAGAACTTAAATGCAAGTGGATTTTGGGACTTAGGTCCTTCATATTTTATCTTTTCAATACCTTGAAAATACATAGCTTCCTCCTATTTCAATTCTGCGAACAAACCCTTGCACGCAGGATATATTTTTCTAAAGTTTTGATATTTCTTTTCGTATTTTTCGGCAATCTCGGGGGTGGGTTTGATAACACACGAAACGGAAGTTAAGCTCTTTGCCACTTCACTTACTGTGTCATATTCACC
>JAZLBE010000052.1:0-11240 GCA_045613525.1 Paludibacteraceae bacterium
GCGTGTCCCGACTCCCTAAACCCTAAACAATAGTCCGCTAGCGGACGTCCACTAAACAAAAAAAAATCGCATAGCCCTTGCGCATATGCGATTTTTTTCGTACCTTTGCAACCGCAAACCCAAATAGGGTGCGCAGACATATTATAAAAAGGCGTTTATTGGCGCTTGTTTTGGTAAACAGAAAACTGGAAACTTTCTTTTCACCCGAAACAAGAGAGCGGTAAATGCCCCTTGGTATGTTACATCCGTTGTGTCCCACAACGATTAGCATATCGGCGTGGGCATTCATTGTTTGTTCTTGTGAAAGGGTTTTCCAGTACCTCTGTTTAGAGAATAAGCAAAAAGAGGTTCCACGCTTTTCTTTTATACTAACGGGTCGTTTGGAGCCAACCTCCCAAACAAAACATTCAAAACAATGAAAAAGATTTTCAGTTTAGCCATTCTGGCAATGGCACTCGTTTTCACAGGTTGCGACCAAAACAAACCAGACAACTACGCAGACTACCCACAACTCATTGTAGGTAAGTGGTTTAACTTTACACCCGAGGAAAGTGTGTTTATGAATTTTAACCAAGATAAAACAGTGTATGTCGTAGGATATGATAAGGTTTTGGGATGGTTAGAAAATTCTGGAAAATATCGTATAGAAGAGGATAAAGTAATACGCAATTACCTTATAGAAGGGGAGTATACTGATGTTTCTACTAAGATAGAAGTTACAAACAAACAACTTATTTTTAAAGCAGGTTCTGATTCATATGCACCTGAACTTGGTGATCGTATTCACTACCGCGTACAGGAATCCTTCGACATCAAAGGCAATTACACCTATCTTAATTCAGCAGTTCGCGTAGTTGCTGCCGAAGGTAAAACCGCTCTTCAACTTCCAGAAGGCGTTACTTTCCAAGGTCAAAACTCTATCCCTGTGGACGCAATGCACGGCGATCGTATTATTGATGTAATGAAGAAGTTCTTTGCCGATGCTACTTTTGCTGCTGACGGCAAACTCAATCACACTCTGGATGGCGAAGCAAAGACCAAAAACTACACCCTCGATGGCAACAACCTCACTTTCAACCTCTACGAGGGCAGCGATACTTATAAGGTAAATGCAACCTCTTTCCCAGATGAGGATGGCGACCGCCTCTTTATCATCATTCCTAAGCAAGCAGCTTGGTTAGGCGGTATGGTGGACTTGGTAGAGAAAGAGCAAGCGGGCTTGAAGCTCACCGAAGCACAAATAGCAGAATTGGAAAAAGAGTTCATGGCTACCTTCGAGACCTTCACCGTCATCCTCTCCCTTAGCAAAAAGTAAACCCGCCTCTACACTTTACACCATACACTTTACACCAACCCAAGCGCACTCGCCTGCGCTTGGGTTGTTTATTCCTATCCCTCAATCCCCCTGAGCGCGCAATGAGTTGTTTTGCGCGCAATAAGTTGTTGGTTTATGTTGTTTGTGTTGTTGTTATCTCTCTCCGCCACATGGCCACCTTTGAGACCTTTACCGTAGTTCTCTCGCTCTCTAAGAAGTAATTCAATTTTGATTAATTTATTATAATATACTACAATTTTGGGATAGAACACAATCCTGATAATTTTCGGATTAATTTTGAATAATTTTTGTTTAAGAAAATCCGTAAAATCAGTGAAATCAGTGGGACAACCAAATAATTAGTAGGAAATAAAAACAACCAGAAAAATCGCATAGCCCTTGCGCATATGCGATTTTTTTTGTACCTTTGCACCCAAATTTCGCAACTTCTAAAACTTTTAGAACTTTTAAACAATTAAATATATACGATTATGACAATTAATGATTACAAATTCGCTGGTAAGAAAGCGATTGTTCGCGTGGACTTTAATGTGCCATTGAACGAGAACGGACAAATCACAGACGACACCCGTATTCGTGGTGCATTGCCTACTTTGAAACATATCCTAGCTGAAGGTGGTGCGCTTATTATTATGAGTCACATGGGTAAACCAAAAGGCAAAGTAGTAGCAAAATATAGTTTGAAACAAATCGTTGATGCTGTGAGCGCTGCATTAGGTACTCCTGTTCAATTTGCTGAGGATTGTGCAAAAGCTACTGAGCAAGCTGCTGCGTTAAAAGCAGGTGAGGTTTTGTTACTTGAGAACTTGCGTTACTATCCTGAAGAGGAGGGTAAACCAGTAGGTATTGACAAAGAGGATCCAGCATATGAGGAAGCTAAAAAAGCAATGAAGGCAAGTCAAAAAGAATTTGCTAAAACTTTGGCAAGTTATGCTGATTGCTATGTTAATGATGCTTTCGGTACAGCTCACCGTAAACATGCTTCTACTGCAGTTATTGCTGACTATTTTGATGCTGATAACAAGATGCTTGGTTATTTGATGGAGAAAGAGGTTCAAGCTGTTGATAACGTACTTTCTAACATTAAGCGTCCTTTTACTGCTATTATGGGTGGAAGTAAGGTTTCTACCAAGATTGGTATTATTGAGAATTTGATGGATAAGGTAGATAACCTCATTCTTTGTGGTGGTATGACTTATACTTTTGCTAAGGCTAATGGTGGCGAGGTAGGTAACTCTATCTGCGAGAATGACAAATTGGAACTTGCTCTCGATATTATTGCTCAAGCTAAGGCTAAAGGTGTAAACCTTGTATTAGCTACTGACTGCGTAGTAGCTGATGCTTTCTCTAATGACGCTAATACACAAATATGCTCAACAACTGCTATTCCTGAGGGTTGGGAAGGCGTCGATGCTGGTCCTGAGAGTCGTAAAGCTTTTGCTGCTGCAATTGAAGGTGCAAAGACTATTCTTTGGAATGGTCCTGCAGGTGTATTTGAGTTTGATAATTTTGCTGCTGGTTCTAAGGCTATTGCAGAGGCAATTGCTACAGCTACAGATAATGGAGCTTATAGTTTGATTGGTGGTGGCGATAGCGTAGCTTGTGTAAACAAGTTTGGTATGGCTGATCGTGTAAGTTATATTTCTACAGGTGGTGGTGCATTGCTTGAGGCAATTGAGGGCAAAGTACTTCCAGGTGTAGCTGCTATCAAAGGATAATTATGGAAGTATCTGGAAAAATTATTCAGGTGTTACCTGAGCAAGGTGGTGTAAGTAAGACTAGTGGCAAGGAGTGGAAACTTCAAGCTTATGTACTAGAGACTCAAGAGCAGTATCCTAAAAAAGTACATTTTGAAGTATTTGGTGAAGACCGAATTAAAGCTAATCCATGCCAATTAGATGATATCGTAACAGTATCTTTTGATATTGAAAGTCGCGAATTTAATGGTCGTTGGTATACTTCTATTCGTGCATGGAAAATTCAACAAGGTGTTGTAACAGCCGATTCTAATGCTCCAGTTGTAGAACCTGTAGTTGCTCAAGTAGCGGCAGGTCCTCAATCTAATGTTCAAAGTTTTGATCCAGTAGTTGGTTTGGATGACAGTAGTGATCTTCCATTCTAATGAATAGTAGATTAAAATTAATAATATTAGCAGGCCTTCTGGTTAGTAGTGTAATAATATGCGCTATTCGCTGGAAGGCTTGGTTTGTTTCTCCTGTTGAACAAATATGGGAAAGCGATAGTATAAAGGTATCTTTTAGTACTTTTGCGGATGAGCAAGTTGTACAAAATTTACAGAGAGATACATTGGAATTTATATTATTAGGAGATATACATAATTCTTTAGAAACAACTGATTTTAATAGAATATACGAATATCATCCAAGCATAGATTTTTATGTTCAGTTAGGTGATTGGATGGAGCGTCCATACTTTTATTATGAACAAATGATGTATCAATCAATCAAAGATACAGAGTTTGAAAAATTACCTATTATAGCTATTCCAGGTAATCATGAATATAACAAAGGAATAATAAAACGTTTATTCAGTTCATGGACAAATATTTTTCCTAATCCTAAAAATGGTCCTATTGGATTTTTAGGAAGAACTTATATAGTAGATTTCCCTACTTTACGTTTTATAGCAATAGATACAGACGGATTGCACCATTTGTCTGATTACATGAAAGTTAATTTTTGGTTAAAAAAATCTTTGCGTGAGGCAACTGATAAATTAACGATTGTTGTGATGCACCATCCTGTATTTAGTACTGCAAAAGGAAGACAGAATATTTTATTTTGGATGAATTTTTATGGAGCTTTACGTGAGGCTGATGTAGTATTTTCAGGACATGATCATAATTATGCACGACGTTTCGTGGAATATAAGGAACGTTTTTGGTCTAAACAACAACCTACTTTATTTATAGGAACAAATGCATCTCACAAGAATTATCCAAATAAAGAGAAATCGTGTTATGATTACGTTTTTTCAGGGACTCCAATCTATGAGTATATCCAAGTAAAAAAGGATAAATTATATATTCGAACCTATGAAATTCAGTCCGGAAAACTAATAGATGAAGTAGAATTAGTGAATTAAAAAAGCACCTAGATAGGTGCTTTTTTTATTTCCATAATTGCTGTACAAAAGCTTCTGCATATTTGGCTTGACATTCCATACCGCGCATCATCTCCATGGTATCATGGTATTGTTTAACGGCACCTTCTAATTCTTGACTTTCATGGCAAAGATAAGCTTGTATTTTTTTATCTCTGTATGAAGTAATATCTACCCATAATGTAGGAGTAAAATTTTGAGTCTGCATACCAGTCATAACTTCTGAATAATATAAATCAAAATTACGTCCTGTCATTCGCCATGCATCATATACTAAAATAGAACATACACGATGATCTCTATGTGAGTCTATAGGCCAATGCGTAATTACCATATCTGGTTGTTCGGCTTCAATAAGAGCCTTCATTTCGTCATAACGTTCTTTATTAATTTCAGCATTACCATCAATTTGAGTAAGGAAAATAGCTTTAACTCCTAACATTTCGCATGCTTTACGTGCTTCTAATTGGCGGATAATACGTGCTTCTTCATGTGTTTTTCCTGGAATACCTGCTTCACCAGAAGTAAGATAAACAGATACTACTTCGGCTCCCATATCTTTTAGTTTAAGTATTGTACCTCCACACATTGATTCAGGATCATCTGGGTGTGCACCAATAACTAGAACTTTCTTATATCCTTGTAACCATTTTTCACCAGCTTGTAAAGTGAAAGGGAGTAAAAGTAAACAACTAATAATGAAAATAGTTTTAATTGTTTTCATATTAACTTATTAATTAAAAATTTCAACTAATACATCAAAAGATTTTAGGGTTGGTAGATCATCAATGTGTTCTTGGAAATATGATATTAACTCTTGTAGACGTTCTTTTCTTTGATTTCGTGATGTAGGTTTGGTATACCAATCTGGGTATTCTTCTTCATCAATACCTATACCTAAATGTACTGCAAAATCTAGTAGAAATTCTATATGAAGATTACTTATATCTTCGTCTTTGTCTAATCGATAAATTATATTACATAACCATTCAAATAAAGGCTTATCACTCATAGGATGGCGTAATGTATAAGTTAGAAGTTCTGCCAAGAACATTGCTATACATTGACGTGAAATATCATACGACAGCAAGGTGGGTGTATATAGCAAACTTGCGGACGATAATGTTTGCATTTGTATGGGAGCATTATTTCGCCTTATACAGGTATATTCAATGATAGATAATGGCCGTAATACTCCTTTTAACTTATTACCATACACTACACATTGCACTCTTCCTTGATTAGGTGTATAAAGATGTAGGATGCTGCCTGCGTCCGAATATTTGGTTGATGTAAGAACGATGGCAGTATTCATAAGAGTATTAATCTAAGAACTTGACTTTGTTAATATCTCGTGGTTTAGCGGCAGGTGTTTCAGCAGCATAACCAAGACCTACACAGAGACACAATTCATAATTCTCGCTATAACCTAAAATATTTAAGATATCAGCGCTGTTTGTAGCGTCGTTGATAAATCTTACTGGACTACCCAAACAAATGCTTCCTACGCCTAAAGATTGCGCTGTAAGCATCATATTACCTGCCAATAGTCCACAGTCGTAAGCAGAGAAATCATAATTGCGATCGCGAGCGATAAATACCATCACCGGTGCTCCACGCATACAGCCTTTGACCATATCAGGGTTGAGTGCGGTATTACCGGCTGCCATTAATTCTTGAATTTGTGCTAAAGTAGTAGGATTATCTACTACGCGTACTTCCCAAGATTGTTTATTTTGCCCATTAGCTGCATTGATACCGCATGTCATAATTTGCATGAGCGTATCACGTCCTACAGGTATGGCATGGTACTGACGAATACTGCGGCGTGCCATAATCGCTTCAATAACTGCGTTTTCAGTGTTTTCTTTTGGTGTAGATGGTGTGCAACCCATCAAAATGATTGTTAGCACAATCAGCGAAAGAATAATGCGTTTCATATATTTAAATTTTGGTTAGTTTAGCATAGGTAAGTAATAATGTTTTTTGTCCGTTATTATCAAATTTGATATCAATTTTATCATTGTCATTTTCACGATAAACATCTAGTACTGTACCTGCTCCAAATACTTTGTGTTCTACTCTATCATTTTTCTTCCATTCAGAGCGAACTTCTTTGCGTGATTTTCCTGTATCACTAGTGGATGGACTGAGTTTTTTCAGTTTACCGGATGAAGAAGTAGAAGTAATCTTAGGTATTTGAGGTATTACTGGTCGTTGTGGAGTAACGCTAAAACCTTGTGATGATTGAATATAGCATGAATCAATATCCTTGATAAATCTCGATGGAGAAGAGAATACTGTTTGTCCATTTCTAAATCGTTGGCGTGCGTTAGTCAAATAACAACGCTCCATAGAACGAGTGATGGCTACATACAATAATCGGCGCCCTTCTTCTATCTCTTTCGGTGCTTGACAGAATTGTGAAGGGAAGAGATTTTCTTCTAGTCCTACAATAAATGTCACTTTAAATTCTAATCCTTTTGCCGCATGTACTGTCAGTAATGTCACACGTGCTTGATTATCATCCTTATTTTCATCTTGGTCTGTCAGTAAACTTACCTCTGACAAGAAGTCTGTCATAGGGGTAAAGGTTTGTCCATCACGTAGATGTTGTTCAACAAATTCGTGAATACCCGATAACATTTCTTCTAGGTTCTCATAACGAGCAATACCTTCCTGAGTAGTATCTGATTTGGCTTCCCGCATCACTCCTGAGTCGCGCAATACCATTGAAGCAAATTCATATGCATCCATACTAGCTACTTTCTCCCCAAACTCTTGAATCATTGTAGCAAAGGTATTCAATTTTTTTTGTGTAGTACTATTGACACTTAATTGTGCAGCTTGAGGATTAGTGATAACTTCCATCATTGAGTAACCCGCCATTCGTGCAGCTTCACGCACTTTCATCACCGTTGTGTCACCTATACCTCGTAATGGGTAATTGATAACACGAATAAAAGCTTCATTATCTGCAGGATTGACTGCCAAACGGAAATATGCTATTGCATCTTTAATCTCCTTGCGTTGGTAGAAACTCATACCGCCATAAATACGATATGGAATACTTAAATGTCGCAATTCATCCTCTATTACACGTGATTGTGCATTAGTACGGTAAAGTACTGCAATATTCTCGTAATCATATCCTTGACGGAAGAGTTGTTTAATTTGTGTTGCTACGGCTTTACCTTCATCGCGATCGGACATATAGGTACTGAGTTGTAATCGATCACCCATAGCTAATTCTGAATATACAGCCTTAGGAATTTGTCCTCTATTATGGCGAATAAGCGAGTTAGCGGCATTAACGATAATCTGCGTAGAACGATAATTGCGCTCTAACTTAAATAGTTTAGCCGTTTCATATCCTTTTTGGAAGGTTAAGATATTTTCAATATTAGCCCCTCTAAATGAATAAATAGACTGTGCATCATCACCTACTACACAAACATTATTTTGTGGTTCAGCCAATCGCTTAACAATCAAATATTGTGAGTAGTTGGTGTCTTGATACTCATCCACCAATAGATAGTGAAAATACTCCTGATATTTATGCAAAACCTCTGCATTGTTCTTAAACAACACATTAGTCATAAATAATAAATCGTCAAAATCCATCGCATTACATGCCTTCAAACGACGATTGTATTCTGCATAAATACGAGCCACTTCAGGAATACGTGCAAAACGATCTTGCATGATATACTCCCTATTTGCGCTATATGATGTAGGCGAAAGCAATTGATTCTTTGCCATCGAAATACGTCCAAGTACGACACTAGTCTTGTACTGTTTCTCATCCAATTGCATATCCTTAACGATATGTTTAATCACAGATTTTGAATCAGTGGTGTCATATATCGTAAAATCGTGCGTATAACCTATATTCTCTGCTTCTTGACGTAAGATACGTGAGCAAATAGAGTGAAATGTGCCCATCCATAAGTAACGTGCTACATGTTCTCCTACCAATGCTGCGATACGAGTTTTCATTTCTCTCGCTGCTTTATTGGTAAATGTCAAAGCCAATATATTACCAGCATTCACTCCCTGTTGGAGTAAATAAGCTATCTTATAAGTCAATACGCGCGTCTTACCAGATCCTGCACCGGCTATCACCAAGTGCGGACCATCATTGTATTCTACTGCAGCGCGTTGGGCAGGATTGAGTTCGTCTAAATAATTCATAGTCTGTATATTAGGTTTTTTATTCTATTTGTAATACCAATCCCTTCAAATATTCTCCTTCTGGATGATAGATGTTGATTGGGTGATCAGCAGGTTGGTGCAATTGGTGCAAAATTCTCACTTTTCTGCCCACTTGTGCTGCTGCGGAGAATACAGCCAAACGGAACATATCCTTGTCGATAGCCTGTGAGCAAGAGAAAGTAAACAATATACCACCTGGACGAATGCTTTGTATACCTTTTGCATTCAATCGTTGATAACCACGCAAAGCATTTTTCACAGCGTCACGATGCTTAGCAAAAGCAGGTGGATCAAGAATAATCAAATCGTATGTATTGGTATTCTTGGTCATAAACTCAAAAGCCTCCTCTGCAAAAGCTTCGTGTGGAGCGTTCTCGCCAAAATTATATGCCACATTACTTCTTACCAAGTCCACAGCTTTTTGACTTACATCCACAGAGTGCACTTTCTTTGCGCCGCCTCGCAAAGCATATACAGAGAATCCTCCCGTATAGCAAAACATATTCAGCACATCTTTATCCTTGGCATACTGCTCTAGCAATGCACGATTATCTCTTTGGTCAATAAAGAACCCTGTCTTTTGACCACGTAGCCAGTCAATACGGAAACTCAGTCCATTCTCTTTAGCCCAAAACTCTTTATCCTCTACCTTATCACCACCGATCAAGTACCCTACTCTATCTCCTTGAATATTAGCTTTATGTGGCAATGTATCATCCGATTTGTAATACACTTTATCCACCTGTGCTACAGCCTCTACGATGGCCTGAGCAATCTCTTCACGATGGTAGTGCATACCCACCGAGTGGGCTTGAATAACTGCTGTGTCTGCATACACATCCACAATCAAACCCGGCAGAAAATCACCCTCTCCGTGTATCAAACGATAGGTATTATTCTCTTCTGTTACCAATCCCAAACTCTCTCTCACACCATATGCTGCGGCTATGCGTTTTTTCCAGAAGTCCGTAGGCAGCTCTCCTACGCCAAACTCCAATATGCGCACAGCAATCGAACCTATCTGATAATGTCCTACACCCAGTGTATTACCTTTGCAATCAAGAACCTTCACTATCTCGCCCTCTTGTGGCTGAGCGTGTGGATAATCAGCATCTAGTTCAATACTGCGAATAGCTCCAGAGAACACCCATGGGTGAAAACGCAAAAGTGACTCCTCTTTATGGGGTTTTAGATGAACAGTTGTCATATTATTCTAACATCATTATTGCGCGCTCAAGCGCAGCAACTAATTTATCTATATCTTCCTTCGTATTATACAATCCTACTGATGCACGCAATGTACCTGGTACACCCAAGTGATCTATCAATGGCTCTGCGCAATGGTGTCCTGTGCGTACTGCCACACCTTGACGATCCAATAGTACACCTACATCAAATGGATGAATCAAGTCACCATCTGCACGATAGACATTGAACGATACAGCTCCAGCTTTCTTCTGTCCAGCGGCATATATCTTCACATTAGTCAAACTAGACAAACGCTCCTCTATATACTCTACTAGTTCCTCCTCATGTTTTGCAATATCCTCTATACCAAGCTCTTGCACATATTCTATCGCCTTCGAAAAAGCATAACTACCAATATAATTAGGCGTTCCTGCCTCAAACTTATAAGGCAGCACATTGTAGGTGGTCTTATCCCAACTCACATGCTCAATCATCTCTCCCCCACCCTCTGCTGGAGGCAACTGATCAAGCCACTCTTTCTTGCCATACAACACACCCAAACCTGTTGGACCATACATCTTATGAGCACTAAATAGCAAGAAGTCGCAGTCCATTTTCTTTACATCCACTGCCAAGTGAGGAACGCTCTGCGCACCATCCACGCAGACAGGTATATGCTTAGCATGCGCATAGCGTATGATCTCCTCTACAGGGTTAACGATGCCTAGTACATTACTCACTTGCGCCACAGACACCAATCGGGTGCGCTCGTTCAACATCGCCTTAAACGCCTCAATATCAATGGATAAATCCTCTCGCAAAGGAATCACCTTCAGTACCGCTTTCTTCCTTTCACATAGCATTTGCCAGGGTACAATATTCGAATGGTGCTCTAGTTGGCTCACGATAATCTCATCTCCTTCATTCACCATCGCATCTCCAAAGCTCCTTGCCAGCATATTGATACTGTCCGTAGTTCCTTTGGTAAAAATAACTTCTTCAGCCGCAGCATTCAGCCATTCAGCCACTTTCTTGCGAGCCTGCTCGTGCTTCTCTGTTGCCACCTGACTCAAATGATGCACACCACGATGTACATTGGCGTTCCACTTGCTATACCCCTCTACGATTGCATCAAGCACCGCTTGTGGCTTTTGGGTGGTTGCTGCATTATCTAGATACACCAGTTCACGCCCGTGTACTTTCTCAGTCAATATCGGAAAATCCTCTCTTCTCATGGCTTGTAAAAACTCTTCTCTAATATCTTTTGTGCGTCACCATCTTTCATCAGTTCTTGCAAACTAACTTCTTCATTATGACGCATATAACTATCTATTATTCTCCATCCTACCCAAATACCTAATCTACCAGGAGACTCTTG
>JAZLBE010000053.1:0-16090 GCA_045613525.1 Paludibacteraceae bacterium
ATGGACGCAAAATACAATCCAACAGACATCGAAGCCAAATGGTATCAATATTGGCAAGATCAAAAACTTTTCCACAGTGAGCCTGATGGCCGCGCACCTTATACCGTAGTTATTCCTCCACCAAATGTGACAGGTGTACTACACATGGGTCACGTACTCAACAATACTATCCAAGATATCTTGGTTCGTCGCGCTCGCCTCGAGGGCAAGAACGCTTGCTGGGTGCCTGGTACCGACCACGCATCTATCGCTACCGAAGCCAAGGTCATCAAACGACTAAAAGAGCAAGGCATCAACAAAAGTGACCTTACTCGCGCAGAGTTCCTCAAGCACGCTTGGGCTTGGACAGAGGAGCACGGAGGTATCATCCTCAAGCAATTGCGTACCCTTGGTTGCTCTTGCGACTGGGATCGTACTGCTTTCACTATGGACGAGACACGCTCTAAAGCCGTTATTGACGTATTCTGCGACCTCTACAACAAAGGTCTTATCTATCGCGGACTCCGTATGGTGAACTGGGATCCAGAGCGTCAAACTGCCCTCAGCGACGAGGAGGTGATCTACCAAGAGGAGCATAGCAAACTATATTATCTCAAATACTATGTAGTCGAGCCAGTAGGCGAAGAAGCCAATGCTGAAGGCAACGTTGTTCACAAAGACGAGAAAGGTTACTACGCAGTAGTAGCTACCACCCGTCCTGAGACCATCATGGGTGACGTGGCAATGTGTATCAACCCTAAAGACCCAAAGAACCAATGGCTAAAGGGTAAGCACGTCATCGTGCCTAAAGTAGGTCGCGTGATCCCTGTTATTGAGGATCGCTATGTTGAGATCGAGTTCGGTACTGGTTGCTTGAAGGTTACTCCTGCACACGATGTAAACGACTACGCACTTGGACAAAAATACAACCTCACTACCTACGATATCTTCACCGCTGACGCACATGTCAACGTAGAAGGACTAGAGCCTGAGATGTACCAGAACGTGGCTGCATACCAAGGTATGGACCGCTTTGACTGTCGTAAGCAGATAGCTGCTGACTTGCTCAATGAGGGCCTCCTCGACAAGACAGAAGATTATACCAACAAAGTGGGTTACTCCGAGCGTACCAATGTGCCTATCGAGCCACGTTTGAGCCTCCAATGGTTCATCCGCATGCAACACTTTGCAGATATCGCTCTTCCTCCAGTAATGGACGATGATATCGTTTTCTATCCAACTAAATACAAAAATACCTATCGTAACTGGCTAGAGAATATCAAAGACTGGTGTATCTCACGCCAACTCTGGTGGGGACACCGTATACCTGCCTTCTACGAGAAAGCACTTCTTGCAGATACCGGTGCTGAGAACTATCCAGAGGATAAGATCATCGTGGCTCCTACCATCGAGGCTGCTGCTGAGAAATCGGGCTTGAGCGTAGACGCTTTGGTACAAGACGAAGGTGCACTCGATACTTGGTTCTCTTCTTGGCTGTGGCCTATCAGTCTCTTCGACGGCATCGAGAACCCAGGCAATGAGGAAATCAACTACTACTATCCAACCGCAGACCTCGTGACAGGTCCAGATATTATCTTCTTCTGGGTGGCACGTATGATCATGGCAGGTTATGAGTATATCGGCAAGATGCCATTCCGTCATGTATACTTCACTGGTATTGTACGCGATAAACTCGGTCGTAAGATGTCCAAATCATTGGGTAACAGCCCTGATCCACTTGACTTGATTGCACGTTATGGTGCCGACGGCGTACGTATGGGTATGATGCTCTGCGCTCCTGCAGGCAACGATATCCTCTTCGATGACAGTCTTTGCGAGCAAGGACGTAACTTCTGCAATAAGATCTGGAACTGCTTCCGTCTTGTCAAAGGTTGGGAGGTAGCTGATGCCGCTATGCCTGAGACCAATAAATGGGGCGTAGAGTGGTTCGAAGCAGTACTCGCTAAGGCGCAAGTAGAGATCGCTGACCTCTTCTGCAAATATCGTTTGAGCGAAGCATTGATGGCTATCTATAAGCTCTATTGCGATGAGTTCTCAGGTTGGTACCTCGAGATCATCAAACCAGCATATGGTCAACCTATCGATAAGGAGACATACGAGAAGACTCTTGGCTTCCTCGATACTATGCTGAAACTCCTCCACCCATTTATGCCATTCATCACAGAGGAATTGTGGCAAAACCTTGCAGATCGCAAGGATGGCGAGAGCTTGATGGTAACTCCATTGGAGGGCGTTAAAGAGTTCCAAAGTTCTAAGGTTGCAGAGGCTGAAGGATTGTTCGAGATTATTTCTTCTATCCGTAATATCCGTGCACAAAAGAATATCTCTCCTAAAGAGGTGTTGACCCTCGTTTGTCCAGAGGCATTGCCTGCAGTGGTAGTGAAATTGGCGAACGTAGAGTTGGCTGTAGGCGCTGAGAAGAGCGCAGGTAGTGCATCCTTCATCATCGGTACAACTGAGTATAGCGTACCATTGGAGAAGTTCATTAATGTGGATGAAGAGCTCAAGAAACTACAAGCTGAGTTGGCTCACCAAGAGGGCTTCCTTCGTGGCGTAATGGGCAAACTTAGCAATGAGCGCTTTGTGCAAAACGCTAAACCAGAAGTGGTTGAACTTGAGCGCAAGAAGAAAGCTGATGCTGAGAAACGTATCGCTACGCTCAAGGTGGCGATTGCAAGCCTCTCCTAAATCCTCCCCTAAAGGGAAGGACTTATAAGCGGGTACTTATTATGAGTAAGGATATCACTTCACTTCGTGAGGAGATCGACCAGCTGGATGAACAGTTGTGGGAGATCATTGGTCAGCGTGCTGATGTGGTTCGCCAAATAGGCGAATGGAAGCGTCAGCATGGTGAACCTATTGTGCAAAATCAGCGATGGGAGGCAGTACTACAACATTGTCAAGATGTAGCACAAAAATCTGGCTTGAGCGAGCATGTAGTATGCGAAGTGATGGAAGCAATACATAAAGAAAGCGTCAGGATTGAGTCCTGATGCTTTCTTCGTGTTTTGGCACAGTTTTTGTAAGACAATAAAACGTGTCGCAGTCTGCGAACATTGGCTTCAGATCGAACAGATAAGCAAAAATATAAAACACAAATCATATGCAAACAACAGTTGATATTAGAGAATTGCAAGAGCGCATTGAGCGTGAGAGTTCATTTGTAGATGCCCTCACATTAGGTATGAACCAAACGATAGTAGGTCAAAAGCACTTGGTTGAGAGTCTTTTGATAGGTCTTTTGGCAGATGGACATATTTTGTTGGAAGGTGTTCCAGGATTGGCAAAGACATTGGCTATTAAGACTTTAGCTCAGTTGGTAAAGGCTGATTTTAGTCGTATTCAGTTCACTCCAGACCTTTTGCCTGCGGATGTGATAGGTACACAGATTTATTCGCAAAAATCTGAGGAGTTTAAGGTGAAACAAGGTCCTATCTTTGCTAATTTCGTATTGGCGGATGAGATCAACCGTGCTCCTGCTAAGGTGCAATCTGCTTTGTTGGAGGCTATGCAAGAGCGTCAAATCACAATTGGTGAGCAAACATATAAATTGGGTGATCCATTCTTGGTTCTTGCAACTCAAAACCCTGTTGAGCAAGAGGGTACATATCCATTGCCAGAAGCACAAACGGATCGTTTTATGCTAAAGGTGGTAATAGGTTATCCTAAGAAAGAAGAGGAGAAACAGATTATTCGTCAAAACATTACAGGTGAAAAAACAGTAGTGACACCTATTTTGAGCACAGAAGATATCATCAAGGCGCGTCAAATTGTCCGTGAAGTATATATTGATGAGAAGATTGAACGCTATATTGTGGATATTGTGTTTGCAACCCGTGAGCCAGAGGCATATGGTTTGGATGGTTTGAAACCAATGATTCAGTTTGGTGGTTCGCCTCGTGCAAGTATCAATTTGGCGTTGGCAGCACGTGCGTATGCATTTATTCATCGTCGCGGTTATGTGATTCCTGAAGATGTACGTGCGGTATGTTATGATGTGCTTCGTCATCGTATTGGTTTGACCTATGAGGCTGAGGCTAACAACATCACCACCGAGGATGTGATAACAGAAGTTTTGAACGCAGTACAAGTACCATAATTGATTGCCCTGCGGGCTGTTTAGAGTTTAGTGTTTAGAGATAATGACATCTGAAGAACTATTAAAACGAGTACGGAAGATAGAGATTAAGACTCGACGATTGAGTCGTAATATCTTTGCTGGCGAGTATCACACACAGTTTAAGGGACGTGGTATGGCGTTCTCGGAAGTGCGTGAGTATCAGCCAGGAGATGATGTGCGCTCTATTGACTGGAATGTGACTGCGCGTCTGAATAAACCTTATATCAAGGTATTTGAGGAGGAACGCGAGTTGACGGTAATGTTGCTTGTGGATGTTTCGGGTAGTCGCCATTTCGGTACATTGAGCCAGATGAAGCGAGATATGATGGCGGAGGTAGCTGCGACCTTGGCTTTTTCTACAATTGCGAATAATGATAAGGTGGGTGTAATATTCTTCTCGGATAAAATAGAGAAGTTTATTCCTGCGCAAAAGGGTAAAACTCATGTGTTGCATATTATTCGTGAATTGTTGAGTTTTGAACCTACATCTACAGGAACAGATATCGCACAAGCGTTGCAGTATTTTTCGAATGCTCAAAAACGTCATTGTACCGCATTTTTGATCTCAGACTTCATAGGCGCGGAAAATATAGATAAACCATTATTGATTGCATCCAATCGTCATGAAGTGAATGCGATACAAATCTACGATCGTCGTGAGACTGAGTTGCCTAATATAGGACTTGTAAAGTTCCATGATGCTGAAACGGGACAAGACTTATGGGTCGATACTTCCATCAATGCGGTACGCGAACAATATGCGAATGAGTGGAAGAAGAATCAACAGCGTATGGAGCAACTTTTTACTCGAACTGGAGTGAAAAATATTGCTGTACGTACTGACGAAGATTATGTAAGGGCTTTGATGCAGCTGTTTAAGAAGTAAGGAGTTTAGTAGTTCAGTAGTTCAGGAGTTTAGTAGTTCAGAAGTTCTTATCTCGGCAGGCCTCGAACGAGTATTTGCTGACGCAAATGGGCAGTAGTTCAGGAGTTCAGAAGTTCAGTAGTTCAGTAGTTCAGTAGTTTAGAAGTTTAGGAGTTATATTGACCAATTATGATAGCAATGATATTAGCGCTGATAGTAAGCGCGACATTAGATAGTACTACACTCTTTATCGGTGATCAAACCGATTTGCACTTGCGTGCAACCTCTTCGATGGGTGAGCAAGTGACTATGCCTGTATGGGATAAAGAGCTTATCCCTGGAATAGAGATTGTAGATCGTACGATAGTGGATACAGTAGTGCTAAAAGATGGTCGTGTGCAATATGATCAATATATGACACTTACATCTTTTAAGGACTCGTTGTTTTATATCCAACCACTGCCATTTGTAAGTGGTGAGGATACTATTTGGAGCGAAGCTTTGACTTTGAATGTCGTGCAACCATTTGAAATGGATTCTGCTGACATGGCCATCACAGATATCAAGGGAGTATATAAAGCTCCAATATGGTGGTGGGGTATATTGCGTTGGGTGTTAGTGGCGTTAGTGCTATGTGGAGTAGGTGTGGCGATATACTATTTGATAGCGTATGTCCAAAGACGCAAGCAAGAAGAGATGTTGGATGTGGTGAATATAGAACCATTGCGTCCAGCGGATGAAGTTGCGATAGAAAAATTGGATATAATCCGCGAGAAAAAGATCTGGCAACAAGGTCAATTAAAAGAGTACTATACTCAATTGACGGATGTAGTGAGAGAGTATATTGATCGTCGTTTTGAGGTAAGCAGTGCTGAGCAAACCTCGGATGAGACTCTGCGTGCGATGCGTCCTCTGCTCAATGAGCGTAAGGATTTGTACGAAGATTTGCGAAAAATGCTGACCCTAGCAGACTTGGTGAAATTTGCCAAGTGGTCTACTACTCCAGACGAGAATGAGTTATCTCTTCGTAGCGCATATAAACTAGTAAAAGAGACAACTACCGAAGAGGAAAAAGAACAATAATAATATGATATTTGCTAATCCAGGATATTTGTTTTTGTTGCTACTGTTAGCGCCAGTAGTAGCTTGGTATATATGGAAACTTCGTGGTGCGCGTGCGGCGGTGCAGTTGTCTTCTACGGCTAGCTTGCAGCACAGTGCTAAAAGTATTCGTGTATGGTTGATCCATGTGCCTTTTGTGTTGCGTGTACTGTTAATCACATTGTTGTCGCTAGCGTTGGCGCGACCACAGTTGAGTAATCGTTGGCAATCTGAATCTACAGAAGGTATTGATATCATGATGGCTTTGGATATCTCTGGAACAATGTTAGGTGAGGACTTGAAACCCAACCGTCTTGAAGCAGCCAAAGCCGTAGCAACAGATTTTGTGTTGTCACGCCCTAATGATCAAATAGGTCTAGTAGTGTTTGCAGGTGAGAGTTTTACTCAATGCCCGTTGACTACAGATCATGCTGTATTGGTCAATCTGTTCCAATCCGTTAAGTTTGGTATGATAGAGGATGGAACAGCAATAGGTTTAGGACTGGCGAATGCAGTTAATCGTATGAAGGATTCTCCAACAAAATCCAAGGTGGTTATCCTATTGACTGATGGTAGTAATAACCGTGGTGATATAGATCCTCAGACAGCTGCTGAAATAGCTAAAACATTTGGTATACGTGTATATGCCATAGGTGTGGGTAGTTATAGCAAGGAGGTGCGTGTGCCTATGCATACTCCATATGGTGTACAATATGGTACAATGAGCTCGGAGTTTGATGAAACGACTCTTCGTAATATCGCACAAATGACGGGTGGTGAATATTTCCGTGCAACGGATAACAATAGTCTGCGTGCTATATATAGCCAGATAGATCAATTGGAGAAAACAAAAATACGTGTTCGTGAGTACTCTAAACGTACCGAACATTTTGCGCCTTTCTTGATGGCGGCACTAGTATGTTTGTTGTTAGAGTTGTTGTTACGTTATTATGTGCTAAGAACAGTGGCAGAGTAATGTATGTAGGTTAGAGTTAAGAAAGAGATATATGTTTCGATTTGCAAATATAGAAATGTTATGGTGGCTACTGACGATTCCAGCATTCGTGGTAGCGTATGTTGTTTATGCTCGTCGCAAAGCGCGTCAGTTGGCTGAATTTGGTGATGCGGAACTAATGGCGCAACTCATGCCTGATGCCTCTAAGACACGTCCGATATGGAAGTTTGGCTTGTTAATGATGGCCTTAGTACTACTGATCGTTGCTGCTGCGCGTCCTCAGTTTGGACAGAAAGAGAAAACGGTGAAACGTCATGGTATAGAGGTTATGGTAGCACTAGATATATCCAACTCTATGTTGGCAGAGGATGTTGCTCCTAATCGTTTGGATCGTGCCAAACAGATGCTGAGTAAAATGATCGATAACATGGTTGATGATAAAGTTGGTTTGGTGGTTTTTGCTGGAGAGGCTTTTACACAATTGCCTATCACATGTGATTATGTATCGGCTAAAATGTTTCTAAATACTATCTCACCTAGTTTGATTCAGACACAGGGTACGGCTATTGGAGCTGCGTTGCAAACATCTATTACAGCATTTGGCGGAGATGAAAGTGAGACAGGACGTGCGATAATTCTAATTACGGATGGCGAGAATCATGAGGATGATGCTATTGCAGCGGCTAAACAAGCCCAAGAACTAGGTATTCAAGTTTTTGTGGTGGGTATAGGAAAACCAGAAGGCTCGCCTATTCCAATCGCAGGAACGAATGATTATATTAAAGATCGTAGTGGGCAGGTAGTCGTGAGTCGTCTCAATGAGGATATGTGTCAGCAGATAGCACAAGCAGGTAAGGGACTATATGTGCGTTGTGATAATACGAATACTGCTATGAGAGCTCTTCAACAGGAATTGGATCGTATAGCAACCGCTGAACTAGAGTCGACAGTGTATGCAGATTATAATGAACAATATCAATCCTTTGTGTTGTTAGCACTGGTATTGTTAATCATAGAATTTTTCATAATGAGTCGTAAAAATCATCGTCTCAGTCGTATGGATTTGTTCAAAGAAAGTAGTAATAACGCTAGTAAGTAAATACTCATGAATCGTGTTATAATAATATCAATATTGTTGCTCAATTTTTCGCTAGTATGGGCGCAACAAGAGAGTCCCGATGTGCGTAGAGGCAACAAGGAGTATAATCGAGAGAATTATACCGAAGCAGAGGTCAACTATCGCCGAGGATTGGAGCAAAATAGTAATTCTTTTGAAGGATGCTTCAACTTGGGTGATGCTTTGTTTCGTCAAGAGAAATATCCTGAAGCTCTAGAACAATATCAAAAGGCTGAGCGTCTATTGAAAGGTGATGATAAAACTCGTAAGGAGGAAATAGATAAGCGTTTAGCTGCGACATATCATAACATGGGTAATGCCTTTTATGCACAACAACAGTATGATAAATCCGTGATGGCATATCAACAAGCGTTACGCCATAATCCTAAGGATAATGATACAAGATACAATCTTGTAAAGGCAATGCAACAGTTGCAACAGCAACAGCAGAACCAAGAGCAAAAACAAGATCAGCAGCAACAAAATGACTCAACTCAGCAACAACAAGAGCAACAGCCTCCTCAACCTGAGAATGAGCAGCAACGCGAAGACCAAATGGATAAAGAAACAGCTGAGCAGATACTGCAAGCTCTTGAACAAGATGAGCAAGAGACACAAGAGAAACTACAACGTCAGCAAGGTAAGAAAAAGCGCGTAGAGAAAAACTGGTAAGATTATGAAGAAAATACTATCAATATTATTTATTTGTCACCTGACATTACTCGCATTTGGTGCAGATGGGGTAGAGTTTAAGGCTTCGGCTCCAGCGCAAGTCATCTCTGGTCGTCCATTTCAGTTGACATATTCTGTAAATCAGCGTGGTAAGGATCTGCGTGCACCCGAGTTTGCCGATTTTGATTATATAGCAGGACCGTACACGTCTCAATCATCGTCAACATCCTTTGTAAATGGTACGAGGACTTCGTCATTTACGATGACATACACATATACTTTGATGGGATCAAAGGAAGGTACATATACTATTCCTCCTGCAACTATCAAAGTAGATGGTACGCAGTACACATCCAATGGTGTCCGTATAACGGTATTACCTCCTGATCAACCAGCAAGTCAAAATAGTAGTGCAAATGCTAATCAACAACGTACTAGTAACACTCAACAAACTTCTTCGCAAGGAGATATCTTTGTGCGTACAGTTGTTACTAAGAGCAAAGTGCACGAACAGGAAGCATTGCTGTTGACATATAAACTCTATTTTGTTGGTGTAGATGTAGCACAATTTACTAATAACACTCGAATACCTGAGTTTAAAGGTTTTCTAAAACAAGAATTAGAAATAGGAGAAATACAGACAGAGCTAGAGCATTATAATGGTAGGAACTATCAAACGGCAGTGCTGTATCGTGCTTTGTTGTTCCCACAACGAAGTGGTGAGATCAAAATAGATCCAGCTCATTTTGAAGCTGTGCTTCGTGTGCAAAACCGCGCACAAGTTCGTAGTATTTTTGATGATTTCTTCAATAGTTATACAACTGCAGTTAAACCTCTTGAAGCCAACGGTGTGACGATTCAGGTAGAGCCACTGCCTGCGGGTAAACCTAGTGGATTCAGCGGTGGTGTAGGACAATATTCTATTAGCAGTAAAATATCTAATACGGACTTACAAGCTAATGAGGCGATTACACTGACTATCACCATTCAGGGTTCAGGTAATATGAAACTGCTGAAGACTCCATCTGTGGACTGGCCAGAAGGTTTTGAAGTATATGATCCGAAAGTGACAAATAACTTCAAGAATACTACGTCGGGTACAAGTGGAACAAAAGTGATAGAGTATTTAGCTATCCCACGTGCAGGTGGAGTATACAAGATACCTCCTATCGTGTTTGCGTATTATGATACCAAGGAGGATGCTTATCGAACTGTACAAACGCCAGAATATACACTAAATATTGCTCGTACACATGCTCAAGAAGCAAGTTCTGCTGTTGTAAATAACTTTGTGAATAAGGAAGATATACAACAATTAGGTACCGATATTCGCTATATCTATACAGGAACAGAACAACAAGTATATACATCTCCTGTTTTGCGTTTTGGCTCTTTACTATTCTGGATGTGTTATCTGTTGCCACTATTGGTAGCGATAGTATTGTTTATATTGTTCCGTAAAAAAATCAAAGAGAATGCCGATAGAACTCGTGTGCGCTATAAGAAAGCGAATAAGGTAGCACAACGACGTTTGAAGTTAGCAGAACAATTGTTGGCATCTAATCAAAAAGAGAAATTCTATGAGGAGATTGAACGTGCTGCATGGAGTTATCTGAGTGATAGATTGTCCATACCAACAGCTCAACTCAACAAAGAAAATATTGCTCAAATACTTCGAGATAAAGGTGTGGAAGATAGTTTGATAGCAGAAGTGAATCATGTACTATCAACTGCAGAATTTGCTAGATATGCTCCGGTGTCGGATCATGCTATGCGAGAAATGTATGATGCAACAACTTTGTTGATTAATAATCTAGAAGGTCAAGGGCTCTGATTGTGAAATGATTAAATAGACGATTATGAATATACTACTTATATTTTTAACTACTTTATTTATAGATGCCAACGCACAATATGCGGATGGTAATTATGCAGAGGCAGCCGTTATGTATGAGCAATTAGTGGCTCAACAGCCATCAGCTGAAGCATACTATAATCTTGGAAATGCATATTTCAAGCAAGGCGAACTAGCCCAATCTATCTTAGCATATGAACGCGCATTGCGTATTAAACCATCATACAAGGATGCACAATACAACTTGCAGTTCGCACAGTCACGTATAATAGATAATATAGAAGATACGCAGTCTTTCTTCCTGTCGAATTGGCTTCGTGCGATTCGCAATATGATGCCTTTGCAGGTATGGATAGGATTGTCTATCGCTATATTCATCTTGATGTTATTGGGTTTCTTTGTGTTTGCGTTTAGTCAAACAGTATGGCTACGTAAAACATCTTTTTATGTAAGTGTGATAGCTCTCGTGTTGTCCGTTGTAGCATGTATTAATGCAGGCAGTTTGTATCGTCGTGATACGCAACGCGCAGAAGCTATAATAACACAAGGAGTGGTAAATGCCAAATCATCGCCTGATCGCTCAGGAACTGATCTGTTTACTATTCATGAGGGTACAAAAGTACAAATTAAAGAAACAATAGCCGACTGGTGTTGTATTCATGTGGGAAATAATATTGGTTGGATGCAATCGGAACATTTAGAACGTATATAAAAAACAATATTTATCAATATGTCAGTACATGTACAAAATACACGCATGACGACAACTCGCTTGCGCAAGATGAAGGAACAAGGTGAGAAGATAGCAATGCTCACCAGTTATGACTTTACTTTGACTAGATTGCTAGACGAAGCAGGTATAGAAATGATTCTTGTCGGAGATAGTGCTTCCAATATCGTATGTGGTAATAAATATACATTGCCTATCACAGTGGATGAGATGATCTTTTTGACTAAAGGTGTAGTTCGTGCGGCAGAACATGCGCTAGTTGTGATAGATATGCCATTTGGTAGCTATCAAGTGAGTGAGGAACAAGCTGTTAGTAATGCTATTCGTATGATCAAAGAGTCTGGTGCTGATGCGGTAAAGTTAGAGGGTGGTGAAGAAGTGTTGCCAGCTATTCGACATATGATACAAGCAGGAGTTCCCGTTATGGGACATTTGGGGTTGACTCCACAAAGTGTAAACCAGCTAGGTGGCTACGGACTTCGCGCAAAAGAAGAGGCTGAGGCAGAGAAATTGATACACGATGCTCAGTTATTGGACCAAGCAAGTTGTTTTGCGATAGTGTTAGAGAAGATTCCTTCTGTGTTGGCGCAGCGAGTTACTAAGGCTGTAGGTTGTCCAACGATAGGAATTGGTGCAGGTTGTGAAACGGATGGCCAGGTGTTGGTATTGCACGATATGTTGGGTCTTAATGATGGATTTAAGCCTAAGTTCCTTCGTCAGTTTGCCCACTTGGGCGAAGCTGTGAAGGTGGCTGTAGGTGATTATATTACGTCAGTAAAGGATAAAAGTTTCCCTTCTCAAGAAGAGAGTTATTAAACTATAAAAATAGTGTAAATAAATACAAAAACTCTGCATGGTAGATGATGCAGAGTTTTTTTGTGTCTATTTTGCTACTTGGAAACTACAAAAGTGTTAAAGTTTCCTAAAAATGCCCGTAAAATTTGGGTGTTTCAAGGAAATGCAGTATCTTTGCATAGTTTTTGTATAATGGGTAATATGGCATTAAAAGATGAGATAGTAGTTTTTGCATCACACCAAATGGAGCAACTAGGAATCCGCAGTGTATCTGTGGATGATATCTGTCATGAATTTGGTATAAGCAAAAAGACTTTTTATGTGCATTTTGAGACCAAAGACTCGTTGCTAGAAGAGGTTATGCTTCAGCAAGAATTAAAGATGGCTAATGAGTTAGAATACATCGTTAAGAAAAAATCGGTGTTGCAAAGTTTTATGTCATGGCATGCCATTGCTCAACAGGCCAATAAATCTACGGATCAGAAGACTCCGTTGATTCATGACTTACAGAAATACTATCCAGAGTTGTTTAAAAAGCATGAAAAGAGTGTGCGTATAACTATGGAGAGTTTTTTGGTACGATTTTTGCAAAAGGGTATTGATGAGCAAATATTCCGTGCAGAGATAGATGTAGAGTTAACGGCTAGTTTGTTTGTGGACATGCACAAATCATTGATGCAGCGTGCAGGCAAACAACAAAAAGATAAAGAGCAACTGCGCCACGAAGGAAAACATAATATGGATATCTTGCTTCGTGGAATATTTACTACAAATGGACTAGAAACCTTGGAGAATATTCTTAAACCATAGAGGATATTTAAATAGGGAACAAATAATAAGTATATAATATAAATAAGGTATAAGAAATGAAGAAAAGAATTGTAATCTTTGCGTGTTTGGCACTATTGTGCCAAGTCGCATTGGCAGAAGATCATGTGATGGCTGCTACCAAGCCAATGGTTGTCAATGATGCTCCTGCCCAATTAAACCTAAGCCTCAGAGAAGCTCAAGATTATGCAGTTGCTACCAATCGTAGTCTGCGTAATGCTGATTTAGCCGTACAAAAAGCATATGCTCAGCGCTGGCAAACGATAGCATCAATGTTACCACAGGTGGATATGTCTTGGGCATTTCAATCCATGATGGGGTACGAGATGGTATTAGGTGGTATGCCAATAGCCATGAACGACAATGGTACGCTTGGAATCACAGCTAGTGTAGGTATCAATGGTCAGGCTATTGTAGGTGCATTGCTCAATAGTATTGCTATTGATATGCAGAAGTTGAGTTTGCAACAATCAGAAGACAACCTTCGTGCTAATGTGAAGTCGTCATATGCTTCTGTATTGGTTCTTGAGGATGTTGTAAGATTGTTAGATGCATCTCTAAAGAATATTGAGAACTTGGCAGCAATGACCCAACGTTCGGTAGATGTAGGTGCAGCGGAGCAAACAACTGCAGATCAAATACATGTGCGTGTTAATACTCTCAAAAACAATATAAATGCGAATAAGCGTTCTACCCAGTTGGCTATCAATGCCTTGAAGGTGTTGCTGAATGTGCCTGTCGATACCGAACTAGTGTTGACATCTAGTCTTGATGATTTGCTTTCAGCAGAGACCGTGCTTCAATTGCTCGGTAAAGACTTTGTTTTAGAGAATAATCTTAGTTACCAAACTCTTGCTAAAAATGTGGAGTTGGCTAAGACCAATGTACACATGGCAGGTTGGGCATATGGACCAACTCTCGCAGTAGGATATCAATATAGCGAAAAGAGCTATTTTGGTAAATCAGAAGGTCTAAATATGACTCCCCCTAATGCTCTAAGTGTAAGTATCAGTATGCCTTTGTGGTCTTCTGGCAAACGAGCGGCTGGTGTGGTAGAGAAAAAGATTGCTCTAGAAGAGGCTCGTAATACATTTGCAGAGACAACTGATAATTTGGGTATCCAAAACGAACAGTTGCGCTATAACTTGCAAAATGCGTACGAGACTTATACAAATGAGCAGGAAAATATGAGTGTGACCCAACGCGTGTTTGACAATACATCCCTAAAGTTTCAACAAGGTGTGGCTAGTAACTTGGATTTGGTGAATGCTAGCAACGACCTTATCACCGCCCAAAGCAGTTATGTACAAGCGGTATTGACATTGGTGAATGCACAGGTGGAATTGGAGAAGTTCTTGAATCTTTAATACTAGGATTCCGGAGTCCGGACACCAAATAACAGAGATAATTTTAAAACTAAAACAGATAAATGAAAAAGATTGTATTAATGGTGGCTGCAGCGGTTTGTTTGGTAGGCTGCGGCAAGAAAGACGCTCAAGCTGTGCAACAAGATACTGAGCGTGCAGAGGTGGTAGGTACTATCATCTTGGAGGAACGCGAGATAGAGCGTGTGATTAATATCTCAACTAATTTACAAGGTTATGTGACACAAAATGTGTCCCCATCGCTGACTGGCAAGATTGAGAAAATTTTTGTAGAGGTTGGTGATAAAGTCAAAGCAGGTGACATGCTTGTGCGTATGGATCAGAACCAATATTTGACCCAAAAGATTCAGTTGGCTAACTTGGAGTTAGAGTTGGGTCGCTTGGAGGCATTGCTAAGTACAGGTAGCGTAAGTCAGCAGACTTATGATCAAACGAAAGTGGCGTATGACCAATTGAAGCAAAATATCTCCTTCTTGGAGCAGAATACTTATGTTAAGGCTCCTTTTGATGGTGTGATAGCTGCCAAGACATATGAGGATGGCGAATTGTATGGTGGTCAGCCTATTGTCGTGCTAACAGAGACCAAGAAACTGAAAGCCTTGATAGCTGTGCCTGAGAAGTATTATCCTCTTATCAAGAAAGGAATGAAGTTGATAGTAAAAAGCGATATTTATCCAGAGCAAACCTTCCCTGCTACTATCGAGGTGGTATATCCTACTATTGATGCTGCTAGCCACACCTTCCAATGCAAGGTGGTGATTCCTAACGCAAGCGAGAAGTTGCGTCCTGGTATGTATGTGACTACTACTCTGGGACTTGGTAAGGAAAATACCATCGTAGTTCCTTATCAATCGGTAGAGAAACTGATTGGTTCGAACGAGCGTTTTGTGTTCATCAACGAGAATGGCTATGCTAAGCGTGTGAGCGTGAAATTGGGTCAACGCTTTGATGAGCAAATCGAGATCATCGCTCCAGAAATCCAACCAGGTGTAGAATATATCCACAAAGGTCAAAGCAAATTGGTGGATGGTGTGAAGATTGAAGTGAAAAAATAAGATCGCCCTTCGGGCTGTAGATAGTAGATCGCCCTTTGGGCTGTAGTTCGGCGCAAGCGCCTATAGAATACTGCAGCGAACAACGCGAGCGATCTGCAACGGAGCGAAAGCGAAGTGATCTTCAGCGAAGCGATCTAAAAACTAAAAAGCTATGGCAATTTATAAAACCGCGATTAAAAACCCCGTAACGACCATGTTGGTGTTCGTTGCGGTGATGATCATAGGTCTGTTCTGCTTTGTGCAACTGCCTGTGGATCAGTTCCCTGAGATGGACCCTCCATACGTGATGGTGATGACCACCTATCCTGGAGCCTCTGCCTCGGAGATAGAAACGAACGTCTCCAAGATCATGGAGAACAGTTTGACTTCGGTGGATAACTTGAAGTATATCAACTCGACTAGCAAAGATAACGTTAGTCTTGTAATATTGGAATTAGAGTGGGGATGTGATATCACGGAAGCCGTCAACGACGTGCGGTCGTTCTGCGATATGGCGAAGAACCAGTTGCCAGACGGTTGTTCGTCGCCAATGGTGTTTAAGTTCTCCTCAAGCACCATGCCTATCTGCCAATATTCGATTACGGCAGACGAGTCGTATGCTGCGCTCGACAA
>JAZLBE010000054.1:0-24564 GCA_045613525.1 Paludibacteraceae bacterium
GAGTATATTCAGATATTGAATTCAGGTGACTTGTTGGCTAACGCGGATGTGACAGAGCGCATGGTTTCCTCGTTGAAAGAGACCCTTCCCTTTAGGGAGGGGCATGGGGTAGGCTTGTTCTACGGCAACATGATCAAAAAATACCCAGATGGTCGTCGTATGAAAGATACATGTGGGGGTGGGGATTATACACCTGAGTCGAATTTGTATTTCTACAAAGGTACATTGAATCACGATTGCGAATATATTCGCAAGGATTTGTTTGAGAAATACGGACTATACAACGAGCAGATGAAGATATGCTCAGATTGGGAATGGTATGTGCGTGCGATAGTTTTGGGTGGAGAGAAAACAGTATATACCAATATAGATGTGACCGTATTTGACATGACCGGTATCTCGGAGTCTGACGGTAAGAACAGAGACTTTATCCTCAAAGAGCGTCGTGAATACCTGGAGTCGATACTACCAGCTGCAGTCTTACGAGATTACGATAAATATACTTTCCCAATCATGCAATACCAACGATTGAAGAAGTTCCATCTTTGGGGAATAGTCCATTTTATGGAGAGGGTGTTATTTAAATTCGAAAAGTGGAAAAATAAATCAACAAGAAAATAAGAATTATTAAAGATATGAAAAAAGCATTAATTACAGGAATTACTGGACAGGACGGCTCATACTTGAGCGAGTTCCTGCTCGAAAAAGGCTACGAGGTACATGGTATCATCCGTCGTAGTTCAGTAGACTATCGTGAGCGCATCGCTCACCTCGAAGGACAACCACACTTCCACCTACACTATGCAGATATGTCTGACTCTATGGGTCTGATTAAGGTCATCGGCAAGGTGCGCCCTGACGAGATATACAACCTAGCCGCACAGAGCCATGTGCAAGTCAGCTTTGACTCGCCTGAGTTCACAGCCGACATCGACGCAGTAGGTGTATTGCGTATCCTGGAGGCCGTTCGCGCATGCGGACTAGCCGATACCTGCCGCATCTACCAAGCATCTACATCCGAGCTCTATGGCAAGGTAGAGGAGGTTCCACAAAACGAGAACACTCCGTTCCACCCATATTCACCATACGCTGTGGCTAAGCTCTATGGCTACTGGATCGTCAAGGAGTACCGCGAGGCATACAACATGTTCTGTTGCTCAGGTATCTTGTTCAACCACGAGTCTGAGCGCCGTGGCGAGACCTTTGTGACCCGTAAGATCACTCTAGCTGCTGCGCGTATTGCACAAGGCAAGCAAGACAAATTGTACTTGGGCAACTTGTCATCGCTCCGTGACTGGGGTTATGCCAAGGACTATGTAGAGTGCATGTGGTTGATTCTGCAACACGAGACCCCAGAGGACTTTGTCATAGCTACAGGCGAGCAACATAGCGTGCGTGAGTTCTGCGACTTGGCGTTCAAAGAGGTGGGTATAACCTTGGAGTTCCGTGGCGAAGGTGCCGACGAGAAGGGTGTGTGCGTAGCAGGTCCAGAGCACTTGGTGGGTAAGACTTTGATTGAGGTAAGTGCCGACTTCTATCGTCCAACCGATGTGGTGAACTTATGGGGCGACCCAACCAAGGCGAAGAAAGCATTGGGTTGGAACCCAGCGAAGACCAGCTTCGAGCAACTGGTTAAGCTGATGGTACAATCGGATATGAAGAAAGTGGCTGCCGACCACGCTGCTGAGCAAGCACGAGTGAACTTGGCAGAGTATCTTGAGAAGGGTATTGTAAAGTAAGATTGTTGTTTACCTCCGGTGGTCAATGTGCTACCGCAATGCGTTTAAACATCTATCTGCGATGCTCCGAGTTGATACATACTTTCATTTGATTAGATTCAGTGATAGCGTAGTCGGCGGTTCTAGTAGCGCCGACGAGCAGAACGGTGGCAATAAAAATCAGAGTCTACGCAAAAGATTCATAAGATTTCGTGAGCGCAGCGAGCAGGAGATATAATAACCCTTTTGCCGCTCGCGGATGTTGATGCGAGCGAAAGTTGTTGAAACCATGTTGTCGTCGTTGTTGGCTAAAATAACCTATTTTGTTTATGAATAAAAACTCTAAAATATATGTAGCAGGTCACCGTGGTATGGTGGGTTCTGCTATCGTGCGTGAACTTAGCCGCCAAGGCTACACTAACATCATCACACGCACACATGCTGAGCTAGACCTCTGCCGTCAAGCGGACGTAGAGGCCTTCTTCGCTGCAGAGCAACCAGAGTACGTCTTCCTGGCTGCTGCTAAGGTAGGCGGCATCATCGCCAACCAATCAGCCCTAGCAGACTTCATGTACGAGAACATGATCCTCGAGATGAACGTCATCCATGCTGCATGGCAGAACGGTTGCAAGAAATTATTATTTTTGGGTTCTAGCTGTATCTACCCACGTTTGGCTCCACAACCTATGACCGAGAGCTGCTTGCTTACAGGTGAATTGGAGAAGACCAACGAGGCTTATGCATTGGCTAAGATCTCAGGCTTGAAGTACTGCGAGTTCCTCAATCGTCAATACGGCACCGACTATATATCCGTGATGCCTACCAACCTCTATGGTCCAAACGACAACTACCACCCAGAGCACTCGCACGTATTGCCAGCCTTGATCCGTCGTTTCCACGAGGCTAAGGAGAGTGGAGCAGAGGTAGTGACCTGTTGGGGTGACGGCAGTCCTTTGCGTGAGTTCTTGTATGTGGACGATTTGGCGAACCTGTGTGTGTTCCTGATGGAGCATTACAGCGGCAATGAGACTGTTAATGCGGGTACAGGCAAGGAGCTCAGCATCAAAGCGCTGACCGAGTTGGTGGCTAAGACTGTGGGCTATGAGGGCCGCATAGAGTGGGATACCACTCGTCCTAATGGCACCCCACGCAAGTTGCTGGATGTTAGCAAAGCAGCAGCACTAGGCTGGACCTATAAGACCGAGTTGGAAGAGGGTGTGGCGCTTGCGTATGACGATTTCCTGAATAACCCAATGCGTGCGGAGAGATAATCCGATTTGATTGCGTACCTCCGGTGGTCATAGTCGTTTGCACGAATATTTAGACATCTATCTGTGATACTCTATGTATTAGTTAAGATTCAGCGGACGAGTATTACGAGTGCTAGCGGTTGTAATTGATTACGGAGTACATTAAAACTCAATAATAAATAAGATATAATAAGATTTCTGCCTGCACGGCAAGGAGATACAAAAATAAATATGAAACTAAGCATAATAGTTCCCATATACAATGTTGCACCATATCTGCGCAAATGTGTGGATAGCCTTCTTGCGCAAGATATCTCTGACTACGAGATCATTCTTGTTGACGATGGTTCTACAGATAATTCGGGAGCGATAGCGGATGAAATACTCAACACCCATACCCAATCGCCAATCGCCAATTGCCAAATAAAAGTTGTGCATCAACTTAATGGCGGTTTGTCTGCAGCGAGGAATACTGGTATTTCACTTGCAACTGGCAAGTACATCCTTTTCGTGGATAGCGACGACTACTTGCAGCCAAATACCTTAGGAACCTTACTTGAGCAAGCGGAGCGTGACAACCTAGATGTACTGCGTTTCCGTTATCAGAATGTAAAAGAGGATGGAAAAGTGTTTGAACCGAACAAAGATACTACTAACTACAACGATTACTCTGCCGAACCAACGGATGGACTAACATTCCTAAATGAGCGCATGGGGAATCAATGCTATGTTGTACAATTTTTGGTTAACTCAGAAATAGTGAAACAGGAGTTGTTTACCCCAGGTATATATTTTGAAGATGTTGATTGGACACCTCGCATGCTTCTTCGTGCCAAGCGTGTTGCATCTACAAAATTGGTGGTATATAACTACTTATGGCGGGAAGGTAGTATTACAAAGGCAAACAACAGAGATAAAATACACAAAAAGTTAGATGATAAGATATTTATTTTAAAAAGATTATATAATTGGGGAAACCTTGTGATAGATAAGAGATGGTTTGATGGAATGATTTCAGGACTAGTTATTAATATTACTGGGATTATTGCACACCATTTTTATTTAGAGCGTAAAAAATATATTGAGGAGATAAAGTCGTTGGAGATATTTCCGCTTAAGAATATCAATGTGCTACCCCGTGCTTTAAAGAAATTGAAAATTATTAATTTTTCAATGGAATTAGCAATAATTATTCTTAAGATATCAAGTCATTTGAAAAAAAAAGTTTGATGAAAAATTTTCTAAAGAAATATAGTATTGGTTGTTGGGCATTAGGCTTTGTTCGCGGAGGTATACAAAGTCTAATGGAGAATGATACCTATCAAGCGGATTGGGTAGAAATACCTAATGATAGATGGTATGCAGATCCGTTTATACTAGATGTAACCGATAAACAGATTTTGCTTCTTGTAGAAGATTATCCATATTCAACTAGAAATGGAATAGTATCGCTTCTAAAGATTGATAGAGGAACTTATGATGTAGTGGAACGTAAACAACTATTAGAATTACCTACTCACTTGAGTTTTCCAAACATCATTCGTCATGATGGAAAAATTTACATCTATCCAGAAAGTGCACAAAGTGGAAAATTAGATGTGTATGAATATGATTCAATCAACGAATCTGTTATTTATAGAGCGACTATATGTAATGATGCTATATGGGATTCTGATATTACTGTTTTATTTGGAGAACCAATGCTTTTTACAGCTGCGCATAATGATAAGCAATTGGATATATACACATGGGATAATGATTTAGAGCGATTTGTGAGTAGATATACTATACCATCAGTGAAGAAAAATTCTCGATTAGGAGGAAAAATCTTTAAATATAACGACAAAATATATTATCCAGCACAAGATTGCGAGGGAGACTATGGTGCAGCTATTGATATCAAAGAAATTACTTTTGAAAAAGGTCAATTCACTACAAAGGAAATAAAAAAGATAAAATCTAATCATCCAAAACATAAACGTGGTCTGCACACGATTAATGAGTACAAAGGTATTGTCGTAATAGATGTGCATGGATATCGCTATGGCTGGTTAGGGTTTATTATAGCAAAACTCGTTCAACTAAAAAAGGCAATATGTCGATTAAGTAAATAGTATAACATGGAAAGATTAAAAAATCATAAACATATAGTAGTGTCTGGTGATACGGGTAATGCGTTAGGTGTTGTACGAGCACTGGGTGAGGGCGGTATCAAACCTATACTTATATACTTAGTCGAAAAGACGCATTTGCCTACACTTATTCGAAGTAAATATTTATCAATTGTTCATAATGTATATTCGCATAATGAGGCATTACAGTTGTTAATTCAAGAATATGGAAACGAAGCTTTAATGCCATTTGTGTATACTTGTGATGATTCAGCTCAATCTTGTGTTGATAATCTCTATGACAACTTAGTAGGTAAATTCTATTTCTTCAATGCTGGTGAGCAAGGAAGAATAAATCAAATGATGGATAAACATGAGATTTGTCTTATTGCTGAATCTTGCGGATGTAATATACCTAAACAAGAGGTTGTAGATACAGGAGTTATGCCTCAAGGACTAAAGTATCCTGTTATGACAAAGACACTAAAATCCATTATGGGATTATGGAAAGCTGATTCTTATATTTGTCATAGTCCAAAGGAATTACAAGACGCATATAAAAAGATTAAAAGTCCACAACTTGTCATTGAAGAATTTATTGATAAGAAAAACGAATTAAGTTTGATGGGTTTTTCCTGCAACCAAGGAAAAGAAATATACATTCCATATAAATTACAATACTTGCGTGCTTCTAAATCGGCCTATGGTCACTATATGTATTTAGAACCATTATTAGACGAAACTATTAAACAGATAGCTACAAATATAATTAGAAAATGCAAATTTTCAGGTTGTTTTGAAATAGAGTTTCTTGTTGATCAGAATGACGAATTGTGGTTCCTTGAGGTCAACTTTAGATATTCTTTCTGGAATTATGCACTCACATATGGAGGCGTAAACTATCCTCTAGAATGGGCAAAAGCCATGTTAGATAACAAAATAACAACTGATTACAAATTAAAAGAATATTTTACGCTATTAAATGAACCTGGTGATTTTGGTCAAAGCGTTGCTTCAAAAAAAATTACTATTTGGCAATGGATGAAGGATATACACAATGCAGATATGTTATACTTCTATCATCCAAACGATCCACTACCAGCATGGTCATTTTGGTGGAATAAATTGCTAAGAATGGTTAAAAACAAAATATTGAAAATATATACGAAGATAAGATGAAAAATATATCATCAAATATAAATAGTTATTCTTCTACTATTACACACATCCCATATATATCGCAAAATATATCAAACTATGGTATGTTGGTATATTTTGCATCGTTGATAGGATGTACCATTTTGTATGTTTCGCACATCATGCAATGGTACTGGTGGGTATTTGGACTAGTAGAGGTGTTAGGATTCTTCTACTTCTCTAATAAACTCTCTAAGGAATGGGTAGGATTCCGACCTAAAGTATTTGAGAAAAACGTATTTTGGACTACCTTTGCTATTCGCGCAACTGTAGTACTACTGCTTTACTGGTTCCATAACGAGATGACGGGGCAACCATTTATGTTCCATGCGAAAGATGTTATAGGATATCATGATGAAGCTAAATGGATGGCAAACACTATTCGTGATGGAGAATTTAGTACCTATCTCAACTATAAGTTTGGACCTGGACGAGGTGTATCGGATGCTGGATATCCTGTGTATTTGGGATTTGTCTATTTGATCAGTAACGATAGCATTATTTTTGCACGTTTGCTCAAGAGTATATTAGGTGCGCTGACATGTGTACTGATGTATCGCCTAGGTAAACGCAATTTTGGCGAACAGGTTGGACGTATTGCAGCTATCCTGATGATGTTGGAACCACACTTCTCCATCTACGGAGGATTCCACCTCAAAGAGACGGAAATGATATTCGTCATCATACTCTTCCTAGAACGAGCAGATAATCTAGTGCGGAGTCGTCAATTTAATTTCCGCAATATTCTTACGGTCGGTCTATTAGCAGCTGCACTATTTACTTTCCGCACTGTACTTGGTTTAACAGCTATATTCTCTCTGATGATGGCGCTGATGCTCTCAAGCAAACGCGTGATTGGTTGGGGAAAACGTATCGTGTTCCTCATTGTATTTGGTGCAACGGCTCTGTTCTTCGCAGGTGGACGTATCGCCAGTGAGATTGAAGCGGTATGGGAGCTGAGAGAAGATAACCAAAGCGGTCGTATGTCAGAGATTGTGCGAACACAAAGTTTTGCTAAATATGCAGGTTCGGCTGTTTTTGCTCCTATAATATTTACGCTTCCGTTTCCTACTATGGTAGAAACAGAAAATCAAGAAGTGTCTCGTATGCTACATGGTGGTATGATTGTCAAAAACATAATGTCCTACTTTTGCTTGATAGCTATTATCTCGCTTATTTTCCCTCTGATACCAGGACTCAACAATTGGCGCAACCACATTCTGATAGGTGTATTCCTATTGGCCTATCTAGCTATCTTATCACTCTCTGCATTTGCTCATTCTGACCGATTCCATATGCCTGCATTGGCAATAGAGATGTTATTTATAGCGTATGGTATAAGTTTTTGGCGATTCGCTAAAATACGAAGATGGTACTATCTTTGGTGTATCATGATGATAATAGTAGCTGTTGGATGGAACTGGTTTAAACTCGCAGGACGAGGAATGTTGTAGTAATGATTTGAAGTTAAAACATAAAAAAATATATGAAAATTTTAATAACTGGTGGAGCAGGATTTATTGGTAGTAACCTATGCGAGCACTTTGTAAATAAAGGTTACGATGTGGTGTGCTTAGACAATCTTAGTACAGGTTTTATGCACAATATTGAACATCTGCTCAGTCATAACAATTTCCAATTTATTGAAGGAGATATCCGTGACTTAGAAACTTGCAAACAAGCCGTTCAAGGATGCGAAATTGTTTTACACGAAGCAGCATTAGGCTCTGTACCTCGTAGTATCAACAATCCTATTGCGACAAATGCTACCAATATAGATGGTTTCCTAAATATGATGGTAGCTGCTCGTGACGAAGGGGTAAAGCGTTTTGTGTATGCTGCTTCTTCTTCTACATATGGCGACAGTAAGGAACTGCCTAAAATAGAACATAATATAGGTCGTCCATTGTCACCATATGCGATAACCAAATTCGTAAATGAATTATATGCCAATGTCTTTGCTTCATTGTATGGATTAGAAACAATTGGTCTTAGATATTTCAATGTCTTTGGTCGTCGTCAAGATCCTAATGGTGCATATGCAGCTGTTATACCATTGTGGGTTAAAGCATTAATAAATCATGAATCACCATACATCAATGGCGATGGTACATATTCTCGTGACTTTACCTATATTGACAATGTAATCCAAGCAAACGAATTGGCAGCAACTGTTTCACATGACGATATTGTGAAACAGGCTAAACTATACAATATGAATCTTCCACAAAATGCCCCTGTTGATCTGGTGTTTAATGTAGCATATGGTGGGAACACAACTCTAAACGAATTGTATGTTTGTTTGAGAGAAAATCTATCTAAATTTGATCCTGCAATCAAGAATATTGAACCACAATACCGCGAGAATCGTGCAGGAGACATTCCACATAGTCAAGCATCTATCATTAAAGCTCAACGCATCTTAGGATATCAACCTAAATACTCAGCATTGGAAGGATTTGAGTTGGCATGTGAGTGGTACTATAACAACTTGAAGTAAGATGAAAGTAATCTTTGTAGCATCGGGTAACAAGTCTGTAGGCAAAGTAAGTAGTTTTGTGCAATCGCAATACGACTCACTACAAATGGAGGGATTAGACATGATCCTTTATCCTATTGTAGGACATGGTGTAAAAGCACATTTAAAGGCAGTAAAAGAATTGCGTTCAATAATCAAAAGAGAGCAACCTGATGTAATACATGCTCATTACTCCATATGTGGATATGTAGCTACAATGGCTAGATTATGCCTAAAGAATAAACCCAAATTGGTGGTGTCTATATTAGGTAGTTTTCCTACGCATTCTAAAAAATGGAGAATGGTCAAGTTCTGCGTTCGAAATATTTGGGATAAGACCATCGTTAAGTCGCAACGAACTGCTAATCAATTGGGAGAACAAGTGGAAATTATCCCTAACGGAGTAAATCTCAACATGTTTTATCCACATGATCATGCTGCTGTAAGACAAGAGTTAGGACTACAACCTGATAAACGCTACATTATATGGTGTAGTAATCCAGAGCGAGTGGAGAAGAATTATTCTCTAGCAAAAGCGGCTGTAGATTCATTCAACAAAAAAGAAGACGTTATATTACTACCAATATACAACAAGACTCCACAAGAGGTGGTAAAGTATATGAATGCAGCTGATTGCATGCTTCTAACATCAGTGCAAGAAGGTTCGCCTAATGTTATCAAAGAGGCCATGGCATGCAATTGTCCAATAGTAACTACCGATGTTGGAGATGTGCGTGAACGATTAGAGGGATTGGAGGGATGTTACATACTTCCTGAGAATGCTGAAAATCCAGCTGCTGAAATGGCAAAACTTATAGCCACATCTTTGGAGTATGGAAGACGTACGAATGGAAATGAAAGAATATTGGCAGATCAATTAACAGTAGAGCAAATCGCAAAACGAATCATAACTTGTTATGAGTAGTGAAAAGAAAATAAAAGTGGCTTTTGTACTAGGTGCACTAAATCGTGGTGGAGCGGAAAATTTAGTACTTGATATTTGTAGAAGTACTAACAATACCCTCTACGAATACACCTGTTTATACCGTAAGGATGGTAATATGACAGAGGAGTTTAAACGATCTAACATTCATCTAATACATCAACCTAAGCAAGGTAATTTGCTACAATATATGTGGCAAATACGTCAATTATTGTTAAGAAAAAATATAGATATTGTTCACTCGCAAACTGCATCTAATACTTTATTGCTGAGTCTGCTATTGTTAGGTACAAGAATCAAAATTATAACAACTATACATGGTTTTTCTACGTTAAATAATAATGAATTGTACAAGCAGATTGTATTTAACGCTAGCAAACGTATTATATTCGTCAGTCATCACCAAATGAATGAGTATATTCGAAATCGTTTAGCAAAATATAAGAACAAAAGTCAAGTTATATACAATGGTATAGATAGTAGCAAGTTTGAACATGAATTTACGATACCAGATATATACATTGATAAGGGTAATGTAATTAAAATATGCGTAGTAGGAAATATTCGACAAGCGCGTACTTATGATGTGATTATCAATGCTATTAATCACCTACATACGGAAGGTGTAAATAATATTAGGTTGTTCATAATTGGTAACTGTGCACCAGAGGAACGAGGCAGGTTAGAGTACTACAAAAGGATGTGCAAGGAATATAAAATAGAAGACATTGTACACATTGTTGGTGGAAGAGGAGATATTCCTGATGTGTTGAAATATTCTGACATATATGTAATGTCTTCTATTGAAACTTTTGGAATTTCTATTGTAGAAGCTATGATGAGTGGCATTCCAGTTATAGTAAACGATTATGAGGTTATGAGAGAAATAACAGAGAATGCTAAACTTGGTTTATTATACCAAACCAATAATTACATAGATTTAGCAAATACTATAAAAAAAGTAGTCAATAATATTGAATATTATCAAAATGAAGCAGAATCTCGTAAAGATTATGTCAAGGCGAAATATTCTATTGATAATTGTATAAATCAGCTGAATGCTTTATATTCAAGTATTTTAAATGAATAAGTTACGTGAAATACTAAGATTACGAATAATTCTTCCTATTGCAGAACGAGTAATAGGTGCTTGTTCATATAAGTGGCTCAAGCAAATAGAACGCATGCAATCATGGAGTAGAGAAGAAGTATTAGCATGGCAGAACGAACGACTCCAAGCACTCGTAAAACACGCTTATGAGCATACTATATACTATCGTGAGTTGTTTGACAATCTTGGTCTTAAACCATCAGATATACAATGCGCCGAGGATCTCAAGAAATTACCTATCATAACCAAAGATATTATTCGTGCTCAATTTGATGATTTAGTTCCAGACAATATATCTAAATATCCGCACAGAAAAGATAGAACTGGAGGTACAACAGGCGAGCCTATGAGTTACCTAACCAGCGAAGATACTTGGGGATTTGTGACAGCTATAAAAATGCACTCTTGGCGAACCACATCGTACAGATATGGCGACAAGTTTGCAGCACTAGGTAGTGCATCTCTATTCAAGAAGAAAGCTTCGTTACCAAGACGCATATATGATTGGATCAGACAAGAATATCCATTGAATAGTATGAATCTGTCTGATGAGTTATGCCAAAAGTATATCAACAAAATGCGTCGAGAAGGTATTCACTATATATATGGATATGCTTCTGCGCTATATCTACTAGCGAAATATGCACATGACAACAAAGTAGATGTTAGTTTCATTAAAGGCGCTTATACTACATCAGAAAATCTTACAGCTACTTACCGCACAATGATAGAAAAGACTTTTGGTTGTAGAGTAATGGATTGCTACGGTTGTAGAGATGCCGGAGTAGCATGTTACGAAGTAAAAGCAGGACAATACTATCTTGGATATGCAAGTATTCTAGAAATAGTAGACGCTACAACTGACGGAATAGGTGTAGCAGTGTCGACTAATGTGTTAAACTACGCTTTTCCTCTATTGAGATATGACTATGGAGATATGGTACAACTGATGCCTCAACCATATGAATACAATGGACAGGTAATATCGCAGATACTTGGACGCAAATCAGATGTACTAACACTAGATAATGGCCATGTGTTGACATCACCAGGTTTTACGATATTGATGATCAAGTTTGATGTTGTTGCATATGATATTCAAAAGCTGAGTGGTACACAAGTTAAAATGCAAGTACAACCAGTAGAAGGAAAATGGAATAAGGAACAAGAGATACTACTAACCGAAGAAATGAAGCGCTTTGTAGGAGAAGGTTGTGAGTTTATCTTGGAATATGTTGATCATTTTGAACCACTCAAGAACGGCAAACGCAGATACTTTATGAATGATCTGAGTGTTTAATATTGAGTGTAAAGTGTAGAGCATAAAGGCAATGATAAAACTTCTCACATATAACCAAATAGACAAACAACAATGGCAGGAACTCGTGGAGTCTTCTGCTACTGCCACATGGTTCCAGACTGATGAAGCATACCGCTTCTATCAGTCAGTTAGCGATATGCAGCCATTCGCGTATGGAGTAAGTGAGCATGGTAGGCTTACGGGAGTGGTTGTAGGGTACACTACTCAAGAAAAATGCAAATTTAAGCAGTATTTTACTTGTCGTACTATTATTTATGGCGGACCACTTTTGGCTAATGATATTAGCGAGGAAGCGCTTACGGCACTTCTAGAGGCAATTCGTAACCCACACTACAGTGAGCCAAGCGAACGATCTACAGCAACGCGATCTACAGCAAGCTATGCGAGCGATCTACAGGCGCAGCCGATCTATGTGGAAATACGTAACTTCCATGACTATAGTCGCTGGAAGTCAGTATTTACACATTCAGGCTTCGCCTACCAACCCCACCTGAACTTCCATGTGGATACATCCACTCCTGAGATAGTAGACCAAAACATTAGCGAAAGTCGCAAGCGTGATATACGCACTACCATTCGCGAGGGCGTAAAACCCATATACAACCCAACACCCGCACAAGTTCAAGCATACTACCAGATACTGGAACACCTATACCAGACCAAGGTCAAGACACCGCTGTTCAGTTTAGATTTCTTTGAAGAGCTCCTTCTCGTAGAGCATGCGCACTACATATTGACCGAGTATCAAGGCCATATCGTAGGAGGAACCATCGTTATGGAGCTTCCAGGAAAAGCTATGTACGAGTGGTTTGAGTGCGGACTAGATGGAGTAGGCGAGCACATTCATCCATCTACCTACGCTACCTACCTCGGTCTGAACTATGCCGCCGAGCACGGTTGCCCGCTATTCGACATGATGGGCGCCGGCAAACCCGATGTACCATACGGCGTGCGTGACTTCAAAGCTAAGTTTGGTGGCGAACTAGTTGAACATGGGCGATTCCTCTGCATCCGCAAACCGCTGCTGTATAAGATAGGAACACTAGGAGTGAAAATGTTAAAATGGGGAAGGTGAAATTTTTATTTTATGCAGATTTTCTATTTTTGTGTAGTTTTACTTGCATAATCCAAAGAATTATCGTACCTTTGCAGGCGGAAATGTATTGAAAAGTGTAATAATTTAAGCGTAAAATATATTGAAAAGTGTATAACTTTTACTGAAAACTGTATTGAAAAGTGTAGTGCTTTATGCTAAAACGAAAGATTACTAAATACTTAGAGCAACATTTTGCTTCTGCATCTAACAAGATTTTGCTTGTTGAAGGTGCTCGTCAGGTAGGTAAATCCTATGTAATTCGTGAAGTTGGTCAACGATTATTTGCTAATTATGTAGAATTAAACTTCGTAACCGATGACGAAGGATTGCAATTATTCAAGAATGTACATACTATAGATGAATTTTATCTACGCTTGAGTTCTGTTGCTGGAGATAGATTAGGAACTTTTGATGATACGCTTATCTTCTTGGACGAAATACAGTGCTATCCTCAATATCTTACTCTGTTGAAGTTTCTGCGAGAAGAACATAAATATCGTTTTATTGCCAGCGGAAGTGCTCTGGGCATGGCGTTGCGTCATACGACATCTATACCAGTTGGAAGTGTGATCGTCAAAAAGATGTATCCACTGGATTTCGAAGAATTTCTTTGGGCAAATAACTATGGCGAGAATGCTATAGAGGATTTGTATAAACACTTTACAGAGCAGCAACAACTATCTGAGGAGCAACACGAACAGCTTCTGGATCTCTTCCGTCGTTATCTATTGGTGGGAGGGTTGCCAGATGTGGTGAACGAATATTTGTCCACCCATAATATATTGCATGTGCGCAATTTGCAGAATGCCATCGCATCTATGTATGAAGCAGATGCGTCGCAGTATGAGAATAATACCAGTAGAAAATTGCTGATTCGACGTATATATGCTATGATCGTTTCACAAATGGAAAACAAGAAAAAGCGTATTGTAGCTAAGGATATACAGGACATCAAGGGAGATCGTTTTGCGCGTTACGTAGATGAGTTTGAATACTTGCTATCGTCTGCTATATCACTTGGTGTGAATGCGATTGCTAACCCCCGATTCCCACTTTCCGAATCATCACAAAAAAATCTGCTAAAACTATACTTAAATGATGTGGGATTATTAACGGCGAAGTTATACCATACTAACATTCAACCGATTCTGCAGAACGAACGAAGTATCAATCTCGGTGCTGTGTATGAAAGCGTTGTAGCACAGGAATTATCTAGCCACGGCTATTCATTGTTTTATTATGATAATCGCCACAAGGGCGAAGTGGATTTCATGATTGATGATTATCAGACAGGATCGGTGTTGCCAATCGAAGTGAAATCAGGAAGGGACTATACTATTCATAGTGCCTTGAATGCGTTGTTGAATAATAAAGATTATGGCATACAAAAGGCAATTGTATTTTCCAACGAAAGACAAGTAAAGAAAGTTGATAGTGTCGTGTATTTGCCTATATATTATGTAATGTTTTTGGATCATGACAGACAAAAAAATATTCCCCGAAAACTAATGTTTTAGGCAAACTTCACACCCTATACGAATCCTACGGCGTACACGACTTTAAGATGGAATTTGGCGGTGAACTAAGGGAATATGGCCGCTTCCTCTGTATTCGCAAACCACTGCTGTATTGGATAGGTAAAATAGGGGTAAAATGGTTAAAGAAGAGATGATTTTGTTTAGTCAAGACAGATTATATCTAATTTATTTAGCAATAAACTATTAATAAAAGATAATACACTCATATTTTATGGTACAGAATGGTCAAATGAATTTGGTAGAATTACAAAAATTTGAGAAAGGCTTTTATAAGCCACATCAAGGGGAAACGGCACAAAAGAGAAATCTCACGGATGAGGAGATAAATGATAAATATCTCAAGGGTGAGGTTCGTATCGTGACGGAGCAAGCCCGATATCCTCTACCCTCGTTAAACGAACTATTTTCTTCTGATAGTTATGTCCTTCGCCCCGAGTTCCAACGTAGGCATAGATGGGATGTGAGAAAACAATCAAAATTGATAGAATCGTTCATAATGAATGTGCCTATTCCCCCTATATTCTTGTATGAGAAAGAATTCTCGGTTTATGAAGTGATGGACGGATTACAACGTGTAACCGCCATTATGGAATTTTACGGAGATAAATATGCATTGGAAGGGTTAGAACAATGGGAAGAATTGAACGGAAAAAAATATTCTCAATTACCAGAACAAATTAAAAAGGGTATTGACAGACGATATATTTCCTCAATAATTCTGTTGAAGGAAACAGCCAAGAGTGAGGAAGAAGCCAGTCGAATGAAGCAAATGGTATTCTCACGAATTAATAGTGGAGGTGCGAAATTGGAGGATCAAGAATATCGCAACTCACAATATGCGAGTGCATTTAATAATATGATTATAGAGTTAGCACGAAATCAGTATTTTTGTGAGATATTTGATATCCCTCAAAGAACGGATGAAGAAGATTTATTTGGAGATAACATCTCTATTGACTTGAAGGAAAATCAACTATTCAGTAAGATGAAGGATGTAGAATATGTGCTACGATTCTTTGCTATGCGGAATATACAAGCATGGAATAAAGGTACACTTTCTAAATTCTTAGATCAAGTACTAGAAGATAGTCGAACTCTCCAGGATGAAGTTACGAGTAAATACAAGGAACTATTTAATGAGACTATAAAGTTGGCGTTTGAAATATATAGTGATAATGCCTTCAAATTAAGGAAAAAAGTGGTATTTAAAGATGAAAATAATGGTAATGAAGTTGCTATGTGGCGCTGGAATAGCACCCCAAATTTGGTGGTGTACGATCCAGTGATGGTTGCACTATCTAACAACATTGAGTATAAAGATAAGTTATTAGCTAAAAAGGATGAAATATTAGAAAGAACACAATACCTTTTAGAAGCAGATGAAGGAATGTGGAATGGTCGTAATACATCGAAGAAGAACATAGAAGATCGTATCAAAGCATTTGATTGCCTATTTAGAAGGATGTTATGATAGAGACGCCTATAAATATACTGCGTGAGGAATTAGGAAAGATAGTTACTCACATTGATGATGTGAAGACGCAAACAAGCATTATTAGCGCTGCCGCAAATGCGGGTTTGAATGATGCGAAGGTATTGTTAACTCATAAGACAGATGAAAAGAAATTTCTTTACAATGCGGTTATTATTTCAGCCTATGGAGCATTTGAACGTTATATAGAGTCATTGTTAGATGAATATATAGAGAAACAAAGCAAATTATTAATTAAGTTTTCTCTATTGAATAGCAAAATACAGAATAACTATGTGGATAATTGGAAATTACTTCATAAAAATCTCCAATACAAAAAGTACGCAGCGTTAAATGAGAAAGACTTAGTTACGAACCTATATGATGTTATATGCAGAGGAAAAGGATGTGTTAAGCCAGAGTGCTATTATAAACCGAATGGAAACTATAATCCAAAGACAATCCTAGAGGTTTTTCAAAGTATTGGAATAGATAACGCGAACATAAAGGAGTATTGTAAAATACCGGAAGAAGATGTACTAACTTTAAGCTATGAAACAATTGTTAACAATGTAGATGAAATTATTGAAAGGAGGCATGTAATTGCTCATACAACAGGAAAAATTGACGATATATTGGATGGCGACATACTACTGCTATATATATCCTATTTAAAATTGTATGCTGAAGCATTGAGCGACTGCTTGAATGATAGGTTGATTGATATCTTCTGGTTAGGGATGAAAGATAAACGTAGTATTATACAAGCCGACAATTCAATGAACTCTGCTCAAGTTCTAGTGTTTAAAAATGTACATGGCGTTCAGTTTACAAAAAATCAAAGGGTAACGATTTGTATGCCAAAAGGCACATATCCAAGATATAAAATAGTTAAAATAGAAGAAATAAGAATCATTAAAAAAACTGGAGATAAAGTGAAAGAAGTTCAGCGGTTAGTCCCAAAGAGTACGTATTTAGAAGTTTCGATGAGTTTTAATGATTCAACAGTAATTAAGCAAAAAGTTAAAGTTGCTAATAAAGCGTTTTGACAAATGGGAATAATAATTATACAAGGCAACGGTAAAGATGCTATTACAACCTAGGTTTTTGAACAAAATATTATAGTCATAGTTGTAAATCCTATTGGTAATATATACCTGAGAAGTGGTAGGTGGGTCAGTATGTGTGCTATCGTCAAGGCACGGAGTGTATGAGTGATACGCATACTGCAAAGACAGGTAGTTAATATTCACTATTTGATTGTAATTGTTTTGTCAAGAATACGATGTGCTTTAAAAATAAATTAGAATAATAGAACATTTGTCTCTGCTCAAATGAGTACATGTTGCGTTGCAGAGCAAGGCCAAAGAAAAAAACAGAAGGAATATAACAATACAAAGTATAACAACCGATTTTAGTATATTTTTATACTGAGCAACGTGAGCGTATTTTTGTTAATAATAAATCCTTGTAAACATGAAAGAGGTAATAAAAATAACAGCGGTCATAACCGCTCTACACTAGATAAAGAAACAATGGCAAACAATCATCGAACTGTAGGCAACATCCTACGAGGAATTTGGAATAGAATATGCCTAGGCATAGCTCGACACTTGTTTCCTGCGCAATTGCGTATGCCTTTCTATAAAGCAACGGGCATGCATATTGGCAAAGGAACCAAAATAGCAGCAACCGTGGATATTGATAAATTGGCACCAGAACTCATCACCATCGGCGAGAACGTATGGGTAACACGCGGAGTGATGCTATTATGCCATCAACGAAACCTCAACCAATATGAGGTAGGCAAACCCGTAATGGACTGCGAACTGGTATATAAACCTATTGTCATCAAGGATGGCGCACATATTGGTATAGGAAGCATCATCATGCCAGGTGTAACCATCGGTAAGGGTACTGTGATAGGAGCGGGTAGTGTAGTTACACGCGACATACCTGACTACTGCGTAGCTGTAGGTTCTCCAGCAAAAGTAATAAAAAAATTTGAATAATAAACTCACCATGCATTATAGAAAATTAACCATAAATTAACATAAATTTCTAAGATTTATTCATTGGGAATGAATGGTAATATTCTATAATATTCTATAATATTTGGAGAGAAAACAACACTATATAATATTTGGAGCGAAAATGAAAATTTGGATAGACATCACTAATACGCCTCATGTTAACACCCTCATGCCTATAATTAGGCACCTCAAGAAACAAGGACATGAGCTTATCTACACCGCACGCGACTTCTCAGAAACCCTGCCTCTGCTTGCTAAACATGGCATTAAACCAATCGTTTACGGTAAGTATAAAGGCAAAAGCCGCATCAAGAAAGTCTTCGGACTCTTCCAACGCATGTGGATGCTGCTATTCAAATTACCAAAATTTGATTTGGCCTTCTCACTAGGTGGCAACTACACCTCTGCCATAGCATGGCTACGAGGCAAGAAATCCATCGTGTTCTCTGACAACGATATTTCATTCAAGTTCTTCTCATTTGCCATGGGTAGCTACTTCATCTTCCCATTCTACTTTAAGTATCAGAAGATACAAAAGAAATATCGTCTCAAAGATAGCCAAATACGCACCTTCCAAGGATTTAAAGAGGATATATACATAGCAGACTTCCAACCAGACACCGAGTTCTTAAACCAACTGCCATTCCGTGAGTTCATCACCATACGACCAGAGAACCTAAAAGCATCTTATGTACCAAAAGACAGCACCACTATCGTGCCAGAACTATTTGAGGTGTTTAAGGACGAAAACATACTATTCCTCCCTCGCTACGAAGAGGAGAAGAAGATGGCAGAGGGTTACAGCAATATCTGGTATCCAGATCATCCACTATCTGGTCTAGATGTATGCTACTACACCAAAGCCATGCTGACAGGCGCAGGTACCTTTGCCCGCGAAGCTGCTCTGCTGGGTGTACCAGCCGTTAGTTTCTTCCCTTCGGAGGTATTCCTGACCGTAGACGAGGTAATGCAAGAGATGGGTATCGAGTTCAAGTCGCGCAATGCGCAAGACATCAAGAACTATGTAGATACTGCGACCAAGACCCCTGCCTCTACCGAGCGTAGCAAAATCGTCCTAGCCGAAGTCCTCGCCATCATAGATGGTATCATCGAGGAAGTGAAAGGGTAGTGTAATCGTAAAAATATCGACATCCATCATTATCAATAGTAAATAATCGCTAACAAGAACATATGCTCATAACACTCATCGCGGGCGCGCGCCCGAACTTTATGAAAATAGCGCCGCTCATCAAGGCTATTAAACAAGCACAAGAACAAGGACACGACATCCATCATCGACTTGTACACACAGGACAACACTACGATAAGAACATGTCCGACACCTTCTTCGAGGAACTAGGCATACCTATGCCTGACATCAACCTCGGGTGCGGTGGCGGCACACAAGCCGAACAAACAGCCAACATCATGGTGGCATTCGAAAAAGACCTCATCGCCAACCCAACCGACCTAGTCCTGGTTGTAGGAGACGTGACTAGCACCATGGCTTGCTCCATCGTAGCCAAAAAACTAAACACCAAAGTGTGCCACGTAGAAGCAGGCATACGCAGCTGGGACCAAACCATGCCAGAGGAAATCAACCGCATGGTAACAGACGCACTAGCAGATTATATGTTTACGACGAGCGAGATCGCTAATAAGAACTTGCTCCTACTAGGAGCTTGCTTAGAGGCCTCTCAGGCAATGGGCAATGGGCAATGGGCTATAGATGAGGAATCCAATGGCCAATCGCCAATCGCCAATAGCCTACCTGCTCTTCCAGAAGAGCAGTACGCGTTTAAGCGTCATGTACAAAGAGTCTGGTACGTCGGCAATGTGATGATCGACACCTTGCTAGCCAATCGCTCGCGATTCCGTCGTCCAGCAGTATATGATACCCTAGGGCTAGAGGAGAAGCAATACGTGGTCATGACCATGCACCGACCAGCTAACGTGGATGAGCAAGAGCACCTCAAAGCCCTAATGGAGCAGATAATCACCAATGTGCATGGACTGCCCATCATCTTCCCAATACACCCACGAACAGCCAAACTGTTCTACAACCTTTGGGGCGATGAAGAGAAATTAAAAGAGATCTTCCCTAATCTGCATATAGTAGACCCAATGGGATACCTGGAGTTCAACTACCTGGTAGAACGTGCCAAAGTGGTGGTGACCGACTCAGGTGGCATCACCGAAGAAACCACCGTCATGGGTGTGCCATGCATCACCCTGCGTGACAACACCGAGCGCCCTGAGACATGCACCGTAGGAACGAACATGCTCATCGGAACACGACCAGAGGCCATCAAACCAGCACTAGACCAACTCTTCGCTGGCAACTGGAAAACTGGCGCCATACCCGCCCTCTGGGACGGCCACACCTCCGAACGCATCGTAGAGATCCTGCTGACGCTGTAGGCGATGAGGAGAGGCTATGGGCGATGAGGGAGGTATAGCTCCTACTCGCAGCATGGCTGCTCGAGAAATCTTATAAATCTCGTTTACAAGGTTATCTTGCAAGCAAGAGTGTAAGGTTCTCCGAAACCAATTGCCACCGCTCCGCTCGTTGCTGTCTCAGTCACCAGCAACTACGCTATCGCTGAATCTAAGATTTTGAAGGAAACAACAACGTGGGGTATGTTTATCCAACAACGACGACAACTTGTTTCGACAACGTTCCGCTCGAATCAACTCCCTCGAGCGGCAAAGCGAAATAGTTTCATTTGACACCATAAGATTCAGCGGACGAGCGAAGTGAGTGCTAGCGGTGGCAATGTATTACGGAGTACATCGACGAACAAAGTGAGTAAATAAGATTAATAAGATTTCTGCGAGCTAGCGAGCAAGGAGATATAAAAATGGAGAGGATAGCGCCTGATCTTAGTAACGACCTAAACGACCTTAACGACGGCGCAGAGAAAATTAAAATCCCTTGGCTAAACCCCTAAAAATATACAAAAAAAGCGTTGAAGAATCATCTTCAGCGCTTTTTCTTTATCTAACTGATAATCAGCTGCGAATTACTTGTTCAAAATTTCTTCGATATCCGCTTCGCTAGGGTTACGAGCAATGATTGTACCCTCACGATCGATGAGCAAGGTAGTAGGGATAGCAGAGATACCATAAGTGTCACTTGGATTGTATGGAGCCTCGTGGGTATCGTGCAATTGCAACCATGGCATTTGCTCCTCCTCAAGTGCTACATGCCATTTCTCAATCTCACGGTCAACGCTAATACCTACAATAGTCAATTTGCCTGATGGAGCATATGACTCGTAAATCTCTTTGAGGACAGGAATCAACTGACGGCATGGACGGCACCATGATGCCCAGAAATCAACCAATACATAGTCTGCAGTACCAATCACCTCGCTGAGCTTAACAGGAGTACCATCTTGTTTGAGGGCTACTACATCGGTGTATTTTTGACCAGCAGCCGAACGCAATTCTGCTTGGTACTTATCATATACTTTGCTCATACCTTCGCTCTCCCAACGCGCTGCAGGTACAGCAGCTACGAGCTCTGCTTTTTGCTCTGCGTCAAGCATATAGAAGAAATCTAGGATGATAGAGTCGGTTTCGATATTCTTGATATTCTCCATTACCAATGCGTAGGAGAGCTCCACATAGCTGTTGATAAGTGAGTCACGATCAATAGGTTGCTCGCTACGAAGTTGAGTAACAGTGGTATCTAGTAGTTGTTGGTACTCTGCCCAAGGGCTTTTCTTAGGAGTACAAGCTACGAGGCATGCTAATGCCAGTAGCGAAATAATAACTTTTTTCATATGTCTATTCTTTTTGTTGTTCCCACGGATTCCACGGATGGACACTTATTTTTTTATTGATTTCATTCCCACGGATGACACGGATAGTCATCTATCTTAATCTGTGAAGATCAGTGAGATCTGTGGGACGTATATTCTTTATCTCTCTGTGCTAATCTGTGTGATCTGTGGGGTATATATACTCTTACTCGGCGGTGTTGAGAGGGCTGGCTTGGGTGTAGACACGGGCAGCGAGCTCTTGATCGAGTTGGTACAATCCATAACCATTGTCGCCTATCAAACGCAATTTGTGTACCATGTCTGTTGCATTCTCCTCTTCTTCTACTTGTTCATCTACGAACCAGTTGAGACGACTTTGCAGAGCAAAATCCTTCTCCTCTACAGCAAGCGCCATAAGGTTGTTGATGAGTGATGTCACTTTACCCTCGTGAGCGAGTGTGTGCTCAAATGCAGCAAGAGGCGAAGCCCACTCGGTATCGACAGCTGCGATAGGCTCCAACAATACGCGTCCACCACGGCTTTGGAGGTAGTTGAAGAGGATCATAGCGTGATCTTGCTCCTCTTTGAATTGAACAGAGAACCAGTTAGCCATACCAGGAAGACCTTGGTCTTGGCAGTATGCAGACATACTCAAATATAAATACGCTGACCACAATTCAGCATTGATTTGGGCGTTGATAGCCGCTTGAAGTTTGTTAGAAATCATAAGTGTGTTAAAATATTAGTTGTTTATGTTAATTTTCTTTACAAAAAGTGTGCCATTTGTTGTTCTATCGTTAGTCAATAACTAAACCTAAGCAACAACAGGGTACAAAGGTAAGAAAAATATCAGAAAATAGCAACGAAATAATTAAAAATTATTAGGCAAAACGATGAGTTTGAGAAAAAACTCGCGCATAAACGCGCAAGCGCTTGCGTATGTCAAAAAAAAGTTGTACCTTTGTCCGCTGTATTGTGTATAGAGCGGACAAAGGCCTGGAGGACGGAACAAAGTGCCTGTAGACTTCTAGGAAACTACAGTGAGCAAAGCGAACGCTCTACAACGAAGTGTTTTAAATATATATGCAACAAGTTATTGAATACATCATCCAGTTTTTGCTCTATGGCGATGAGCAAGGAGCTAAGCGCGTGGGATATACCGCAGACCAGAGTCTGTGGCCTAACTACCGCGTGGTTATTGTGCCTAACGGACATATGGGCAACAAGATCGTTCTCCCTAGCGAAGAGGACCTTGAGCTCCGTGTCGACAAACAAGGGGAGACTTTTGTCGTGCATACAGACTTGGTGTACAATACCTTCTTCTACATCTCGCGAGCAGAAGAGCTACTCGTGAGCGAGCGCGATGCACACGGCCGCTTCCTGGCTCAACACTCCATGCTAGGCAAGAACAACCGTCTGATGATACCCCTCGTGGATGAGTATTCGCGTGCAATGATCAAGATGCTAGATATCGCCCTGCCAGAGCCTGGATATAGCCATGTCTACCTTACACACGATGTGGATACCATCGCCAACTACAGACACCTCCGTGGTGCATTAGGCGGCATCAAACGTGGCAAAATCAAACAGGTACTAGCTTCCCTACAAGATATACACAACGATCCAGCTTACACCTTCTCTTGGTTGATGGCACAGGACAAGAAAGTGGAGAATGCGGAGAGTATCTATTTTGTCAAAGACACTTCTGGCCGAGGCTACGACTATCCTCAATACGATTTAGAGGGCGAAGACTACCATCGTGTAGAGCAACTCATCCTTAATAGCAAAGCTAGCATAGGTTGGCACTCTAGCTACTACGGAGCTACCTCATTGCCTCATCGCCTCATCGCCTTGTCGCCTGATAGCCCAAAGATGCACCGTAGTCACTTCTTGCGTTGCAGCATTGACCAAATGCAACAATTGGTGGATATGGGCGTAAAAGACGACTATACGATGATGTTTGCTGACTATGCAGGTTTTCGCTTGCAGACTACTCGTGCCGTACGTTGGATCAATCCTAAGACCTGGCAACTCACCGAACTGACGCTACACCCATTGACGGTCATGGACTGTACGCTGAGCAATAAGCACTATATGAACTTGACCGAAGACGAGGCCTACTTCCATTGTCAACGCCTCTTTGAGAAGATACATCAGAACGCCGGCGAGGTGGTGCTGCTGTGGCACAATAGCATTGTGGACGGCGAGAGCTACCACAAGTCCTTGTACGAGAAACTGCTGGGGAGTTGGGGTAGAGCGCTAAAGCTGTAGAGCGCCCGGAGGGCTGTAGATAATAGGCGATGAAGTGTCGGATATTGGCAATAGGCGATTGGCTATGGGCGATGGGCTATGAGGCGAGAAGGAACAATAATCTCCTTGCCCTGCGGGCAGAAATCTTATAAAATCTTTTGCACTGCAGGACGTAACATAAATTACCACCGCTCCGCTCGTCGGCGCTAATAAAAACCGCCGACTACGCCATCGCTCAAT
>JAZLBE010000055.1:0-24877 GCA_045613525.1 Paludibacteraceae bacterium
TACTGCTTTTTCACATACCCACCAAATTTTTCGGCATAAAATTTACGTTAACTGCCTGTATTTCTATATTTTGCAAACTTGACTTTGCAAAATCATTCGTTTATCCCTCTACTCGATTATCAGTTATGGGCTATAGGTTACCAGCCATTCGTGATCAACTACAACGTAGCGATTGATAATACCTCCCTCGATTATCTACGTTTGCTCCACATGCGTCCGCTGCTGGTCGAGTAGTATAATCCTTTGTCTGTTTGAGCCAGGAGTTCGTTGCCGTTATCCATAAGTGCCTGGAACGAGCCACAGGACGAGCCTGTGTATCGTGTGCTCCACATACGTCCGTCGCTGGTTGAATAATAGACACCTTTGGTGGTGGCTGCTATCAACTCGTTCTTGTATGCGACTAGGTCTATAAAGTCGCCGCACGATGAACCTGAATATCGGGTGCTCCACATGCGTCCATTGCTGGTCGAGTATTGTATTTGCGATGGTCTATCCGGATTGATACGAATAATTTCGTTTCCTACTTGAATAAGTCTTGGCATAGTATTATTTTTTTTAGGGTTAGTTTCTTTTTTCTCGGTTATCGGATATCAGTTATCGGCTTTTGGCGATGGGACCTACAGCGCAGCGAGCGTATCACAACTCTCCACCCATTACGCTATACTCCACTCCGTCTTTGACGATAACGATCTGCTGTCCTCGCAGCATCTTGTATGCGTCGGTTCTGGTGACCACATCTTCCACTGCCGTATCCGTCGTACCATACACCAGATGCACCTCGTTGCCATAGAAATCCAAGGCCTTCACTTCGATGCGTAGTTCGCCATGACTATCCTTGCTGACCTCTACTGTTCCGCTATCGAAGAGATACATATCCTCCAAGTACTCGCCATCTAGTGTAGCATAGAACGACGGATAGACATAGCCATCGCTGATGCCTGGGTTAGCACGAACGGTGCCGTCTTTGCCTGTGCGGTTGATAGGATAAGTGCCTGCTGGTATCACTATATCCGCGTCGCTGGTGTGGGTGTAGAAGTATAGGTCAAACATGTCTGCCCCATCCGAAGAGATACCGTAGATCTCAATAAACCCATAACCTGCCGCATTGTCCTCGATGGCAATGTTGTCCGCTTGTGTGAAGGTACGATCAACGGGTTTGAGAGGGTTATCCCACAGGTATTCACGATATTGCGATGTCATGTGTATCTCGTAGTATACGCCGTCGCTAGCTATGACTTTAGCCACGGCAGTGATGCTATTGTCATCTGCCATCTGTACGGTCATCGTACCTTTCTCGATGGTGTATAGACTATAGTCTTCACTCTCCCAGTCGTGCATAATTGCCACATAGCTTCGAGCAAAATAAAAGTCGTACTCTCCGCCCACATCACCCAGTTTACCGAACAGACCATCGTTGACAAACTCGCCTGCTACCACCTTGCTGTACGGTGTCATTGCCACTTGGTAGCTAGAGTCGGCGCTCGTGCCTTTCAGGGTGTAGTAGCCTTCGCTCAGGTAGTTGTCGAAAGTCATCTCCATCTCTAGTCTCACGGTGTCGGTTGGAACAGGCACGCTATGCCATATCTCAATGTCGTATAGGATGGAGTCAAAGCCCATGATCTCCACATCGATGGTGGTGGTCTCGCCCTGCTGCTTGATCACGCCCTTGGCGGTAGCTATCTCCACAGCATAATACTCGCCATGCGCCTTGATGGTGGTGTAATTCAGATCCAGTTTCTTGATGTCAAACTCCTGTCCTACGGTCACGCCTGCCACGTCGATGGCCACGTGATAGGTGTCATTGTCGTTCTCCAGTAACAGGTCGTATTTCTCAGCCCAGAACGATGCCTTGGCGCTATTGTCAAAACGTATCTGCACAGTTTTCTTGGCCACGGTAGGCAGTGCATAAACTATGCTGATGCTGTACCAGTTGTTGTCTATACCTAGTGCCTCTACAGTAGCCACCCAACCAGCTTTGGTGTCCTTGACTATCTTCAGCTCTTGATAGATGGTTTTGATGGATTGGTGGGTTGCTCTGTCGGTAATAAACAGCATAAAGTCCTTGTAGGTACCTGCTTGCATCTTGGTGCCGTCGTATACAACTGCAATGTCGTATGAGGCGTTCGATCCGTAGAGGTATACGGTGCCAAAGTAGGCAGAGTACTCGTCATCCACCTCCAGGTTCTTGCAATCTACCACGACCACTTGATTGGGTTCGGGTATAGCTGCAGTCATATTGACTTGATGGAAGACGGTGTCTTGGTTGTAGAAGCCTAGAACGACATCCCATGCCACTAGTCCGGTGTTTTGCATTTTGGTCTGCACGCTCAGACTAGGTTGTTGAATGCTCTGTGCTACGCCTTTGTAGCTAATCTGACAGCGACTTATGTCCATGTCTGCCAGTTCGTATTCGCCTACAGGCCAGTCGCTGTGCGCTACTAGTTGAACTTGTATGTCTGCATTATTAGCTTGTATCTGTAGTGTGCTGTCTTGCCAGCTAAGCTGAGCATCAGCTATATTGTGCGGAATAGTCTGATCGGGTGTTAGTATATTCTCCACCACTTGCAGGATATAGGTATTGCCATCGCTCGCTTGGATAGTAGCGTCTAGTACGCGTTGTTTCAGCTTGGTGCTTACCACGCGATTGCTGATGGTCATGGTTATGCCCTTGTAGTCGATGGTGCTGCCGTCGGGTTTGGTGGCATAGGAGAAGAACATCTCAAAGTCGCTGGTCTTCCAGGTGCCAGTAGTCTTGTTGGCAGCAGCGTACCAATCCAGGTAGAAGGTGTAACCTTCTGCTTGAACAGAGCAGGACCATTCGCCAAAGTAGTCGTCGTATTTAGGTGCAGTTGCAAAGCCATCGGCATATAGTGTGATAGTCTCGCAGGTTGTTTGCTGCACATGTATGATGCTAGGCATCATTTGTTGGCTTTTGTGTAGATTTGGATTAGGTGTACGTATGCATCTAGGATTGGTGTGTGTAGTCTGCGCCATGATTGCAGAAGCGAAGAAGCATGCTAGCAGTAGTGAGTATATTTTTTTCATAGAGTAATATTGTATATTGTTTGCGAGTACAAAGGTACGACAAAAAATGTACATACGCAAGTAAAGCGAGAAAATTTATAAGAAAATAATAGATTAACAATCTATTTATACGGTATTCATCACTCATTCAAGCTCGATTGAAAATGAGATGATGGGTAGCGGATAATTAAGGCGTAGCCGATTTTCTTATAAAATTTCGAGCGTACTGGAGTATGGGCTGCATTGAGCGAACGTAGCTACGGGGGAATCACTTCAGCCAAGGCAGTGTCCGAAGATACTGCTTTTTTTGAATTGAGCAAAAAAAAGAGCCCCGAAAGGCTCTTTTCTGTTTCGATTAACCGTTTAACCGATATTAACCGTCTAACCGATTATTTCATTACAGAACCAGTTGCGTTGTACTTAACGCCGTTCTTGATGATTACGAGTTGACCATTCTCAAGGTGTTTCTCTACATTGCCAGCAGCTGTAGTCACATCCTCAACAGCGGTTGGAGCAGCATTGTAAGTGATATGAACAGGTACACCATATGAGTTAACAGCATCAATCACCATAGTAAGTTTACCATCTACTTTGCCTACCTCGATTTGACCAGCAACCATGTAGTATAGTTTGTCGAGATACATTGTACCAGCTTCCTCAACCAATGTGCTGTAGAAGCATGGCCATACGCCTTGACCTGCTACATAACCTTGTGAAGCATATGCAGTACCATAAGCAGGAGTTGCAGACAATGGATATACGCCAGCTGGAACACCTACCTCAGGATCAGTAGTGTTAGCAAAGAACAACAATGACATTTGATCACTCATATCAGCTGCAATAACATCTACATAGATTTGACCGCTAGCTGCGTAGTCTAAGTCAACTACCAAACGATCCTCGGTAGTATAAGCACGGTTTACGCTACCTGTTTGCTCGTCATATTGAAGACCAGCAGCCCCAGTTGTAGGATCATAAACCACTTTACCAGCTACGCCGTTAGAGTTAACTGCGTCGATAGTCAATTTCATTTTGCCATCTACGTACTCGACAGTCACAGAACCACTTACCATAAAGAACATAGGGGTAGTGACGTAGAGTTGGTTATCTTCGATTACTAATGGGAAGTATGCGCAAGGTGTTACACCATGTTGTGCGTCATATCCTTGAGAAGCATAAGCTGTACCGTAAGCAGGAGTGCTAGAGATAGGATATGTACCTGCAGGTATGTTGCCATTCTCATCAAGAGCTTGTACGAAGAGCAAGAGTGCTATTGAACTGCTGTAGTCAGCTGCCATCACGTCGACGTATACTTGACCTTGGCTGATGTAGTTGTAATTTATCTCAAGTGCGTCACCAGCGTTGTAAGTAACCTCAATCGCCTCGGTAGCGTCGTATTGAAGACCAGTAGTAGCTGCAGGAGCTTTCTTTATACCAGGAGCGAGCTCAAAAGTTAAATTGGCTGATTTTGGACTAAGTTGATAAGCGTTGCGTGGAGTACCCACTGTTGGGTTGGCTACTGCGCCAAGTACCATACATAATGACAAAACAAGAGTGTAAAGTTTTTTCATAATAATAAAATTTTTAGTGTTTGTACCTTAGATTAATTGTCAAGTTGACTAATGTTACGTTCGTTGGGGAACGAAAACATTTGCAAAGATACAACTTTTATTCGAAACCACCAAATTTTTCTATCAAAATGTTTCAAGAAAAATCATTTTTCTATCATTTTATCACTTACACCTTATATATAATAGCATTTTTCTCCCATATGTCATAGATTTTTCTTCAAGGTCCAGCTGCCCATTTGGCGATCGTGATAGTCAAATACACGTTCGTCGAAGAGTTCATAGCCACGATGGAGGTAGAAGTTCAGATTTTTCTGAGAGTTGGTGTAGAAGACCATCTGCTTGCCGCCACGTTCACGAATATAATTCTCCAAATAGTCCAGGAATTTGCCACCAAGGCCTTTCCCTGCATGCATGGATCTACGCTTAAGGAGCTCAGATACCAGATGCCTGGTCCTGTTTTCTGGTAGTCATGACTTGGTTGTCCGGCAGCAGCATCCATAGCAATCCAATCATTCACACGCTTCATCCCAGATCGGTCATTAGAATTTGCGGCCCTATATACGTTGAGCCAGCCGTGTAGGATATAGGACAGTACGGAGGGTTCCTTGAAATCGGGAGCATTGAGTTCGGCTGTGGCTACTATCTTGCCGTCTAATCTGGCTGTGAGTTGCTGAACCCTGCTGAAGTTGGTCTTATATGCGTACCAGATAATAGCCATCTCCACCCTAGCTCGTTCCTCTGGGTCAGGGAACCAGGTTGTAAAATACTCGTAATCGCTGAATGCGCGAGCGGCCAGCTCTGCCGCCTGACGGAGTTCTTTTCGATCTAGTGGAGCAAATTCAAGTGTCATATGGTGTTTTTTTTCGCTCAATGAGCGTGTCTGTTTTTTTTAATCACTCAACAGTAGCGCCGCGTCCTCTAAACAGGCGCTCTGCGCCTCATTGCCAATAGCCCAATTGCCCATAGCAAATCCCATACCCTTGCCATATCCTTGCCATAGCTTATCTTTGCAGTAATTGCCAAACGCTACGTTTAAGGAAACCCTTAACTATATATATTAACGAGGTAGTCAAAAACAAAGCTTTTTCGCTAAGTTGTGTCTTATTGGTTATTGATTCTTGACATTTGTTGTACTACTTTTCCGTCAAGAAGTTTTCCATTTTTTATTTTAGACCTCTTGACTCCGTCTTCACCCCTGGAACCCCTATGTTTGAAGAAGAATGCAGTATGTCTTTTCCTAAATTGGTTGACATTATTCATCCACATTTCCGCCACTATCTTTTCAGCAGATGTTGCGCAGATGTTGCGCTGATGTTAGACACCCATTGCCCATCGCCAATTGCCCATCACCTCTCGCCTTTACACCTCCATCTGTCAGTCCTGCTCTTGCGGGGTCCCCGACAAAGTTCGTGACTTTGTGGGGTGCACTTTGCGGTTCCGTCCGCAAGATACCCTATATCTCCCACTCTCCTGTCTTTGCCAGTGGTCTGGCAAATATTACAAGGTGATTTTTTTTAGGGGATTTACAAATCATCTAATGCTTCTTGCATAGATGTTTGTTCATTAATAGCGTTGTTAATTCGGTCGTAGTATGCAAGTAATACTTCTGAATCCTTAGAGATTGTCACTAGAATTTGACCATGATCCAACTCATAAAGAGTAGAATAACGACACTCATCTAGATAGTACATTTCATATCCTGGTGTAATCTCTCTATGGAATTGTTCAATATTAAAAGATGGCTCACCATATTTTTTTGCAAGCATTTCTTTTAAGTCGTTGTAATTACCATATAGACTACGCCATGTTGTTTGTTTCTCAAAACTAACCAATACGACATACACTAGGTCTTGATTTTTTGCAGTAGATATAATTATTCGGCAGTTGGAATATCCTGCAAAATCTCCACTCATTATTTGCAAATCATCGCCTCTTTCTACTCGAGTATATCCTTTATCTTCCAATTGTTGAGTTACAGACTCTAGTGTTCCATCGATAGGAACACCTTTAAATTTCAGGTGCTCTTGCGCCATCATTACCGCAGCACTCGCCACCATGGCTAAAATAAATAAAATTCGTTTCATACTTCTGTTTATTTATAATGGGTTAATAATTTAGCTTTTTTAAGGCATTTTCTTTTTCTGTATTTAGTTTTTCAAACTTCTTTGAGTACTCTTCATAATCGTTTTTTATCTCATAAAAGATATGATAATTAAAAGAGTCTATAAATTCTTTATGCTGAGCAGCATATTGATTATGAAGTTTAGTTGCGTGTTTATAGTGACGCCATTTTTCAAAAGGGATAGCCAAATAACCTATTGGGAATAAGCTAACAAGTATAATAACAGCAAGTACCTTCATTCCCAAAATCATAAACAATGCCAAACACATGAAAGAAGGCACTAACCAAAACACAAAAAAACTCCAATTAAAAATCCAAAACCGTTGCTGTTTGTCTTTACAATCTAATATCTCATACCATTTTGAAATATAGGTATAATCATAATCATTTTGTAATTTATGTACTTTGTAATAGTATTCCTCTTCTATTCGATTTTTTTCTTCTTTGATTTTTTCTCTTTGCATTTCATCTGCACGTCTCATTCTTTCCGCTTCTTCTGCAGCTTTCTTTTGCTCCTCTTCTTTCTTTTGGGCTTTTTTAAGCTTCTTAGCTTCCTTATGTTTTTGCTTATCTAAAGCTTTTTTCTCAACAAATAATAGATATTTTTTTACAGCTTCTAATGATTGCATTTTATGCTCATTATCCAGCGTATTGTCTATCAAAAACATACACTCGTTAGTGCCTGATTTATTAAATGCGAGTACGGTGCCATCTATAAACGTAGCTTTTAGCATAGTGCCTTCAGATTCAGTATGCATAATACTAATAGACCGATTCTGAGGAATATATTGCCATGTACACTTCTTTATTGAACCATTAACCGATACTAAAACTGTACCATCAGGCTGAAAGATAAGATTTTCAGTATCTCCGTCTTCATTCAATACATACCAGGCTTTGGAACATAGAACAGTTTGTACATCCAACTTCTGACTGTATCGTTTAAATCTATCTATCGTATCGAGTAAATATGTTTTCATAATCGTATTGTTTCAAGGTTACTATTCTTTATCACTCATAGTTCATAGTTCGTAACTTAATTAAGCTCATAGTTTATAACTAATAAGAGCTATCACAAGAAAATATGTGTTGCAGGGATTATTGCACTACTATATCCTTAAAGTGTACATACACTTTTGTTTCTTTTGTATTCTTATAGGATATAATATCAAAGGTATCACCCTTTTGCAGAAGCGTATGGAATCGCATCTGAATCAAATTTTCTCCTTGACTCAATACAAATCCTTGATCTAGTAAATTAGGATTGCCAGGATAGTTTTCGTTGCAAGGAGCATAAAGTTGGACGATAGGATATTTCTGGCCGTTACAAACGAGATATGTTTGACTCTTAAATTTAGGATAGGAGAATATTCCGATTGTATTTCGTGCCATTATGTTAATGGTAGTACTCCACTCATCTTGCAGTATAGAATGCACAGCTAATGGCAAATCATTTTCTTCTTTTACTTTGCTCGCTAGAGATAAGCCTCTCTCTAGGTAGTATTTGTTCCGAATCAAAAATACTTCTGTTATGTACGGTGAGACTTGAAAGGTTTTAATGCCATTAGTCTGTTTTCCCATGTAAGGTATTGCAGCATGTGCTATATAAGGGAGTACTTCTTGCAGATCTCTGCTAATGCCTGAACTTGCGATATTGGTTTTCCATAGCATAACTGGGTCACTCGTTCGGTCCTTATTGTCATAGGCATATAGGTTTATTACTCTACGATAGTCTTGTATATCCTCTTTACTATTTAATACTCCGGTTACTATGGTATTTATATATCTACTAGTTGTAGTTATTCCCCATATAGGAATAGATACATTAGCCACATAGGATTTATCCACCACGCCATAGTCATATAATATACACACATCTGCTGAATCTGAGTCTTCGCAGGGGATAGCATTTTTTAGCATGAGGCATTGTGTGATATAATCCTTATAGTCTAAGAACTCAAGATCATTATTTGACACATTGGGATTAGCAGAGATAACATAGAATGTTTTTCCTGCCATGTCATAGTTACCAAACGACTGTATTTCAGCCTCGTATATATCCGCACCATGCGCATTAGCTGCCATGGCCATCACTAGCGCCATCATTACTAAAATCTTCTTCATAATTCTTTTATTTTAATTATTTAATAATTTCTTTGTTGTTCCTCCTCGCCTATCGCCTATAGCCAGTAGCCAATAGCCAATAGCCGCTCCGCGGCGTCCAATAGGCACTCCGTGCCGTCCACTAAACCGTAATAGGGTGGCTATTGTTTATCGTGTTAGTTAATTCTCTGACTTAATTCCAGGCTGTTACTCTACCGTTTTCTACGTATAAATATTGATTTTCATAAACCCATTGGTTTCTGCCATATGAGTTACGATTGATTTTCTTTGGATTACCCCATGACATATAAATGAGTGCCTCTGCCATGCCAACCCTGATGGTTCCTGACATCACATCTTCCATAAATGTTAATCCATACTCTGCTACCAAACTATCCCATTCCTCTTTTGAGAATATTCTACGTTTACCTTCTTTTTTTAATAAGGCTTTCGCATCACAATATGTTGTTTGCTTACCATTATTCAATAATGCAACTAGTTCACACGACTCCTCCTCAATAGTTATATCTATTACTACCCATTCAGAATAGTCTCCTTTGGTTACAATTTCTTCACCAGTATATACATCTGAATCATGTATCTCCTTGTTGCCAATGACAAATGATCTTCCTTTAGTATTTTCTAATAGGTAATTGTAATATGCCATCGTTGTAAAAGGGAACATGCTAACTAAATATGGGTCGTACATGTATATACATCTGACATTAGGGTTTTCTTTTTCTGTTAAATAGAAAGCGTACTTTTCAGACGAATATTCTTTAGAAACTAAGGAAACACTATCTACAACAAATGTTTTATTAACAAGTAGTTCATATGGTGTCCGGTATTGATATGTTTTAGTCGTACCATATTTCTTATATACCTCACTTTCGTTAATAGGGTCAAAGTCTATGGTATGAAAATGATCATAGTCATACGAATTTTTATTAGGCATGACAAATAGTTCCTGTCCTTTGTAAGCAAACACATTATCTCCTCCGAGACAGTTCTTAGTGCTATCGTACGGCAATATGGTACGGACTTCTTTCTTCTCTGCTACTTTTATGGTCGATATCTGCGCACTAGCTACTGTAGCCACTACAGCAAGTAAGATAAATAAAATTCGTTTCATGGTTGTATGTATTTTTGGGGGTTAATATTCTTTCTCTATACTCTAAACAGTAGCGGCACCGCCGCGTCCTCTAAACTCATATGAGATAGTAGAGAGAAGCATGTAAGGATGTAGATATATTCTTCATAATTACTCTTCTTGTTCGTAGTAGTAGGAGTAGTCAATACCCTTCATGAACATCTCGCGGTCGTTGATTTGGTCTGTCATTGCGCTACGGAGCAACTCGCGAATCATTGCGCTATCAGTTGTACTGTGGCGCATGGCTTGCAAATATGCTTTCTTATCTATCTGACTCCAATCCACGCATTGTTTTATTGCAGACTTGAAAATCAAGTCTAACCACAAGCGTGTGCTTCTGCCATTACCTTCCATAAAAGGATGCGCAATATTCATCTCTATGTATTTATCCACTATTTCGTCGAAAGTCGTTTGTGGCATCTGTTCTATTTGATCCAGGTTATAGCGCAAGTACTCGGCACGGCAAAAGAGTGTGCCATCTTTCCAAATCGTCTTTGTGCGTATCTGCCCAGCAAAGTCATATAGTCCACCAAAGAGATAAGCATGAATCTGTTGCAAAGATTGGATGGTACCAGGTTGCATTTCATCCAAAATGGCGCTTTCAAATAGAGTATATGCTTTCTTGCGACTTTGCCCGTCGATAGAGTTATCGGAAAAGGTAAACCAGTCAAGAAAAGCAGTTATATTCTTGCTTGACAAGGTTTTAACTACTGCTGCAATATCCTCCTGAGCGAAGCAATCGGTAGCATAACGCTTGCCATCGGCAGACTTTAATTTCAGTTGTATACATTTTGAATACAACTCAGCGTTCGCCTCTTTTTGTCGGTTCTTAACCGTACCCCAATACACACGCGGACGAGGACTATTGGTAATAGCCGCCACAATGTCCACAATAGAGAAGTACCATTTATTTTGTGCATCATTCCAAATGGCACGCACCTCCTTATCGTTGTAGAATCGTATGGATTGTTTGCTACTCATTTTTCGTTTTGTTTAGCGATTATATTATTTTCAATTCCGCCGCAAAGGTACACAAAATCTCTCAAACAACCAAACATTCACCACTAGCTTGCTCCTTTTTTCTTTCAAAACACCCAACCATGAACAAAAAAAGGAGCAAACTGAAACCTCAGTTGCTCCACACCATCACACTACCACATGCAAAAATGTGTTGAGTAGTTTACTCCATCCTACTTCACAATCACCAAGGTTGCCCCCTCTTCGTAGCGCGAATAATCGGCATCATGAAACTCCACCAACTGACCAAAATCACGCTTCAAGATCTGACGGATCTCATTGCGCAAAACCCCATTACCCTTACCATGAACAACCACTACACGACGACCACGATGGCGAACATGCTGCTGCAACTCCAATCGAAAATATCGCAACTGATACTGATGCTTCTCCACATCCGTCATACCACTACCACTAGTAGGCAAGGCCTCAATATGCAAGTCTATGACATGCTCATCCCGCTGGCGCTTAGCACGCTTACCAGGTGCCGTATGCGGCACCACAGCAGGAGCCGGTTGCTCCACCTTAGGCCGCATTGGCGCCATCGCCGAACGCTGGTAACTTACTGAAGAACTGCACACTACACAACTCGACGCAGGCAGAGGACCGATATCAAATCCATCATCCGTCTCCACCCAAACCAACTGTTTTACCTCGTCATACTGCACCACCCTGCCACCACCTACAGCATCCAAAAATCGTATTGTATCGCCTTTTTTCATTGTTTCCAGATTTTTTCCAAATCACCTAGCAATCCCCGAATTGATCAATGCACGAATATCCTTGACTAGTTGTTTCATAGAATTTTTATGCAAAGATACAACAATTTTTCCAAACTTCCAAATTCGCCGCTAATGCCAGCTGATCATAGGGCATGCATAGTCCAAATCATGAAAGATAATACATCATGTTTTCAAGAATAAACCATATAGCTAGACCTACAAGTATGAGATCTATCAAGATACAAAAAATCTTTTCCATAATACATTGCAACTAACTAAGAGTTCTTTCTGTTTTTTAATCTTCATAATCGTAAAATTTAAAAGTTTAACATATAGTTTCATTCAGAAAACACCAAAAAATGGCACTTTTTTGTTTCCGACTGCAAAATTACTACGCCAAACTGCTAAAACCTGTCAGTGTGAAGAAAAAAAATGAAAAAAAAAGAGCGAAAAGGCTTTTTTTTAGTGTAGAGGAGAAGGGAATAAAAAAGGCGAGTGGAGAACACCCGCCTTCAGAGAGATATCTAGAACCGATTAGTTGTCACTAGAGAGATGCAAAAACTCATAGCACAACTCATCCTTATCTATCAACGCACGCTTGAGCTCAGCCTGAATATACTCCTCACGAGCAGGGAAATCAGCATCGATCTCAGCCTTGACCATTGCTACCAAATTGTCCTCAGACTTGTCATCCAAATATGCCTTGACCGTCTTAGGAACTTGCTTGATATCAGAACGTTTGATGGTTGTACCATCCTCCAATGTTACACTATTAACCGTTACACGCATAGAATAACGATTCCAGAATTCATCGTTGTCAACATAGCGATAGTAACGAGACTTAGCACGAGAATTACAACGCTTGAGCTCGGACAAAGAAAGCGTCTGAGCATCTGTATTGTAATGCGTACTACCATGACGATCCACAGGCTTGATAGTAACAGAAGCTCCCTTGAGAGTACCCTTAAGCTCGGTAACAGAGAACCAATACTCGGGGCGGTCGTAATGATAGTACCAACCTGGTTCCTCATAGATACCTGTGTGAGTAACTACCTTGAGATATAGGCTAGGATCATGCTCAGCTATAAACTGCTCCCACTTAGCCACAAGCTCGTCGATGCGTGCCTGGTTAGGAGTGATATATGTCTCCACGTATTTGTCGTTAGCTTTCTCTCTAATCTTGCTGGTGAAGTCGTGGTTGTGCAAATACTTCTGCTCGTACTTATATACTCGTCCATAAGTGATCTTCTTATACTTGTCATCGGCATACTCCTGAGCAATCTCATAAGCAGAAGCAGCAGAATAGCTAAAGCCAGAATTGCGACGTTCAGCCATATCTACTCGTTTTTCCTTCAACTCCTTGAGAACAGACTTGTTGAGCGTGCTAGCATTGATGCAAGAGATGGTCAAAGAGCTGACAAAAGCCACAGCAACAGCCAATGCTAGTGCAAGGCCGATGCATTTCTTTTGTTTGTCAGTCAAAGAGCCGAGTTCGAACTTAGCATCCTCTTTCTCGGATTCTAGTTCGCCCTTCTTGGCATCAGAAATAGCCATTTGATGAACATCGTTGCCGATCTGTGACAAGAGTCGGATACGCTCCGAAATGAAGCGTACGAAGAGGATATTGAGATACGCCACAAGGGCTACAACACCAATAGCCACCACACCACCAATAAGGTAGAGAATGAAACCGAACTTGCTCCAGAAGCCCAAAGCATTGGTCAACATACATGCGATGTATGCCAACACAAAACTAGCCACAGACACATAGACCAAGAACAAACTGAAATGCTCGCCATTACTCTGGTTAATATGTGCGATGAGCGGAATAGCCACCGTGCGGGAACCAGTACGGATAACGCCGTCTAGGTTCTCCTTGCGGTTCTTCCAGAAATGCCAACCCCAAACAGCATAGATAAGCAAGGCATACACCACTAAGAAAGCCATCAGGATGCTGACAAAATCTGTCCAGAAATTAGGATTCAACAGATTGAAAAGCAGATCCCACTGCCAGATGATGACACCAATGCCAGCCAGCATAGGTAACACACATAGCGCACCCGAAATGACATACAACCACTTGAAAGGTTTCTTGATGAGTTTACCATTGTCAATGGCAATCATCAGTTGATCAATAATTCGTTTAACCATGGTAATAGAAATTAGAAAGTTTGGCCTACTCCCTTCAACAGCGTTTCGGCATTCTCTGATATAGCTTGCCTAATACAATATCACCATCAAAATAGCAGGAGGCAGAGAGCCTTTGATGGTCAAAAGAATATCGCTGGAATACGTACTACGACCCTTATAGACATGCTGACGGTCATAGGTGTACAACACATCGCTCATATATGTGCTGCGACCCCCATACACATACTGACCATCCCAAGTCAACAACACATCGCTCATATACGTACTACGGCCTTCGTAGAAATACTTACCATCATAAGTAGCTATCGCATCACTCATATACGTGCTGCGACCCTTATACACATACTTGCCATCAAAAGTCAAAAGAATATCCGACATATACGTACTACGACCCGCATACAAATGCTTGCCGTCCCAGGTGTACAACACATCGCTCATATACGTACTGTGACCCTTATAGACATACGTCACAGCCGATGATGCACCATGGCACACAAAGAGAATAACAAGGAAAATCAATAGCCGCTTCATGGTAAAACAATAGTTGGTATTCGTCTGCAAAGTTACAATAATTCTGGGAATTATGCAAATAAAAATGCAATTTGAAGCAAATAGCTCCTGCAAATTTGTATATGTCGTTTTTTTTGCGTACCTTTGTAGCCGCAAAGCGGCTATGACGAAAGTTGAGAGTGGCGATGGGGGAGATGGGGTAACAACAACGACGAATATAATAATAAACAAATATACAAAATGGCAGACGACAAGAAAATTATTTTCTCGATGGTGGGCGTTAGCAAAAGCTTCTCGCCACAAAAACGAGTATTGAATGACATCTACCTAAGTTTCTTCTACGGCGCAAAGATCGGTATCATCGGTCTCAACGGCGCAGGTAAATCTACCCTATTGAAGATCATCGCAGGTATCGAAAAGAACTACGAAGGCGAAGTGGTATTCTCTCCTGGTTACAGCGTAGGCTACCTGGAGCAAGATCCTCAACTAGATCCAGAGAAAACCGTACGCGAGTGCGTACAAGAAGGCGTACAACCTATCATGGACATGCTGGCTGAGTACGACGCCATCAATATGGCTTTTGCTGAGCCAGATGCAGACTTCGACAAGTTGCTAGCCCGTCAAGCAGAATTGCAAGACAAACTCGATAGCGCCGATGCATGGAACATAGACACACGTCTAGACCGCGCAATGGACGCATTGCGTTGTCCAGCAGACGAGGCACTAGTCAAACACCTGTCAGGAGGCGAGCGCCGCCGTGTGGCATTGTGCCGACTCTTGCTACAACAACCAGACATCCTACTCCTGGACGAGCCTACCAACCACTTGGACGCTGAGTCCATCGACTGGCTCGAGCAACACCTACACCAATACGCAGGTACCGTGATCTGTATCACCCACGACCGCTACTTCCTAGACAATGTAGCAGGTTGGATATTGGAGTTGGACCGCGGCGAGGGTATTCCATGGAAAGGTAACTACTCATCATGGTTGGAGCAAAAGACCGCTCGTATGGCCATGGAGGAGAAACAAGCTAGCAAACGACGCAAGACCCTTGAGCGCGAGCTCGAATGGGTGCGCATGGCTCCTAAGGCACGTCAAGCCAAAGGTAAAGCACGTTTGGCAGCATACGACCGCATGTTGAACGAAGAGCAGAAAGAGAGAGAGGAGAAGCTGGAGATCTTTATCCCTAACGGTCCACGTCTGGGTAACAAGGTCATCAACGCAGAGGGCGTAAGCAAAGCCTTTGGCGAGAAACTGTTGTTTGAGGACTTGGAGTTTATGTTGCCACCTAACGGCATCGTAGGTATCATCGGTCCTAACGGCGCAGGTAAGACTACCCTATTCCGCATGATCATGGGTATGGAGCAAGCAGACAAAGGTACCTTTGCTGTAGGTGAGACCGTACGCGTAGGTTATGTCGACCAGGTACACTCCAACATCGATCCTAACAAGAGCGTGTTTGAGATGATAGCCGACGGCACCGAGTACATACGCGTAGGCGGACGCGAAGTCAATGCACGCGCATACCTAAGCCGCTTCAACTTTACAGGTGCAGACCAAGAGAAGAAGTGCGGCGTGTTGTCAGGTGGTGAGCGCAACCGCTTGCATCTAGCCTTGACACTGAAGTCAGAAGCAAACGTATTGTTGCTAGACGAGCCTACCAACGATATCGACGTAAACACCTTGCGTGCGTTGGAGGAAGGTCTAGAGAACTTCGCAGGTTGTGCAGTAGTGATCTCACACGACCGTTGGTTCCTCGATCGTATCTGTACACACATCTTGGCCTTTGAGGGCGACAGCAAGGTCTTCTGGTTCGAAGGTAGCTACTCCGACTACGAGGCGAACAAGAAGATGCGTCTGGGCGAGGATGCTAACGAGCCTAAGCGCGTGAGATATCGCAAACTAGAATAATAAGAAAAGAGCCCTCGCGGCTCTTTTTTTTTTGGCATAGAGTGCGGAGAGTTTGTTACTTCAGAACAACTTGATACAAGAGATTATGCAACCAACAACGACGACAACAGAAACATTGATCCAACAACGACGACAACTTGTTTCAACAACGTTCCGCGCAAATCAACATCCTTGCGCGGCGAAAGGAAATAATAGCTCCTACGCCTGCGGCGAGAAATCTCATGAATCTGTTGCCTTGACGGACGTAACGTAAATTACCACCGTTTCGTCAGAACTGGCTTACAACAAAGAACTCGCTTGGCTCGTTGAGGTTGACGCCGTTCTTCCTCTCCCCACAAACCCACGAGCTTTGTGGGGGCCCCGGAGATTCTTTGTGCCTTAAACACCGCCGACTACGCTATCACTGAATCTAAGATTTTGAAGGAAACAACAACGTGGGGGATGTTTATCCAACAACCATAACAACTTAATCCAACAACATTCCGCGGCAATCAACTCCCTGCCGCGGCAAAGGGAAAACTTCAAGCGTCAGCGATCTTCAAGCAAAGCGATCGTTCGAGCAAAGCGAGATAAGAACAACCTGCCCCGCTAAAGGGAATTACTATACAACAATTGGCATCAATTATTTTCCCATAGCCAATAACCAATAGCCCATAGCCTCTCCCTTCCCTTTAGGGAGGGGTTGGGGGGTAGGCTTCCCATAACCAATAGCCCATAACCAATAACCAATAACAAAAAAGACTGCTCAAGCTGAGCAGTCCTTTTTGTATATAAGGAGAGGGATTACTTCTCGAAGTTCAAGTTGTAAGCCACCTTAAGACCTAGGTCGAAAATACCGAACTTGCTAGAGTATGCAGAAGTCAACGACTGAACCTTGACATCAGCTATACCATTAGCACTAGGAGGTGTGATGGTGATGACAGAACCTGTACCCTCGTTTTGGTATGCACTAATGATTGAATAGTCAATATATCCACCCAATGAGAGACTGTTCTTGTTCTTGAACTTGAACTCATATCCCAACTCAGCAGCCAAGGTGATAGCCATCTTGAACTCCTTGTTGAAGCGATCCTTCTTGTTGAGATCCTCTTCTTTAACTTGACCCATGACAATATTATTGACAACAGGTCTTCCGTTGAGCTCTGGCATATAAGCTGAGATCACAGGATTGTTCAACTTCAACTGATAGGTAGAACGAACAGGGATAATGAACTTAGGACCTACATTGAGGAAGAAGTTACCTGGAGTGATCAATGAGAACATCACAGGCACTTGCAACTGGAGATGATGGGTCTTCTCAATAACCTTGTCAACTGTAACGGTATAATCTACATTACCCTCGTCGGTAGGCAATGTATATGCCTCGTCGATAGTAGCAGATTGAGCGTTAAACATGTAGTTGAGGTCGAGTCCAGTCATAATACCGATACGAGACATGTTCTCGTCACCTGCCCAGTAGTGAGCATAGCGTAGATCCAACGCGAGGTTATATCCCAAAGGCAACTGATCTACCTTAGCCAATGTAGAAGCAAAACCACCACGAACACCTATAGAGAAACGATCGATCTGCAATGACACAGGGATATTAGTACCTGGGTTGACAGCCTCTGTGAGGGTGATGACCTCGGTACTGTCATAGACTGCCACATAGGTAGCATGGGCTCTGACCTTAGTTAGCTCAGGCGACCACCCCCTGAAGGTGTATCGATATTGCTTGCCATCTGCCGCAGTCGTTTGTGCTCTAGCAGGAGTAGCAGCTGTGTACAAAGGCATATCATTGCACTTGACTTGCGCAGTCATGAGTACAGAATCATCGTAGTTGACAAAAGTGATCGTACGCCAACATGTTTCGGTGATATCCTCCTCGCTGATGAGCACACCATCCTCGTCGTAAACATACTCGAAGATTCGTCCGTCCTCGCGGAAGTCAATGATAGTGGTATCCCTTGGACCAGTAGGCACAGTATCTTGGTTTTTCTCAGCAAGCTCTTGTAGCGATGAAATAGGTACAACAGGCTTGATGGAAATCAAGGTAGCTGGATATACCCATGAATAGATACCGCCAATCAATACACCATGTGGATAGCGACGTCCGCTGACCTGTTGTACATAGTGAGGAACCTTGTATACCCACTTAGAGATACGCTCACCAGTCAGGTAGTAGAGACTGTCTTGGTGCACATAGATAGAGTCACCTACTTTGATCTCTGTAATAGAACCATGGTAGAAAATAGTATCCTTCTTAACTGGAGTAGATTGTGCCATGGTTGGGAGTGCAGTTCCTACCAACATGAGTAGGAACGCACTTACCATTAGAATTTTCTTAGATATCATATTTACTTTCATAACTTGTCCTCCTATCATTTAACGATGTATCGAAGTGAAACTTGTCCCTCTTCTGACATTACCTCAACGATGTAGAATCCTGGCATTTGCGCCGCGTTGAAGGTCATGCTCTCAGAATCAGTAGATTGGAATGTAGCCAACGTTTCACCAGCAGTACTATACATAGTGATAGTAGAGACTGTTGTTGGATCTAGATTAACCAGACGAATAACCTCGGATGGTTTAACGATGTTAGGCAAGAGCATTGGAGCTTGTTTGCTTGTACCGCAAATCAAAGTCTCGGTTTGCAAGATTCCGTTACAATCAGCTGGATTAGCTTTCTCGTGTTGGATTCGTGCGTAATATTCGCCTTGCATAGATTCACCATCAGGTAGGTTGTAGAAGTAGCCATTAGCGAGGAACTCGTCGTTGTTCACAGGACTTGCAGGGTCAGCCCAGTCATCCATGTCATCAACGATCTTGTACCAAGCCACATCTTCTGGCTCAACTACCCAACCGAAGGTCTCCTCAACGATCTTGACATTAACGAGGAGGATACGATTGCCGTACTTGCTTACAGCGTCGATACCAGCCATCTCGTCAGGATCATTCTCTGGTGTAGGATCTTGTACAGGAATATCCGTAATAGGATCAGACCACAAGGTCTCGCACTCAGATTCTACGGCATATCTCATTGTGACAGTCTCGATGGTACCATCCAGAGCTGCTGTGGTGAGCTCTTTGTAGGTTGTACCCTCGAGTACGTACCACTTAACAGATGCTGTAGGAACATAGTGCTCGGTTGCTGCGATATGACTCTTGACAATAGCGTCAGCCAAACTTACATCGATTGCGTTACCGCAGATAGCTGTAATGTCGCTAGTTAGGATGATTGGCAAGCTTGTGTCGTAGTGGTACAAGTTCAAGGTGTAGATCACACTATCACAACCAAGGAAGTTGTAGAGTGTATCCATGTATGTACCAGGTTGACTGTAAGTATTGATCATTTTCGCATTGATATCCCATGTATATGTATCGTTAGGGCAGAAGTAAGCGGTTTCCTCTGCTGCATACTCAACATCTGGAAGGATATGCAAGTCTAAGGTGTAAATCAAGCTGTCGCAGCCAAGGAAGTTAGCTACGGTATCGTAGTAAACACCTTCTTGATCGTAATCCTTGGTTCTCCAAGTGTGAGTCTCGCCGTGGCAGATGTACTTGGTCTCAACTGGCTTGTGCTCTACCTCAGGGAGAACGGTCAAGTCTAAGGTGAAGATCAAGGTGTCACAACCCAAGAAGTTAGATACTGTATCGTAGTATACACCGGTTTGATCGTAATCCTTATTTCTCCAAGTGTATGTCTCGCCGTGGCAGATATTCTTGATCTCAACTGGCTTGTGCTCTACCTCAGGGAGAACTGTCAAGTCTAAGGTGAAGATCAAGGTGTCACAACCAAGGAAGTTAGATACTGTATCGTAGTAAACACCGGTTTGATCGTAATCCTTGTTTCTCCAAGTGTATTTCTCGCCGTGGCAGATAGCTGCTGTGTCAACTGGCTTGTGCTCTACCTCAGGGAGAACTGTCAAGTTCAAGGTAATAATGAGGCTGTCGCAACCATATTGGTTGAGGAGTGTATCTACGTAGATACCAGTCTTATTATAATCCTTGTTGTCATTAGCTATCCATGTATAGGTATCGCCGAAGCAGATGGTAGCAGTATCAGGTGTAGCCACTGTGACACCAGCGACATCGAAGGTCAACTCGGTAGTGATCTTAGTATCACAACCAGCCTCAACCACCAAGGTCATCTTGTGCTCGGTAGCGTCGCAAGCTACAGCAACTCCAGCGTTAGTCCAAGTGATGCTATTGATATCAGCTACCGCCTCTGTATCCTTGCCGTTGTAGTAATCTTGGATTGCTGCGATAGTACCTGTTATGTTAGGTACAGCACCACGGGTCAATACTGGGCTTGCACCAGCGATAGTAGCTATGAGCGAGTCAGTCATCACCTCAGGAGCTACGATAGGAGTAATCACGTAGTTGTAGATAGAATCTAGAACAGGTGATTTTACGATCGTATCACTCCATGTTTGGGTTGATGGTATCAACGAAGTGATGATGTGTTTCTTGTTAGTTACAGGGTCAATATACTCTGTACCGTCGCATACATGGCCTGTGATGTTAGCCACTTCGATTCGTTTTTGTGGAATCACATAGAGTGACAATGTTACGATACTATCACAACCAGTAATTGTGCTTGGGATAGTGTCGGTGTAGTCACCAGTTGCTGTGTATGGTTTACCATTCCATGTATAGGTAGCACCCTCGTTGATGGTATCGCGTACGATTGTAACAGGAATCTCGTCGAAGATTACCAAGTGGAGAGTAACAATGCTATCGCAACCGTTGACATCTGTCAGAGTTTGCTCGTAGTAACCAGTCTTGTCATATGTTTGACCAGTGACATCCCAAGTATATGATTTATCCTCGTAACAGATGGTTTGCTCGATGATAGTAGGCTTAACTTGGTCGCGTACAATGAGCTCCAAGGTGTAGCGTGTACTATCGCAGTCGTTAGCATTCTTCTCTACATAAGTGTATGTACCCGCTTTAGAGTAAGTCTTACCATCACGCCATAGGTGAGTACCACCATGACATAGAGTTACCGTATCTACTGGAGCGTTAACTACGGTTGGAACCAATGTCAAGTGCAAGATAGTAGTACTATCGCAACCATTGATACCTGTAGTTGTGTAGGTATAGTCGCCACTAGTAGTATAGGTCACACCATTCCAATCGTATGCACAACCATTAACAACCTCTGTTACCTCTACGGTGACAGGTTGGTTAACTGTCAAGTGGAGAGTAATAGTAGTGTTGCACTCTGCGATGGTGTCTACATATGTACCGCTTTGTGTAAGTGTTTGATTTTGGAATACATATGTCTCGCCGCTGCAGATGGTCTTGTAGATTGTGCTATCGCTACCTTGTACGAAGGTCAAATTGAGTGTTACAACGCTATCACAACCATGGCTATCTTGCAAGGTCACAGGATATAGACCAGATTGTTTGAGGTATTGTCCATCCCACAACATGCTGTCGCCCTCGCATAGATACTTATCAACCTTGGTTTCTGGTACCTCATCAAGGATAGTCAAGATCAACGTGTCTGTGTATGTACAGCCATTGTTGTCTTGCAAGCTTGCGGTGTATGTACCAGATGCGTTATAAGTAACTTGGTGCCATTCATAGGTCTCACCGAAGCAAACAGTCTTATGCTCGGTCTGACCAACTACCTCAGGAAGAACAGTCAAGTGCAAGGTCACTACACTATCGCAACCCAACGAAGAGATGAGTGTCTTAGTGTAGTCGCCTGACTGGGTGAAGGTCTCATGTTCCCAGTCATATGACTCGCCGTAGCAGATAGTTTGATAGATATCGGTTGGTTGAATCTTATCCAATATCGTCAATACAAGTGTTACTTGGCAACCACTTTGTGATTTAATCACATAGGTTCCAGACTTGTCGAATGTACGAGTTACACCATCTACAGTCAAATCATATGTTTCGCCATAGCAGAGTGTTTCAGAGATCACTGATAAGCCGTCTGCTACAACAAGCTCAATATTATTGATGATGCTATCGCAACCATATTGATCTTGGCTCACATAAGTATCCTTATAGATACCTGCATTAGTATACATGTATGATTGACCGTTAACAGACCATGTGTAGCTATCGCCTACGCAAAGCATTACTCTAGTTAGCGTATCTGTAGGCGCTGCAGATGCGGTCAAGTTCAAGGTGTAGATCACACTGTCACAACCAGCAACATTGCGGAGTGTATCGCCGTATGTACCAGCTACGGTATATTGCTTACCACGCCAGTCATACTTCTCGCCATAGCAGATGTGTGCTGTTACAGGAGCCTCTTTCTTAACGGCTGGCAATACAGTCAAATGCAAGTAACCTTCGATACTATCGCAGCCAAGTACGTTAGAAATGACATCACTGTAATCCGTTGTTCCTGCGCGACGTCCACTATATGTGAGTCCATTAACTGGCCATACATATGACTCGCCTAGGCAGATAGATACAGTATCATACTGAACAACCTTCTCTTGAAGAACGGTCAAGTTCAATACCACCACGCTGTCGCATCCGTTTACAGAGCGGAGAGTGTCAGTATATTGACCAGTTACAGAGTAGTTTTGACCGTTGAATGGGTAAACCTCGCCGAAGCAGATAGCAGCTTCGATCTCGGTTACTGGGATAGCAGGCAAGACATTCAAGTGGAGAGTCAAGATAGCACTATCGCAACCATATATATTGGTCAAGGTAGTAACATGAGTTCCAGCGGTGTCGAATGTCATTGCGTTCCATGTGTAAGGCAATTCTGATGGACAGATAGTAGCTGTTTGTTCTACTATTTGAACGGTCATTACCTTAACATCAAACTCGTATGCAGTAGCTATCTCGTTGTCGCACTCGTCTTTAACAACGAGGGTCATAGTGTGCTTAGCAGCATCGCATGGAACGAGGCTAGAAGCCATCCATGTCACGTCTGCTACATCAGCGATAGAATCAGCATCGTTGTTGGTGTAGTAAGCCATGATAGCAGCTGCTGTAGCACTCCAATCAGGAGTTGTACCCGCTACGATCTCAGGTTGTGCACCACCAAGGATAGTGATGAGTTCGCTCTTAGTCAACGCTACTGGAGCGATCAATGACTTAGCGATATGAGTGATAACGCTGTCCAACTTGTTAGATACCTTAACAGTATCATTCCATACCAAGTTAGTAGGTAGATCGCTTGGACAGTAGTATTCTACTACGGTATCATAGATCACTTGCTTAGTAGTATCTGGTGTGACGGTGATAGTCAAAGCACCAGTAGAGATAGCGTGCAAGTAGATAGAATCTACATCTAGGTCTGTAAAGTAGCTTGCAGGGAGCGTCTTAGATAGTGTGCTATTTGGTTCAATAGCCATATCCTCGATACGCATTGCAATAGATGTTACAGGACATTCGTATGCAAGTTCGAGAGTTACCTTAGCAGTGTCGCTAGTCTCGTTAGCTACAGTAAGAATCAAATCGTCTGCGTTCTTCTTAGCATCAGCGATGTTGATCTTGTACCAAGCGTCGGTCTCACCTTGCAATTGGATTGTAGTTCCTAGGATATAATCTATAGCATCCTTACATGCCTCAACATCGATGTCGAGCTCGTTGATGGTCAAGTATACATACAACTCGGTTGCAGTACCAATCATAGATGTTACTGAAGAGTAACCAATGCTCTTAGATGTGATACCTGGGTTGAAACTGTATACGGTTCCAGCCAACTTAGGTGATGTACAGTTCTCATAGAGATCCATACCTAAGTTAACAATAGAATCGCTATCGTTGTTGAATGACAATGTAAAGTCTTTCTTCTGAGCGTGCAACTCTGTGAGATCGAACTTGTACCAACCGGTTTCCAAGTCAGAGAGGTTGATGGTCTTAGTCCAATCGAGCAATGTTGCATTCTCACAAGCGTCTTGATCCTCTGGCAACTCTGGCTCAGCCACATTGATGATCAACTCGGCATTAGCTTGCAAGCGAACATAGAATGATACGCCTGGAATCTTAGCCAATTGCTCAGCTGTGATAACCTTAGTCATCTCTGGCAAGCCAGGAACAGTCAATGACTTGTTCAAGCTTACTACTACTGGGCAGGTTGGTGACAACTCCATGTCTACCACTACATCGCTAGATGTTGGGTTGAGGATGGTGATTGCGAGATCGCTATTAGCTGCCTTCAATGCACCAAGGTCAACCTTGTACCATGCATCTTGGTTTGCTTCTAGATGGATCTCTTGGTTCAACTCTACCAACTCTGCGCTGTGACATGCATCATCGGTATCATTGATCATATCTACGCTGAAGGTAACGGCCTTGTCTGTTGTCATCTCAACATATACCTCTGTTACCTCGTCGTTAACCATCTTATCCATCAAGTCGAACATTTGCTCTGGCATTACCACAGCGTAATTCAAACTACCTGGAACCTTAACGATGGTCTTTGTTGCAATATTATACTCACAACCTACAGTAGCACCCAAGGTGATTGTGGTCAAGCCCTCTGACTCGGAAGTGAAGTAGAACTTAGGCAACTTACCTGTGTTCATGAACAACTCCTTAGAGAACTTGTACCAAGAGGTACCTGCTTGTTGTGTGTACTCTACTCCTGATGTCACAACCGTTGCGTTGTCACATGGAGTATTATCGAATA
>JAZLBE010000056.1:0-15917 GCA_045613525.1 Paludibacteraceae bacterium
AGGTCGCAATGTAGAACAAGTACGCTATGCATGCGGTCAAGCAATGGGTAAGAACGATGATGTACAAGCAGACTGTGTATGCGGTATCCCTGATTCAGGTATTGGTATGGCTATTGGTTATTCCCACACTTCGGGTGTGCCTTACCAACGCGCTATTACTAAGTATACCCCAACATGGCCTCGTTCATTTACTCCTTCGCAGCAATCCCAACGCGAATTGGTAGCTAAGATGAAACTCATCCACAACTACTCTATCCTACGCGGTAAAAGCATTCTATTCTGTGATGATTCTATTGTTCGTGGAACACAACTCCGCGACAATACTCGATGTCTGATGGAAGCGGGCGCCAAGGAGGTGCATATGCGTATTGCATGTCCACCTATTTTCTACGGGTGTCCATTCACTAATTTTACGACTTCAAAATCCGATCTAGAGTTGATTACTCGCCGTTATATAGCTGAATTCGAGGGCATTGAGGCTGCTAATGATCCTGAGCGTATCAAAGCATATGCAACCACTGATTCGGCTGAATATCAGCGACTCATGCGTGCATTACGAGATCGTTTCGCACTTAAATCACTCAAATACACTCGAATAGAAGACCTAATATCTGCCATAGGATTGCCTAAGTGTAAGGTCTGCACTTACTGCTTCGATGGCTGTAATCCAGAGGAATAACAATACTGAACTTCTGAACAATCCTGAACAGCGGAAAAACCGCGCTAAACTATACAAAATGACTCCTTTTAACAACGAGAAATACATCCGCATACAGTCGGAGCATATCAAAGAGCGCATTGCTCAATTCGGTAATAAACTCTATCTCGAATTGGGAGGAAAACTCTTTGATGATTTCCACGCAAGTCGTGTGCTACCTGGTTTTCAGCCTGATAGCAAACTCACTATGCTTACACAATTGCGTGATACTTTGGAGATTGTCATTGTCATCTCTGCTGCCGACATTGAGAAGAACAAAGTACGCCAAGATTTAGGTATAACATACGACGTTGATGTATTGCGTCTTCGCGAGGAGTTCATAAATCGCGGTTTCCTTGTTAATTCTGTGGTTATAACTCACTATAGTGGTCAAGCATCCGCTCAAATGTATAGCCAACGTCTCGAACGATTGGGTATCAAGACTTACTTCCACTATACTATTGAGGGATATCCACACAATGTGGCGCTCATTGATTCTGCAGATGGTTTTGGCAAAAATGACTATATCGAGACCACCCGTCCGTTAGTGGTGGTTACTGCTCCTGGCCCTGGCAGTGGGAAAATGGCAGTATGCCTTAGTCAACTCTACAATGAACATCAACGTGGCAACCAAGCGGGCTATGCTAAGTTCGAGACATTCCCTGTATGGAATCTCCCCCTCAAGCACCCAGTTAACATGGCATATGAGGCTGCAACTGCTGACCTCAACGATGTCAATATGATTGACCCTTTCCACTTGGAGGCATATGGCACGATTGCAGTTAACTACAATCGTGATGTAGAGATTTTCCCTGTTCTAGATGCTTTGTTTACAGGTATTTACGGACATAATCCATACAAATCCCCTACCGATATGGGTGTGAACATGGTGGGTTGTAGCATTGATGATGATGATGCATGTTGCCAGGCAAGTAAGCAAGAGATTATCCGTCGTTATTATCATGCGCTCAATGATTTTGCTAATGGCGATATCAGCGAGGCGGTAGTCAATCGTATAGGTCGTTTATTTAAACAAGTAGGCATATCCACTGAAGACCGTCGATGCACAGTGGCAGCTAAGGAACGAAAAGAACGCAATAATAGTTTGGCAGTTGGTGCAATTGAGTTACATGATGGCACTATCATCACAGCAGAAGCAAGCGCATTGTTAGGATCTAGTGCAGCACTCCTTCTAAATGCAACCAAGTATTTGGCTGGTATAGATCATGACGTAAAGCTTATCCCACAAGAGATGATTGAGCCAATCCAACATACCAAGATCAACTACCTGCGTGGTCGTAACCCACGTCTACATACAGACGAAGTACTCGTGGCACTATCTGTCCTTTCCCTACACGACGATAATTGCCGCAAGACACTAGATGCGCTACCTCAGTTAGCAGGTTGTCAAGTGCATTCAACAGTTATGCTCTCGGAGGTTGACCGCAAAATATTCCGCAAACTTGGCATCGACTTAACCTGCGATCCTATCAAAAAATAATCATCATAACATCTAATATCCAATATGAAATACACATTCTCAGGCCATAGCGGCTTACAATTGCCACAAATATCCCTAGGTTTATGGCACAATTTTGGAAGCGAAGATCCTTTTGATGTTGCTCGCGACATGATCCTTCATGCTTGGGAAAAAGGTATCACACATTTTGATATAGCGAACAACTATGGTCCAGCCCCTGGTACAGCAGAAATGACATTTGGCCGCGTCTTGCGCAAAGATCTTGCAGCTCATCGTGACCAAATGATTATCGCATCCAAAGCTGGTTATTGGGGATGGGATGGACCTTATGGCAATGGAGGTTCACGTAAATACATGATTGCATCTTGTGACCAAAGTTTACGTCGTACCGGATTGGATTATTTTGATATATTTTATTCACATCGCTACGATCCTGATACACCTATAGAAGAGACAATGCAAGCTCTAGTTGATATTGTTAGAGCAGGTAAGGCACTTTATGTTGGTATCAGCAACTATCCAGCAGACAAGCAGAAGGAATGCTACGATTATCTTCACGCTGCACATGTACCATGTGTTATCAGTCAATACAAAGCAAGTATATTATTCCAAGATACATTAACGGACAATCTACCTGTAGCACAAGATAATGGTTCTGGTTTTATTTGTTTCTCTCCGTTGGCACAAGGCCTACTAACAAACCGATATCTCAATGGTATTCCAGAAGGCAGTCGTGCAAGTAAAAATGTATTCCTTCGTCCTGAGCAAATCACACCACAAGCAATAGAATGTGCACAACGTTTAGGTAATATCGCAGCTGAGCGTGGTCAGTCACTTGCTCAAATGGCTATATCATGGCTTCTAGCGAAAGATGTAACGAGTGTCATTATAGGTGCTAGTAGTGTAGCACAATTGGAGGATAATCTCCAGGCTATTAACAATACCACTTTCACATCTGACGAACTAGCACGTATCGCTTCTGCACTCTAATCCTAATATACCATGACAATACAATTCCTCGGCGCCGCCGGAGAAGTCACCGGTAGCAAACATCTCATAACTACTTCCGCAGGAAAAACCATCTTGCTAGATTGTGGTATGTACCAAGGCAAAGGCCTTGATACTGATGCAGCTAACCGTGATCTAGGATTTGATCCTAAGGATATTCATTACCTCATATTATCCCACGCGCATATCGATCATTCAGGACTCATTCCATATATATATAAATTAGGCTTTAGAGGTAAAATATATTGCACACCTGCTACACGAGATCTTTGCCAACTTCTACTACAAGATACTGCATTCATCCAAGAACAAGATGTTCGTTGGTACAACAAAAAGATGGAGCGCCAACAAAAACCAAAGATCCAACCTTTGTTTGACACCACACATGCACAAGCTGTCATGAAACTATTTTATTCTGTTGACTACGATACCCCCTATCGAATCGACGAGAATATACTTTTCCGCTTCACTAATTCGGGACATATGCTTGGTTCTGCTATTGTCAGTTTAGACATACAAGAAGATGGGCAAACCAAACGCATTGCGTATACAGGAGATATTGGACGATCTCAAAGTTATATCCTATCCTCACCACAGGCTTTCCCACAATGTGACTATCTCATCTGCGAGAGTACATATGGTAATCGTATACATGACGACAAACGACTAACAGAAAAACACTTACAAGGTATCGTAGAAGAAACTTGTATGTATAAAAAAGGTAAACTACTTATACCATCTTTTGCTGTTGGACGAACACAGGAGATTGTCTATGTACTTAACGAACTCTATAACGATGGACGCTTAGAACGTGTACCTGTCTATGTCGACTCCCCTCTCTCAGCTAATGCTACCCAGATATTTCGTCGTCATGCCGATACACTCAATGAACAGGTACGAGACACTATGCGCTATGATGATGATCCATTCGGCTTCAACTCATTACACTACATTACGGATGTTAAAGATTCTAAAGCTCTCAATCACAGCGAGCAACCATGTATCATTATATCATCATCTGGCATGCTAGAAGCGGGACGTATCAAACACCACGTTTCAAACCACATAGATGACCCTAGCACAACTATTCTCATCGTTGGTTACTGTACACCGACATCACTTGGTGCACGCATTCAAAACCCTAATTTGCGTTTTGTCAGCATATTTGGGTATGACCATCGTATACGTGCCCAAGTGACAAAGATAGAGGGATTCTCTGGTCATGGTGATTATCGAGAAATGATTGATTATTTCACAGCATGTCAAGACATCAGTCAAATACGCAAAACTTTTATCGTCCATGGCGAGAAATCAGCCCAAGAGTCATATGCATCACACCTATCCGAAGCAGGTTTCCAAACAGTCCTTATTCCACAGAAAGGCGAATGCATAGAACTCTAAAAGCGGTTCTGCTTCATTTATAAAAGACTTTCTTCGCATATTTTAACGAGCCTATCTTCTCGATATCTTCTCGTTATCTTCTCGTATAAGGTATTAACTAGTATAGTTGATATCTATCTGTTCTATAGGCTCAATCGGAGATAGCTCTAAATATCCAAATTGGTATTTAACCTGAGTAAAATCTATTTTCTTTAAATCTATACAACGAATATGACTATTGTATGCTGTTCTATAATACAAGCAACCATTGGTTAAATCTATGGCTATAGTCACTTGTGTTGCACTATGGATATCAGGGACCAAATCAGAATCTACAAACTGTAATCCTATTGGAATATCAAAGTTATTCAAAATATGAAATGCCTGAATAACAGTTTGTTGAGGACTCTCAAATACGGGAGCTGTATTTTGCATAAAAGCAGCACGAACAAAACGGGAAGGCGATGTCATATCTCCAGGCAAGCCATGCAATCCACTACCTCCGCTCAAAGCTCGCAATTTTAAGAAGCCTATCTCCCTTTGTGGAACAGAACCTGATTTTAGATTAACATAGTTATTAAGATTCGTCATATGCCAATCAAAAGCAGGAGAATTAGTCAGTACTCCAAGAGTATTTTCATAGACACACAACTTCTGGTCGACTATTTCTATAACTATCTGACGTCCAGAAATTTCCGTTACTCTCCAATGAGTAGTAGACGCACGAGAATCGAGACCAACAATACGAATATTCGGCAATGTAACAAGCAGTTCATCTATCGAAGAAAAAGAAGCAAGAATCCAAGAAACAAGTTGAAAATCACTAATTGTAACAGCTTTTTTGCTTTTATCAAAACTCAGATATTCACCATAGTCAGGAAAATAAAATAATCCAGCTGCCAAACCATGTTCGTTGACACCTTCCATCACAAAATGCTCATCCTCTACGGCTATACCGACATAGCCATATTTGGATTGATAGCGCAATCCGTGCGAAGTACCATCAGGAAGCATAGATTTATGTTTATGGCCTCGTGGTACTACAACATACATCATACTTAATGGTTCCATGGCCCACTCGATAGTGCGAGCAGTAATCGGTTGGCTATTCAGCGTACGAAGTGTAATACCTGTACACGCTTTCGTTTCAGAGAGAAATGAACCTAACACAATAGCTAGGACAAGAAATAATTTTTTTTTCATAGTTGCTTTAAGTTTAAAGTTGGTTATCTTAATCTAATAATATAGATTATACTTAATATGAATCAAAAACTATGCCATTGAAATATTATGACTTTGTAAAACAAAAATTTGCATAAGTAAAAAAAAATTAGTACCTTTGCGGCATTAATAAATTAAATGAACTATGAAGAATCATCAATCTTTTTCTTTTCTAATGCTGAGCATTATTGTTTTTACTTTGTCTGGATGTAAAATGTCCAATACAAGGACACTAACTGCAGCTACAGGCTCTATATACGAATGCCTAGTGGTAATGGACAATAATACTTTGACACAAGATGAGCTCAATGCCGTAGCAAAAAAATCCATTGTAAATGAAGCTTCTGGATACAGCGAGCCTGTTGCAACAACCTACGATATGGTTAAAGCTATTATGGGAGCTGATATGCCATGCATGCCTCAGATGGAACCATACTTCAAGGTTACACAAGTCAATGTAACACAGTTTGATGATATGTTCAAACCTACACGTAATATCCTCATCATTGACATCAATCCACAACGATATACTCAACTCAAGGTCAAAGCTTCTACCAACTACTGGTCCAAGCCACAAGCTGTATGCCGCATTCAAGCTGCAACACAAGAGGAGTTCGTCACATATTGGCTCGAAAATGGGGAAGCCATTCGCGAATGGTTTGTCAATCAAGAAATACATCGACAGACACAATTCTATCGCGCTGGAACAAACAAAGATGCACGTGCCATCCTACAAGCACAGGGATATGACATGCTCATACCAGAAGACTATATCCTAATTATGGATACTACGCTCGGTGGAGCAACAACCTATAGTCTACGTCGTCCTACTCTCATAGAACCTGATGTTAGAGTACTTTGGTGCTGCAATAACAAAGGTCCTATGCGACGCGATATAGTCATCTATAGCTATCCGTATACAGATGTTAACGCATTACAATCTCAATCTCTCAATGAGAAACGTGATGCTGTACTTAGTCGTATTGTGAAAGGCAGTGTCGATGGAGCTTACATGGGTACAGAATACAAGGTAATGCCACCTCAAAGACGCACTGTAATGATAAACGATAGCACTTCTGCCACAGAAATACGAGGACTCTGGAAGATACTACAAGGTGAGGCTATGGGCGGTCCATACGTGAGTCACACACGTCTTGATCATGTCAATGCTAGAATCATTACTGCAGAGACATTCCTCTACGCAGCTGGACAAAAGAAACGTACTGCTCTTCGACAAGCTGAAGCCATTTTATACACATTGCAGTTGCCTGAGGATACAATCAAATAGTGGCAGCAGTTACTCCATACTTACTAGTAGAAAACCTCACCAAATCTGTGGGGTCTAAAGTGTTGTTTTCCAATATCAGTTTTTCGGTAAACAAAGGACAACACATAGCTATCATTGCGCGCAATGGTATCGGTAAAAGTACACTCATGGATATCCTCATGGGTAAAACTGACTATGATGATGGTAAGATAACATGGAGAAATGATTTAAAAGTCAAATATCTACCTCAGAAGTTATCATTGGACGAAGCAATGAGTTTGTTAGGCCCAAAAATTAAACAAGATGATTTTCAAAAACTCAGTGGTGGTCAACAGAAGAAATTACTCATTGAACAAGTACTAGCAGACGAACCAGATCTGATATTATTAGACGAGCCAACTAACCATCTAGATCTCGACAATGTAATATGGTTAGAAGAATATCTCAACAATCGTACAAATAGGGGCGAGAAACCACTAACGATCTTGATGGTGACACACGATAGATATTTCCTTGATCGTGTGTGCACCGATATCTTTGAACTAGATCAGCACAATCTATACACCTATCATGGTAATTACGCATACTATATAGAGAAACGAGCGGAACGTATTGATGCACAAAATGCTGAAATAGAGAAATATCGCAATCTATACCGCACGGAGCTTGAGTGGATGAGACGAATGCCACAAGCTAGAGCACACAAAGCTCAGTACCGCATAGATAACTTTTATGAGATAGAGAAAAAAGCCAAGCAACAGCACCAAGAATCAGACATCAAACTATCTGTTAAATCGGGTTACATCGGCAATAAGATCTTTGAAGCAAAAAGTGTATATAAGACTTTCATTTCTCCCTCAACAGGTAATAATAAGGTAATACTCAAAGACTTTAATTATGTCTTCTCACGATACGAGAAATTAGGAATAATAGGTAATAACGGCACAGGCAAATCTACTTTTATTAAACTTCTTCTAGGAGAAGTACCCGCAGATAGCGGGACATGGGACATAGGTTCAACCGTGCGTTTCGGTTACTATGCACAGACAGGACTAAAGTTTGACGAAGGTAAGAAAGTTATAGACATCGTACGAGATATAGCAGAAGTAGTAGATCTAGGTGGTGGTGAAAAGATGACTGCAAGCCAGTTCTTACAGATGTTCCTCTTTAGCCCTAGTCAACAATACGATTTTGTTGGAAAACTCTCAGGAGGAGAGCGTCAGCGCCTACATCTGTGTACTGTGCTCATGCAAAGTCCTAATTTCCTAATTTTAGATGAGCCAACTAATGATCTAGATATACCTACTCTTAATGTTCTAGAACAGTACCTTAAAAATTTTCGAGGATGCCTCATCGTCATTAGTCACGACCGTTATTTTATGGACAAAGTGGTAGACCACCTGTTCGTTTTCCATGGGGAGGGTAACATACAAGATTTCCCGGGCAACTATACACAATATCGTGAAGCAACGAAGCAAAAGGCTAAAAGCGACGAATCAAAGTCCAATAGCCAATCACCTATTAATAACCAAAAGGTCAAAACAGAGCAGAAACGTCGTTTGAGTTTTAAAGAGAAAAAAGAATTAGAGGAATTGGAGATCCGAATACCTCAATTAGAAGAAGAGAAAACTCAACTAGAATCCTTACTATCTGGTGTAGCCACTTCAGCTGACGAAATAGCTAAAGCATCCAAACGCTACCAGGATTTGCAAGAAGAACTGGATGATGCCGAGATGCGTTGGTTAGAACTTAGCGAGATAGAATAAAATCTGGATCTAGGTACTCTCGCTCAATAGCGTCAATCTGACGTATATCTTCCATTGATAAAAACACCTCGTTATCACACCAATATTGCTGCACAGCTTGTGCCAAGGCCGTCGTTGATTCTATTGTAGTATTAGCTATATCCTTGATGTTGATAACTCGTTGACGTACAGACTCTACACCATGCTTAGCGAGTTTCTCCTCAGAAGGTGTGATAGCTTGTTGCAACACCGAATAGTCTACATTATATAATAAGGTGCCATGCACAATCGTAGCGGTATGCAAAGCAAAACATGCATTACCAGACACCTTATGTGGACCTATCATAATATCGTTATGCGTGGACTTGACCGCATTATAACCTAAGTGGCGCAAAAAGTCTGACATACGATCAAGATAGTCTTGGAAAACCTGTTCGCTATGCGTAGAGCGAGCGATATAACTCACCATCAAATTACCGGCATCTGCGTAGACACATCCTCCCCCACTCTTACGACGATATACAGCAATATCATGCTCCTTACAGAATAATGTGTTGACCTCATTGTATAATACTTGATGACGACCAATGATAACAGTGGGATCAACTATCCAAACAAACAATACTCCATCACAATCTTCCTTAGGTAGCATACGATTTAGATGATTAGCTACATATTCTTCTGCCGCCAAGTACCAAACAAGACGTTTATTAGAAGGCATATGTATAAGTATTGTGGACACTATATATGATTTATGGATTAAATGTAAATGGGAAAGATATTTCTTCAGATGTATAACTAGCAGGCAATGGTCTACAATTGTATGTAGATGCCATTGTTTCTCCGTATGCGCCAGCCGTACGAATAGCTATAATATCACCTCTTTTAGTTGGAGATAACAAGACATCTTTATCAAAGACATCACTTGATTCACAAATAGGTCCTACCACATCATACACCTCATATACAGGAGAATCCGAACTTAGATTTATAATTTCATGATGTGCATGATAGAGAGCAGGTCGCAACAAATCAGTCATACCAGCATCTACTATAATAAATTGTTTAGTTTCTGCTTTCTTTACATATAAAACACGAGTTATAAGCGAACCACACTGAGCAACAACTGAACGTCCCAATTCAAAATGTAATTCCTGACCTTCACGTAGACATAAGTGTTCTGCAAACACACCAAAATATGTTTTAAAGTCTGGTATTGGATGTGTCTCTGGTGCATGATAATCAACCCCTAATCCACCACCTACATTTATTACTGTTGGATATATGCCTTCCTCATTGAGATGATCTTGAATATCGTTCACTCTATCACATAGATCAATATAATCCTGCATATCAGTAATTTGGCTTCCTATATGGAAATGCAATCCAACAAAGCGAATATTAGACATTGATCGCGCTATTTCTACAACATGCAACATATCTCCCAATGCTATACCGAACTTATTCTCAGCTTTACCAGTGACAATATTAGCATGTGTATGTGCCTCTACATCAGGATTGATACGCAAACAAATATTAGCTACTTTTCCAACTTGCAGTGCTAACTCGTTGATAACCTCTAGTTCAGGAATACTCTCCACATTGAAGCAGAATATATCGTGATGCAAAGCATATAATATCTCATCATCACTTTTACCTACACCAGCATATACAATCTTTGCAGCATCAAATCCCTCGTTGATAGCCACTTGAACTTCGCCACCACTGACACAATCCACCCCTAATCCTGCTTGACGAATTAGAAAGAGTAATTTAGGATTTGCATTTGCTTTCAAAGCATAATGCACGTGATAATGTGGAAATTTATTTACCTCATGCAATATACTATTCAGTGTCTGCTGAAGCAAAGGTATATCATAATAATAAAATGGAGTACGAGGAAACATATAGTAATCAGGTTATTGCTAGTTAACTAAACATATTCCTTTGCCAATCCACCTTGGGATGTTTCTTTATATAGTGATGGTAGATCATGACCTGTCTCTTTCATAACATCTACTACTCTATCAAAAGAAACACGGTGTGAACCATCCGAGAACGCAGCATAGGTATTACTATCCAATGCGCGTGCCGCCGCAAAAGCATTACGTTCAATACAAGGAATCTGTACCAATCCACATACAGGATCACATGTCATACCTAGGTGATGCTCTAATCCCATCTCAGCTGCATACTCTATTTGCGCCAATGTTCCGCCAAAGAGTTGATTGACTGCTGCTGATGCCATAGCACATGCTACTCCAACCTCTCCTTGACAACCAACCTCTGCACCAGAGATTGACGCATTCTCCTTGACTACATTACCAATCAATCCTGCCGTAGCCAGAGCATGAAGTATACGCTTCTCAGAGAAATCACGCGAACGCCATGCATGGTACAACACCGCCGGTAACACACCACATGATCCACATGTAGGAGCAGTTACAATTTTACCACCAGAAGCATTCTCTTCACTTACAGCTAAGGCGTATGAAAACACCAAACCTCTTGTTCGTAAATTATCTCGATATGCTGCTACTTTTATGTAGTAACTTGCTGCCTTACGACGCAAATGTAATGGACCAGGCAATACACCCTCTTGATCCAATCCACGTTCTACGGACTCACGCATGACTTGCCATACCTCACGTAAATAATCCCAAATCTCTTTGCCTTCATATTGTTCTACATATTCCCAATAATCCCATCCTTGACTCTCACAATACTCCTTAATATCAGTTAGACGAGTCAATGGATAAATATTTGGAGTCACAGTTTCACTTTTCAATTTAGGATCATCAGTTTCGCCCTCAGATAATGCGCCACCGCCAACTGAATAAACAGTCCACTCCTCTAGTAGTGCACCTGTTGGGTCCCATGCAAAAAAACGCATTCCATTAGGATGGAACGGAAGAAATTCCTCATGCCACACTATCTCAACACCTGGAATAACTTCTATAATTGCTGCATCAGTCAAGTGCCCTTTACCTGTAGCAGACAAACTACCATAAAGGTGAGCTTCATATCGAGCAGCATTAGGATGACGTTCTAAAAATAATTCGGCAGCCTTACGAGGTCCCATTGTATGGCTTGAACTAGGTCCAAAACCTATACGAAATATTTCGCGTATTGATTTCATAATGTATGAATATATCTATATTATTTTACTTTTTGCATCATTACCAAGATAGAGCCCATTGATAAGATAGGCCAACTGTAAATGCACCATCATATTTTATAAAAAAGTCTGAACGTGACAAGTCGAATAATCCCCAATGAAAACGATAACCTGCTTCTATCTTGAAATATGCTGAACAACTGCTGTCATTTGTATATGGATCCCAATCTATTGTAGGACCTGCTAGAATATATGCGCCATGATCTTCTTTTACAGGAAAGTACCATCCTACTGTAGGTTGATAGCTAAATATTTCTCCATAACTATGAGGATATGCATAATAGTCATCATATCCAAACACCCACTCTATTGGATTCAGCAAAAAACACCCGAAACGCATTCTCACACCAAAACAACCTATTTCTAAACCTGTACCATATGAAAAACTAGCACCTAAAAGTCCTATCTCAAAGTCGCCCCAATAAGCTGTAAATTCATCTACTTTATCAGAATATCTTGCCAATGCATTTTGTCTTCTTATCCTATTTGCATTTTGCTGTTTTATCCTTTTTTCCTTATTATTGATTTGTGACAATTTATATTCTGCTTTAGAATATCCTTGTACAGCTGATTTATTATACCAATACTTGCTACTATTATAGATACTCTGATTTGTTTCCCAACCATAATCAATATACTTACCAACCTTGTATTGTGCATGCGCATCACCATCCGTTGCGGCATCTAAATACCACGAAAATGCTAATTCATGGTTGTTTTTACCTAGTTTACCCTTTTCATAACATTCTGCTATTCGAATTTTTGCAAGCACACTACCAGCATTTGCAGCTCGACGATACCACTCCAGGGCATTTCCCATATTCTTTTCTATTCCAACACCCATTTCATAGCATTTACCTACTGCATATTGAGCTTCTATATAATTATTCTCAGCTGCCTTTATATACCAAGAGAAAGCTGCACGTTCATTAACAGAAACACCTTTACCTCCTATATACAATTGTCCCATCGCATATTGCGCCTCCTTATCTCCCTGAGTAGCTGCCAATTGATAATATCTAAATGCTTCTGAATAGTACTTATCACCCATTTGCAAATAACAATCACCTAATCTTCTCTGAGCATATACATCATCATAATCTGCCGATTGTTCATACCACGTAATAGCATTTAGATAATTGCGATTACCCTTATCCCTGTCACCATTTCTATTCCACATCGCAATATTTTCCTTCGTTTTCTTGACCTCTAATTGCGCTCTGGCCTTAGCCATAGCATCAGCAGAGTACACATCTCCTTGCTCAATTGCTTTCTCATACCACATTATCGCCTTCTCGTACTCTCCTATTTCAAACTCTTGATCACCTTCTCTTCTCCATGTCTCTATATTCTCTCGTTGTTGTTTTATCGCTAATAATTTATTTAATTCTCCTTTTGCTTTCAAATGCCCTCTCTCTGTTGCTTTTTGATACCAATTTATTGCTCTCAACTCATTAGAAGCAACATACTTACCATACTGATAGCATTCTCCTAATTGATACATTGCATCTACATGATTCGTTTCTGCAGCCTTCGATAACCAATCTATTGTTTGATTGTTTCCTGTCATAAAACAGCATAGACCCATATTATAATATGATTCACTATCTCCTTTATCTATTGCTTTATTATAATATGCCATAGCGCCAACATAGTCCTTTGCATTCAAAAGACTATCACCCGCATGTCTATATTTCTTGATCTCTTCGCCATTTAGATACTTAGCCAAAGTTGCCTTTGACTCTGCATGCCCCAATTCACCTGCTTGCTCGTAATATGCACATGCTATGGAATCATTTGCCTCTACCCCTTTCCCTTCCATGTAACACTGGCCTAGTTTATATAGTGCATCTGCATCTCCCAACTCCGCGGATTGTAAATAGAGTTTTACTGCTGACTGATAGTCATTAGATGCCAAAGCATAATCACCCTCTTCATTCCACTTTGTAATATTATCTTTTCTCTGTTTAATCGCGAATTGCTCTTTTGCATTCTTCAATGCCTCTATAGCATATACATCACCTTGCTCTGCTGCCTTTTGATAATACCCTATAGCTACTTCATACGAGTTTGTTGTCATAGCAAGATCCCCTTCTTTATTCCATTTGGCTATATTTTCTCGTTTCTGCTTTTGTACCAATAACTTATTTGCTTCCTGTTTAGCATAATTACAGCCCAATGCAGACGCTTTCTGATACCATTGTATTGCTTGCAACTCGTTTGATTTTGTGCAGATACCATATTGATAACAATCACCTAATTGACTCATCGCATCCACACTTTGAACACCAGCAGCTTCCGTCAACCAATTAATAGCTTCTCCTTTATTCATTTTTATATAACACATACCCGCCTTATAGTAAGACTCGTCATCACCTGCTTTCGCAGCAAAAGCGTAGTATGCTACCGCGCTGGCATAATCTCCAGTTGCAAAACATGAATCACCTAATATACGTTGTCTAATCAATTCCTCATCTTGGTACACTTTATCCAGTGCATACTGAGCCGAACTATGCCCATTAGACAAGGCTTGATTCAGCCATACTTTTGCCTCATCTAATTGCTTACGCTCGTGCAACCATACACCCATCTGATATTGTGCATCTATATTACCATGATGGGCTGCTAATTTATGTACTTCAACAACGTCATTGTTTTGTGTTATAATATCTTTTTTGTACAAATCAACAATCATGTTCATAGCATCCACATCATTTTTCAATGCAGCATTCACATAGCATTTATATGCTTCCGCTATTCGATTCTTTGTTAAATAATAATTTCCAAGAGGCAATAAGGCAAGGATAAAATTGTTATCTGCAGCTTTTTGATATGCTTCGTGAGCATAATGTGTATAACCTGATTGGCTATTATATACTCCATTCCAACCATTCTTATTCCGACAACTCTCTCCTAGATAATACATTGCTTCTACATGTCCTTTGTTGGCTGCTATATAGAAGTTATAGATTGCACCATCGTAGTTTTGACTATCGTAACATTCCTTTCCCTTATAAAAATATTCCCTGCTTATCTCCCTATCCTTCTCCATATTGAGCAATTCTATTTGCTCTTGCATTTCGATAGTCTTAATCTCATATTTCTCTAGGGCATGATTTTTATAAAGTTCTTTATACCAATCAAGTGCTCGCTCATAGTCATCTTGAATTTCGGCCTGTTCTGCATAATTCAACAAGTTTAAACACTTCTCTGCAAGGGATTTCTGCTCTTCAATAGTACTTTTTGAACCATACTGCTTGATATATGCCGTATACTCTCTTATAGCATTGGCGTATTGTCCCGATGCCATATATACTTCAGCATTACGTTCGTAATTTTGTGCTGTTACAACTATTGAAAAAAAACTGAATAAAATTACCAAAAAAACTGTTTTCATTTTAGCAAATATTTTTGCAAAGATACAACATTTTTTTGACAAAACAAAATGTAAGATATTTTTTTGCAAAAAATTATTTATATACAAAAAGGACATGTCAGGTGACATGTCCTTTTCTATATTAACTAGATAACCAAATTACTCAGCCATCAAAAGCTCCATGATAGTGCAAGCTGATTTAGCCACTGGAGAACCAGGGCCGAAGATAGCAGCTACACCTGCCTTATAGAGGTACTCATAGTCTTGTGCTGGGATAACACCACCCGCGATAACCATGATATCCTCGCGGCCAAGCTTCTTGAGCTCCTCGATAACTTGAGGAACCAAAGTCTTGTGACCAGCAGCTAAAGAAGATACACCGAGTACATGAACATCGTTCTCTACCGCTTGCTTAGCAGCCTCCGCTGGAGTTTGGAACAATGGACCCATATCTACGTCGAAACCGCAGTCAGCGTAGCCAGTAGCTACCACCTTAGCACCACGGTCGTGACCGTCTTGACCCATCTTAGCAATCATGATACGAGGTTGACGACCCTCTTTCTTA
>JAZLBE010000057.1:0-11086 GCA_045613525.1 Paludibacteraceae bacterium
TGTCCATAGAAGATCTTGCTAGTAGCATGTGTATTACCAAAGATGCCCTAATGGTTCGCAAAACTCGTTTGACAAAAAAGATAGGTATCACATCTGCACAATTAAATAGTTTCTTACAAAAATTACCTATTACTGAATAACAACGCCTTTTCTGCGACTTATCAATCGCATTCTGTAACTATCTGACAATCAATAAAATACCCCCCTAAAACCTTATCAATTCTATTATTTTCTTGCACACTTCATGATGTTGTTGTAACTTTGCAGCAAATTTTCAAAACAATCACATCATGAAAAAAATCCTTATTCTCGCATTGTTCGTACTAGGTATGTGCAATGCTTCCGCGTTTGGAATGACGCAAGAAATTATCTTAACCGAGTTGTACTCTATTATGCCATTAGATGATCCTGGTAATACGTCAGTTGGTACTAGACCTGATCCAACTCTTTTCCGTGCTTCCATTGATGGCAGCCATTTATCTATTGGCGCATATACGGACATGCCTGCGTATGTAGAGGTTATTGATGAAGAAACTGGTGAAGTGGTAGTAGAAGAAGAGTTTGTTGATGAAACCGAAGTTACTATTGACCAAGCTGGTTCATACACCGTTCAAATCTACTCGGGCAATACTGTTATGACTGGAGAATTTGAGGTAGAGTAAGAAATCTTTTAGTGCACATTTAAATATTATTTAACGTGAAGAACCGAAAAAGATATATACTATTGGGTATTGTTGTGCTTATAGGTTTACCTTTGTTTTCACTTGGTAACCAAGCACATACGAACCCGAGCGTGCAAATAATGCCACCTTCTTCAGATGCTCAATCATTGGGTAAATTCTCTGAGATTCCAGTAGATTTATATACAGGAAGAACCAATATTAACATTCCTCTGTTCACAATCAAATATAACGATATAGAAGTACCGGTATCACTTAGTTATCATGGGGGCGGCATTAAAGTCGATGACGAATGTGGAGTAGTCGGCTTGGGGTGGACGCTAAATGCCGGTGGCGTGGTTAATCGTATCGTACGAGGAATGCCAGACGAACTTTTTGAGCAAGGGGAAGTTGCTGGATATGGTTGGCTGAATAATTTTGATTGTATCGGACAAGAGAATAATTACCACGGTTTTCTTTCCGTGATGACGAAAAATGAACCAGGAAGAGATCCTTCTGTAATGATTAAGCAACCAACCTCGGAAGAACTAAATCTCTTGAGATGGATAGAGCAATATGGAAAACAGTATGATGAAGGACATTTTGATACTTCACCAGATAATTTTCTTTTTTCGGTACAAGGTCTGTCGGGTGCTTTTGTAAGTGGTAAAGTAGCTCAGGCGCAAACGAATGCTGGTTGCCGCATCACACAGAAATTAGATAGTTTTAAAATAAATGCTGCCAATGGTTTAACATATCATTTTGGAGAATTAGAGCAGCAATACTATCCCTATAAAGTAGCGACTGATATATGGTTGCAAGATTGGAAAGAGCTTGAAGAAAGCAAATTTTTATACACTTCAGCATGGTGGCTTACATCTATTCAGTCTCCAGCAGGTGATGTAGTGGAATTTAGTTATGATTTGGTAAAAAAGCGCCATAGATATCCCAATAGTTATTTCTATACACAATATTTGAATAGAGTCGGACCTGGATCTAACGGTTTTAAATATGAGTGTAATTTTTTTGAACCTCATAACTCTTTCATGGATACTGTGCATCATCAACATAAGAGGCTTACTACAATTACCACACCCAATTCTTGTTTAAGATTTCATTATGCACTTCCATCTATTACTAATGATATATGTAGGGTTGATAGCATATGTTTGTATGCTAAGAAAACGAATGATTCCACACTAATTGAGCGCTATGTATTTATGTACAGTGGGAGTGGTGATCGAGCGAAATTGATTGGTTTGCTGCGTCAAGGAAGAAATGGAAAAACCCAACGTTATAGTTTCTCATATCACTCTCCCTTGGCTGTAAAAGAAGATAATAGGGATCATTGGGGCTATTATTCTCGGGAGTCTAAAGGAACATTCCCTAACATGAATTATCTAGATCTCATACCACAAGAAATACCTAGAAATCGAGTGTCAACGCGACATGCAGATAACGGTTATGCAGATAATAATACATTAGCAAGTATCACATATCCTTCTGGATTGAAAGTAAAATTAACATGGGAGCCCCATGATTTTTCTAAATGGAGTGTTGTGGGAGAAAAAGCACATAAAGAATACGCTTATGACCGACAACCACAACTGATATACGATACGGTAATCCAGAATCAATTTGAATTATGTGGTAAGTTGAATCAAGAAGTTTTGTCGAAAGAATTATCTCTATCTCCGGGTAGCAGAATATATTTAGATCTCTCACACTATTTTTATGATTCGTCTGTTTGGAGTTGTATGCATTGCGTAATGCATTGGCGGCAGCATTATCAAACTAACAAGCCACCGTTTTTCTCTATTCAGTTCAATGGAAGTGAAATATTCAACTCTCCTCTTGATTCTATGAGCGTTAGACCTAGCTATGTAGAAACTAAAGTCAGAGATCTAGTACTCAATTATGGTAGTGGAAACTATAAATTTCAATTGAGTAACCCCAGATCAACACTGATGGATAATGATGGCAGTTGCTGTACGTTGTATAATGAAGAATTTAATCGACCAGAAACTAAACTCGGTAAGATTTTCATTTCTATCATAAAGGTTACTTCCGAAGAAAATCCTATACAAGAATGTAATGTTGGTGGAGTCCGAATAAAGCAGATAGACTATAGTGATAATAATACGATATTTTTATGCAAAAGGTATACATATACCGATTCCTTAGGGCAATCTACGGGTGTTCTTTCATACCCTCCGCGCTATGCTTCTTCCTACAAGAAATGTATGCATAAATACTTTGAACCAACTGATAATGATATGGCTCCGCTGAGAACATACGATGAACCATCTTATTTAATTCTTAGATCTAATGGTTTGCCATATACATTAAATGGCAGTGGACATATCGAATACGAACAGGTAAACGAGGTGACAATAGATTTGTCAAACGATTCATCTGCCCAAACAAATAGAACTGAATACTATTATCGTACATCTGCTACAATAGGGTGTTCTGATGTTGATGATACCGATTATTACACAAAGATTCCAACTGACATGTTACAACTGACATCTAAAAAACATCAAAGAGGACATCTTTGGAAGACAGTGGAATATACAGATGAAAGAAAAGTCACCGAATATGTTTACCAAGTGTTAGAACAACAAATAGTCGATACGATAACAGGAGCGTTATTTCCTATCGCAGATTTTCAAGAGTTTGACTACGGTTATGAGCATGAGACTGAGAATGTATATATCAATCCATATAAAAACATGGGTATTGTCAAATATCGTGTTATCCCATACAACAAACGATTAACATCACAAAAAACAATTGGAGACAAAACAAACACATACGATACCTATACATATGCCAATAATACCTACTCGAAAGCAATGAATGCAGACATGCCACTAACACATACTTATGTTACATCAGAGGGCGATACATTAGTGGAGCATTTTACATATAAGGACAATACAAATAAAATCAAACAATGTATTACTACTAAAAATGGATATCTAGTAGATGGCTATAAGTTAGAGTATGATAATGCATATCGTGTTGTTGAGAAGTATGTACCATTACTCTCAGCCACTTCGTTGCCTACCGATGATATTTGGAGGCTACAAGAAACGTATAGATATAATGACTCCATCAATAAAATATGTGAGATAGTTAATCATCAAACAAATATTACGACAACCTATTTATGGTCTTATGGTGGACAATATCCTATTGCAGAGATAGTCAATGCAACTTTGAGTGAAGTAAAAAGTAAAATAGGTGAGAGCAAAATAAAAGAATTGCAAAGTTCATATACACCAGATATGTCAACGGTCAATAATCTTCGTAACTTACTACCTAAAACTAGCATCAACACGATGACTTATGAACCATTGGTAGGAATAACATCTTATACTGATGCCAAAAGATATACTCAATATTATGAGTATGATGATTTTGGACAACTTCAAGAAATCTATGAAATGGTAAATGGCACAAAAACAATATTAAAACGATTTGATTATCAAATACAAAATCAGTAGGTTATGAAGCGTGTAATAGTAATATGTATATTTGTATTTAATATTCTGTGGCTATATGCGACCGATTACGTTGCTATATCAGAAGTTATGTACGATACGCCCTTTAATGAAAATCTGTCAATCTATCCTCATTGTATTGGAGAATATATTGAACTGTATAATGCTTATGAAGATTCGGTGGATCTAAGCAATTGGAGTCTTCATACATCAAGTCCCAATCAGAGTTTTTCTATTCCAGAAGGAACAATTCTAGAGCCTCATTCTTTTTTGTTGATTGCATATGGTGCTATTGATCCATATCATTTGTTGTCATTTGCTGAGGTGAGTGATGGTATGACAGATATTCACAAATTTTATAACTTGTGCGTAGAATGTACTCCTGTAATATTGCAAGAGGATTTAATATTGTATAATGCTATTACATCACTTGTATTGAAAGATCAACACAATATAACAAGAGATTCTATGGTTTATCATGCATCGCAAGAAGACAGTAGTTGTTATGCTACAAATTCTGATGTAACAACAATAAATCAAAACACATCTCTAACAAAGTGTTATTCAGTCCAGCGCATAACGATTAACTTTAATGTTAATGGAACTACAATTGGTCAATATCAAGGTTGGGGTGGTAAACATAATGCAAGTACCTCAAACGAGTTGTATAATAATTCTCCAGGATATCCAAGTAAAACATTTTTTGCTGATATACATGAATTTAATGCTGATACCAACACGAATGTAACTAATGATAAAAAACTTGCTGGAAATTTCGTGCAGGAAATAACACCTCATACTGCTATGAGTACAATTGATACAAGTCAATTGTTTACTTCTTCACTGTCTGCAACGATTAAACGTACATATTATGATCCCTTATATCGTCCCACCTTCACTTTTTTGTATAATCATACTCCTGATAAGAACAATTTGGTTACACTTAAGGAGTACGATGTGTATGCACGTCCTACGAAAGAGTGGCTTCCCATATCTGTTGAGTTTAATACGCTAACACATGAAACATTTGAGAATAATGCTTTACAATTTTATAGCAATGATTCTCGTCCTTTCGTAGAAAACACGTATAGTACGGATAGGTGGGATAATGGTGTACTTAAGAATCAACTAGTTGCTTCGCAGAAACAAGGTGATGATTTAAATTCTCATAAAACACAATTTATATCTAGAGGAAATACTTCAAACGAGGTGAGATTATTTTATGTTACTTCAGATGGTGATTTGGGCTGCTCTGGATATTATCGAGACAGCATGCTATGTGTAGAAGAGATGATGGATGAAGATGATGTATTAACAATCAAATACACCAACTTACAAGGTCAAGTTATTCTAGAAAAGATAGGTGAGGCATGTACTCAATATGTGTATAACGACTTGAATCAATTATGTTACGTTCTTCCCCCATTAGCAGTTAGCCAATTAGGAGAAGGAGAGTATAATGAAGATCATGACGTTCTGAAGAAATATGCGTATATTTACAAATATGACGAGCGAGGAAATCAGATATATAAACGCCTTCCTGGCTGCGAACCTACATTGATGGTATACGATAAAAGCAATGCTTTGGTGTTGAGTCAAACTGGCAATCAACGTGCGCGTGGTACTTATTGGACTGTTTACAAATACGATTCATTGCGTCGGTTGATATATACAGGAGAAGTACTAACAGGAAGTAATGACCATGAGGGACAGATAGAGTATTTCGGTCAACGAATTACATCAGAACAGTTTTCTACAGGAGACCAACCATTCCCAATGAGCAATACGGGATATTCGCGTAAATACTATAGTGGTCAACCGATAAATTTGTTAACTGTTAACTACTATGATAACTACGATTTTTTGAACTTTGTTCCAGATGATATTCGAGACGATATGGAGTATTCTATTGTTGATGGCATCAATACCTACCCTAATGCTACTGGATTACTCACTGGCTCGCGAACCTATTATTTGGATGGCTCTAATAATTACTCTGAGACGGTTTATTATTACGATTATCGTGGTCGGGAAATTCAACGTCGTACAACGAATCATTTGGGAGGCATAGATGTGCTTTCTACAAAGTATGATTTTGTTAATAATATTACAGATACATGGTCTAGCCAATCTACTAATAATGGGATTATAACTACAGAGCATTATCAATATACATATGACCATGCGAACCGACCATTGACTACGACGTATACATTTAATAATGAGTCGCCTATTGTGCTACAATCCTATCACTACGATGAATTAGGTAGAGTACATAGTCGTCAAATACACGGTGGGATAGATAGCGTGGCATTTAATTATGATATTCGCAATCAAATTACGCAAATTAAATCCTCAGGATATGAGCAAAAATATTATTATAACCAATCTTGTCCTATCGCACCTAATTTTTCGGGTGGTTTATACAATGGTAATATCTCTGCCACTACATGGACGTATGGTAATCAAACCAATGGCTATGTATATCGTTATGATAAAATGAATAGATTAGAGTCAAACTATAGTATTCTCAATGGTTCGCTAAATGTTGATTATTTGTATTCCGAAAGTTTTACTTATGATCCCCATGGTAATATCACCTCCCTTGAGCGTTGGGATGAAGATAATAAAATGGATAACCTAGCGTTTACCTATAATGGAAATCAATTGCATAGTATTGATGATGGTGGGGTAGAGGCATATCGTTACGATACTAAACATTATCATGATAATAGTAATAGCAGCAACGACTTTGCATACGATGCCAATGGCAATATGATTTACGACCAAGATCGTGGTATTGCTGCGATACGCTATAATCTGCTTAACTTACCTGATACCATTCAGTTTACTAATGGTAATATGATTATACATCGCTATGATGCTGCGGGTAATCGATTGGAAACAAAGTATTTGACTAAAAAGATAGCTGCTATAGTTCAATTGGAACAAGTATTAAAGATTCCAGTGCATCCACAATTCTTTTATATCACTCGTGATGCTTTTCATAATAATATCGTTTATACAGCAAATAATACGGATGCATATGGCATAGAATTTGTACACAATCCAGAGGGATATATCCGTTATTTGGGACCTGAGGAGCACTATCACTTTTATTACATCAAAGACCTCTTGGGTAATATCCGCGAGACGTATGTTCACCCAGAAATGGGGTATAAAGAATGTATCCAGCGCACGCAGTACTATCCATCTGGTTTACCATGGGCAGAAGCAATGGTACCTGCAGAGCAGCCCTGGAAATACAACGGAAAAGAGTTTGTGGAGATGCACGGCTTGGATGAGTATGACAGCAAAGCACGTTGGTACTATCCCGCAATCTGTCGAACCACGACTATGGATCCGTTGGCGGAAACATACTATCCAACCTCTCCTTATGCATGGTGTGGGAATAATCCTGTGATATTTACAGATGCCAATGGATGTTGGTTTGATTTTTCTGGTATGACCGATGAGGAGAAAACAGTATTTGATTCTAATATAGACTTTTTGAAAGAGAACATGATGTTTCAAAGATTGTATTCTGAATTAGAAGAGTCGCCTGAAAAATATAGTATTTTATATGGAGAAACGGCATATTCAGATGAACATAACGTAGATGGACAATTTGTTCCATCCAAAAACGGTGGGGGTACGATAACATTCTTATCAGGAAAACAAATTAATGCTTTAGTAGCGGCCGAAGAATTTTTCCATGCTTATCAACATCATAATCGCAATTTCTATGCAAATGGAGAATTTAATCGTGAATTTGAGGCCAAAACCTTTGCAACAATCTTAGGTATCAATGCTGGTTGGGGATACATTGGTTATTCTGGTATGACAGATTTTCAGAGCAATATTATGCAAGGAATATACCTAACAAAAGGTTATAATACTGTTTTTGAGAATGACTATATGATATATGCTAACCAATATGCAGAGCATAACAAGCGCGCCAACTATGGTAATAGCAACTATCAAACAAGCAGCTCAGTGTTACCATTTAGTTTGAAAAAATTGTTAAATTTTCTAAACTTTGAATAGTATGAACCATATTATGTATTTTTTAACTTATAAAATATTTTTGATACTTCTTATATCATTTACAAGTGTAACATATTCGAAAAGTGCTAATAATGTAGCAGATACAATTTGTACAAAAAACGAGTTATACTCTTTTGATTATGATGCATTAAAAAGAAATAATTATAAAGTAGGACATTGCTTGATTAATCAATTACCTGAAGATTCGTTTAAACTTATATTTAAAGATCAAACTAGACTTCGTATTTGTTTTCAAGTAGATTTATGTGGACACCCATTGAGACTGGAATTCATTAGACTCCCCAATAATGATACAGCTATGCTAAATAGCATTGAACATGCTCTTATGCAACGTAGATTAAAATTGGAATATGCCTTTGATCCAAATTATAATAGTGAACAGCGAAAAATCATACTTGAAGATCTACCTGATAGTGCACTTGTGTTTGTTCCATTTTCATTAAACAATATGAATCAAGCCATACGTCAAGATTTTGGAATAGAGGTGGAAGAAGAAGCAAATAAAATGCAATGTGAACCATATGATGTTTATAAAACATATATTAATAAGTGGGTAAACGATAACGATATAGAATTTTATGATGCTAAATATCCGCGAGACATATAAGATTAAAAACAAAGATACTGTAGAGTGTATCCAGCGCACGCAGTACTATCCATCTGGTTTACCATGGGCAGAAGCAATGGTACCTGCAGAGCAGCCCTGGAAATACAACAGCAAGGAGTTTGTGGAGATGCACGGCTTGGATGAGTATGACAGCAAAGCACGTTGGTACTATCCCGCAATCTGTCGAACCACGACTATGGATCCGTTGGCGGAGAAGTATTATGCAACATCGCCTTATGCGTGGTGTGGGAATAATCCTGTGGGAAATGTAGATTTGGATGGAAAGGAAATAAAATTCGCTATTGGAACTACGGATAGCCAAAAAGAGCAATTCTGGCAAGTTGTTCGGTACTTAGATCAACATAATTGTGGAGGACAATATGAGCAATTAAAAAATTCCAGCATAGTATATACTATCAATATGAACACCGAAAAAAGTCAATTCGATGGAAGAAATCGTGACATTCCTACAATTTATTGGAATCCTAATAAAGGCGTAGAAACAGATAATGGAATTATTATGTCTCCTGCAACTGTACTCAACCATAAAATGACGCATGCTACTCATTTTGACAATGCAAAGAAAAAATTAGATAATGGAAATATAGATGCTTGGAATGCTTATGCGGAAACGACTAAAAACGGGACCTCTTGGGCATATGGCAGCAAAGAAGAACTTGTTATTACAGGGAACGAACAACGAACTGCACGATTATTAGGTGAAATTAAATCTGATGAAGTAACAAGAACCAATCATAAAGGAAAATATGTATCTGTTGAAAGCCCAATTTCCAACAAAAAAATAGAAGAATAACTCTAAATGAAATAAATGTATGAAACGTTTTGTTATAATCACAACATTTTGCTGTTTGATAGGTATATCATTGTATGCACAAAAAGCAATCTTTTATAATGAGGGGCCGATAATGTATGCTATTGACTATTATTCATTTGAGAGTCAGAAGATATTTGACGAGTCTAATCCTGTCGGTGAGATAAATGATTCTTTCTTTCTATCCTTTTTGGATGAAAAAATTGAATCTGTGGAAAGATGTACAGAAGAGGGAGAGTGTTTTGATGCAAGTAATAAACCGACTGCAATGATTCAAGTGGTTTACATCAAGAATGCATATTGTTATTATACGCTAAATGTAGGTCCTATATGGTATGAAGACCTTAAGAATACACTAACTATTGATGGTAAATCGTATATACCAGATAAAGAATTGCAGGATGTTATTACTGAGATTGCAAAATTTTGTGTTATAAATAAAAAATCTCCTACAAACTCCCAACTGCATGATATTATGGCGGGGCAACTAAAAACAGATGCCCCTTTCTGGCCTTGGCTATAATATCCTTATAGGAATAGTATCAGGTATCATATTGGTGTCACAAAAAGAATCTGCATTATGAAATCAAAACTTTTAATAATATTTTCCATCTGCGTATCAACACTATACGCAGAAGACAATAACACCTATATCAAACAGCAAGTAGCATACAAAGACCAAGGTGCCAGTGGCAAAGAACTGACTTGGGATTTTGGTATGCTGAGTCCAATCAACGAGGAGTACACCGTAGCATATTCCATACCCGATAGCAACTATATGCATCAATGGTGCGCTACCGAGCATCGTACACGCTACTATTACACTCTCACCGCAGACACCATTTGGCGCACGGGGTACGAGAACCCAACCACCTTCGTGCAATACACCCAGTCCGAAGCGGTATTGCGCCTACCATTGCGCTATGGCGATACCCTCACTACCACCTTTGCTGCCAAAGGCGAATATGGTCATCGCATACCAATGACCCTATCAGGTACGAACACCATTGAGGTGGATGCACAAGGCAAACTCATCCTGCCCGATAAGACCTACGAGCAAGTGCTGCGTGTGCATAGCCAACGCCAATATGTGGAAAGTGGTTTGGATAGTACCGCCATGTTGGTGGATAAATACCAATGGTTTGCTGCGGAGTCCTATATCCCCGTTTTCGAGAGTATAACCGCCTACGAGATGGTAGAAGACAGCATGCAGTTGGCATTCCAAACATCGTTCTACTACCAAGTGGAGGACACTACCGATTCTACACCTAAAGAACTGGCGCCCGTAGTAGATGAAACGCTGGAAGATACTGCCCCAGTACTATTAACGGACTTATCCTATCTGCCTAACCCCGTACAAACGGATTTGCAAGTGCGCTATACGTTAGTGCAAGATGCGACGGTATATATG
>JAZLBE010000058.1:0-44736 GCA_045613525.1 Paludibacteraceae bacterium
CCTATAAGTGGATACACAACGACATACAGAGGAGTATGGAACACTGTATTCGGCACTAAGAGTGTGCAAAGGTACTCTTTTTTCGCGATAACTCCAAAGAATTTTGGCTTTTATATCTCCACTACAGATATTTTTTGGATAAGCTGCTAGACCCTTAACTCCTTCTTTGGCATAAATCTGACTCCAGGTTTGTAATACGCCAGAAGGTATCTTGAGTTGCTTACTTACCAAACTAACAGATAATCCTGTTTTAAGCAATCGTAATGCCTCTGCTTTTAATTCTAATGACACTTTTTCTCTCATAATTAAACACTTAATGTGTCCAAAAAATGGGGGGCAGTACAGCTCTTCCTTCGGTATCCTTTCGGCGAAGTTCCTATGAAGTCCCTATGAAGTCCCTATGAAGTCCCTATGAAGTCCCTATCAAAGCTAAGGGCAAGTAGGTGGTTAGTCAATAGCCAAAGCAATACCAAACGACTATCATTGAGTCATCAAATAAACTCTATCAAGCAAACTTGAGACAAAAACAGCAAAAACAGCAAAATTTACACCACTTTTCCCCACAAAACTTATAACATTCGTATTTTGCTGATTTTCTAACACTTAGCATGTTGATAACTCTTTTGAAAACATGCTTATAAAAATACTGAAAAATTTTTTGTGGGGAAATGTGGGGAATATCAAATATTTTTTGTACCTTTGCAGCGGAATTTGAAAAACATCGGTTAAGATCGGTGGAAATCAGTTTAAATGGTAAACATATGAACATGAACACATTTATTGGAAATATCGAAGCACGTTTGGACAGCAAAGGTCGCGTGTTTATTCCAGCGAGTTACCGCAAGATACTCGCTGAGATGGGTTCGGCGCATATTGTCATGCGACGCGATACAGATAATGAGTGTGTTATCTTCTACCCTGAGCATGTATGGCATGCCAAAGTGAGCGAGCTGCGCAATGCGTTGGACGAGTGGGATCCAGAAGATCAAATGATATTGATGCAGTTTATGTCTGAGGCCGAGATGCTGGACATGGATAGCCAAGGACGCGTACTACTCCAAAAGAAGAACCTAGAAACAATTGAAGCTCAACAAGATATACTATTCGTAGGTATGTTAGATCGCTTTGCGATTTGGAATCCTGCTGTATTTAGAGAGAAGCAAATGCCAGCCAAAGATTTGGCAGAGCGCATTAGAAATCGCATGAAATCCCAGCCTAAACTATAATTAAACCTAACCAACTATGAATGAGATTTATCACATTCCCGCAATGCTGAGAGAAACAATCCAAGGGTTGAACATTCAACCCGAAGGATTGTATGTGGATGTCACCTGCGGTGGAGGCGGACACACGCGAGCTATACTAGAAGCTCTTGCAGGTGGAAGTGGTAAATTGTATTCATTCGACCAAGATCTAGATGCATTAGAAAATGCAAAAACATCAGGAGTCCAGGAGTTCAGTAATTCAGGAACTTGGCAGTTCGTACATAGCAACTTCCGCTATCTGAGAAACTTCATGGACTACTACGGTGTCCAAGCGATAGACGGTTTGCTAGCCGATCTAGGTGTATCCTTCCACCATTTTGATTGCCCTGAGCGAGGATTTAGTTTCCGTTTCTCCGCGCCACTGGACATGCGTATGAACCAAACGGGCGGCAAGACAGCTGCTGAGATACTCAATAGTTATAGCGAGGAGGATCTTGCGCGCATACTATTTATATATGGTGAGCTAAAGAATGCCCGTCCACTAGCTAGACGTATCGTTCAAACCCGCGAGCAGAACCCACTAGCTCGCACCGAGGACCTAGTACGACTCGTATTGGGCAAAGGACCAAGTTACAACCTCATTAACGCAGAGACCAACGAGATCGATGTGCCTGCCGCAGCCAAGAAAGATATGGCCAAGGTCTTTCAAGCACTCCGCATCGAGGTCAACGATGAGATGGGCGCATTACGCGAGATGCTGATTGCCGCAAGAGATCTACTCAAACCAGGAGGACGAATCGCGATATTGACCTACCACTCATTGGAGGACAGAATAGTCAAGAACTTCCTGCGTTCAGGCAACCTAGAAGGCACGATAGAAAAAGATTTCTACGGTAATATCCTCACCCCATTCAAGGTGTTGGAGAAAGGATTGACCGCTAGTGCAGAAGAAGTAGAACATAATCCACGAGCTCGAAGCGCGAAACTGCGTGTAGCAGAAAAACGATAATCATAAACCATAAACAAAACAACTATGTCTAAGTTTTCAGTAAAAGATGTATTAAGTGGCGACATCCTGACCAAATCCTGGTTGCAACGCCAATACAAGGTGATTGTGCTGATCAGCGCACTCATTTTTGTATATATCCACTGCGGATTCCAATCCCAACAACAGCAACGCCAGTTAAACGAGCTCCAAAAAGAACTACAGGATGCTAAGTTTGTCCAACTAAGTATCAATGCCGAATTCATGGAGAAGACACGCCAGTCTTCTATCTGCCGCATGCTCGCGGAAAAGGAGAGCAAGATCAAAGCTAGTAACACCCCAGCCATACGAGTAAAATGAGCGAGAACGTTAAACATACTATTCTGCGTTTTGCAGTAGTATTTGGCATCATCTTGATGCTCTTTGTTATAGTTTTCGTCCGAATCATTAGTCTCCAAACTATTCATCGCGAAGAGTTGGAAGCCAAGGTTGCTCATCGCGACTCGGTGTACAAACCTATTAAAGCGGTTCGCGGTAACATCTTTGACTGCGAGGGTCGTTTGCTAGCAAGTAGCGTACCACAATATAGTATCCACATGGATACACGTGTAGATGCTCTCCATCTGAACAACGGCAAACTCTTCTACGAGTACCTAGACTCTATTTCTGAGGGATTGAGTCGCATTGTCGGCGACCAAAGTCCAGCTGAGTATCGCGCTAAGATCGTTCGCGCATACACCAACCCTAGCAAGAAAGGACGAGACATCCGCCTTACACCTAAACGAATATCTTATACCCAGCTCAAAGAGATCCGAGAACTACCTCTCATTAGCCGAGGAGTGTACAAGAGTGGTTTTTATGCCGTAGACCTAAATATTCGTGTTAAGCCATTCAAGAGTTTGAGCAGTCGCACCTTAGGTGGTATCTATGCTGAGAGTGGCAAGGGTAATGCAGGTATTGAGAAGCGCTTTGACGAGTATCTACAAGGCGAGGATGGAATGTCTATCCGCCAACGCCTAGCCAACCATTGGGAGTACATACCTATACGCAAAGCTAAACACGGTTGCGACGTACACACCACACTCGACGCCAATCTCATGGACATCTGCGAGAGCCATTTACGCCAACGTCTAGAACATACCCAAGCCGATTGGGGATGCGTCATACTGATGGATGTGCATACAGGCGAGATCAAAGCCATGAGCAATCTCGATCGTGGTAACGACGGTCAGTACTACGAGATGGCCAACCATGCCGTTATGCGTATGGAACCAGGTTCAACCTTCAAGACCGTAGCCTTGATGGCTGCTATGGACGACGGCAAAGTCAGCATCGACGACACCTTGCGCGTATGGGAAAATGGTTGGAGATACCATGGCGCTCTGCACAAAGATGCTCACCCAGCAGACACAGTCTACACCGTACGCCAGTCGCTGGCTGTTAGTAGTAACATCGCTTTGGCACGCATCATTACAGACAGCTATGATGGTAGTGCCAAGAAGTTTATCCAAAAACTCAAACGTATGGGTCTATGCGACAGCATTGACTATGTCATTCCTGGCGCACACCAGGCACGCATCAATGTGCCTAATGACACGGTGACTATCTCGCGTATGTCATATGGCTACTCAGTGGAGCTTAGCCCACTGCAGATGGTTACATTCTACAATGCTATTGCCAACAATGGTAAGATGATTTCACCTATACTTGTCACAGAGGTCAAAGATGGTAAGAAAGTGGTGGAATCATTCGAAACTCGAACCGTTTGTAGCAACATCTGTGGCAAACAGACGCTCGATGACATCCGTGCTTGTCTGTACGATGTGGTATGGGACAACAACTTGGGTACAGCCGCTGTCAACAAATGGAGACAACGCAAAGCACAAAGTGATTTGGTCAAGATAGCTGGCAAGACTGGTACCGCTCAGGTCATGGAGAACGGACGCTACTATAACAACAAGCACCGAATGTCTTTTGTGGGTTATTTCCCTGTCGAAGATCCACAATACACTTGCATGTGCGTTATTCACGGTCCTAGAAACAAAGGTGCATATGATTCAGGATTAGACTGCGGAACAGTCGTTAGAAAGATCGCAGAGCAAACCATGATCTATTCTAGCGAATATACCATCAAGGATCAGGAACTCATCATGGTTCCTCGCAGCAAATAGTTGATTGAGTTTAAAACGAAGATATATGAAACTACACGAATTACTCACAGGATTTGAGGTATTACAGGTATTAGGCAATACGGACATCGAAGTAACTGGCATTCAGTCAGACTCTCGTCGTATAGAGGCGGGGCATGTCTTTGTTGCACAAACAGGTACCACAGTAGATGGACACTGTTTTATCGCACAATGCGTAGACCAAGGAGCTAGCGCTGTTGTTTTGGATAATCCTGAGTATATGCCTGCTCAGAGCGAACAAGTAGTCTATATCCTCGTTAAGAGTAGCGATGAGGCATTGGGTAAAATGGCTCACCACTGGTACGGCAATCCTTCATCATCCCTCAAACTGATCGGAGTGACTGGCACCAATGGCAAAACCACAACGGCCACACTTCTCTATCGATTGTTCAAGGCACTTGGCGAGAAAGTAGGTTTGCTATCAACCGTCATCAATTATGTAGATGACGAGGCTGTTCCTTCTACCCACACCACCCCTGACGCACTTTCACTCAACGCACTACTAGCCAAGATGGTGGCAGCAGGCTGCTCCTATGCTTTTATGGAAGTCAGTAGCCACTCTATCGCACAACAACGCATAGCTGGACTCGAGTTTGCAGGAGCCCTATTCACTAATCTGACACGTGACCATATGGACTATCACAAGACATTTGATCACTATCGAGACACCAAAAAACGTCTATTTGACCAACTGAGCAAAAATGCCTTTGCCATCACCAATATTGACGACAAGAATGGACTTGTAATGACGCAAAACACACGCGCCAAAGTTTACACCTACTCTACACGCAGCATGGCCGATTTTCGTGGTAAGATCCTAGAAGAAGGCTTCGAGGGAATGTTACTACGCATGCAGAGCACCATAGGTGCGGTCAACACAGAGGTGTTTGTACCACTCGTTGGACGTTTCAATGTGAGCAACTTGCTCCTCATCTACGGATGCGGCGTAGCCTTAGGCGTTGATGCGATGGAAGTATTACGCATCTTGAGTGGCCTACAACCTGTGAACGGACGCTTTGAGACCATCCGTTCCGAGAAAGGTTGGACAGGTGTCATCGACTACGCACACACACCAGATGCTGTGGAAAATGTGCTAAAGACCATCAATGAGATCGTGGATAGCAATGCTCGCAAACGCAACACACCAGCCCAAGTAATCACCGTAGTGGGATGTGGCGGCAATCGCGACAAAGGTAAACGCCCTATCATGGCGCGCATCGCATTTGACCATAGCACCCAATTGATCCTTACATCCGACAACCCTCGCGACGAGGAACCTATGGCTATCCTCCAAGATATGGCTGCTGGACTAACCACAGAAGAACTACATCGTGTACTCATGATAGAAGACCGTGCATCCGCCATCAAGACGGCATGTACCCTGGCTCGCGAAGGTGACGTGGTACTTGTAGCTGGCAAAGGCCACGAGGACTACCAAATCATCAAAGGAGTCAAACACTACTTCGATGACCACGAAGTGGTTAGAGCATGTGCTACCGTATAATCATCGAACCCTATAAACAGACAAGATCATGATATACCATTTATTTACTTATCTCAACGATTTTCCAGGCGCACGCCTGATGAATTACATCTCATTCCGCGCAGTTATTGCAGGCGTACTAGCCATGTGCATCAGCATCTGGATGGGACGATGGTTTATCAAACTCCTACAACGCAAGAACATCTCCGAGACACAGCGAGATGAGAGCATTGACCCATTCAATGTGGCCAAAAAGGGAGTTCCTACCATGGGAGGAGTAGTCATCATTGCTGCTATACTAGCACCATGTCTGTTAATAGGTAAACTGAGCAATATATACCTCATCCTTATGCTCGTGACAACCATTATCCTGGGTTGTATCGGTTTTGCCGATGACTATATCAAGACTTTCCGCAAGAACAAAGATGGACTGAATGGTTGGATCAAGATTGCAGGACAGATCACACTAGGTCTGATCGTAGGTTTGACACTCCGTTATAGTCCAGAGGCTGTCATGAACGAGCGTGTCACTAGCCATATTGAAAACAACGTCACCGTTTTTGAGAAGTCCCCAGAGGTTAAGTCCACACGAACTACTATCCCATTCTTCAAGGAGCACAACTTCAATTATGCAGATATGTTCTCCTTCCTAGGCGAAAGCAACAAGTATAAAGCAGGATGGATCTTCTTTGTTATTTTGACCATCTTGGTCGTGGCAGCTGTAAGTAATGGTGCCAACCTAAACGATGGTATGGACGGTATGTGTGCAGGTAACTCAGCCATCATGGGAGTCGCGCTACTGATACTGGCATACATTAGTGGTAACGTCGTCTTCTCCGACTATTTTGATGTGATGTACATCCCTGGTAGCGAAGAGCTGACCATTTTCCTTGCATCGTTCATTGGTGCTCTTGTAGGTTTCCTATGGTGGAACGGTTTCCCAGCACAAGTCTTCATGGGTGATACAGGTAGTTTGACCATCGGCGGTATCATAGGCGTAAGCGCTGTCATCATTCACAAAGAGTTGCTTCTGCCAGTTATCTGCGGCGTCTTCCTCATGGAGAGTGTCAGTGTCATCCTACAAACACAAGTATATAAGTTTGCCAAGAAGAAAGGCATGCGTATGCGTGTTTGGAAACGTGCTCCATTGCACGATCACTACCGTACCTCTATGGACCAAGTTCTCCGCAACGATCCTACCTGCAAGGTGATCTTCAAGGGCAGAGGTCCGCTACAACATGAGACTAAGATCGTGCTACGCTTCTGCATCATAACACTCATCTTAGCCGCAATGACTATCCTAACCCTCAAAATACGATAAAAACCTATGAAAAGACTTGTTATTCTCGGTGCTGGCGAATCGGGTACAGGCGCAGCCATCTTGGCCAAAAGCAAAGGTATGGATGTGTTTGTAAGCGATATGGGTAGTATTGCCCCTATGTACCAAGCACTACTCGACCAACATCAGATAGCATGGGAGGAAGGCCAACATACTGCCGAGTTGATCTTGAATGCAGACGAGGTAGTTAAATCACCAGGTATACCTCTGACAGCGCCATTGCTACAACAACTAGCGAAACAAGGTACACCTATCATCTCTGAGATCGAGTTTGCGGCACGTTATACACAGGCCAAGATGATTTGCATCACGGGCTCTAATGGCAAGACCACAACCACCTCTTTGCTCTTTGACATGCTGCGCCGCGCTGGGCTAGATGTTGGCTTAGCAGGCAATATCGGCAACTCACTAGCATTGCAAGTGGCACAAGAAGATCATGCATATTATGTAATCGAGCTCTCATCCTTCCAACTTGATAACTGCTATGACTTCAAGGCTGATATCGCCATCTTGCTCAACATCACTCCAGACCACTTGGATCGCTATGATCACCAGTTCCAGAATTATGTGGATGCCAAGTTCCGCATCACGCGCAACCAAACCACTCAAGATGCATTCATCTATTGGAGCGAGGATCCTGTCATCGATCGTGAGATAGCACGTATCCATCCACAAGCGACACTGTATCCATTTGGTAGTCAAGAGCAGAATGTTGCCTACACCGATGGCAGTAAACTGGTCGTAGCGGCAACTCCACACATCAAACCACTTGAGATACCTACTAGCGAATTGAGCTTACAAGGCAAACATAACCAGTACAACTCAATGGCCGCTGGTTTGGCAGCACAAATTCTGAACATCGACAATGCTGTCATCAGAGAGAGTCTGCAACAATTTGCTGGTGTCAACCATCGCCTACAATATGTAGCCACCATCCGCGGTGTGCGCTATATCAATGACTCCAAAGCGACCAACGTCAATTCCTGTTGGTATGCCTTGGAGAGTATGACCGGCCCAACTGTGCTTATTCTCGGCGGAACAGACAAGGGTAATGATTATAGCGAGATCGATGCACTTGTACAAGAGAAATGCTGCGCCCTCATCTTCATGGGCAAAGATAACAGCAAGCTCATCCAACACTTTGCACAGACTCAGTTGCCATATGTGTCCGTAGACAGCCTGCAACAAGCGGTAGATCATGCATACCAAATAGCGCGTCCAGGAGACACCGTGTTGCTATCTCCATGTTGCGCTAGTTTTGATCTGTTCAAGAACTACGAAGATCGTGGCGACCAATTCATGAAAGCAGTAAGAAACCTATAACTATATTTTCTATGAAACTAAACGAACTTATCCAAAGAATCAAACTGCAATGTAGCTACGTGGATCGCGTATATTGGCTACTTTTCGGCATGTTGATTATTGTTGCTATCCTAGCATTGTTTTCCGCCAGCAGCACCCTAGCATTTGAAGACAGTAGTACCCTCAGTCCTATCCTGGATCAGATGTTTTTTATCGTTGCAGGTGTCATCTTGGCTTTTGGAATACAATTTATTCCTAGTCGCTACATTCGTATCGGTGGTTATGTCGGACTTATTATCTCCATCGGTTTGCTACTTCTCACCTATACTGGTATGGGTGTGCGCATCAACGGAGCTACTCGATGGCTCAATATAGGTGGCATCGTGTTTCAACCCTCTGAGCTAGCTAAACTGACATTGCTCATTGTAGTTGGCGACCTACTCAGCCGTATCAAGACACAAGAAGACCAAAAGAAGTATTTCTACATCGTGTTAGGAGTCACAGGAGTAGTCTGCCTCTTGATCCTCTTCAACAACCTTTCTACCACACTCCTTCTAGGAGGCATCGTGTTCATCCTCTTCTTCTTGGCGCGTGTACATATCAAGTATTGGGGAACAGTCTTTTTGATTGCTCTCACGATGCTCGTAAGCGGCTACTTCTTTGTCAAATACACCTACGTTATCCCTGAGCGTGAAATCAAGTCTGAGTTGCTCGGTCGTGTAGTAACATGGGTCAATCGTATTGATAGCATGATAGCTGAATGGAAGTCACCAGCGGACCAGAAATACTCGCTCGAAGAGGATTACCAACGCACGATTGCCAAAGTAGCTATTGCCCATGGAGGCGCATCTCCATTTGGCGTTCTACCGGGCAACAGCACCGAACGCAACTTCCTTCCACAAGCTTTTGCGGATTACATCTTCGCCATCATCGTGGAAGAATCAGGTATCATAGGTGCCCTCTTCCTCATGTTTGTATATCTGGCTATACTCTTCCGCTCGTGCCTGATTAGTAGCAAGTATGCGGACTACTCTGCTATGCTGATAGTCATGGGACTAGCCCTCATGCTCACTTGTCAAGCTCTAGTCAGTATGATGGTGTCCGTAGGTATAGGTCCTGTCACAGGCCAACCGCTACCTATGATCAGTCGTGGTGGTACTAGTGCACTAGTGACTAGTCTGTATTTTGGAATCATCATGTGCGTATCAAGAGAGCAGATAGAGTTGCGTACACGCCAGCAGATTAGTGTCAACAATAGCCATAACGATATCCCAACTATTGATTTAGATTAATTCTCTGTATATGAAAGTTCTCATTTCCGGAGGCGGAACCGGAGGTCACATCTTTCCCGCCGTCAGTATTGCAAATGCGCTACGAGCGCTTGATCCAACATGCGAGATTCTCTTCGTAGGTGCCCTTGGCCGAATGGAAATGGAGCGCGTACCACAAGCTGGTTACCCTATCGTTGGTCTACCTGTTCGTGGCATTGATCGTCGACATATATGGCGCAACATTCGTGTTGGCATCGACTTTATCCGCTCCATGTGGCAAGTACGCCAAATCATCAAAGACTTTCGTCCTGATGTGGGAGTAGGTGTAGGTGGTTATGCTAGTGGAGCTGCCATGAAGGTAGCAGCCAAGATGGGTGTACCTATCCTGCTACAAGAGCAAAACGGTTTTGCAGGTGTCACCAACAAAATGCTCAAAAACGATGCGGCTAAGATATGTGTAGCTTATGAAGGTATGGAGCGTTTCTTCCCAGCAGACAAACTGATTCTCACTGGCAATCCAGTTCGTCAGAACCTCAAGGAAGGCACACGCGAAGGCGCCATCCAATATTTCAATGAGACTTTTGGCGTACAATTCAACACAGAACGCAAGACACTACTCATCATCGGAGGTAGCCTAGGCGCTCGTACGGTCAATGATAGCATCATGGCTCACTTGCCTGAACTCATCGAGAGCAATATACAAGTCATCTGGCAAACAGGCAAACTCTACTACAAGGAGTGCCAAGCGGCTTTAGCCTCTGCCATGACCAATACTTCGTCGGAGAATCTCATCATCTGCACCGATTTTATCAGCCAAATGCCAGACGCCTACGCTCTTGCCGATTTGGTCATCTCACGTGCTGGTGCATCCTCTATATCAGAGTTGTGCTTACTTGGCAAAGCATCTGTACTGGTTCCATCGCCTAATGTGGCAGAGGACCATCAGACACACAATGCCATGGCACTCGTACGCAAAGATGCTGCGGTGCTGGTCAAGGATGTTGATGCCAAAACAGAGATGGTTCGCACAGCATTACAACTCATCCAGGACGAACAGAAACTACAAAGTCTTGAGCAAAACATTCTGACCTTGGCACTACCCGACTCTGCCAACATCATTGCACAAGAGGTCGTCAAGTTGGTATCAAACCACTAAGCAACATATAAAAAACGCAGCCCATCATCGAGCTGCGTTTTTTGTTTACTTGCGAATCCAAGTTTGACTTCTTCCGAGCAGTCCAGCTTTATCCAACGAACCGCGGAGTACCAGTTTACCATCCTTGATGTACACCTTGGCATAGTAGAACTTGCCATTATCAGGATCCAACACTTTGCCTCCACGCAACTCGCCATCCTTGAGCTGCATATCTCTAATAATGATAAGACCTACTACTGGTTTGTTGTGATCGTTGCCTGTACATGCAGTACATACAGCATCTGCATTACCAAACAACTCAACAATCTTACCATAATACATACCGTTGCTACCCTTGTAGATATTCACAACAGATTTTTGCTCACCAGACGCATCATCCACAGTAATCCACTCGCCCAAAATAGGAGTTTGCGCGCTCACAGCCATAGCAAAAAACAACGCTATAGCCAAAAACAAATTTCTCTTTTTCATTGCTTTAGATAAAAAAAATTAATAATAAATTTTTGATATCCTTTGGATATCGGCTGCAAATTTATAAAAAAATGCTCGAATAAACCAAATCCAAAGCAAAATATTTTGATATTTCCACAAAAATAAGTAACTTTGCGAACTTTTTATAATATGCATAATATGAAATTTGTATTCGCATCCAACAACAAACATAAGTTAGACGAGGTTCGTCAAATTCTTCCTCACAACATCTCCGTCATCAGCCTACAAGAGGTGGGATTCGTCCAAGAAATTGATGAGACAGGCCAGACCTTAGAGGAGAACTCAGCTATCAAAGCACAGACTGTTTGGCAGTGGCTTTGTCTCCAAGGCAAAACCGAGGAAGTTACAGGTGTGTTTGCTGACGACACAGGATTGGAGATTGCGGCCCTCAACGGAGCCCCAGGTGTACGTACCGCACGCTGGGCTGGAGAGGAGGCCAACGACTCTGCTAACCGCCTCAAAGCACTACACGAATTGGCTGGAGAATGCCATCGCGAAGCACAATTTCGTACAGTCATCACGCTTATCATATGTGGTAAACAATTACAGGTAGAGGGTATTGTGCGTGGTAGCATCTCACTACAAGAAGAGGGAGAGGGCGGATTTGGATACGATCCTATCTTTATACCACAAGGATATCACCAGACTTTTGCGTCACTACCTGCCTCTACCAAAAACTCCATCAGCCACAGAGCACGCGCCATGCAAGCCATGGCCGAACTACTCAGTCAACTCAATTAATATATCTATATGAGAAAATACATCCTGCTTAGCATATTCCTCCTATCGAGCATATTGGCATTCAGTGCAAACATCCAAAATGATGTTGCCACCTATGGTAGCATGTATCAATGGAGTGGACACAATGCCTTTACCTATGTTGATCAAATTCTCAGCCTAGGAAATAAGATATATGGATTATCTGCAAATAATCTATTCTCTGTCAACAAGAGTACAGGACTAATACAACACTACAATAAGTCTGATGGACTTAGTGCATCTAATATTAATCATATAGCATGCAATCCTCAACTCAATCGTATGTTGATGACATACGAAAATGGACAGATTGATATAATGACTCACCAAGAAAAGATATACAACATATCTGATCTCTATCTAAAGCAGATGAATGGTTCCAAGAAGGTGAACGACATCTGTATGTATCAAGAGAAAGCTTATCTTGCTATGAGTTTTGGCATTATGGTCATCAACATGAGAAAGATGGAGATAGAGGATACATACTACATTGGACCAGAGAGTTCCGAAGTCAATGTGCAATATATTTGTACTGCAAACGAAAAGATATACGCTACTACAAATAATGCACTCTACTATGCTACTCTAGGTGAAAATCTTGCAGACTATCACAACTGGAATACAATTGCTCTTCCACCGTACAATACGATAGATGGTATGCGATCTTTTAGAGGTCGAGTATACTTACTTTTTGACAAACAAATCAACATTTGGCAAGATAGCACATGGAACACCTATAACACGCGTACTATTGAAGCATTCTGCAAGACTCAAGATGAGTTGTTTGTTGTTCCAGAAAAACTAACAGGTTTAGGCAAAATGTTGAAAGAAGGACCTATCACATGGATGTTTGAAGGTAGAAGATATCACTCGATACTACGAACAGATGACTATTATTGGTTAGGTAGCGACGAAGATGGACTTATTAAGTATAATATTAACACACAAGAGGAAGAAGTATTCTATCCAGATGGTCCATCTAGCAACTTAGCATACAAATTGCGCTTCTTTGGCGACAAACTCTATATGGTACCAGGAGGACGATGGTCTGACGGATTCAAACGTCAAGGAGAAATCATGATATATGAAGATAACCAGTGGACAAACATAAGGTATAATAGATTGTGGAAGCAAAACGGATGGAACAAAGTGCTAGATTTCATGAATGTTGCTCAAGACCCTCTTGACCCTAATCATATCTTTGTCACTAGTTATGGTACTGGTCTATATGAGTTATACAACGACTCTATTACCAAGATCTACCTACCTGAAAATAGCAATCTTACGTCTGCAGCCCCCAATAACCCTCTTCAGTACACCCGTACGGATGGTGCTACCTACGATGACCAAGGCAACCTCTGGATACTCAACATGGGTGGTGGCGACACCAAGAACATACATGTCATCACTCCTGCTGGCCAGTGGCACTCATTCAATGCCACATACCAGGGCAAAACAGTCGAAATGCACACCACAGGCGACATCCTCATTGACCGACGTAATGCGCAGTGGAAATGGATTCCTAATCTACGCTATAACACAGGTATCATCTTGCTACAAGACAACGGAACTCCTACCGACCCTAGGGATGATCATACCACCTATCGAACCGAATGGATAGACCAGAACAACAATCGTATTGCGCCTAACACGATATACACCATGGCACAAGATCAGTACAATGCCATCTGGGTGGGTACAGGCAACGGCATTTTTGTCATTCCACCTAGTGTAGACTTCACTAATTCTAACAAGTGTTTACGCGTTGTCCTTCGTCGCAACGATGGCACAAATCTAGGAGACTATCTGCTAGACAATGAACAGGTCAATGACATCAAAGTAGACCATGCTAATCGCCTATGGGTAGCTACAGCTAACTCGGGTGTATACCTACTGGCGCCAGTCGGTCACCCAGACGATTATTTGAATTTTACAGTAGAGACCGTCGCACATTTTACCATCGAGAACTCCATCCTTCCTAGCAACGAGGTAGTATCCATCGCCATACAAGAGTCTACGGGTGAAGTCTTCTTTGGTACGGGTATAGGACTCGTGTCATACATGAGCGATGCTACAGTCCCAGAAGCCGATTTTACCCAGCTGTATGCCTACCCTAACCCCGTAAGACCTCATTACCAGGGATACATCACCTTCAAAGGTCTGATGGAGAACACCCAATTGCGCATAATAGATCCTAGTGGCAACCTCATCAAGATCATCGAGACACAAGGTGGTAGCGCCACATGGGACGCTACCAATGCACGAGGCGAACGAGTAGCATCGGGCGTATATACCGCCATCTGCAATACCCTAGATGGTCAACAACATGGTACTACCAAAGTGCTGATTATCAACTAAGCATGACCAAAAGCATTCAATATATATCCCTAGTACTATACATCATTATCAATGTATTGTTTGTTGACAAGTATGCTGCCCGTATAACGGACTGGCATATGGTGGCTAGTATTGTCTATTGTGTCTGTACGAGTGCCATACTCATCTTCTTGCCTAAAGTCATACAGCGCCTTAGTCGTCCTCTATATTGGCTTGTTGCTATCTCATGCTGCTACCTGGGTTTTGGTCTTGTTATACAATATGCTATCAACCCTTTAGAACTACTCGTTGACAGATGGTCAGCTATCCACAATTTCCTTGAAGGGATGCTAGCTGGCATATATCCATACGGACAACAGACACACCTAGGAGGATATGGTTCGCCGTTACCTGTATGGCAGGTTCTACATCTCCCATTCTATGCAATGGGCAATGTGGGTCTATCCATCTTCGTCGTGATTGGGCTATTCATCTACACCATCTACCGAACCCGAGGTGCTCATACTGCCATTGCTGCTACTATCATGCTCACCCTCTCTCCAGCATGCTGGTACGAGATGGCTGTTCGAAGCGACTTGATAACCAACATCCTGCTTATTGCTTGCATTACAGAGTGGTTGAGCTACAAGCGCATAGCACTTGCTCATTACACACTACCGATAGCCATACTATCGGGCTTAGTGCTCTCCACACGACTAATAGCCATCATTCCTCTAGCTGCAATGTATGGGTATGAGTTTCTGCATATGGGATGGAAAAAACAAGCAACTTTTGTCTGCTGCACGATACTGACTTTTGCTATCACGCTCCTACCTTTTGTGCTCTGGGATGGTAGCACATTACTGTTCTTCGAGTATAACCCATTTGTCCTTCAGACGCGCCAAGGTAGTGTCGGAGCACTCATACTATTTGCCACGATTGCTATACTCATCACCATTTATATGAGAGGTGACCAACAGACACGACTACCCATCACAGGCGGTCTACTCACCTGCTTAGTTAGTATAGCTTTCATTGAAAAAATGTGGAAAGAGGATCTCTGGAATCAGCTCTTTGATTCTACATTTGATATCACCTATCTGGCGGTTGCGCTTCCGTTCTACATACTATGTGTAGCTCAGTGCAGCACCAGTCCCATCAACGACGAATCAAATTCATAAACTCCTCACGAGTTTCTGGACGAGTAAAGGCACCTGTAAAATCACTAGTCATAGTCAAACTATGTGGTTTCTCTACTCCGCGCATCTGCATACATAGATGCTCTGCTTCGATAACCACCATCACGCCTAGTGGATTAAGCGTCTTGTCGATACAGTCCTTGATCTCGCGAGTCATACGCTCTTGCACTTGTAGTCTACGCGCAAATGCATCCACCACGCGAGGTATCTTGCTCAAACCTGTGATCTTGCCATTAGGAATATATGCAATATGCGCTTTGCCGAAGAATGGCAACATATGATGCTCACAGAGCGAATAGAATGGTATATCCTTGACCACCACCATCTGACGATAGTCCTCCTCAAATAATGCAGAGCGCAATATCTCCTCTGGGTTTTGGCTATAACCTTGGGTCAAAAACTGCATGGCTGCCCCCACACGAGTTGGAGTTTTGATCAGTCCTTCGCGCTCAGCGTCCTCATTGAGTAGACGCAATATGGCTTCTATATGGGTGGCTATAGCCTGTGTAGTATCTTCTGCTGGAACAAATCCTGTTGACATATTCGATGTTATTTATGTTTATCCCTTAGTCGCTCACCGTCACTGTGTCAGGCACAACATAGGTACTCACTTGCAGTTCAGGGAACTGCTGATTGATTAGTTGTTTATAGTTCAATGCTTCTTCGCGGGTCTCGAAATCACCCAAACGAACTTTCCAGAATGGAGGATCAGATGTCACATATACCGATACATCCACCTTATTAACCAGTCTATCGTATAGGTCCAATGCCTCGTTCTTAGCTACTCTAGAATCGTTAGACGAATAGACCTGTACGCGGAAACCACTCTTCTGATATTGACCACGTTGATGACCTGCCGAGCGATCCTTAATCAAGTTTGTTATTGCAACGTCTTGATATACTACCGCATTTGTCATATCATCCAAAATGAATGCTGGCAAAGTATCTACCGCCACACTATCTACTAGCGTAGAATCAGCAAACAGATTATCATTGGCCATTGTATCTACAAAAGGCAACAATGCGATACAAATACTAATTAACTTTTTCATCGCTTTACTCATTATTAATATCTGAACGAACTACCACCAACAAACTCACGCAAGAACGATGTAGGAGGTATTTCATTCTCAGGAATAGACTCAAAATAGCTCAAATACTTTTTCAGACGATGCGCTGTAGTATACTCATCACAATACTTAGGCACCTCATCCAGCAGCGGTTCAGCATGACGTTTGAGTACTGCCAACTCAAAGAGCAATGCCGAGTTAAACATCACATCAGCCTCCTCTTGGAATGGTGCAATCCATCTGTTGGCGCCACGTTCTACACTATCGAGACGTGCTATGGTCTCGCGAGCACTATATCCTCGATAACGATAGTCACGCACGATGCGACGGAGCAGTCTCACATCTACCGTTGGTATCCAGTTGTGGTTATCCAGATTGACTGTGGTCAAAGAACTTACATAGATCTTGAATGTCGCAGAACGAGGGATATCTGGTATCAAGGCTGGATTAAGCGCATGTAGACCCTCTAAGATCACAACGGTATCTTCCTCCAAGCGCAATGTGTCACCACGATACTCGCGCATTCCAGTCTCAAAGTTGTAGAATGGTAGCGACACTGTCTCGCCATCCAACAGCGCTTGTACATGCTGACGGAACAATGGCAGGTCTAGGGTCTCAAAATGCTCGAAGTCCCACACACCATTCTCATCACGAGGAGTATCCTCGCGATTGACAAAATAGTTGTCCATAGATATCACCACAGGACGGATGCCGTTGACCATCAACTGAATCGTCAAACGCTTGGAGAAGGTTGTCTTACCCGATGAGCTAGGACCAGAGATAAGTACAAACTTAGGTATACCACCCTCTCTATGTGCTATCTGATCGGCTATTTGCGCCACTTTCTTCTCATGTAGAGCCTCTGATAGTTTGATCATCTCAAAACTCTTCTGGTTTCTGCATGCACCATTAAACTCGCCTACATTACTGATATGCAGCAACTTGTTCCAACCCACATACTCCTTGAATATATCAAATCGCTTATCCTCCACGCACATAGGTGCCAACTCTTCTGGATTCTCACGACTTGGTATGCGCAACAACATATTATCGCGGTAGCTCACCAGGTCATACACTTGGAGACATCCTGTTGATGGTACAAGTGCACCCGTATAATAGTCGATATAATCTCCCATTCTATAATAGCGACAGTATGGGTTACCCAAGGTCTCAAATAGCGTTGTCTCGCCCGTTCCGCGGCCGCCAAAGAGTCGGATTACCTCTTTGGTCTGACGCTCTTCGGTCAACATCGGACGGTCCTCTCGTACGATAGTATCCATCTGAGCTTTGAGTTGCGCCACCATCTCTTGGTTTAGAGGCAACACCTCACCATGGGCATCACGCAATGTACAGTAGAAACCATTGCTAATAGGGTGTTCAATACGCAAATCGCAACCAGGATACAGTTCGCTAACGGCACAAGCAGCCACCATACTCAACGAACGGATATAGCAGCGTCTTCCGCTCTCACTCGTTCCGTCGATAAACTCAATATCTTTGGGTTTGTACAGCACAAAGTTCAGACTCTGAACCTTATAGTTGACACGAGCTGCCAAGACTGGATAAGGCAAGGACAAACCCAATTTGTCATAGAGTTCGCGCAAGGAGGTACCGCATGCCACTTGGACATATTCCTTCGTATTTTTGCAATAAATTGTTACGTACTGACTCATACTAATCCGATTATGATCGTTATCTATTTTGCCCTATAGCGTATTTCGTTTGCAAAGGTACAATAAAAATTGCACATTTGCAAGAAAATACCCGAAACTTTTGCTCACAACCTATTTTTTAGGAAACCAGACACATTTGGGGCGATAATCAATCGCATCCAGTCGAGTTTTGACTTTTAAACTTTCGCACGATTCTTATCACTACTCTCAGCATATCTTAGGCATATGTTGTGCTGTAGGTATGTTGGATAGACATTGTCAAAAATCTCAAACAAAAATTTGCGCGTTTACATTTTTTTTCTTACCTTTGCACTCGAAATGGAAAAGACAATTATTTTAGCAATCGAATCTAGTTGTGATGACACCTCCGCAGCTGTCATTAGCGATGGTGTGCTCATGAGTAATGTGACAGCATCACAAGCTGTACACGAGGAGTTTGGCGGTGTTGTTCCAGAACTAGCTAGTCGTGCTCACCAACTTAATATAGTTCCGGTTGTTGACGCTGCGCTCAAACGTGCAGGAGTCACCTCTGAACAGCTTTCAGCTATCGCATTTACACGAGGTCCAGGTCTTTTAGGTAGTCTATTGGTAGGTACCAGTTTTGCCAAGGGACTTGCCCTAGCACATAATATTCCCCTTGTAGAGGTCAACCACCTACAAGCGCATATCCTTGCGCATTTTATCCAAACGCAGAACGACACTTCAGCAACCGAAGTCCCTACTTTCCCTTTCCTTTGCCTGTTGGTTAGTGGTGGAAATAGTCAGATCGTCTTGGTCAAGGATCACTATACCATGGAGATAATTGGTCAGACTATTGACGATGCAGCAGGCGAGGCATTTGACAAGTGTGCTAAGATCATGGGACTCCCTTATCCTGGAGGTCCATGGATTGACCGCCTAGCCAAAGAGGGTCGTGCAGATGCTTTTGCATTTGCCAAACCTAATATCCCAGGTTACAACTACTCCTTCTCTGGTCTCAAAACATCGTTCCTCTATTTCTTGCGAGATAACTTGAAGGATAATCCTAATTTCATTGAGGAGAATAAGGCGGACCTATGTGCATCATTGCAGAAGACGGTAATTGATATCCTTATCAACAAACTCAAAAAAGCCGCTAAGGATCTTCAAGTCAAAGAGATTGCCGTTGCTGGTGGAGTGAGTGCCAATAGTGGCTTACGCGAGGCACTTTTAGATTTAGGTCGCCGCCATCGTTGGAAAGTACATATCCCACCGTTTGCTTTTACTACGGATAATGCCGCTATGGTAGCACAAGCGGGATACTATCGGTTCCTCAAAGGCGACTTCTGCCCTATCGACGCCGCACCATACGCCAAAACAAAGATTTAGTATTCGGATATCGGGAATCGGGGATCGGAGAATCGAGAATAAAAGAACAACAACCATGGATAACTCATACAAACAATTAGACGTATACACTCGTTCTAAAGAGCTAGTTAAAAAGGTTTATGAACTTTTGAATAAATTTCCAATAGAGGAAAAATTTGCTTTATGTTCTCAGATAAGGCGTGCTATAATATCTGTACCATCCAATCTTGCAGAAGGGCTTTCTAGAACTCCTCTAAAAGAACAATGTCATTTCTTAGATATTGCATATGGTTCTCTCATGGAAGCCGATTGCCAACTAGAAATTGCATGTGATTTACAATATATCACCAAAGAGGAATATAACACAACATATAAAATCATTAGTGATGTGGCAAAAATGCTCATCGGTTTAAAGAAACATCGTAGCCAACCTAATATCCAATAACCAATGTCCGATAACCGATATCCGATAAACAATATCCGCTCCGCAATAAGTCCATACGTGGACATATTGCTATTTGTCGTGGCTATGTTTGCGGCTAATTTTTTCTGGAAACTGACTGTCACAGGTGACGAGTTTGGCGGTCAAGTCACATGGTTTGGCATAGATGTATCTCGTCCTTTTGACTTCATGGCCCAACATATTGCACATGTAGTCTTTTGGTTCATACACCTCACCAACGATGCTGTCAGCTTTTTTGAGCCTAGTACTATCCGTTTCGACACAGGCACTGGCACCACAATCATCTGGGGATGTACGGGTATCAAGCAGTCATTCATATGGATTGTCATTATGTTAGTTGCTCGCGGGTCATGGAAGCACAAATTATGGTTTATCCCTCTGGGCCTCGCGTGCGCGTACCTATTTAATATACTACGTATCACTTTGATAGCTATGGCCTTGGAGCATCATCCTGATTGGTTTCATATGCTACACGACTATGTATTCAAGTACCTCTTCTACGGCATGCTCTTCCTCCTATGGCTCTGGTGGAGCAACCGACTAACCGACACGGAACAACAATAACTGATTTTTAATTGATATTAACCTATAAAACAAACAACCATGGAATTACCTTTTGCAGAATCATGGAAGATCAAGATGGTAGAACCCATCAAGAAATCCACACGCGCAGAACGCGAACAATGGCTCAAAGAAGCTAAAAACAACATCTTTATGCTCCGCAGCGAGCAGGTATACATTGACCTACTTACCGACTCAGGTACAGGCGCCATGTCTGACCGCCAATGGGCAGCGCTCATGCTAGGCGACGAGAGCTACTCTGGTAGTAAGTCTTTCTTCGAGCTCAAAGATACTATTACTCGCATCACAGGTTTCAAGTATGTCATCCCTACTCACCAAGGTCGTGCAGCAGAGAACGTTCTCTTCTCTCACCTCGTTAAGGAAGGCCAAGTCATCCCTGGTAATGCTCACTTCGATACCACCAAGGGTCATATCGAGGCACGTCGTGCACACGCTATCGACGTAACCATCAAGGAGGCTAAGGATACCCAACTCGAGATCCCATTCAAGGGTAATGTTGACCTCGTTTACCTTGAGCAATTGCTCAAAGACAACCCAGGCAACGTGCCATTCATGGTATTGACCGTAACCAACAACACCGTAGGTGGTCAACCTGTATCTATGAAGAATATTCGTGAGACATGCGAGCTCTGCCACCGCTATGGTGTGCCAGTCAACATGGACTCTGCTCGTTTTGCTGAAAACGCATACTTCATCAAGACCCGCGAGGAGGGTTATGCTGACAAGTCTATCCAAGAGATCGCTGCTGAGATGTTCTCATATGCAGACTCTATGACCATGTCTGCTAAGAAAGATGGTATCGTCAACATGGGTGGTTTCATTGCTACCAATCGCGAAGACTGGTACGAGGGTTGCAAACGCTATTGTATCCCTTACGAGGGCTTCATCACCTATGGTGGTATGAACGGTCGCGACATGGCAGCTTTGGCTGTTGGTTTGGAGGAGAACACTCAGTTTGACATGCTCCAAACACGTATCCACCAAGTTGAGTACTTGGCTTCATTGCTCGACGAGTATGGTATCCCTTATCAACGTCCTGCTGGTGGCCACGCTATCTTCGTAGATGCTGACAAAGTCTTGACCCATGTACCTATCGAGGAGTTCCCTGCTCAAACGTTGACTTGCGAGTTGTATCTTGAAGCAGGTATCCGCGCTTGCGAGATTGGATATATCTTGGCTGACCGCGATCCAGAGACACGCGAGAACCGCTTCTCTGGCTTGGACTTAGTACGTCTCTGCATCCCACGCCGTGTGTATACAGACAATCATATGAAGGTTATTGCTGCTGCCTTGAAGAATGTATACGACCGCCGCGAGACTATCACTCGTGGTTTGGCTATCACCAAGGAGGCTCCACTCATGCGTCACTTTACAGTAGAGCTCGAGCGCCTCGGCGAATAATATGTAACCGCATGTTACCAAATAAAAAAGCACCCTTCTCGGGTGCTTTTTTTCGTATTCATAACGGAGCTATTACTTAACTATTGCTTGAGTATACTGTTTGGTGTTATCGCGCATGGTTGCTTCCACTACGCATACGCCAGCAGGTACTGTTAGCGAGGTAGTATTGTAGTATAGATCAAGTGCTTGTCTTGCTATGATGCGACCTGTGATATCATATACGGTAACCTCTTTGATGATATCATTGGTTGCTACCACCAACTCACCATGGCCTCGACCATAAGCCCATACTTGAACTTGCGTTGGACGTACTTGGTCAATAGAGGTGGTGACATTATCATCGTTGTCAGAACGCATATCAGGACCTATGATAAAGTATCTTGGCTCGTGATTTTCAGGCATATCCATTTCTAGCCACAATCCGTCCAAAATACGGAACTTCTCATCGGTCTTGCTATCCCAGAAGTAGCACTCTTTGTTCCAGTTCAGCGAGAGGTAGAAGGCAAATTTTACTTTCTCTGTGCGGTAACTATCGTGTACCAACATAGATACAGGCACCGTGTCAATGTTCACACGCACATCCACCATCATAGGCACTTGCTTAGATACCGTGTACATGTTAATTGGCGAAGTGGCGGTTACGCCATCTCCACTTGTTTCTACCCCAGATGAAATGAATAGCGCATCTTCTTGGCTCTCATAGGTGTCGTTTGCACTACCTTTGGCAGCCACTATACAGCGTGCTTGTCCTCCATCATTGGTAGCATAGATAGTCATCAGCATGGATTCATCATATTCTTCGGTTGCGCTATTTCTACGAGTAGGAAGACCTGCAGGTGTTGGCTCGGTATATCCGTCAAAGTGCGACTTGGATAGTTTTACTGTTATCGATGTGGCGGTACCGGAAGCAAGCTCTAATAATACCGAACGCATTGGTGCCAACTTGCCTGTACCCGAATGCTCTATAGTGACCCATGTGTTTGCCGTCCACGAACTATTACTCATGGTGTAGTACTTTTTCGCTAGCTGTGGATTTGCTTCGAGGAATTTCGTCATATCAATATTAGCCATCGCAGGGTTGCCAAACATAAACTGATTGCTAGCGAGCGCATTGGTCAGTGTGATATACATATCACCATTAGCATCTGGTTCAAAAGCCAATTTAGGTGAGTGAGTAACCGACACACCTTGATCCGATGGAGTACCATTGGAATAGTAATAACTATAATAGGTGTCTGGTTTTGGCAAACGCACAATGATTTCGCCACTAATATTATCAGGGCCATATCCTAGTACCTGATATCCCGTACCTGGAGGCAGAGGATGACCCAAGGAATTGGTTTCTACAAACTTCACACTCTCTGTAATCGCAGGATAAGATTGGTTACCATTCTCGTGGTAAGTAGGTACGCGTTTGTTGTAAATAGATTGCCAGAACGCATACGCAGTAGAACTAGTGCGTGCTCCCTTGAACGAATTTACTACAAATGGATATTGACTATTGTCAGTTGTATTTTTGAATTCTAAGTTCGTGCCACTACTATAGTTGCCGCTATGAGGTACATACATGTCTCCCGTGTACATACCTTTGAGAGGTGGAGCCATTGAGTTCCATGTGGCTGGAGTGATGGTCATATCTACAAAAGCACGGTTGTATTGCAATAGATGCTGGTTATGAATCATTGCACCTGGTGCGAAATAGATATCATTACATGCATTTGGCAAGTGGTTCACATCCATAGGATAATGATCATCGGTCGTCACTATCGGATATGGCTTATCTGCTGGCAATGTAGGAATAATCACATTGGTTTCAGGTAATGGAGCAAAACCTACATCCATCAATGTGCCATCCGTTTTTCTCGCTTTCCAGTTGGCATCATCACCCCATATAGCAGATGCCTCGCCCGTCCATTGTACTACATTAGGTACAATAGATAGATAGAAATAGATATATCCAACACGACAATTTTCAGGGTTGCCATTAATATAAACATTTCCATCCTTGTCATAAAATGCCATACGCATTAGATAATCTTTGCCTGGCTCTAATTTTGCAGGAGCATCTATAATCTCTACCTTATTTCTTGACAGATCCACATATTCTATTACACCCTCAGTAGGATTGTTAAATAGGAAGCTGACAGTATCTTTATTGGCAGTCAATTGGGAACTCAACATTGTTGAGCCAAGTAACTCTTTAACTGGGATAGCCACTCTCTGTGTGCTTTCAATTATGCGTATCGAAGGCACATCCAATCTTTGTTGAGGCGTTTGATCTGCACCAAGTATTGGAGAGAGATTTACTCCATATTCTGACTCAACAGATGTGAGTTTAACCCACTTTGGCTCGTTGCAATCGTGTAGTGTATAGTCTACTCCTTCATATGTTACAGTAGCATCTTCAGCTACAGGATAAACCCAAAAACGAGCTGTGGCAGCAGAACCCAAGTAGAACATTTTAGTTTTTTGATAAAGCAGTAGTAATCCACGATTGCACAAATCAACAATCAAACTGCGTTGTTCTTCCGTCAAATGGCCATTAAGTACTTGAAGATTCTTGGCGTTATCCACCTCATAGTTTGGATTATCAGGACTAGTATTTCGCATCGCTGCAATAGCATCTTCAATAGTATTTCGTGCATAACCATATTTAGCGATAAAAGCATTATCTGCCTCTGTTTGGGTTGCTGATGTTATTGCAGACTCACTACAATAGATGTCGTCAAATTCAAATCCTGTTAACCAATCGGCATGCACCTGAGCTTCAATGGTCTTCATCTCTCCACCTACAATAGGCATAATAGTGTTTTGAACCTTCACCGTCAAGAAGTGATGGTTATTCGCGCACAAATTATTCAAACAAGATGTTATGCGAAGTGAGTCCACTTCATCGTTGTGCAGTTGCACATAGGTATCTTGTGTGGCATGCAGTTGGGTGGTGAAGACACAAGCTGCTTTATGTAGGTCTTGATGCTGATGTGCTATACGGAGTATATACGATTTGTTGCGGTCCAAGTACACATTCGCATCTGTGCCAGAAATGGAATTTCCCGTGGGGATCACATGTATAAGATACAAGAACCACTTCCCTCCACTATCTTTTACAAAGCATTTGCCAGATTTACTCTTTTCTCCTTTTTGGGGAGTTAACTCGTTGATATATGATGTAATGTCGCTCTTTTCTGGAACACCAGAACCTTCTCTTGTTGGAGGAATTAAGATTGAACCAAAATTTGGCGAGACATTGCTTTTATCATCTTGGTAGTAAATAGGTTGATACACGTCTCCAACTTTCTCTTGCAACTGAACAGTTCGATTATCTGTTTCGTTGAAAACTTCGTAATAGACATGCTTATTTTCACCCTTAAGGTCTTCATTGAGATAGTCATAATCAATACGCAGAACAACGACTGTATTGGTTGTTTCCTCCTCTGTATAAGACTTACATCCCGTAGTTGCATGATATGCTGCTAGAGGCAACGGAGATGCATACAAACGTATATCATCCACCATAAAGTCGTTACCCGATTCACCTGTACCAAAGTTGTAGATCTGCACGCGTGCCTCATCGTAATTGACCTCACTCAATACTGGGAAGTTCACCTGATGCCAACTACCACCAGTATTGCTATCTGGTCCCCAAGGCAAATCACCTACAAAATATACTCCTATATCCGTCCAATCGGCATCTCCAGCATTACGTCCTTGAATATTACAACGGAAGATAGGGTCGGCATATGTTCCATTAGTACGCACTCTAGACGGGTTACATAGCCACATTGAGCAATACAAGGTTTGTCCAGAGCAGATAGTAGCACTCGTAGAGATACTTGCCACCAAACCTGGCTCTTGCGATCCATCCACATAGAGCACATATCCATTCGCTGCACCTCCTCGGTTATCTTGATCCGCCCATTCCAAATTCAAACTATTTACTAAGAAATATTCACCAGTGTAAGGGATATTATTTCCGGATCGGTTAGAGTGTATATGATATTTATCGTCGCCACCTAAAACACCATTAGGATAGTAATAACCATAGGTACTTTCAATCCAAGGAAGAGGATGATATAATTGTTTATTCGCACTTGTAGTTTCTGGTAGTGGTTCAAAATTGAAATTCACCTCCTCTAATAGTACATATCTAGATAATATCTCAGCACGAGAAATAATTTCCGTAGTGGTAGGACCATATGTATTTTTATCTACATATTTCACGGTAAATTTTGCAATACGTACATTACCATCATTGGCTGTGAGCGTATAGACTGTACCTGCACTACCCTCAGGTGTTACTTGATCTGAACTAACAATTCGAAAAGCACCAGATGTAGTACTTCCATTTTCCCATGAGGCAGATGTTACACGCGTCAACCCTGTTTTATTATTTGGATCTGCATAATAGAAATAACAGTTATCTGATTCCGTAGCGCTATTGTAGCGGAATTCGGTAGAAAGATAGATATCTGTACCTATAGGCGCCATATAGGTGTATTCTTCAAGATATTCGCCAGTTTCTAAATCGGCAAACTTTTGTGCGATTTCCGCAGCTGGACGCAAATGGAAAAGTTGACGATATGAAAGCGTAGGTTCGGTTATTTCTTCCGGACTGGTAGTGTTAGGGATAAATGTATAGTCTTTATAGTTACTTACATCACAAGCAATGATGTGCGCAGCACCATTGGCCCATCCCTTAATTACTGGTGTATTAGCATCACTCTGATCAATATCATAGACGCCATAAGTATTTCCATAATCATTTTGAACACCAATAAGCTTTCCACTTGGTGCACCATTGTTAGCCCAAGTTGTCCGATCGGCGGCATCGGCATTGTAGCGCGGATCATCTTGTGTCTCGTAATCATACCAACGCTTATAACCTTGGAAACGTTTTTCTTGCAGATTGAGAGTGATATTTTGATTAGCTACATAATAGATCGTGCGCTCCACGGTATGCACCAATTGCTCATCTTCATGCGTAAATGGGTTTTGACCAAACTTCGTATTATAATGTCCTTTTTGATGATGGAATTTGGTTGTAGCATCCTTAGCATTTTGTGAGATAGGTATTTGCAAAAACGCAGTATGCGTTACCTTATTGTTGACTGGACAAGTGTAAGTAAAGGTTCCTACCAAACGCGCCGAGCGTGCGATAATTTTATCATTGGGATTTGCAGTAAGCATCAATCTTCCATCTGTCGGGCCAGCAACCGCTTCTCCTGGCGTCGATGATGGGGATAAAGTAATCCAATTTACATTGGTTTCTTCAGAAATGCTTTTTGGTGCAAATGTCGCTATTCCGGATAGATCGGTGATTGTAGTAGGAGCCACCGAATAAATATCCTTTATCTTGGTAGAAACCTCCTCATCTCCGTGATCATACGTTTTGTGCCAGATGCTTATACCATGTTGGTGTGTACACGTTATCTTCACCGTTGCATCTCCGCCACCCTTATTAAATGTGATCGATCCCTGATCAGCTTTCACTTCAAACTCAGGCAACTTTTCTGCATGGAAAGAATAGCGCGACACACTTATATTAGCACGATAAGCCGCCTCCGTAGCTCCATCACGGAAAGTAACTACTAGCATGTCCGAATGATCCGTCCATTTGCCATCATTCGTTTTCATCTCCATAGGACTTGCTCCTATAGTTGATATATTTACTGTGCATTCAGTATTGCTTGGATTGGACGTGCAAGATTTGATTTCCATCAGCTGGCGATTCGTTACAGCATCTGCTCCATATATTTGACAATGCGCACTTGAGATTGTATTCTTGCTGTATTCCCATGCCGCAGAAATATTCGAAATGTTAGTGATTGGAGTATCATCTTCTTTAGTTGAAATTTCAATAGTTTGTGATATGTTATTTTCATTGCGATAAAACACCTTTTGTGGTGCACGATATATAGAGAACTTTATTTCTTTTGTTTCTACAGTTTCATCAGAAATGAACGAAGTAAATTGATAAGCTTTTGGATCAGCAGTCACTCTGAGACCTCCTTTATCTTCTTTGCGAGTCCATTTTTCAAGAAGAAGAAGAGTGTTGGCTGGATTAGAGTCAGCATCATAGTTAGTGTATTGAGGGTATCTGTCACTACCGCCAGACCGAAATCTATAATCTGTCATTGACCATCCATTATTATATTGGATGTATCGGTAACGATTTGTTTGATAATTATAGTAAAATCTTCCAGCCAATTGGTTTGGGACATTAGTCACATCTCCATCGGTTCCCAATCCAAAAGTTGAGCCTGTTCCTCCTAATTGCAAACTTGTACCATTTTGCCCTTGTAAATTTCTATTCGTAACATTCTTATTCTTAAGCGATACACTTTCAAAAGAATATTTACCATCACTAATAGTCACTATCCACAAACATTCTATAGTAGGATTGCCATTTACATTCGTTAACGTATTGCTACTATTTACTGCTAAATAGTTATTGCTATCATTATAACGAATCGTAATCGTATCACCAGTCTTTATCTGCGCATATACAGACCCACTTCCGCCCAACATCATCAGAGCGATTAATAGCACTCTGCAACTATTCTTAAACATCACACTATATATTATAGCGCGCGCACGTGAAAAACTACCCAAACTCATAAAACAATTTGCGACTTTTTTCATATATATAAAACAATTAAATGCCTAACAACCCCATGTCTCACAAACACATTCTGCAGCCAACTACTAGACTTTAGTTTGTGATTCTTTAGTATTCTTTAGTGATTCTTTAGTGATTCTTATGTTATTAGTATGTGATTAGTAGGTTATTACTATGTGATTACAATGTAATTCAGCATACATTGACATAACCTTATCAAGTCAACAAAGACTTACTTTGCCGAATGTTTTAACTTTAAATTCTTGAAAAATCTTACAACTACATATGCAGTTACAATCAACAACATTGGCAACACAACATCCCCTATCGGACTTGCATAACTAGGATCCAACTCACCAGTTGCACCATTTGTTGGACGTCCTGTAGAACTTGATCCTTCGCTTACATATGATGGTTCATCAACCAACAAATCTTCAGGATTCAAATTCATTTTTATTTGATTATGTAACTTCAAGAAAGACCCATTACCTCTAGGGGTAACAGTAATAAACGTCGAACCTTCACGACTCACAGAACCAATGACACGCTCAGAACGAGTCGTCATCACTCCCGACGCAAATCCTCTGTATGTTTGGTCAGAAACACGCGAAGAATTGTTCGAGTATGCAGAGCTACCCGAACTGCGGAAACCACTTCCTAAACTTGTGCTTACTTCAAATCCTGAAGCACCACTCATTCCAGAAGTAGAACCCAAACCTTGATATGTTTCTCCGTGTCCAAACATCTAAAAAACTATGTTTTTATTCTTAAAAATTGACACTTTTTTCGTTGGCCCAAAAAAGCGTGCAAAATTACACAAAATTTACGATTCTTAAGTTTTAGTTACGATATTTTATGTTTCATTTTCTCAAAAATGTGTGAAACATGCATTTTTTGGCACTTTTTCGCCTATTTTTTGCCTATTTTCGTGTAAAAAAGCCCAAAAATCTGCTTTTTTTTCGTTTTTTTCTTGGAGGTTCGGAAATTTATGCTTATCTTTGCGACGAAATTTTGGCTTTTTGAAACAAGGTAAAACCAAAATGCAACACAATTATGCATTTCAACTATATCACATCCATCGTTAACATCGCCGTTACATGGGCGCATGTGTTCCTTTCGCTGGCCGCAGCGATACTTATTTACATCAAACACCACGAGCCCAAAAACCGTTCGCAATGGTACGCTTTAGCCTTCTTTTCGCTCTCTACTATAGTTGCTATAGGCGACGTATATCATACACTACACACACAACGATTCCTGGACGATTTCATCCTCTTTGACCCTAAAAGCATATTCCTAGGGTTCATCACTTTCCTATGTATAATGCTATACCTAGTAGAGGTTCTTCGGCCTAACTTCCTTACCCTTAAACGTACACTACTGCTCATATCGCCATGGCTCATTTGTGCAGTACAAACCGTCTATTTCATTGCAACCGATAGCATTACGCGCGTCTATACCGTATCCAAATTAAACGAAGTTCTACACAATCCAGACGTACCCGTGCGAATCATGCTCACAGGTATGCTTTTCCCTTACGCCTTCTGGATCTGCTCACTCTGCTTCCGCGGATATAGTGCATACAAGTGCCCACGACCTATGATGCGCACCTGCTTGCTTATCGTAGCATTCATGACCATCACCTTCTTCTTCAGTCGTGGCATGCAGTTCTTCCCTGCATACATGCTACACGAGGCATTGTTCATTACCCTAGGCGTACTCATTATCTATGTAGAGCACTACGAGCGCCTACATATCCCATACGAGAGTGTACGCACCTACTACACACCTACTACCAACCCTGTTCACACTACAGCTGAGAATAGTATCCAACAGGCTGGCGAAACACTATGCCAACTCTTGGAAGACCCACAGATATGGCAAAACCCAGAGATCACCGTTGACCAAATCACACAGATGGCAGGCACCAACCACACCTACATACAAGCTGCCGCCAAGTCACTAGGCTTCAAGAGCGTCACAGACATGCTACACAGACGCCGCATCGAACATATCTGCCAACGCCTACGCAAAGATCCTACTACCAACCTACAAACCCTCTTCTTTGAAGCAGGATACAACTCTCGCACAACAGCATGGCGCAACTTCGTTGCCATTGTAGGATGCCCTCCAACAGAGTTCGCAGAAAAAAATACCCCCCCCCAACAGAATAAAATAAATAACTGATAACCAACTAGTTACCAGTTACACCCATTCTGCGTCAGACCTCAGAGCCAGTCTGACTATTTCTGCATATACCTACATGCGAGCCTTAGGCACTACCCACCCTACTACTATACAGCCCACTAGACCAGCAGACCATACTACTATTCGTATCGGCAGCGACTTAATAAAAAAGATAGTAGAGATAGCTACCATAGTGGCCATCAATAATATAATGTACACGCGCCTGCGCGCGCTAAGGCCACCCTTCTCTGTGTATTCACGGATATACTTACCCAAGAACGAACGATGCAACCACTCCCTCATCCTAGGCGAACTACGGTAGAAGCACCATGAGGCCAACAACACCAAGGGTGTAGTCGGCAGTCCTGGCACAAACACACCTATCGTTCCTAGCAACACAGCTATTATGCCTAAAATCAAATAGAGAGCTCTCATCCTTTATTATATATTTTTTTAGGGAGTTATATACCTTTTTTGTCTTCCCACATTGCCAACCGAGAAAGTTGACTCGGTCAAAATTGCCCATGCTGCTTTCCCTAAAACGACAACAACTTGCATTCATTCCAGCATAAACAAGGGCGCCGTAACGCCCTTGTCATCAGTATATTACCCTAACTACTTACTCAGCAGCAGGAGCTGGGCATTCTGCTTTCTTGCAGCATTCTTGTGCCTTTTGGCACTCTGCTTTCTTAGGACACTCTGCCTTCTTGCAGCATTCTTGTGCTTTTGGACATTCTGCTTTCACACAGCATGAATCAGCCTTTGGGCATTCTGCCTTCACACAGCATGAATCAGCCTTTGGGCATTCTGCTATCACACAGCAAGAGTCTGTCTTTGGGCATTCTGCCTTATCGCAACATGGTTTTACGCACTCAGTCTTAGGGCAGCACTCTTGTGCACACTCTGTTTTTGCAGCTTTATTGCAGCATCCCACAGCCATCAAAGCTACAACAGCAATTAACAAAATCTTTTTCATAACGCTTAAATTTAATTGGTTAATATTATGTATATCTTCCATATAATTGGGAGTAATCTTGGGCTAATTTACTATAATTTTTGGATAGAAAATTAATTGATTATAATTGTTGGTCGTAATTGATTATAATTGTCGTTTATCTATGCCCCCCTTTCATTGCTCGCGATGTTGGCGAGCGAAACTGTTGTCCAGGTTGTCTTCAACAAATCAACTTTACCGCATTTCCACTTCCCCTATTCTCCTACAACGCTATCACCCGAACTATTCTATCCTAATTATTACACCACAAAAACGGTGCAAATTTACATTAAATATTGCATATATGCAAAAAAAATTGTACTTTTGCGGACGATTTCTGATTTTTTTAACAAAAACATAGCTAATATGACTAAAAAAGGCAATCAACCCAAAACAAAAATAGGAGTGGTACTCCTAAGTTTGTTTTTAGCGGCAGTAATAGTCGCAGGTCTACTATTTGGAACCATTCGTTGGCTTCGCCATTACACACAACATGGTATAGAGATCACCGTACCTAACATCATCGGCATGTTCCCAGAAGAAGCCCAAGTCACCCTAGCTGCTGCCGGCCTCCAACTGGTAGTCATCGACTCTACCTTCTCCCAAAAGACCCGCCTCGGCACTTTTATCGAACAAAATCCACGTGCCAACTCCAAGGTCAAAGAGGGTCGCGTCATCTATGTTATACAAAACGCTTGTATGCGCCGCCCTGTCACTATGCCTGAATTACGCGATATCAGTCTCAGACAAGCCGAATCACGCATCAAGGCACTAGGCATGGTAGTCGGAACCATCAACTACGAACCTTCTGCGTACAAGAATATCATCATCGACATGCGCATCGACAATGTGCCTATCCTAGCTGGAACACCTGTACCAGAAGGATCTGTCATCGATCTATATGTAGGCAAAGGACTTGGTAATCAACAGGTCACAGTACCTTCACTCATCGGCAAGACACTCACCGAAGCACGCTCATGGCTCATCGGTAACTCACTAACTGTGGGCAAAATACAGTACGACGAACAACCTACCGAAGAGACTCTCGGATTGCACATCGTGTACTCACAATCACCTGCTAGTGGCACAGTTGTTGTAGGAGGTACATCAATCAACCTAGAACTCACTACCGACCTTGAGAAAGCCGTTACCACCGGCACACTCGAAGAAGAAGAGGAGTTCTTCTAATACACCACCTATATACCACTAATATTGTAGAGCATGGCTGAGGAATTATTCAATGAGACAGAAGAGTTATGGGAGCGTTGGCGTTGTCAGATAGACAAAGGCCAGACTCCTATACGCATTGACAAATACCTCGCCGAACATATGGCGGGCACTTCGCGCAACCGCATACAGAACGCCGCTGATGCGGGCAATATATGGGTCAACGGCAAACCGGTCAGCAGCAACTACAAGGTCAAACCCCTAGATGTCATACAGGTACTCCTCGACCACGAACCACATGACTACACCATACAACCTGAGGATATCCCCTTAGACGTAGTCTATGAGGACGATGACCTACTCGTCATCAACAAACCTGCTGGCATGGTTGTACACCCTGGACATGGCAACTACGAGCACACACTACTCAATGCCCTTGCACACTATTTTAGCGGTACACTAGACATCAACAATCCTAATATAGGACTCGTCCACCGCATCGACAAGGACACTAGCGGACTACTCCTAATAGCCAAAACACCAGAGGCTAAGACCAATCTCGGCATGCAGTTCTTCGAGCACACCACACGACGAACCTACAACGCACTCGTCTGGGGCACCTTTACCGAAGATTCAGGCACCGTAGAAGGAGCACTTGCTCGCGACAACCGCGACCGAACCATATACCGCGTTTGGGACATCAACGAGAACCCTAACGCCAAGGAGGCCATCACCCACTGGCGCGTCCTACAACGCTTCCCATATGTCACACTCGTCGAGTGCCGACTGGAGACTGGACGCACACACCAGATACGTGTGCACATGAAGAGTATCGGACACCCACTCTTCGCTGACGAGAAGTACGGCGGCATGGAGATACTCAAGGGATTACCTACACAGAAATACAAACAATACATACACAATTGTTTCGCGCTATGCCCAAGACAAGTGCTACACGCCAAGACCCTGGGCTTTCGTCACCCTCGAACGGGCGAGGAGATGAATTTCGATAGCCAATGGCCCGAAGACATTCAAAACCTAATAAACAAATGGAGTAACTATGAACCCAATTCAAATTCTATGGGTGGATGACGAGATTCATCTACTCAAACCCTACATCATCTATCTGGAAGACAAAGGATATCATGTCACCGCAGTCAATAGCGGACAAGACGCCATAGACATCTGTCAGACAGATACTTTTGATATTGTTTTCCTCGACGAGAATATGCCTGGCCTCTCTGGACTAGAAGTCCTACAAGAGATCAAGAACCTGCACCCCACTCTACCTGTGGTCATGATCACCAAGTCGGAGGAAGAGAGCATCATGGAACAAGCTATCGGACAAAAGATAGCTGACTACCTCATCAAACCTGTCAACCCTAGTCAGATTCTACTGTGCCTCAAAAAGCACATTCATCAACGTGCTATCCTCGAAGAACATACCAACACCTCCTATCGACAAGAGTTCTCCGATATCACCTATATGATTGATACCGCCAATACCATCGAGGAATGGATGGCTATCGAGCGTACACTCACCAAATGGGAGATCGAACTAGAGGACGTGGAGTCCTCCATGCACACCATGCTACGCATGCAACGCGAACAAGCCAATGCCAAGTTTGCCAAGTTCATTGCCAAAAACTACGAGGGATGGTTCGCACCAAATGCCAATAGACCATTCATGTCACACGACCTGATGAAGAACACCGTCTTCCCACTACTCGACGCGGGAGAAAAAGTGTTCCTAGTCGTAGTCGACAACTTCCGATACGATCAATGGAAGATCATCCAACCACTCCTGTCCGAATGGTTCAACGTCAAGGAAGAACAGATGTACACATCCATCCTTCCTACCGCTACACAATACGCACGCAATGCCATATTCTCTGGACTGATGCCAGGTCAGATACAAGAGTTATACCCATCACTCTGGATTGACGAGGACGAAGAGGAGAGCAAGAACAACAACGAGGAAGCCTTAATCCAGACCCTACTAGACCGCTATAGAAAACGCTACGACTATACATACTACAAGATCAACGAGAGCGATTTTTGCGAACGTATCACCAAACAGTTCAAGTCCATCAAAACACCTCTCAACGTGGTGATTATCAACTTCATCGACATGCTATCCCACTCGCGTACAGATAGCAAGATGATGCGCGAACTAGCCAATGACGAAGCCGCATACCGCAGCCTAACACTCAGCTGGTTCAAGCACTCACCTACCGCAGAGATGTTCAAGCGTATAGCCGCCCTAGGATACAAGGTCATCCTGACTACCGACCATGGCACTACACGCGTCAACAATCCTGTACAGATATTAGGCGACAAGAACACCAACACCAACCTGCGCTACAAGGTGGGCAAATCACTCAACTGCTCTGCCAAGAACTGCTTTGAGATATCACGCCCTAAGCTGGTCGGACTGCCTACACCTAATATCAGCAGTACATACATCTTCTGTAGCAATAACGATTTCTTCGCATATCCTAACAACTTCAACTACTATGCACAGTTCTACCGCAACACCTTCCAACATGGCGGTATATCACTCGAAGAAATGCTCATCCCATTAGTCACTCTTGAACCTAAATAACCTATGCTACGTAAGATCAAACTCATCATACTATCCCTTTTGGCCATAGTCGTACTATGGCTACTATGGTCATTGTTTTCACATCAGATGCCTTGGGAGAAGAACCGTCAAACCAAACATCAACTCAAGGTCATGACATACAACACCCAAGCTATGGCTATCGGCAAGGACTCACTCAAAAAAGTCGAAATGCTCAAATATATCAACCTACAAGACGCAGACATCGTCTGCCTACAAGAGGTTCTTGTGTACAAGAGCGAACGCCGCCTCACATTGGCCAAACTGCGCGAAGCTATGAGCCAATATCCATATACCTATTATGACTTCAAGGTGTATAACAGCAAACGACAATTTGGTAATGTAGTCTTCTCACGCTATCCTCTCATCAACAAACAGACCGTACGCTACCAATCTAAGAGCAACATCTCTAGCCAATGCGATGTGGTGGTTCACGGAGATACACTCCGTTTGATAGTCAATCACCTCGAGAGCTTCCACCTTGACGGCGACGACCTCAACCTGGACAGCATCAGCGTTAGCTCCTTCCAAGATAGCCCACTAGGCAAAAAACTCATTCGTGCCAACCGCTTACGCCGTCAACAAGTTAGCGCTCTATGCAAAGCTATACGCCAATCGCCATATCCAGTCATTACCGTAGGAGACTTCAACTCACTACCTATATCACTCGTATATTGGCGTCTCAATATCGGTATGCGCGACTGCTACGCAGAAAGCAGTTTTGGCAACTATGGCAGCACCTACTCTCGCAAGGGACTGCACGCACGTATTGACTACATCTTCCTATCGCGCAGCCTCTACCCCATCCAATGCGAAGTCGGACGAAAGAATTACTCCGACCACTACCCAGTCATCGGAACCTTCGGATGGTAATCCTTCTCACCATCCCTGACTTCTCACATTAGACTCTACACACCATCTATAAAAAAAGACTACCCCATCCCTGGAGTAGTCTTTTTTTACATTTATTATTGCATAGCAAGGCACATCACCAATAGCCAATAGCCAATAGCCAATAGCCAATAGCCCATAGCCAATAGCCCATAGCCCCTACCCAACATCCTCAAAGAACCATCCTATATCGACCCATGATAGTGATAGTCGCTATAGTCCTTTGAGTCCTCGTCGCGTTTGATACGTGGGTGGCGCTTTCCTATAAGAGAGTTCCACTTATCTTTCAACCAACGACCTATTCCCCAGGATGGTGCATCAAAACCATCACATCCACGCATACGCCACCACAAGATCAACAACCATCCAAAGATCATACCCCCTAGATGGGCAAAATGCGCTACATTATCACCCGCAGTAGGAGCTATACCCGTAAACAACTCAATCAACGCATAGATGATCACTAACGTGCGTGCACGTATTGGTATAGGTATAAACATGATGAACATACGCACATCAGGAAAGAACCATCCGAAAGCAAGCAAGATGCCAAACACTGCACCACTAGCACCTATCGTAATGATATTATTGGTCAACATAGAGATACTCTGCAAATCTGCATGCTCCAACATGGGTTGTAGACGCAAGGCCCACACACCTTCTTGCACCATTGCTGCTCCTAGTCCCGTTATCAAATAGTAGATCAAGAATCGACGACTACCCCAACGCTCCTCTATGGCTGGACCAAACATCAATACAGCAAACATATTGAAGAACATATGACCAAAGTCAGCATGCAAAAACATGTATGTCAATGGCTGCCATACATGAAAATCCCTAGCTGCTACAAAATGCAAACCACACAAATGTGTCAAGTCTATACCATAGCGGGCTAGTACATAGTCAGCAAAGAATACTATCGCATTGATGATTAAGATATTCTTAGTGACTTGCGGTAAATTTCTAAACATAATTTTTTCTCTTTTTTTATCAATTTCAAATGCAAAAGTACTGAAAATACACGATAACACAAAACAAAAACCATGCTACACCTGCCAAAAACCAAGAATTTGGCAGAAAAAACACTTTTTTTTCCTAAAATTGTTTGTAGTTTTGGAAAATTGTAGTATCTTTGCAGCAAATCTTCGGTTAGCCGACAGAAACATTTAAGTTTAACTATAAAAATGTCTATTCGTATGAATAAAGCAGATCTCGTAGCTGCTATTGCAGCTGAGGCACAATTGCCTAAAGCACAAGCTCAAAAAGCTTTGGAAGCAACCGTTAACGCAATCGCTGGCGCACTCCAAAAGGGTGAGAGCGTACAATTGGTAGGTTTTGGTACTTTCTCTGTAGTAGAGAAAGCTGCTCGCCAAGGTGTTAACCCATCTACTGGTGCTAAGATTGAAATCGCTGCTAAGAAAGTAGCTAAGTTCAAAGCAGGTAAAGGTTTGGCTCTCTAATTCGTACAACACGAATACAACGAGTTGCTCTTTGGGGCAACTCGTTTTGTGTCAAACTACTGAATACCTATGAACTATATTGAATAACACTAAACAACACTGAACAATACTATATTATGCTTAACATTATACTCTGTGGCGCTCCTGGTAGCGGCAAAGGTACACAATCTGATCTTATCGTAGAGAAATACGGTTTGCAACACCTCTCTACTGGTGATGCTCTCCGTGCTGAAATCAAATCCGGAAGCGAACTTGGCAAAGAGATTGGCGAACTCATCGCTGGTGGTAACCTCGTTCCTGATCACAAGATGATCCACCTCATCGAGCGCTATTTGGACAACCTTCCTGAGGATTGCAAAGGCGTTATCTTTGATGGTTTCCCACGTACAGTAGCTCAAGCTGAGGCACTTGAACTCCTACTCGATCGTCGCCACATGAAGGCTGTGCTCCTAGACATGTTCGTAGAGGAAGACGAAGTCATCAAACGACTCCTCAACCGTGGCAAAACTAGCGGTCGCGCTGATGACAACTATGAGACTATCAAAAAACGTCTCCAAGTTTACCAAGCAGAAACCAAACCTGTATGCACATACTACCTCCACCGCCATAACTATTTCGCAATCAATGGCAACAACTCTATGGAGGACACTTTCTGCCAAATTGACAATATACTTAAATTGATTCAAAAATAATATCCGATATCCAATAACCGATACCAGATATCCAATAACCGATACAAAATATGGCTTCATCCTCGTTTATCGACTACGTAAAAATCTACTGCCGCTCTGGTAAGGGCGGTCCTGGCAGCATGCACTTCCACCGCGCTAAATATGTGCCTAAGGGTGGACCTGATGGTGGTGATGGTGGACGAGGTGGACATATTATACTTCGTGGCAATCGCAACCTCTGGACACTACTACACCTCAAGTACCAAAAACACATCTTTGCTACCGATGGCAGCAAGGGTGGACCATCACGCTCTTTTGGTAAGGACGGCGAAGATCGAATCATCGAAGTCCCTTGCGGTACCGTAGTCTACAACGGAGATACTGGCGAATTCATGTGCGAGATCAAGGAGCACCAAGAGGAAATCATCCTCTTCCGCGGTGGCAAAGGAGGACTAGGCAACTGGCACTTCCGTACTGCCACCAATCAAGCTCCACGCTACGCACAACCTGGCGAACCATGCATGGAGGCTAATGTCATCCTACAACTCAAAGTCCTAGCAGACGTCGGACTCGTAGGATTCCCTAATGCCGGCAAGTCAACCCTACTCTCAGTTGTCAGTGCAGCCAAACCAGAGATAGCTGACTATCCATTTACTACCCTCACACCCCAACTAGGTATCGTATCCTATCGTGACAATCAGTCATTCTGCATGGCAGACATACCTGGTATCATCGAAGGTGCAGCTGAGGGACGAGGACTCGGACTACGTTTCTTACGCCATATCGAACGAAATGCCGTATTGCTATTCATGGTACCGGTTATTACAGAGGACATCAAGGCGGAATACGAGATCCTATTATCCGAATTGGAGAAGTACAACCCTCAACTCCTCACCAAAGCACGCATCTTGGCTATTTCCAAATGTGACATTGCAGACCCAGATATCGATCTCGAACAAATAACCAAGCAACTCTCAGAGGACTTAGGCATCTCTGTCATCTGTTTCTCCTCAGCTAGCGGCATGGGTATTACAGAACTCAAAGATATGCTCTGGGAAGAACTCAACAAAGAGCAGAACCAAGTCATCGAAATCTCACACGCTCCTATCGAAGTCAAAGTCATTGAACATGACGAGGAACCTGAGGAGGAAGACGACGAACCACACACTATCTACCTCAACGAGGTGGAAGAGGAGTGGGACCTCGACAAATATCGCGGCATAGGTTGGGATACACAAGACGAATAATTAGTTCTACATGGTTCAGTGCTTCGCGTTCAGCATAGTTCAATATTAAACCACATTGAACCACATTACACAACCTTGAACAACTCACACTCCACATACGACCGATTCATCGCCTGGCGCGAACAGCATATCCCACAGAAGAACCTGGTACTCATCCTGAGTTTCTTTGTGGGAGCATTGGCATCGTGTGCTGCACAATTGCTTAAGATGCTTATCCATGGTATACAGCATCTTGTAGAGCACCAACTCATAGAGCAACACCACTGGTGGTACCTCATCACACCTATGATAGGTATCACACTCGCAGGATTATTCGTCAAGTATATCGTGAAAGATGACATCTCGCACGGTATAACCAAGATCCTATACGCTATCTCTCAACGCAAATCCATCATCAAACTCCATAACACTTGGACATCCGTCGTAGGATCGGCTATCACCATTGGTTTTGGCGGTTCAGTCGGAGCCGAGGCACCTATCGTCATGACGGGTGCTGCTATCGGTAGTAACCTAGCCAAACTCTTTCGTCTCGACCAAAAAACCATGATGCTCATGATCGGTTGTGGCGCAGCTGGCGCAGTCGGAGGCATCTTCCAAGCACCTATCGCAGGTCTGGTCTTCACACTTGAGGTACTCATGATGGATCTGACCATGACGCGCATGGCACCACTGCTCATATCATCCGTCACAGCGACTGCTATCTCATTCATGGTCAACGGACAAGAAGCCATGTTCCCACTCTCTCATAGCGAACCTTTCTTCGTAGAGCGTCTGCCATGGTATATTATTCTGGGTATCGCATGCGGTCTTGTGTCACTCTATTTCACACGAGGCATGAACAGCCTAGAGCAACTCTTCAAGCGCAAGATACAAAACACTTGGGCCAAGTTCGTTGTTGGTGGTGTGACCCTAGGTATATTGCTATTCCTCTTCCCCCCACTCTATGGCGAAGGATACGATATCATCAAACAGCTCATCAATGGCGACTCCATTTCCGCCATCAACAATAGTCCTTTCGAAACACTCGGCACTAGTTCTTGGGTTCTAGTAGGCTATTTCCTAGCTATTCTGCTCTTCAAGATCTTTGCGGCCGTAGCCACCAATGGCGGTGGAGGTGTAGGTGGTATCTTCGCACCTTCTCTCTTCATGGGAGCCATCACTGGTTTTGTTTGCGCACGACTCATGAACATGCTAGGAATCGGAGTTCCCGAAGCCAATTTTGCCCTCGCAGGTATGTCTGGGCTCATGGCTGGCGTCATGCACGCACCACTAACGGGTATCTTCCTCATTGCCGAACTCACGGGCGGATACCATCTCTTCATGCCTCTCATGGCAGTCGCTGTAGTGTCCTTCTTAACCATCAAGATCTTTGAACCTCATAGCCTATACGCTATGCGTCTGGCACAAAAGGGAGAACTTCTCACACACAACAAGGACCGCTCCGTACTCACCCTGCTCAAGATGGATAATGTACTCGAGACTGACCTCAAGACACTCAATCCAGAGATGACCCTTGGCGAACTTGTCAAAGTCATTGCACAGAGCCGACGCAATATCTTCCCAGTAGTTGACACAGAAGGCCAACTACTAGGTATCCTACAGTTAGACGAGGTACGCAACATCATGTTCCAACCTCGCCTATACAACCGCTTTACGGTCAAAGAGCTTATGAACTCTCCACAAGCTATCCTCACCAATACCATGCCTATGGGCAAGGTTATGGAGGTCTTTGAGGACACTGGTGCATGGAACCTTCCTGTCGTGGATGACAACAAAAAATACCTTGGATTCGTATCTAAATCCAAGATATTCAACTCTTATCGACACGTCCTCGTACACTTCTCCGAGGAGTAATCTTCTCGCCTATAGCCTATAGCCAATAGCCGCTTTCGGCGTCCAATAGCCCTCCGGGCGTCCCATAGGCGGAACGCCGTCCGAGATTGTCACTCCCCAGGAGTTACAATCTCCCCTATCTTCTTCTCCCAACCGGTCAACTCCTTTTGGCAGAAATCTATCAACTCCTTTGCCTCTTTGGCCTTAGCCAAATAGGCATCCATGCTGATAGCTTTCGTCTGCTCCAACGCTGCCACCAACTGCTCAATTCGTTTTATTGCTTCATCGTAACTCATAACTCATAACTCTTAGTTCATAACTAAATACTACTTTCCCTTGCCATTCAACAATACACCTATAGTGTGAAATAAGATGTTCAGATCCAGTTGCAACGACATATTCTCTACGTATACTACGTCGTAGTTCAAGCGTCTCACCATCTTATCCAACGTGTCAGTATATCCCACTTTGATAGGTCCCCAACTTGTCAAACCTGGACGAATCTTGTATATCATACAATAGTATGGCGCTACCTGCTCGATTTGATCGATAAAATAGCGGCGCTCTGGACGTGGACCTACAATAGACATCTCTCCCTTGAGCACATTCCAGAATTGTGGCAACTCATCTAGACGATACTTACGCAGCCATCTACCTACAACTGTGACACGAGGATCATTGTCCATCGACAGTTGAGGTGTATTGGTCTCCGCCGAAGTACACATCGTTCTGAATTTTAGGATCTGGAATGGCAAACCATGTAGTCCTATACGCTCTTGTTTATAGATCGCAGGTCCCTTTGACGAGCAATATACTACCAGAGCTATCAATGCATACGCAGGCGCAAGCAATACCAGCATACACACCGATGCCACCACATCAAAAGCACGCTTGATGCACAACTGTGTATCACTCATCTTATGCTCGGTAATGCGTACCAAAGGCTGATCTCCCACATCTTCAATCATAGCTGCACCCGTCAGCATATCATACAGACTAGGCACTACGGAAATCTCTACATTACATGGATACAATCGATTGATTATAGAGTAGATAGATTGCTCCTTACCATGGTCATTCAGGTCTAGGATAACCTCATCATATGGTTTGATAGCATGCTCCTGCTCAAACTCCGCTACCTCATCCAACGAGTGTATTGTGTAGATACGAGGTTTATCGCCGTCTGCACGTTGTGCTAGATAGATGACCAAGCATCGAGGCAGATAGGCACCCACTAGTTGCAACAAGAACAACACAATCAATGACATGAAGTAGCGTTGATAATCCGCCACAGCATCGTTAATAATTATCAAGAAGAATGCCCCCATCGCAATGATAAGCGATGAGAATAATGTCCGACGAAACTCCCTGGCATATCGCTTGCGCAACGGACGCAAATAGTAACCCGACAAGTAGTATACCACCAAACATCCTGTTGGAAACAACAACAATGGCAGAACAAAACTAAACATCGGTATCAATACCGTATCTACCGAAAAGATACGATTCTCATACACCAACCATCGGAAGATCAAAAAGGCTCCCCACACCAATATGGAGGAAACCACATCTACAAGCAAGTATATGAGTTGCAGTTTTTTACGTTTGTTCCACCTATTCCAATACATGCTTACTCCCTAATGATGGTTATTCGTTCTTGTTCATCTATCTTAATAATGGAAGAAGGTGCAGACTTTCTTGTGTCCTCACGACGATACTGACACACATAATCTACCGCCTCTATAAGCTCAGGACTAATCTGTTGAAAAGTGGCAGCTGCTGGCTCACCACTAATATTAGCCGAAGAGGATACTATCGGACGACGCAATTGTTCGCACAATGCTTTTGAGAACAACTCCTCAGTAATACGTATACCTACACTACCATCTTCTCCCAATAAGTTGGCAGCTAGGTTCTTTGCCTTAGGATAGATGATTGTCATAGGTCGCTGTCCCTCACTAGCTTCTAGCAACATCCACGCCGTATCTGGCACCTTGTCCATATACCCTTGCAACTTACCTGCACCATCCAGCAACACCAACATAGCCTTACTGTCCACACGTTTTTTAATCGCGTACACGCGCGTAACAGCATCTGCATTGGTTGCGTCACAACCAATACCCCATATAGTGTCAGTTGGATATAGTATCACTCCACCCTCACGCAAGACACGCAGGGCATTTTGAAGATCCTCTCTTTCGTAACGATTTTCCATTTGCGTGCAAAGGTACAAAAAAAAATGTATATGCACAAGAAAAACTCGTTTTTATTGTCATAGGCTACATTTTTTAGTATAGCTTCGAGGGTAGGGTGTCCTCGAAGGTAAGCAAAAAATTACACATACGCAAATTTTTAGAGAAGAAAGATAAAAGGTGAGAGATTAAAGACTAGGTAATATACATAAAAAAAAGAAGGATTGTCATCCCGACAACCCAATCTTTACTTAACCTTAAATCTAATACCATGAAAAACACGGTGCAAAGGTACTGCTTTTTCACATACCCTCCAAATAATTTGATATAAAAATATGTTTTATAGCATGTATTTCGTTTTTTTGCAAAATCAACTAGACAAAATCGTCGTATTTTTGCTAAAAATTTTGCTATTTCAAAAAATAATAGTAATTTTGTACCCGAAAAAGTAGGGCATTTTTTACGGGCTATCCAATGCTCGATACCCAATAACCGAAAATAAAAACAACAAAATAACCTTTTTAATTAAACAATGAAACAATTAGATTTGACCCAGTACGGCATCGTAGGTACAACCGAGATCGTACACAATCCTTCTTACGAAGTACTCTTCGCAGAGGAGACAAAAGCAGAATTAACTG
>JAZLBE010000059.1:0-4626 GCA_045613525.1 Paludibacteraceae bacterium
TTTTAGTCACAGGAGCATCAGGACTTTTGGGAAGTCACGTAGTAAAGCATTTGCTTGAACAAGATTGCCACATAATCGTATCTATACTTCCAGAGGAAAAATCAACATATCAACCATTGGAGGGCGTAGAAGTCATTCTTAACGATGATATATTTGTAGGAAACTTACCACACATATCAAGTGTCATCAATTGTGCATTTGCGAGAAGCAATCAGGCGCACGATCTTGCTTCTGCCATTGATTTTACTCAAAAACTGATTAACGGATTTAAGTTAGCACATGTGGATAGTGTGATTAACATATCATCACAAGGCGTATATAAACGATTGCCTGTAGGTGAGTTATCCATGGAAAACTCTCCTATTGAGCCTATCGATTTGTATAGCATGGCTAAATATGCCGTAGAAAAGACCTTTGAAACTTCTGGTTTATCAAATGTAACGAACATTCGGTTGGCCAGTATCAACATGAAACAACGCTTCTTGTATCACTTCGTACAAAAAGCAAAAAATCACGAAACAATTACAATTAATTCTCCTACACAATATGCCTCTATTTTGGATGTAGAGGATGCAGCAAAGGCATTAGCAAAATTGGCTCTATTACCAATCCAAGATAGAAAACCAGTGTATAACCTTGGTACTGGTAATCAAATATCACTCTTAGAATTGGCGAATTTGGTTAACGAAATCGGACAAAAATATGATGCACAAGCACAAATCATCATGCAAGATAATGGCGTTACCAATACGGCTGGTGTTGATATTTCGCTCATTTCACAAGATTGTGATTGGCAACCTATTGTAAGCTATGAACATATGATAGAAACATTCTATAATATGGACTAAAATAACATAATAGATATAACTTTAATCAACCTTGATAATATGCAAGCAATCATTTTGGCAGCAGGTATGGGAAAACGCCTTGGAGAATTGACCAAGGGTAATACCAAATGTATGGTGGAAGTTGGCGGTGAAACCCTCATTGCTCGTTTGTTGCATCAGTTAGATAAACAACACTTAAGTAAAATCGTTCTTGTCGTTGGTTATAAAGCACATGAGTTAAAAAATTATCTCTCAACAATACAGATTCAAACACCTGTAGAGTTTGTAGAGAATACAGTATACGACCAAACAAATAATATCTACTCACTCTACCTTGCTAAAGACTATCTCGTAGCTGAAGACACATTGTTATTTGAGTCCGATTTGATAATGGAAGATGCGGTTATCACCAAACTCCTACAACACCCATATCCAGATTTGGCATTGGTGGATAAATACGAAAGTTGGATGGATGGTACTGTGGTAACAATAGACGAAGAAAATCGTATTCAACGATTCATTCCTGGTAGTCAATTTAAATATGAAGAAATTCCATCCTATTATAAGACGGTCAATGTATATAAATTCTCTCAACAGTTTTCTGCGACAATGTATGTGCCTTTTTTGAAAGCATATTGCACAGCATTGGGTAAAAACGAATATTATGAACAAGTACTTCGCGTTATCACCATGCTTGATAACTCAGGTATGCGCGCATTGCCTTTAGAGGGAGAACAATGGTATGAGATAGATGATATACAAGACTTGGATATTGCAGAGTCCATTTTTACAGAGCGTCAATATGATTTGCTATGTTCGCGTTATGGTGGTTATTGGCGTTATCCTCATATGCTGGATTTTTGCTACTTAGTCAATCCATATTTCCCAAACCGACGTTTGTGCGATGAATTAGCTGCAAGTTTCCAACGACTATTGACAGAATATCCTTCTGGTCAACGTGTTAATAGCCTTTTAGCGGCTAAAGATTTTGGTGTAAAGCAAGATTATATCGCAGTAGGAAATGGTGCTGCTGAATTGATTAAGGTACTTTTTGAACAAGTACTCGGTAAAGTTGGTATAGTACGTCCTACTTTTGAAGAGTATCCTAATCGCTTGATGCCAGATCAAATAGTGGCATATGACACACAAGCACCAGATTTTTCCTACACGGCAGATGACTTGATGAACTATTTTGAGGATAAAAAGATTTGGTCATTACTGCTGATTAATCCGGATAATCCTACAGGAAACTATATACCATATGGTGATTGCTTACGCTTGGCACAATGGTGCGAAGAACGCGATATTACTTTTGTTTTGGACGAGAGTTTTATCGATTTTTCTACCGAACATCCCACATTCTTTAATAATGAGATATTAGAAAAATTCCCACACTTGATTGTCATCAAGAGTATATCCAAATCATATGGTGTTCCAGGCTTGCGTTTAGGTTTGATAGCGACGTCAAATATCACTTTGATGCAAAATATTCGTCGTTCTGTATCAATATGGAACATCAACTCCTTTGGCGAATTCTTCTTGCAGATTTTAGGCAAATATGAGAAAAACTATCTGCAAGCAATGGATACATTCCGTGCAGAACGACTACGTTACGTGGAGCAATTGCAAACCATCAACTACTTGCGTGTCATTCCATCTGAAGCCAATTATGTATTATGTGAAGTACTCGCACCTCATACACCACGTGAGTTAGCCATCCATTTGTTGAAAAAAGCCAATATCCTTATCAAGGATTGTACTTCCAAATGTAATGCTCCATTTATTCGTTTGGCAGTACGTGATACGAAAGATAACAATCGTTTAATCGAAACATTAAAATCACTATAATGTTTACTAACAAACGAATATGCATTTGTGGAGGCGGAGGTTTGGGTCATACTTGCGCCGCTGTATTATCATCACATCCTGAGATAGAAGTGATGATGTACACTCAACATCCTGAAAAGTGGCAACAACAATTCATCGTTGATGATCCTAATGGTAAGCAATATCATGGTCATCTAACAACGATAAGCAATGATCCGAGTTTGGTAATAACAACAGCTGATATAATTTTACTCTGTTTGCCTGCCTTTTTAGTAGAACAAACCTTACAAACTATCAAGCCATATTTATCTACCAAAGCAATTATTGGTTCTGTAGTTGGTAATACGGGTTTTTTCCTATTCGCTCACAAAGTACTTGAAAATACCAATACTGGGTTATTTGCATTCCAACGCGTACCATACATATCAAGAGTGATTGAATACGGGAAAAGAGCAGCATTATTAGGTTATAAGAACGAACTTCACATCGCAGTGGAAAATATCTCCGAACCACAAGAATTTAGCAATGAAATAAGCGCACTATTCTGCACAAAAACCCAACTTGTAGATTCTTTCTATGAAGTGACTTTGAGCAATAGTAACCCTATTCTTCATACAGGTCGCCTATATACGATGTGGAAAGATTGGGCAGGAGAATCATATACAGAAAAATCTTTATTCTATTACGATTGGACGGATGAAACATCAGAATTACTAATCAAAATGGACCAAGAATTTTTCCAATTATTACAGGTGCTTGGTGTATCAACAGTACACTTACCTACATTATTGCAACACTACGAAGTAAGCAATGCGAACGAACTTACCAACAAAATAAAAAACATCCAATCATTTGCTACGATTCAATCTCCCATGAAAGAAAAAGAAGGACGATGGATTCCTGATTTTACAAGCCGCTATTTCACGGAGGATTTTCCTTTTGGTTTACAATTTATATATAATCTGGCACGCAAGTACAATCTTAGCACACCCAATATTGATAAGGTGTATCACTGGGGAATGAGTAAAATAAAAAACGAATAACTACATACTAATCATTATGGATAAATTGATTTCATTGACAGATGTTTCTCAAGAAGAATTGAGACGTTGGCAGTTAAAGTTATTAGATATATTAGTGTATTTTAAAGAATTCTGTGAAAAACACGATCTGACATTCTACCTGTCATATGGCACGATGTTGGGTGCTGTTCGACATAATGGATTTATTCCTTGGGATGATGATATTGATGTATCTATGCCACGTGAAGATTATGATAAGTTGTATGACTTATGGGAGAAACACGCTGATAAAGCACGATTCTCTTGCTGCAAAACTACTAAGGGTAATTGCATCTATTTTCCTATGACGCTCATACGAGACAACACCACCACGTGCATTTATGAGCATAGCAAGCATTTGGATCTTTGTCATGGATTGAAAATAGATGTCGAGTTTTTGGATGGGGTACCTAATAGTTCGTTCCTACGAATGAAGCAAGTATTCTTTGCTCGCATGTATGCACTATTTTCTACTCAAAGAGTGCCTAATGCGGTATATAAATCAGGTCGTTCCGCTATACGCATCATAGCAAAAACGCTATTGACTATATTCCGTTCGGCTAAAGTCAGAGACTTTATCTGGATGTATTCAGAAAAACAAATAAAAAAATACAACTTCTCAGAATGCCAATATATTCGCCACTTAGGGTTAAGATTGCAAAAAAAAGAATGGTACAAAGATGTCATCTATATGGATTTTGAGGGACATAAAATGCCTGTGCCAGTGGGATATGATGAAATATTAAGATCTGCATATGGCGACTATATGCAACTTCCACCTATAGAAGGTAGAATACCTATTACGAAAGTGGTCTTTTATGATCTTGAGAATGGATATAAGAAATACAAGGGAATTCATTATTGTGTAGAATCTAACAAGGATAACGATTTATGAGAAAAATGATTTACCT
>JAZLBE010000060.1:0-2201 GCA_045613525.1 Paludibacteraceae bacterium
CCCAAATACAACTGCAATCCACGACTAAAGATATAGGATATGCAGAGCATCGTAGTGATTAGAATAAGAACATCATAGTGCTTTCTCGCATGAATTGGCTTTGTATAGATGCGCTGAACGATTAGGCATACGAAATAGGGGATGTAGATACCTAAGAACACCAGCCGAGCTATAATATCAGGCTCCGTGATATGCAAGCGCAGCTCGCTCATACTGCATAGGCTAGTGATCTGACCTTTCAGTACAAACAGGAGGACCACTGCGGCGCAAATCATACTGGGTAAAAACAGCAAGAGAATACGCTTGAAGTTTAGCCAATGCGGGTGTAGAAGCTCGATGATATAGCACAGCAGAATGGCAAAGATATAAAATCCTGGAATATTAATCAGCGGATCCAGCAGTTTGTAGGAGTTGGGCGCAAACTCCTGATTGGTCACTAAAGCAATCTCCACCGTAGAAGCAATAGCAGATACAACAAAGAACACGAAGATATACTTCCACGAGCGATTCTGTGGCTCGTGGTGTTTGATGTATATAAGGATAGCGGCAGCCAATTGTACAAAGACATGTATGCCCAGTACAATCAGATTGATAATGGATGTCGAATCGTTAAAATGCATACGTCAATATGATTGGGTTGATTTTTTCGTTTGCAAAGGTAGTAATTTATTCTTGCATACACAAGAATCAAGCATGTTTCAAAATGATTTTTGTTGAATTTTGCCAAAATGAAACAAAATTTTGAAAAGCTAAAACTCACTTCTGAAGAGGAATGAGTATCTTTGTGGGAGTTTTTGAAATTGTTATAAATAATCGTTTAATAATCTATAAAATCAATCGCTTATGAAAAAGATTTTTACAAAACTATTTCTGCTGGCAGCTATTCTTATGCTCAGCAGCGAAATTTGGGCGCAAGCATCGGAGTATGTGACATGTAGTAGTACATTGCAACCTGGTGCAGAAGGTTATGCGACGAGGGTGAATCTAAGCAATACCAATGCCTATGATTGTTCACCCGATGTGATTTCATTTAAGACTACAGCACAAGAAGAACCATATCCTTTTCAAAGAGCCTCGGTGTATGGAGATGGAGTTGGAGGTGGTTTTGGAGCTATTGGCTTATTAGATATTCACGGAGCAATTGTGTGTAGTCTTGAGCAAAATTACTACAACAATCCAGCTGGAGAACAAAGTTATACATTCAACCTTCCTGAAGGACTCAGCGGTCAATACATATATGGATTAATGATAGAGCATGGTCTTATTCAATTTAAGGATTTCAAAATAACCAACTATTATTACACTTGGGAAGCATCGAAAAGTATCAACGCAGCTGCTTCAACCTATTCTTTTGAAGTAGATTACTCAGCATATGGTATTCCTACCAAAGCAAGTGATCTTTCTGTTGAGCTTACTGGCGACAATCCGTCTGCATTCAAGGTAACAAGCGAAGATTTAGGAAACAAGGTTAGATATACTGTCACCTACAATCATAATACTGTGGGTGACCACTATGCAAGATTAAAAGTTAATTATAATAGTACTATTTGCGGAAATTCTGTTACTGGTCATGCTCGTGCTTTGAACCTTCACGGACAAACCACAAAGGTTACTCCTACCGTTACTGCTTGGCCTACCCTCAATGCGGTAACCTATGGAACAAACCTTGGTGATGCCCTTCAACTCAAAGGTGGCTCTGCTTCTGTACCAGGTACTTTCGCTATTGCTAACTACTATAGTGCTGGAACCGTACCTAATGCAGGTACGTACAATTACAATGTGACATTTACCCCGAATGATGTTAGTACCTATAACACCGTAAATAAATATAATGCTGTTGTCCTGACTGTCAACAAAGCGGACCAAGCCATTGTTTGGACTACCACACCTCCAACTGAGATGACCGTAGGCGATAGCCACACACTCTCTGCTACGGCTCTTGGTGGTGCTGTTGCTTATGCTATCACAGGCGATGCAGCTACGCTTGCAGATAATACCCTTACCGCAGTACAAGCAGGAACAGTTACCATCACTGCTTCCCAAGCGGGCAATAGCAACTACAACGCAGCAGCAAGCGTAACACATACCATCACAATCAACAAGGCCACTCCTACTGTTACTGCATGGCCTACCCTTGATGCTGTGACCTATGGCGCAACACTAGAGCAAGCACTGGTATTAGTTGGTGGTAAGGCTTCTGT
>JAZLBE010000061.1:0-5794 GCA_045613525.1 Paludibacteraceae bacterium
GTCCTTGATGCAACTGACACAAGCGCGCATACCTTCGCGTTTGGCACCCGTGCTAGCCAAAGAGATAGCGGAGATACCGTAGTAGATGATCTTATTGACCATCTTCTCGCCCGTCCAGTCCTTATAACCAAAAGTAAAGAAGAAGCCATCGCCTACCTCCTCATCGTCAGCATCCTTGTCATAAACGATGTGGAAACCGTTGCGAAGCATGATCTCCTTGACCAGTTTGGCCCTTCGCGCATACTCGCGAGTAGTAGTAACAAAATCGATCTTTCCCTGGCAAGCGGCCTTGAACATAGCCGTCATGGCGAACTGCACACTATGCGTCACACCCGAAGATAAGCTATAGAGGACATTGTAAATGAAATTGCGGAGGAACTCGCCATCGTTCTGATAACGCTCTGCCAAAGAGGCAAAACGGCGGTGTGCCAAGTATGGGTTGATAGCAATAATAGCCGCACGCTGGCCTGCATAGGAGAACATCTTTGAACAGGATATCATATGCAGACAGTTGTTGGTGTATTTGCCCACAGTTGGTTGATATGGTGGTTCATATGGCACACCACGCTCGCTGTCGCGGAAGTCCATATTCAGGTATGCCAGATCCTCGATGACTAGCACATTGTACAACGATGCCAAACGACCTATGATCTCCAGTTCTCTCTCCGTTAGACACATCCACGACGGGTTATTTGGATTGGAGAACAACATAGCTGCTATGCGTCCAGTCTTGAAGTGTCGTTCCAGTTCTTCTGCTAGGGCTTCGCCACGAAAATCTGCCACATCAAAGGCGTCTACACGCACACCAATGACCTTGCATTGTTGTTTTTGTACAGGGAAGCATGGGTCCAAGAATAGGATTGTGTCGCGTTTGTCATCCAGCTGCGATACCAGCATGTTGATGGCAAAAGCCGCTTGCATACTACCTACGGTAGGTACGATGCAGTCGGTTGGTATATCCAGATTCATGAATGCGCGCACGAACTCGCTACCCCAGTGCTTGACCTCGGTGATACCCGTTATGAGTGGGTATTTTGCTCCATAACCAGCTTTCAGGGCTTTATGCTCGGCTGCTATACCTATCTGCTCGGCAGGTAGACCTGGTTCGCCTAGCTCCATATGGATGAATGTCTCACCCGTAGCACGTTCGATATCCTTGACTACGCCTACTAGTTGGCGGATAGATGAAGCACCTAGCTCCTTGGCATTGCGCAGACCAAAATCGATACATGTCTGGTCCACGAGTTGTTTATTCAAAGGAAAACTCATATTTTTCTCTTTTTGTGCCCACGGATTCCACGGATGGACACTTATTTATTATTGATTGTATTCCCACGGATAGCACGGATAGTCATCTATATTAATTTGTGATAATCAGTGAGATCGGTGGGACATATATTCTTTTTCATTCCCACGGATGGCACGGATAGTCATCTATTATATTTGTGATAATCAGTGAAATCTGTGGGACATATGTTCTTTTTTCATTCCCACGGATGACACGGATAGTCATCTATATTAATTTGTGCAAATCAGTGAGATCAGTGGGACCTATAACTCACGAGAGGCGGTGTAACCGGCTTCGATAGCAGCGATATTGCTATTGACTACGGCTTCACCTTTGCGAGCAAAGATTCGGCTCACGCCTTCGATGATCTTGTCATGATCGATGCCCAGCATAGGTATAGCAGCACCCAGTAGCACCATGTTGGCTGCTTGTGCTGGAGCACCTGCCTCTTTGGCCAGTGTCTCCACATCTATCAGAACATGATGTTCTAGTCCTTGGATGTGCGCGAGCACTTCCTCCAACTCTGGATAGTTAGGTATATTAACAAATGGTTTAGACGATGTCACTATCCATCCTTCTGGTTTCAGGTATGGCAGATAGCGCAATGCCTCCATTGGTTCTAGGGAGATGATGATGTCTGCCCCACCCTTTGGGATGAGATCCGAATAGATAGGTTCGCTGCTCAATCTTAGGTTAGATTGTACATCGCCTCCTCGTTGGCTCATACCGTGTACTTCGGCTTGTTTGAGATAGAGTCCTTCGTTCAGGGCTGCATCGCCTATGACGGTGGCAATAGAAAGGATACCTTGACCTCCTACGCCTGCTAGTATAATATCGCGTTTCATGATTTTCTTTTTTTTTTTTGCCCACGGATGACACGGATAAACACTAATTTTTTATTATATCTCATTCCCACGGAGGGCACGGAAAAGCTGTGATAATCCGTGAGATTTGTGGGACATATATTCTCTAGTTATTTGTGAAATCTGTGGGAAGTGTAAGTATTACTTCTTTGCTTTTAAATGGCGTTTGAGGGTTTGTATACACTCGCGTCTAGCGATGATGACGGATACACCGTTGTATGCCACTTCTTCGCGTAAGATGGTTTTGATTTCCTCCATGTTCTTTGGTAGTGGCACTACCACGCGTATATGCTCTTTCTCTACACCTACGCCTTCGCAGATGGCCTCTATACGACCTGTACCTGCCGAGTCTTGACCTCCTGTCATACCTGTTGTCAGGTTGTCTGATATCAGCACCACCACATTTGACTTACAGTTGACACAGTCTAATAGTCCTGTTATACCTGAGTGGGTAAAGGTGCTATCGCCTATCACTGCAAACGATGGGTATTGTCCTGCGTCAGCAGCACCCTTAGCCATGGTGATACTTGCGCCCATCTCTACGCAGGCGTGGATAGCATTGAATGGTGCCAATGCGCCTAGTGTATAACATCCGATATCGCCAAAGATGCGTGCATCCTCATGCTCGGCAGCCACCTCGTTGAGTGCAGCGTACATATCTCTGTGACCACAACCCTGGCACAATGCTGGTGGGCGTGGCACTACTAGTTCGTCTGCCTCGCGTGTTGGCAGTTTGTCTAGACCCAGAGCTTCGCGCACGCAGTCTGGACTCAGTTCGCCCATGCGTGGCAATTGGCCCGTTAGTCTACCTTTGACTGCTACGGTTGATGGTACCATGCCGCGTACTTGTTCTTCTACTACTGGCTGTCCTTCTTCCATGACTAGTATCTCTTCTGCTCCGTCTGCCACCACTTGGTCTATCAGGGCTTGTGGCAATGGATATTGAGTCACCTTCAGCACACTTGCTTCTACTTGTGCACCTACAGCCTCCATTAGGTAGTTGTATGCTATACCTGTGGTTAGGATGGCTTTCTTAGGGTTAGTACCCTTGGTGTAGCTGTTGAAGTTAGACTCCTCGCTGGTTTTCACAAAGTCTTCTTGTGCTGCTACTAGCTCTGCGTAGTTCTTACGTGCGAAGGCTGGCAGCAGGATAAAGTGTTGCACATTCTCAGGTGCTTGGGTCTGATTCTGCTCGCGTGGAGTGTCGATTAGTTCTACTACTGCGCGTGAGTGTGCCATGCGTGTGGTGACGCGCATTAGTATAGGAGTCTTCAATGATTCTGACAGATCGTATGCATAATGCATCATGTCGTAGGCCTCTTGTTGGTTGCTTGGCTCTAGACATGGTATCATCGCAAATTTAGCATAGAAGCGTGAGTCTTGTTCGTTCTGCGATGAGTGCATAGATGGGTCATCAGCTGCCAGTACGACGAGTCCGCCGTTGACACCTGTGATTGCAGCGTTCATAAATGCATCTGCGCACACATTCATTCCCACATGCTTCATACACACCAGTGCACGCTTGCCCATGTAGGACATACCCAGCGCAGCTTCCATAGCTGTTTTCTCGTTGGTAGCCCATTGACAGAAGATCTTACCTTGGTCTCCCATGACCTTCTGTTGTAGTTGTATGTATTCTGTGATTTCAGTAGATGGTGTGCCTGGATAGGCATATACACCGCTTAGGCCAGCATCAATAGCGCCTTGTGCAATGGCTTCGTCTCCTAGAAGTAGTCTTTTCATGGTAATTTAATAATTTAGTCAATTATTAGTTACTGTTATGGTATTATATTCAACGGCTGCAAAGATACATAAAAAATCGCACATATGCAAATGCACAGTGCGATTTTCCATGATTTATGTTGTTAAACATAAGCCGCAGGACACTCCTACAGCGTCAGCGCTCTTAAATTCCCAATTTCACGCGGATCTCTTGTGGGATAGCATCTTTGTGTAGGAGTACGGTGTTGGTCTTATATTGCATGTATGCCTCAGACACATACCATATACCCTTGTAGGTACTCTTTTGTGTACCCCATGAGTTTTTCACCATATAGTAGCGTTTGCCGTTTTGGTCTTTGGCTACGCCAAATACTTGCATACCATGGTCGTCGGTGTTCTCCCAGCTGTCGTATGCAGCTTGGCGCAACTCTTGGGTGATGGTTTTCTCTGGAAGAGGTTTCTTGGTCAACTCATCACGTTTGTCGGTTGCAGATAGTCCCAACCAACGAGCTGCATCGCTACCGCTCAAATCAACTGCTTTCTCCTCTTCTGGCACTACGCCAAGGCCCTTGCGTGTGAAGCAGATTTCGCTGATGTCAGCACCCCATGCTATGGTGTAACCGTTGGCCAATGCGTTATCGATGATGGCCATCATCTCCTCCATAGGCACGTTGTACATTTGGTCCATACGCCAGTTGTCTGGTACTTCGAGTGCGAAGGTGGTGTAGTATGGGTGGTGGGTGTAGCTGGTTATGCTCACATAGTCGTTTGCATTAAGACCCAATGAGTCTACAAATGACTTTGGAGTATACTCTACGCCTTCGTATACGAAGGTCTCTGGGCACGTACCTAGATAGGTGTCGTATACGGCTGATAGGGCTTTTTTCCATACTGGGGTCAGTTTCTTCAATCCGCTATGTGTCATAGCTTTTACCACGCCACCTGCTACTGCATCTAGTTCGGTGTGTACTGGCAGGGTGTCTGCTGCGCTGCTACCGTATTGGATACCTGGCATAGCTGCTTGTGGTACCAAACCGTAGTTCTTGAGGCAGTATATCACATCGTATGCGCTACCACCAGGAGCAAATTGTGCATTGCCGTACATGCGTACTACGTATTCTGCGCGATCGAGCATGGTGTGGTGTACTACGAACATTTCGCTTAGGTCGTGTACGCCTTTACCCATACGGATGAGCTCGCTTTCTAAGAAACCGATGGTTGAGTAGCTCCAGCATGTTCCGCTACGGTTTTGATCTTTGACTGGTGTGATAGCTATGCTATCAACAGTAGTAAATACAAAGCCTTCTACGCTGTCATTTACTACAGGCGCCTCTTGCGCCATGCTGCTGAGTGCGAATGCACCCATAAGCACAGAAAATAGAATCTTTTTCATGATTGTGTGTATTATGGTTATTATTTTGTATCGTTCACTCCATTGCCCATCTACGGATACGGGCTATCGGTATCTGTTATCCGATTCCCGTTACCCGCCAATTAATCTGGGAACTCCATCAAGTACGCCTTGATGAATGCATCAATGTCGCCGTCCATTACCGCATTGACGTTGCTAGTCTGGTAGTTGGTACGGTGGTCTTTTACGCGGCGATCGTCAAAGACATAGGAGCGGATCTGGCTACCCCACTCAATCTTCTTCTTACCAGCCTCCACTTTGGCTTGTGCTTGGCGACGTTTTTCGAGTTCCAACTCATAGAGTTGACTACGCAAGTGACGCAATGCATTCTCGCGGTTCTTTGGTTGGTCACGAGTCTCTGTATTCTCGATAACGATCTCGTCTGGTTGGTTAGTCAATGGGTTGATAAACTTATAGTGCAAGCGCACACCAGACTCCACCTTGTTGACGTTCTGACCACCAGCACCTGATGAGCGGAAGGTATCCCATGAAATAGCAGATGGATCTACC
>JAZLBE010000062.1:0-7667 GCA_045613525.1 Paludibacteraceae bacterium
GAAAACACTTTCAAGTTACCTTGAGCGCTTTCGAGTTCTATTTCGTACCGCGAGCGGGACTTGAACCCGCACAGCCATCACTGGCCAAAGGATTTTAAGTCCTTCGTGTCTACCGATTCCACCATCGCGGCTCAAAATCGGCTGCAAAGGTACAACAAAAAATGCACATTTGCAAGAAAAATTGTATTTTTTTATAAAATACCTAATTTTAGGTATTGTAGGGTTGCAAAAAAAGCAGTAATTTTGCATCGTGAACTAGTATGGCGGTTTTTATGCAACAAAAAGAGTATATAGTTGATGGTGTACAGGTGCAGGAAGTGGATGCACGTGCGCTGGAGGTGGACTTGGTTCGTACGGCCGAGCTCATTGACCGTCACCAGCCTTTTGTTGTGCTCTTGACACACTATGATGAGTTGTTGCAGACCCAGCATACACTCGATTTTCATTTGCTCAGTAAACTCTTTGGTGTACCTATTGGTTTGGCGGAGGATAAGCTGCAGATGTTGCAGGGCGAGGTGGACTTTCGTCATATCCATGTCACTTATGGTAAGGACGTTGAGGAAGCCATAGAGAAAATTATTAATGTCATAGTTACGCTACCAGATATACGCCAGAAGTATTCCAAGCGTTATATGGCTATTCGCCTCTTGGAGCGAACAGATGAGATGTTGGCGTTGTTGCCACATTCTGATGAGTTGATTCGTGTTGCGCAGGAACAACGTACTCGTTTGCAGACTGAGTTCAAGATGTCTGCCAAGGAGGTTATAGCACATGCTCGCCGAGGTTTTGTGCATGGTGCGTTGGAGGAGACCTTGACCCATGCTCAGAACGATACGGGTCACTCATGGGCGGATCGTTTTGATAAGGTGCTTACCAATAAGTGGGTAGGTGTTCCTCTGCTGATGCTGATTCTGTGGTTGGTTTTTGAGTGTACTTTCACACTCGGTTCTTATCCGCAGTCTTGGATCGCCTATGGGGTAGAGTCATTGGTGACATGGTTGCATACTGTGATGCCAGCAATATGGTGGACTAGTCTGTTGGTGGATGGTGTGCTAGTGGGTATAGGTGCGGTGTTGGCTTTCTTGCCTAATATCATCATCATGTTCTTCTTCCTGAGTCTGATGGAGGATTCTGGTTATATGGCACGTGCTGCGTATGTGCTGGATAAGATGATGCACCGAATTGGTTTGCACGGTAGTTCGTTTATCCCTATGCTGATGGGCTTTGGATGTAATGTGTCAGCCATCATGGCTGCTAAGGAGATCAACAACAAAAAGGATCGTGCTCTGACGATGCTCATGGTTCCGTTCATGAGTTGCTCGGCTCGTCTGCCAGTCTATATGCTTTTTGTTGGGGCATTTTTTGCTCATCAAAAAGCCATTGTTATGCTCTCGCTCTACATCTTAGGTGTAGCTATGAGTATTCTGTTTGCTTTCATTATGAAGCATACACGTGCTTTTTGTCAGCCACAGCATGATTATGTTAGTGAGTTGCCCTCCTACCGTCGTCCTACCTTGCGTAATACGGGTTTACATATCTGGGAGCGTGTATCAGACTATCTACAGAAGATACCAGCAGTCATCATATGGGCGAATGTCATTATTTGGGCATTGACATACTTCCCAACGTGTAGCATGAGTGATATGGAGCATAGTTACTTGGCGGCTATTGGTCATTGGCTCGAACCAGTCATGCAGCCACTTGGTTTCGACTGGAAGATGTCTGTCTGTCTTCTGACGGGTTTACCAGCCAAAGAGGCTATCGTGTCTACGATGGGTATTTTGTATCCTTCGGATGCGGCTCTCTCTGCTTTTACACCTGTTACGGCATATGCATTTATGGCTTTTGTTTTGCTCTATTTTCCTTGTGTGGCGACAATTACTACACTAGGCAAAGAGCTTGGAGCTAAATGGGCATGGTTCAGTCTTGTGCAGTCTATGCTGTTGGCATGGGTTGTGAGTTTTGTGATTAATCAACTAGGAAATCTAATGATATAATGCGTCTTATAGTCTAAAATGACTATAAGAACCTTAATTGGAATGAATATGAAGAAGATAATTGTTTTAACCCTTAGCTTGTTGGCTTGCATAAGCTCTTTTGCTAAGGTCGTAGGTATAGTCTTGGATGACAAGGGTTATCCGCTAGTGGGAGCCAATGTCTATTGGGCTGGTACAACGGTTGGTGTTGCTACGGATATTGATGGTAAGTTCGAGTTGGATAATGTCAAGTCGACTAACCGTCTCGTTTCGAGTTTTATGGGGTATCACAATGATACCACTTCTGTTACTTCGCATGGTGCATTGACCATCGTTTTGGTTAGTGATCTTGAGCTAGATGAGGTTAATATTGTTGAGCGTAAGATGTCGGTTTTGCGTTCGCGTATTTCGCCTGTTCAAGTTGAGACGTTGACGGGTGATGAGTTGTGCAAGGCAGCATGCTGCAACCTTAGTGAGAGTTTCGAGACGAGTGCATCGGTAGATGTGGCTTATTCTGATGCAGCTACGGGTGCTAAGCAGATTCGTCTCTTAGGATTGAGTGGTACTTATGTGCAGATGCTTACGGAGAACACTCCTAATATTCGTGGACTAGCACAAGCTTTTGGTATGGAGTATATCCCTGGTCCTTGGATGGAGGCTATTCAGGTTAGCAAGGGCACTTCCTCTGTGCTAAATGGTTATGAGGCTATTGCGGGTCAAATCAATGTGGAGTACCTCAAACCACAGACATCGGATCCTATCTCGCTGAATGCGATGATTAGTACTGAGACTCATGCCGAGGTCAATGCTTCGGGTGGTTGGGATCTGAATGACAAGGTGTCTACTGGTGTGCTCTTCCATGCCCAAAACATGTCCCTTGAACTCGACCATAATCACGATGGTTTCCTTGATATGCCTAAGAACACCAATATCAATTTGCTCAATCGTTGGTATGTCAAGACGGGTGACTATACCGGACAATTTTTGGTGCGTGGTCTCTATGATCGCCGTCGAGGTGGTTATACGAAGCAAGCAACAGAACTAGTGTCTCCATATAGCATAGACCTGAATACTTATCGTGTAGATGGATTTGTCAAGAATGGTTATGTGTTCAATCCGGATTTAGGTACTTCTATTGGTATTATTGCTGCAGCATCCTACCACAATCAGCAGAATAGTTATGGTCCTCGTCTATGGAATGCAGCTCAAACTAATGCTTATCTGAATGCCATTTTCCAAACCGAGTTCGATGACTGGAACTCAGATCCATGGGACAACCATCAGCATAAGCTATCGGCTGGTTTGAGTCTGAATTATGATATGTATGACGAGGAGATTTTGTTGACATCCTATTCTTCGGCTCCCGCTTTGAATACTTGGGAGGTGACACCGGGAGTGTTTGCTGAATATACATATACGTACAAGGACAAGGTGACATTGCTGGCGGGTATTCGCGAGGATTATTCTACACGTTATGGTTTCTTCACGACTCCTCGTGTGAATGTGCGTTTTGCACCATTTGAGTGGTGGACTATCCGTGGTTCGGTGGGATTGGGCTATCGTACACCTAATGCCATAGCGGATAATGCGGCATATTTGGCTAGCAACCGTATCTACTATTTTAATGCTAATTTGGCACAAGAGCGCTCAATGAATACGGGTGTAAGTATGGTATTCTATATTCCAGTAGGCAAACGCGAGCTCCAATTGTCTGGCGAGTATTACTATACCAATTTCCTCGATGGAGTGATTGCTGACATCGATCGCAGTTTGGGTGGAGTGACACTCTATAATATGCACGATGTAGATGGTGCACAGTATTTCTCTCATAACTGGCAAGTGGAGGCCAACATGGAGATCCTTCGTGGATGGACCATGACTACGGCTTTCCGTTATACAGATGTACAACAGACGACGTATAATACTTCTGCACAAGAGTGGCAGTTGCGTGACAAACCTCTCCAAAATAAGTTCAAGGGTATTATCACCACTAGTTACCAAACACCGCTCAAGACGTGGCAGTTTGATCTCACTGCACAATTCAACGGTTCTGGTCGTATGCCTGATGGTTTCGTGATACCTAGCGGTAGTGAGCAGTATTTTGTGGATGAATTCGGACAAATTCATCACAAGTGGTATCCTCAACTCTTGGGACAAATTACCAAGTATTTCCGTACATGGTCATTGTATTTAGGAGCAGAGAATATCACCAACTACACCCAGGATAATCCTATTGTAGGTTCTACTGTGGAGCATAATGGTCATCATGTGGTTGATCCTAGTTCTTCTACATATGATGCTTCTATGATTTGGGCGCCTATTCATGGTTGGAAAGTCTACTTAGGCTTCCGTTGGGCGCTAGAACGCGATGAATAGGAGATGAATTGAAGACAACATAGACAATAATTTCGCTTACCAACAATGTGAGCGAAGTAAGGTAGTATATCTAACTAGTTTGAAAACACATTATATATAATCCGTATGAAAAGACTTCTTATTTTCCTTTTGGCTGTTATGCCTATGGCGTTTTGCTTGTCAACTATGCAAGCTAAACCTAACAAACAAACTGTTGTATTGCACGTCTATTTGCACTGCCAAGACTGCTGCGACAAGATTATGAAGAATATTCCTTATGACAAGGAACTCAAAAATGGTGTTAAGGATCTCCAGTTCGACATCAAGGGTCAAACAGTAACTGTTGTTTATGATGCTAACAAGACCGATGTGCCTACTATCCAAAAGGCGTTCGCTAAGATTGGCAAACCAGCTACTACGGAAGCACCTAAGACCTGCAATAATCATCAGTGCACTACTGATCACAAGTGTACAACTGATCATCAACATGAGGGTCATCACCATGCAGAAGGCGAACACCATCATCATTAAAAATCCTTGCCTATAACCTAAAACGCAAAGTGTTTAAAGACTATCTACCATATTACAAACGCAACCTGCGTGTTGCGCTGCCAGTGATGCTTACACAGTTGGGTGCGTCGCTGGTTGGTTTGTTTGACTCCATCATGGTAGGCCACTATTCAACCGTCGATTTGGCTGCGGTAAGTTTCTCCAACGCATTGTTTTTTACGGTTATGGTTTTTGCCATGGGTGCTCTGATGGGGCTTACTCCTCTGGTGGGTATCCAGGTCGGTAGTCTCTCTACTACAAGCGAGCATGGCGAGCAATCGGATGCATCGCCTCAGAGCCACATCTCATCGCTTTTTCAAAATGGCATGCTATTCACCGTACTATTGAGTGTCATGACATTGGTGCTTCTGGGTGGTTGTATACCATTCCTTGACCGTTTTGGACAAGATCCACAGGTAGCGGAAACAGCCAGGTCGTACTATATACTTATCGTACTATCTATTTTGCCATTTTTGTTTTTCACATTTTTCAAGCAGTTCTTGGAGGGATTAGGCAATACTTCGGTGGCTATGGCCATTACGCTAGTGATGAATGGTTTGAATATTTTTCTCAATTGGCTCTTTATCTACGGCAACTGGGGTTGTCCCGAGTTAGGTGCTACTGGAGCAGGTATAGGCTCCTTGGTTGCACGCTTGGGTATGCCAATATGTTTTTTGGCCTTTATGCTTTTTCGCCGCGAGTGGAGAGGGTATGTCACTTTGATGAAATGGGCTAATTTTAGCCTAAGTCGCATTAGAGAACTCTACAAGATAGGTTTCCCTATTGGGGTTCAGACCTTGATGGAGACCATTGCCTTTACCTCTGCTTTTGTATTTATTGGTTGGATCAGCAAGGAGGCATTAGCGGCGCATCAGATAGCCAATCAGATCTGCGACATGACTTTTATGGTTATTTTGGGTATAGGTTCAGCCACTACTATCCGTGTGTCGCATCAGTTGGGCGCTAATAACCTGAATGCTGTGCGCATGGCTAGTAATGCTAGTATCCATCTGGTACTTCTCATCAATGCAGTAGGAGCTGCGGTGATGATAGGTTGTCGCCAATATATCCCATTGCTTTTTACCGAAGATCCTGAGGTGATAGTCATAGCATCGCAGTTAGTGGTGTTGGCAGGTGTTTTGCAGCTTGCTGATGGTTTGCAGGTTGTAGCGGCATCTATGTTGCGTGGTATTACGGATGTCAAGGTGCCTATGATCATAGCCATGTTCTCCTATACTATTGTTTGTATTTCAATAGGTTTGTTCCTAGCATTCCCAATGGGTATGGGGGCCCAAGGTATATGGATAGGTTTTGTGGTGGGACTATCTGTGGCAGCGGTGTGTTTACACCTTCGTTTTAGAATCAAATTCTCGGAGTTGGTGCGAAAGGCCTCGACTACTTTGACTACATAATTTATTAATATTTCTACTATCATGAAAAAGTTCTGTTCGCTTCTTCTCGTTTTATGTATGACTACAACGGCGTGGTCGTATGACTTCAAAGTGGGTAAATTGTACTACAAAATTACAGGACGAGCTATCAATCAGACCGTTGAGGTTACTTACCAAAAACATCGTTCTAAGGAGAATTATGCAGGATTGACTGAGGTGGCTATTCCTCCTACGGTCAAGTACAAGGGTGTGACATACATGGTTACAGGTATTAGTGAGTTTGCGTTCTTTGAGTGTAGTTCCCTTAAGTCTATCTCTATTCCTTCTACGGTTACGTCTATTGGTGGTTGGGCTTTTACCAGTTCAGGTATTATGGATCAGGAGGCCAACTGGAAGAATAAGCTCCTCTGCATCGATGGTTGTCTCATCAAGGTGCAGGAGGATATCTACGGAGCCTGTGTTGTTAAGGAGGATGTGCGTCTAATAGGCAATCGTGCTTTTGCTGATTGCTATTATCTGACTTCGGTGACGCTACCACCTTCTGTCAAGAATATCGGTAAGGAAACCTTCTCCAAGTGTTCTCATCTTAGATCGGTTATTTTGCCAGAGCAACTCAAAACTATTGGCAACAATGCTTTCACAGGTTGTACGCAGCTACAGTCGATAGTGCTTCCAGAGAGTCTACAGTCGGTTGGTTCTAATGCTTTTGAGGGATGTACAATGCTTCAGTCGGTTGTCATACCTGCAGGTGTGACAACGGTCAATCGTAGTCTCTTTGCTGGTTGTCAGTCTCTCCAGTCCGTACAGCTGCACGATCGTGTGACTATTGTGGGTGAGATGGCTTTTGATAGATGTGCATCATTGCAGCAGGTGGTTGTCCCTACTGGTGTGACCAATATTGGTTATCGAACATTTGCTGGTTGTACTGCGCTGACTACTATTACGTTGCCTAACACTCTTTCTTCGCTGGGTCAGTATGTGTTGGATGGATGTCAGAACTTGCAGCGTATTGTTTATTTAGGTACTACGAGCGAGTGGAAGAAGATGTACAAGGACGTTTCTTGGAATCGTAATGCTCCTCATATAGAGGTACAATGTACGGATGGCAACTTGGTGGTAGAATGATAAAACAAGGAGTCTTCTTTAAAAAAAATCAAGAAATATTCTATTTGTTTGCATAAATAAAAAAAAAGTTGTACTTTTGCACTCGCATAGAATGTTCAGCTGCGGCTGTCATAGCGACTTAGTCGCGTCAAAGGGGATATTTGGTTTTGACAGCAGGTAGAACAGGTATGTAAGCACGCCGAGCATGAACACCGCTCGTTAATCGGGTTCGCCATTATAACTGGCAACAATACTGTAGCTCTCGCTGCGTAATCGAAGTATAGTAGATTCG
>JAZLBE010000063.1:0-7271 GCA_045613525.1 Paludibacteraceae bacterium
GTGCAAACTTGCTGGTTATCAGCCAGAGTCTTGATGTTGAAACTGATGTTAAGTTTGTTGGCCCCTAGGGAGAGTTCTCCCGACCATGTCTGGACTTGTTGGGCAAAGCATGAGAGCGCAAGTAGGCTGACAATGCATGATAAAAGTAGTCGTTTCATGGGTATTGGTGTTTAGTATATGCTGCAAAGGTAGTGCTTTTTTTTGATATATGCAATTTTTTCATTAGATCTCATAATGCTTGTACCGCTGTGCGTGCTGTAGCTGTGGTAGAGGCGATGGCAGCCCTTGTTCTGCAAGATATCTTTTCTGTATAGTTCCTTAATTTTTCTCTTGCATTTCGGCAATGGCGTTAAAAACGCTATTGTCTGCTACGCTTACTACGATTGGCATTTTGCTTTTGCGGGTGATGATGCAAACGTCCATAGGGTCGGTAATCAAAGACAAATGTTTGCCACATTCTTTGCAAGTAAACAGACCAAGGTTACCAAAGAATCCACCTGCTCCTACAATACGACTGGACTGGATACCATGTGGATAGTGCTCAATCTTCTCGATTTCATCGGCAGGGATGTTGATCTTCCAAGCGAGAAGGTGTATGTTGATCTCCTCTGTTGTTACCGTTAGTTTGCGTGGGATGAGAACCATACAGCTGAGTAAGGCTACGACGAGCAGTATGAGAGCGAACAACAAATGAGGTTGTTGTAGTTGCAGCCATTGATAGACTATCACACCTATTCCGACGAGTATGATGATGGAAGCTAATAGAGTTATCCATAGGATAAATTGGGATAGTGGCAGGAAGTTGGTTGTTTTCATACGGCTTATTTTTTAGGGTTAATAGTATCGTTATATAAATAGTTTAGCATATCATTCTGCAAGTGTTCGTGCAAATCGGCAGATGATACGCCCAATTTATGAGCGATTCGCTGTTTGTAGTTGCGTATGCTCTTTTCGGAGTAGCAGATATATTGCGCGATTTCGTCTAAGGTTAGGTGAGGATAAACGAGGAGATAGGTACAAAATTGAACCTCTCGTTCTGCTAATTGTGTACGACTTTCCAGTGCAGTTATCCAACCATTTAATAAGGTGTCAATGTCTTGGAGCATGGAGCGATAGTTCGTCCAAGTTTTCTCGGGGGCAGGGTGCTGCGCACGGATAGTCGCTAAGCGTTTGTCTAAATCGTAGAGGTGTTGTTGTCTAAGGAGTGCTTTTTCTTGTTCTGCCATGCGCTCGGATAGCTCGTCAATCTTCTGATGGGCAGCCTGCATACGAATGGAACTTCTTTTGTGGTACGAGAAAGCAGCGATGATGACAATCGCCACGCCCAATAGCATAATGAGCATGTTGAGGATTTCCGCTACGGGTATGTTAAGCACTTGCATTTCCATTTCGTTTGCAAAGGTAGTGCTTTTTTCGCGAATATGCAAACCTTATGTGCATTTGCACACGCCTGCGAAGTGAGTATGCGTGAAAATCAGCGGATTAGGTGACAGATTGTACACGGGGGAGAATAAAGGAGAGTATGCCCCTGTATTTTGTATACCCTTAGTATACCCTTGGTATAGGATAAATTACCTACGGGCTACGTGACCACGATAGGACTTCTATTGGCTTTCGGTGGCTTTTTATAAACGCATCTCTATAATAATGCTGCAAAAATCTTCGGCATTTTGTTGTTTTTGTGCCGAAGATTTGTAAATGTTGCTATAAAAAGATGCTTAAAGTAAGCGGAAGGTGTTGATTACCAACGCCTCCCGCTTGGGTGATTTTTTTGTTATTTTTTTCTTAGTGCCGAAGATTGTGCCGAAAGTGGACTTTCTTATTCAATCCATGTCCAGAAAGCAGGAATAAATTCTATAAAATTAATGATTGCAGGACTGAATGATTTCTTGCAGATACATAGGTCGTAGTGCAAAATAGCCATACTCATTAAGATCAAGGTTGTATCTCAGTCCAATGGTATCAAGTAGAGTCTTTACTTGTGAAGTGGTATCTGCGATGACATGAAAGCCATAAGCATATTCTTCATTATCATCAAAGCCTCCGCAACTCATATCCCAAATCTCTATAGTATCATTGTTTAGCGTTGCTTTGTAAAAATCATTCGCACAAGAACCTTGAATTTCATGAGAGCAGCGCAATTGCAATTGTGAATTAGTTTGTAAGTTCCAATCTATTTGATGGCTGTTATAATAGATTGTTATGTTACTTTCGCCAGCTATAGTGTCGTGCTTAAAATGAATAAGAGTAGTTGAATCTTTAGACAAGTAACAAGCAAATGGAATAATATGTGTATCCGTTATTCCTAAAACTTTGCGTTCCTTCTGTCGAGCATTTTCTAGGTCGGCATGAAGTTGTGGATTGTCATCAATATCTGAATTTACAGTACGAATCTTTACACCAGAATCAAACAGATCAATCCATATATGTCCATTGCAGAACATTATCCCTCGCCAACCCACTTGGCTCCAATCGTCCATAGTGGAAGTGCTAAGTCTTTGTAGTAGGCTCTTGGGGAAAATACGATGATAATGCTTGATAAATTCTTTCTCGTTGGCTATATCTTGCAAAGGATATGGCTGAGACAGGGGGTAGGCAATCATTTTAGCAATAGCAGAACGATTGTTTTGTCGCACTGCTTGCGTGAAATCTTCAATGAAAACTTGAGAAAGGGAATCTATAGGAGGTTTAATATACTCTTCATGTTCATATTCTTGTGGCGTTTCATATTCAGGAGAATGTATCTCTCCTAATATTTCTGTGTGGACTTTGGAACATTTTGTTAGCCAGCCATCGCATACGACAAGTAAGGCAGTAATGCCGAGCAGTAGGAAAAGAATGGATTTTTTCTTCATAGTTGTTGATGTTTAAGTATATTTGTTAAAAATCGGTGCAAAGGTAGTGATTATTTGTGAATTGTGCAAATACAAAATGAAAAATCCAAATCTATATCATATTGATTGAATTTATTGAATCAATATTTGAAATTTTTGCCAGCCACCATAGTCATAATTTATATCCACAGTTGCATATGCAGAGACTACATTTCCATATTCATCTCGTTGAAAATATAATGCACCTCCTCTGTAGTAATATCCACTATTATTTGATCCCTTGTGCACATATCCCCCATTCCCAAAATCGATTGCAACTACGACTAATCGTTCTACTTTTACATTTAATTGATATGTAGATTCTTGTCCAGTGTGACTTGTGTATTTTATTATCGCTTCATACCAACCATCCGCAATAGCGTTCCTGTTCGCAGGATGATATGGATTAGGAACAGCATCAAAATATTGCGCATAAATATTGTTTGTTGTAGTACACAATAATAGAACTAATAGAATTTTGAATATTTTCTTCATAGTGTGAAATAGATTTTTTAATTAAACTTTTTTATTTTATCCATTAAATGATATTCTGACATTATGAACACATTGCCATTACTAATGCAATAACAAATAGTATTGGGAAGATAAATTTTAGTGCGACTAAACATCCCATCCCTGAGCCAACAATCCAGCTGCACTATCACGCGGAGCACCCTCTTTAAGGGCAAAATACCCTATAACTGCCCCTATAAGGCACACACTATAATAATTGTCCACATATTAGAGATATTTTAAAAGAATTTGATTGTAATCTTCTGTCGTTATACCGCACATTACCTCCTGCATAATTTGGTCTGTTTGATCATCACTTAATCTGTATCCTAACTCAAGTTTTTGTACATATCTACCTGCTATATATAATGCAGCAAACATAGTTATCTCCTTTTCCCCATGCCAATAAAAAGTGAATTTTTCAGAACGAGGGTTGGTAACCTTACGAGCACAAAAATCTGCTAATATTGTCATATGTTGGCGAATCTTTGCACTAGCAACAACCTTACTATCATTAATTTCATTATAAGATAGATTTTGAATATAATTAAGTGTTGCTAACCATTCTCTTTTAAATGCAGGTACTGGACTTGATGAGAAGTGATCTCTTAACTCATTAAATAATCCCATAACATTGTATAATTAAACATTATAAATTATCAATAGGATAGTTATAAATATATCTTTTGACCATATTTCTTGTTAAATTCATACCATTTGGGTTCTCCATAAAGTATATACCAAATGGGTTTAATGTCAATGGTATAAGCAGATCCCATATCATATACTTCTATTTTGTATCCAACTTTTCTTTTTTCTTCACCGCTAAATGTTATTTCCATTGACATATTATCCCACATATAGGAAACATGAGACACTGGAAAATGTTGATATAAGTATTGACTAAAAGAACTACTATCATTAAAATCATAGTATAATACTCCTGTTTGCATTCTGATGTATGTAATGGATGAAATAAAACGGTCCATATCCATAGCTGTAGGACTATGGTATTCTAGCTTAAAACCAAGAGTTGGACCTACTCGATAAGCTTGAACTGACTTGCGTATGCTCATAATAATTATTAATTTATCGCCTACTCTTTGTCGGATTTTCGGCACACTCCGTCGGTTAATTATTTGATTTGTTGTAAGTTTTAAATGGTATTCACCTATATACACGAAAAAGCGTGAACTTTCGTTCGCTTCAATTTGATTCATTGAGGATTCTGGACTACCTTAGTAATTCAAATTTACGCACGGAAAACTCACGCTGAAAGCATGACCGTGCATAAACCGTACTTGAATTACTAAATGATTATTGAAAGTGTCCAGTTTTCAATGAATCAAGTCTGGGCTTATAACGCTATATTAAATTGTCGGGCAACGGTATCGTTGCGGATTAACTATATAGTATGAGTGATGAGTGATTTTATGGGGTTAGTATTATTTGGTTAGTATCTTTTTGTTTTCTACATTCTCCAAAACTGTCATTTGTTGGATGGCGATTTGGTTGAGTTTGTGCAAGCGTTCGGATTGGGGCTTGCCGTCATTGATAAACACTGCATTGATATTCTCCATGTTACTCAGGCAAATCAACTGATTAATAGTAGCATAGTCGCGCATATTGCCTTTCAATTCAGGATTAGCAGCACGCCATTCCTTAGCGGTCATGCCGAACAACGCTACATTCAAAACATCGGCTTCCTCCGCATAAATCATTGAGCGATGGAAGTCGTCAATCTCCTCAGGAACAAGGTTGGCTTTGATGGCATCTGTGTGGATATGGTAGTTAATTTTCGCCAATTCGCGTTTAGCAGACCAACCGAGTGCCTTTTGTTCTTCTTCCTTTAGGCGTTGGAACTCCTTAACAAGATATAAACGAAACTCCACCGATACCCATGATGCAAACTCAAAAGCAATGTCCGAACATGCGTAAGTTCCACCATATCGACCTGCTTGGGAAATAATACCTATTGCGTTGGTGAGTTCTACCCATCTAGTTGGAGACATGGTAAAAGCATTTAAGCCTGCCTCAGCTCTAATCCCCTCGAATTCGAGGGGGTTAAAATTCGGGTTGTACAAAGTTTCCCATATGCCCAAGAACTCAATCGTATTACGATTTCTCATCCAATTTGCGACAACACCATTGGGATCGATGGCATTTTTCATTCTCGCAATATCCGTCATACAGATATAATCAACATTGCCATGTTTGATAGTTTTAACGGCAACCTCTTTTACGATGATGTCACTTTTCTTTGCCATAATTCCTTGTGTTCGAAAATTCTCTGCAAAGGTAATGAATTATTTTGGATTGAGCAAGAGAAATCGCCTTTTGAGGTGATTTTTTCTTTAAACAGATAAGTCAACTTTTTCAGGAAAGCAGTCAACCTTTTTAGGAAGGGAGACAACTTTTTCGGGAATCAAGTCAACCTTTTTAGGATTCAATCTTAAGAAAAGTGCTTTTTTAGTCATAAGGTATTCTGTCGGAGTTCTCTCGGTCGTCTCTCGGAGTTCTCTCGGTAAAATCAGGCAAGGTATAAGAGAGGGAAAAGAGAGGGCAATCTTAATAAACAGCACTTTTTGTGTTTGGAAGTTCTTAGGTCTTTCCTTGGTTCATCCTTGGTTCGTCCTTGGTCTTTAGCACGGAGCATATATATAAGGTACAAGGAGAGTGAATCTTAATTTTAGGTATAAACTATGAGTGATAAGTTATGAGTAAAAGGTGTAGAGTGTAGGGTGTAGAGTGTAAGGTGTAAAGGCGGGGATTGTATCTTCATCCTCTAAGGAAGTATTAGGAATAGTGCGCTTATTGTGCGTGTATTGTCCGTTTATTGTGCGTGAATTGTGCGTAATTGACAAGAAAAAAGAAGGTGCGTCTAATAGACACACCTTCTTGGAATATTTATTCTCTAAAGGATTAGAGTTGTGGGCCAGCTGCAACGAGTGCCTTACCTGCCTCGTTGGTGGTGTACTTAGCGAAGTTCTTGATGAAACGACCAGCCAAGTCCTTAGCTTTCTCTTCCCATTGAGCAGCGTCAGCATAAGTGTCGCGTGGGTCGAGGATAGCAGGATCAACACCTGGCAATGCAGTTGGAACCTCGAAGTCAAAGAATGGGATCTTCTTGGTAGGAGCCTCGAGGATGTCACCACCGAGGATAGCGTCGATGATACCACGTGTATCACGGATAGAGATACGCTTGCCAGTACCGTTCCAGCCAGTGTTAACGAGGTAAGCCTTAGCGCCAGATTTCTCCATGCGTTTTACGAGCTCCTCAGCATATTTAGTTGGGTGCAACTCCAAGAATGCTTGGCCGAAGCAAGCAGAGAAGGTTGGAGTTGGCTCAGTGATACCACGCTCAGTACCAGCCAATTTAGCAGTAAAGCCGCTGAGGAAGTAGTATTTGGTTTGCTCTGGAGTCAAGATAGATACTGGAGGCAATACGCCGAATGCATCAGCAGAGAGGAAGATAACGTTCTTAGCTGCAGGACCAGCAGAGATAGGACGAACGATCTTCTCGATGTGATCGATTGGGTAGCTTACGCGGGTGTTCTCAGTAACGCTCTTGTCGGTGAAATCGATCTTACCGTTCTCATCAACAGTAACGTTCTCAAGAAGTGCGTTGCGCTTGATAGCAGCGTAGATGTCTGGCTCAGACTCTTTGTCAAGGTTGATAACCTTAGCGTAGCAACCGCCCTCGAAGTTGAACACACCATTGTCATCCCATCCGTGCTCGTCGTCACCGATAAGGAGACGCTTAGGATCGGTAGAAAGGGTGGTCTTACCTGTACCAGAGAGACCGAAGAATACTGCGGTGTTCTCACCGTTCATGTCGGTGTTAGCAGAGCAGTGCATAGAAGCGATACCTTGGAGTGGGAGGAA
>JAZLBE010000064.1:0-22527 GCA_045613525.1 Paludibacteraceae bacterium
CAATATATCATGGGTGAGGGTCAAGGCAAATTGACCATCCAAGATGTGAAGTTGCAAGAGCCTTTGACCTATGTTTGGTATTACTCTGCAGCATATGGTATGTGTGCTTCTGCGTTCAAAGATAATGCAAGCTATGAATCAGAGTCTTGGTTGGTTACTCCACAAATCGACTTGAGCCGTGCTAAAACTCCTCAATTCAGCTTTGATCAAGCTTTCAACAAAGCTCCTAACTTCACTGAGGAGTGTGCAGTATTCGTTTCTACCAATTACAATGGTGACGTTACTACTTGCGATTGGACTCAATTGGAGTGGAACTTGAACGAGGATGGTACACTCAATGTACCTGGTGGTACATCATGGGTATTCCAACCATCTGGTTACTTCGATATGTCTGCATATGTAGGTAGCAAGATTCATATTGCCTTCCGCTATACTACTGCAAATGGCGTATCTGGTACATGGGAGATTCGTAACCTCCTCCTCAGCGAGCCAGAGAACTAATCTCATTACTCATACAAAAAATAAGGTTGCGAATCTCGCAACCTTATTTTATTTTCATGCCTTTACACCCTACACCCTACACCCTACACCCTACACCCTACACCCTACACCCTACACCCTACACCTTACACCTTACACTTTTAGCAAGCTTTGCGCTACCCTTGCGCTAGGGCCCTGCGAATAACCATCTGCGTATTCTCGGTGCATGGTATCAATGGCAGACGTAGAATATTCTTTATCATACCCATTTCTGTTAGTACAGTCTTTATTCCGCTAGGATTGCCCTCTACAAACAACAAGTGAATCTTGTGCCCCATCTTGCTTTGCATAATCGCATCTTTGTGATCAACGATTTGCTTCATTTCTGCGGGCCAAGCATTGCTGGCTACACTAATGAGTCCATCTCCTCCAACTTTCATCATTTCGCATGCCCAGTCATCGTCTCCGCTAATAACTGAATATTCACCATTAGCTAGCGTTACTGTTTCTGCAAATTGTTCAACGCTATTACATGCCTCTTTGATGCCGATCACTTTGTCTTTGCATGCTTCGTAGATACGACGGGTAGTCTCTGGCAGTAGATTTACACCTGTACGTTTTGGTACATTGTATAATATTACTGGTACAGGACTCGCCTGTGCGACTGCGCAGAAATGTTGATATATTCCTTCTTGTTGTGGTCTATTATAGTAGGGAGTAACGGATAATATTGCAGCAAAATGTTCTATCAATATGTCATTTAACTCATGAATGCGTTCTATGACTGCTGCTGTACAATTGCCTCCTATACCCATTACAAGTGGGATACGACCTGCTACCTTGCGTATAACGTGAGATATGATGGCATCTTGTTCTGCAATAGTCAGAGCTGGCACTTCACTAGTTGTTCCAAGGATTACCAAATAATCAGTACTACCCGTTAGCTGGTGATCAATAAGTCTATCTAGTGCAACGTAATCTATTTCTCCATTCTCTAAGAATGGTGTAATCAATGCTGTTCCTAATCCTTTCATACTATTGTTTTAACTTTATCCTCCAAACATTCGGATATAACGCATAATTTGTTCAAATAGATAATCAGGTTTATCTTGTGCTGCGGTTTCTATGGTCAAATCATGTATCCCATCTCGCAAGTGGCGACCAGTTTTGAAGCCAGCTTTGATGTACAATGCCATATATTGCATGGTGAGGGATGGTTGTTGCGTGAGATCAATCAATAGGTCGTATTGATTGATAGTAATCATGTCCCTTACTTTGCCCTTAGGACGATCACTCAACCAGCAAATATCTTTTTTGTCAGGCATATCATATGCCACCACTTTCTTACCATCCTTAGATAACTCTTTGATGATATGTTGGATGTTGGCGTGTTGGTGTAAAATAGCTATGCTATGTACATTTTTCCACACGGGCATTTTCACCTGACGTGCTCCCTGACGTTTTAAGATGAACTCAAATATATTCTCTTTAAGGTTCATATAAATATTGTTATGTGGTATTATTCTATTATTTTCAAGAAGGCCTCTTCGCTAATCAATTCTACGCCAAGGCTTTCCGCTTTTTTCCTTTTTTCTGGTCCCATGTTTTCACCTGCCAGAATGAAACTAGTTTTTTTGCTCACCGAGCCTACATTCTTACCTCCGTGTGCCTCAATCATGGCTTTGTATTCGTCGCGTGTGTGATGGACAAACACACCAGATATTACCACGCTTTTTCCTTCTAGTTTGTTGGATTGTATTCTGAAGGCGTCTTCTTGGCTTTCCATTCTGAGACCAGCATTTCGTAGGCGACTGATGATTTCTAGATTGTGAATGTTATTGAAGTAATCAATGATGTTTTGAGCAATTTGTTCGCCTACATCTTCGATGGCTACAAGTTGTTCTTTGTTAGCCCATTGTAGTAGGTCGATGGTGTTGAATTTGCGTGCAATCTTTTTAGCTGTTGTTTCACCGACCATGCGTATTCCTAAGGCAAATAGTACGCGTTCCCAAGGAATGGTTTTGCTGGCTTCTACACCATTTAAAATGTTCTGTGCAGACTTCTCTCCTAAGCGCTCTTGTTGAGCAATATCTTCTAGTGTGAGGGTATATATGTCTGCAATATTTTGTAATAGTCCTTGTGAGTATAGCAGATCAATAGTCTCGCTTCCTAGACCATCTATATTCATGGCTTTGCGCGAAACAAAATGTTCCATTTTTCCTTTTATTTGTGGAGGACAGCCTACTTCGTTTGGACAACGCCAAGCGGCTTCGCCTTCTACTCGCACCAATTTCGCCCCGCACTCTGGACAGTGAGTTGGGAATTTATATCCAGAACCTAGTTCTGCTATCTTCAAGCCCGTAGGGCAATCTACAGGCGCTTGCGCCGATCTACAGGGCTCTAATGCCCGATCTGTAGCGCTAACGGTCTCTTTCCCCACTATCTTTGGAATAATCTCTCCGCCTTTTTCTACCCATACCATATCACCTTCACGGATATCTAGTTGACGAATAAAGTCCTCATTGTGTAGGGTTGCTCGTTGCACCGTAGTTCCTGATAGTTGTACAGGATCTAGGTTAGCAACTGGTGTTACTACGCCTGTTCTGCCTACTTGATAGGTGATAGCGTTGAGTCTGGTCAATTGTTTCTCTGCTGGAAACTTATATGCTATTGCCCAACGTGGAGATTTAGCAGTATATCCTAGTTCTTCTTGGGTAGCCAAGTCGTTTACTTTCAATACAATACCATCCGTAGCTACTGGTAGGTTCTTGCGCTCTATATCCCAATAGGCTATATACTCCATTACTTCGTCTAGTCCGTGACACACTTTTACGGCATCACTTATATTGAATCCCCATTCCTTGGCTATCTCCAGTCGCTCATAATGTGTATCTGCGGGTAAGTTCTCGCCCAGCATATAGTATAGGTAGCAGTCCAATCCGCGTTTGGCTACTTCATTTGGATCTTGGAGTTTTAGTGTGCCTGATGCTGCATTGCGTGGGTTGGCAAACAAGGCTTCCTCTTGCGCTTCGCGCTCTTTGTTCAGCCGTTCAAATGCCGCCCATGGCAACAATACTTCTCCTCTTAATTCTACAAACCCTCTCGCCTCTCGCCTTGATATGCCTCGGTCGCTGACCGCGCCTAATAGCCCTGTCGCCTTATCGCCTATATGCTGTGGCACCGATGCGATGGTGCGTATGTTATCAATCACATTATCGCCTTTCACTCCGTCGCCACGGGTTAGTGCTTTGGTCAGTTCGCCATTCTCATACCACAGCGAGATGCTCAGTCCATCGAACTTCAATTCGCACACAATCTCCACATCCGCTGGCAGTTTGCTAATCCAATCAGCAATCTCCTCTCGCGAATAACTATTGCTTAGTGACAACATCGGATACCTATGTGCCACCTGCTCAAACCCTTTTCCTTTCTCCCTTCCCTTTAGGGAGGGGGTGGGGGTAGGCTCCTCTATGTCCGATCCAACTCTCTGAGTTGGAGAGGTGGCGTCATACATATCTGGATACGCCTTTTCAAGTGCCTCCAAGCGCTTTAGCTTTTGGTCAAAATCGTAGTCCGATAGGGTAGGGGCATTCTGTACATAGTACTGGTGATTAGCCTCTGCCAACTCGCGGCGTAGAGATAGTATCTCTTCCCTTTCTGTGTTCTCTATTTGGGAGAATAAATCCATTATAGTATTAGCAATTTCTGTCTTAAACACGCGCCTTGTCCATACACATTGATGATGAATATACCCCTGCTAAGGCCCTCGATGGCTTCGTCTGCAACGTGTATATCTGCTACCTTGACGAGTGTGCCATCGGTTCTGTATATACGGTATTGACCACCTTTGGCATTGTATATGTGTGGACGATGATTTACATACTTGATTTGCACATTGTTGCTATTAATCTCTGGTTTGTAGACAAGTGTGCTGTCTAGTCGCAATCCTACGATTACCGGATCGTGGTCGCTGCATCTGAACATAGTCAGATCATTTGACTTGTCGTATGTGTATTTGTCGCTTTCGTCCGAATTGATATGATATGCTACCATACCAGTCACTTGGGGATAGAGCGTCGTGTTGCATAGCGCATGGTCTAGATAACCTGCGTATCCACGATATACATAACTATAACTGCTATCAGCGTGGAAACTGCGGTGTAGATCAATCATACCGCCTTCTTTGAGTTTTGTGATAGGATCTTCCATGGCATATGCATTCAGATCGCCCATAATAAGGATGTCGCTGTCTCCAAAGTATGAACGATCAGTTGCGTAATGTGATAGCAGAGATGTGGCCTCCCTAACGCGGTCTCCATTGTAGGTACCTTGTCCATCTCCTTGGTCTGCATTATCTCCTGAGCCGCTACCGCTCTTTGCTTTGAAGTGATTGAGCGAGAAAAGGAACTTTTCCCCAGTACTTTTTTCTACAAATGCTTGGGTCTTCTTGCGATTGTTAACACCCTCATTGTTCTGTCTAATATTACCATGTGGTTGCACTTTGTCAGAACAATATACATAACCAGCCTTGGTGTACGAACCACTTGCTGATCCTCCATCGTTGATGTAACTAAAACGGCGACCAGTGTTTTTGGTCAAGTCCGATGCTATCTCAGCCAAGGCACTTTGTCCTTGTTCTATCTCAACAAAACCATAAATGTCTGCGTTGATTTTTGCTAGTGCAGCACTCACTTTGGCACGCTGTTTTTGATGTTCGGCGTACGAATCTGCACCATAACCCGTACCTAGGTTTTCCACGAGATAGTATTCGAGGTTCATTGTGCAAACGATCAATGAGGCTTTGCCTCGCATGTTTACGGCTACGGAGTCATATCCTCGTTCCATATCGGCACGCGTATTGCCTACAAAGTCGCAGGATACTAGGCTAACAGAGTTGTTGCTGTTTACCTTCACGACTAAGTTGTGCAATTGCTCTCCTAAGCGGTGATAACCTGATACGTTGGATAGTGTGATGGTGCCACTACTGTTTAATGAGAGTATAGAGTAGTATTCGTCTGATAGTGGAAGAGCTTGATTAGTAGGCTGGTATATGCGCCTTGGAGATATGGTCAAACTGTTGCTATTGTAGTTGTTGCATACATAGAATGGAACAGAGAACTCAATGGTTTGACCTCTATAATTGTTCAAGTCTGTATTTTTCCATGTTGCAGGGTCGTCAATGGTAACAATCGTCGATGCGTACACGAAGGTGTGTAGGCAGATGAATAATGCAACAATATATATCTTTCGCAGTATAACCATATTATATAATAAGCATGCAAAGATACTACTTTTTTTTGGATTGAACAAGTTGTGGCGATTTTTTTTGAACAAAATGCAAAAAAAAAGCAGAAACATTTGTATATTTGAGAAAAAAGCAGTACCTTTGCAGGCCAAATTGGATAAGAATGTAAAAATGACAGAAACGAAATCGCATATTATTGCTCTTGATTCCATGAATCTAGGTGAGCATGTGTTTGATTTTCAGCTGGATAATAAGTATTTTTGTTCAATAGAGAACTCTGAACTACTCGGTGGTGATGTGCAGGTGCATGCGGAGTTGACCTTGCGTGAATACGACTTTGATTTGAGTATTGATGTGCAAGGTGCAGTGCAAGTTACTTGCGACCGTTGCCTAGATGTAATGGATGTGGATGTGGATGCTTATGAAGATGAATGGGATTGGGATGAAGAACCTAAGAAAGTAGATCTGAGTTGGTTGGCTTATGAATTGATCGTCGTGAATCTCCCGTTGGTGCATAGTCACCAAGATGGTGGTTGCAATTCCGAAATGGATGCACTTCTCCAAGACCACCTCTGCACCACGTTGGATGAGGAAGAAGATATATAAATGAGGTGTTTTGTATTCTAGTGGGCAGTTCTGCGTGGCTCATGAAGGTATGGGATACTGAATAATTGAAAAATAACTAAATAAAAATAAAAGAATATGGCACATCCAAAAAGAAGACAATCGCACACCAGAACAGCGAAACGTCGTACACATGACAAAGCTAAAATGCCAGCATTGGCACTCTGCCCTAACTGTGGCGCTCACTACATTTATCACACTATCTGCCCAACTTGCGGATACTATCGTGGTAAATTGGCTGTAGAACAAGCTGCAGAGGCCTAAGGTAGGCGATTTAAGTGTCCTGCCGAGAGGTATGACACATAGGTTCGAATACATAGGCTCTGAGTGAAACTCGGAGCCTATGCTACGAAAAAACTCTAAACACTAAACTCTAAACACTAAACAAAATTAGTATGTTTGATTCTAGCAATCGCACCCCACGCCAGGGTGGCTACCGTCAGAATGAGAATTCGCGTGAGCAAAGAGGCTATATGTCAGCGGACGGCGCATCTGCTCGTCCTCGTTTTAATCCGTCAATGAATAGTGCACAAGATGGTGGTCGTAAGCGTCAACGCTTTACCCGTACCGCTGGTGCTGTCCGTGTAGAGAATACGGAGGGACGTTCATCTTTTAGACCTAGAACTACACCTACTGGTGAGCAACAAGGAGAGCGCGCTTTCCGTCCACGTCCTAAACACAATGCATCGGTGTACTCTAATCGCAAGAGACAAGAGTATATCAAGAACTATGAGGATCCGTCTAAACCAATTCGTTTGAATAAGTACCTCGCTAATGCAGGTATCTGCTCTCGTCGTGAGGCAGATGACTTTATCCAAGCAGGAGTAATCACCGTCAATGGAGAAGTGGTTGATAACTTGGGAGCTAAGGTTTTCCCAACTGATAAGGTGATGTTCCACAACCAACCTGTACGTCGCGAGCGCAAAGTATATATCTTACTTAATAAGCCAAAGAATACTGTAACAACTACTGATGATCCAGAGGAACGTCACACAGTCATTGATATCGTTCGCAATGCTTGTGCAGAGCGTATCTATCCAGTTGGTCGTTTGGACCGCAATACAACAGGTGTGTTGCTCTTGACCAACGATGGTGATTTGGCTGCTAAACTGACACACCCTAAGTTCGGTAAGAAGAAAATCTATGCTGTAACTCTTGATCGCGAACTTGATGAGGCAGACGAGGCACTACTACGTGCTGGTGTGGAGTTGGACAACGAGAAGATTGTTCCAGATGCCATGGAGTTCCCTACCGAAGATCGCAAGCATATTGGCCTTGAGATTCACTCTGGTCAAAACCGCGTGGTTCGTCGTATGTTTGAGAAGGTGGGATACAAGGTGACCAAACTTGATCGTGTATCTTTTGCGGGGCTTACCAAGAAGAACGTAGCACGTGGCAAATATCGCTTCTTGACTGCCAAGGAAGTTGCGATGTTGCAAATGGGCGCATTTGAGTAAATAATTGAAAGGCGTGAGGCATTACGCCTTGCGCCTTTAACTTTTAGAAATAATTTGTATAACGACCTTAAAGTCTTTGTGACCTTAAAGTCCTTAATTTTAATTCTATGAAAAAAATCCTTTTTTCGGCAATCCTTTGCCTACTCGCCTCATCGCCTCTTCGCCTTGTGGCTGAGACCATTCCTGCTACTGACAGCCGTGTAACTTTCGTTGGCCGTACTGCTGTAGATGGCACTAGTGTTTCTTTTGATTGGACCGCCACCTACTTCCGTGTTGCATTCTCTGGTAAGAGTTTGACAATGAAGGCTTCTGACCTCAAGGTTGGTGCTGCTGATGAGGCTGCTGCGGCTAAACTTCATAACTACTATGCTGTATGGATTGACTCTCCAACTAGCGCTGCACCTCATCGTATCGTAGAAGTGACTAGCGAAACAACTGTCATTGAACTTGTGGATCCTGAGTATCTTAAGAAGAGTCGTCGCTCTGTACATGAGGTAATCGTACAAAAGCGTACCGAGGGTGAACAAGGTCGTACTACTATCTATGAGTTTACTACTGATGGTATGTTCTACCAAGCGGCTCCACTTCGCGAGCGCATGCTTGAGTTCGTAGGTGATAGCTATACTTGTGGTTATGGTATCGATGCTCCTACCAAAGAGGAGAGATTTTCTCCAGAGACTGAGAATGCTTCTCGTTCTTATGCAGCCATCGTGTCTCGCTATTTCGATGCTGATTATGTATCAATAGCTCACTCTGGTATGGGTATTGCTCGTAACTACAACTCTAAGTTTGCTAAGTGGTATATGGCTGATCGCTATCTCCAAACCTTCGATATGGACTCTACTCAAGCTACTCGTTGGAATGCTGCTGAGTATGGCTTCAAACCTGCCATGACAATCGTATATCTTGGTGCAAATGACTTCTCTGTTTCTATGCAACCTAAATACGAGTCTTTCCGTGATCATTACTACCGTCTTATCAAGTATGCTAAGGCTAACTATGGTGAGGATCATCCTGTGCTTTGCGTTGCAACCAAGACCCATGAGTTCCTTGGTGAATATGTTCGCGAGATGGCTAAGAACTGCGGTATGAAGAACGTGCATTACCTAGTGTATTGCCCAGCGCAACACAATCATACCAACGAGGATCTTGGTGCCGATGTTCACCCTAACTACAATGGTCAACAAAAGAAGGCATTCTCTATCATCCCTTATATTGCTACCATCACTGGTTGGGGACTCCAAGATATGCCAGTTAAGTAATTTAGTCTAACTCCTAATAACATCAGCGGTCTAACAGCCGCTGATGGTCTAATATCAGATATGAAAAAATTGTCTCTTTTGATTCTTAGTCTTTTCGCTTTATTGCCTCTTCGCCTTATAGCTGAGACTGTACCTGCAACTGATCCTCGTATCACTTTTGTAGGCCGCTCTGTGGTGGAAAATGGTTCGTATCGTTTTGATTTTCCATCAACCTACTTCCGTGTAGCTTTTTCTGGCAAGACCCTTTCTGTGCGTCTTACTGATACCAAGTCCAATTACTATGCAGTATGGTTGGATACTCCTACTTCTGCAGAGCCAACTCATATCGTTCAGGTAAAAGGCAATGATACTATTATTGAGTTGATTACTATCGATGATACCAAGGATGCTAAGGTAAAAGAGCATCAAGTGGTTTTCCAACGCCGCACAGAGGCTAACTGTGGTACCACTACTGTCATGGAGTTCATCACCGATGGTATGTTCCTTCAAGCTGAGCCTTTGCGTGCACGCCAAATTGAGTTTATTGGCGATAGCTATACCTGTGGTTATGGTGTAGATGCTCCATCTCGTCGCGATCCGTTCAAGGATGAGACTGAAAATGCTTCTCGCACCTATGCTAGTATCATTGCACGTTACTTCAATGCTGATTATTTCACTATCGCTCACTCAGGTCGTGGTATTACTCGCAATGCGGGTTCTAACATCCCATGGGAGGTGATGACTGACATCTATCAATATACGCTTGATCGCGACTCACTCTCACGTTGGAATGCTGCTGAGTGTGATTTTCGTCCAGCCATGACGGTTATCTACTTGGGTGCTAATGATTTTTCATCTTCTATGGCTCCTTCGTATAACAAGTTTTATAAGGATTATCTCCGTTTGATGGGTTATGTCAAGGCTAACTATGGCGAGGATCATCCAATCCTTTGTGTAGCTACCAAAGCACATGACTATCTCTTTACCTATATCAAACAAGTAGTTAATACTTGTGGTTTGAAGAATGTCGACTATTTGGGTTATTTCCCTGCTCAACACCTCAGTACCGACGAGGATCTAGGTGCAGGCTGGCATCCTAACTACAATGGTCAACAAAAACTCGCATATTCCCTCATCCCTTATATTGCTACTATCACAGGTTGGGGCTTGCAAGATATGCCTGTGAAGTAAAATTAGTCTAACGTCTTACAGCTATGAAAAACTACTTTTTACTGCTAACTGTGCTTCTTTCCTGTGTGGGATGTTGCACAAAGAACAGCCAAACCAACCTGGCTAGTCAAGTTGTCGTAACTACTTTTCCTTCTAGTATCGGAGATGCTGGTGTATCGGTTTATCTTCCTAAAGGATATGCTGACTCACAAAAGGCGTACCCTGTCCTCTACTTGCTACATGGTAGCGGTGATGATGAAACAGGATGGTTGACCAAAGGTAAAGCTAAAACAATACTCGATTCGTTGATTACCAATGAGTTGTGTCGTCCGATGATTGTGGTGATGCCTAATGGCTATCTAGAGCAGACAGGACTAATCAAGTCTTCTCGTTTGTGGATGGAAAGCACTTTCGAAGAGAATTTTAGTCAGCTCATTGCTTGGACCGAAGCACATTACCGTACGCTGTCTAACAAAGAAAATCGAGCTATAGCTGGTCTATCGATGGGTGGTTTTCACACTATGCACACAGCGGCATTGCTTTATCAGTCGTTTGACTATGTGGGAATTTTTTCTGCATTGTATGTCCCACATATGGGTCAACCTCATAGCGAGCGCACACTAGAAATCAGCGCGTTGGCACTTTCCGACAAACCTGCTTACCAACAGACAGAGGCACTATTGCAACAGCAGTTCGCCGATGCTCCACAACTCTACTGGATCGCTTGTGGTAAGGAGGATTTCTTATACGAAGATAATGTGATCTATCGTCAGTATTTAGATGAGAAGCAATATCCGTATGAATACCACGAGTCCGAGGGCGGTCACAGCTGGAAGAATTGGATGGATTACCTTACCATCTTCGCGCAACGCCTTTTTTAGTTAGCAGCTAAATATCCAAAATATCAATTGCCACTTATGTCGGAGTATTAGACATAAGTGGCGAATTTTTTATGTATATCTTGCATGAATGAAAAATAAGTTGTAATTTTGCATGAAATTTGTCTTCTTCAGTGAAAGTATCGCAGAGATAAAAGACATCAAATAATCAACGAATATGAAAAAGTTATTTTTATTATTGGCGTTTATTATAACCAGTATCCTAAGTTATACTCAGGTATATCAATTAACTTGGTCTGATGGCGAAGTGTTGTTTGGTATTTCTTTGGATAATTTTGACTCGGTGAGTTATGTTTTTAGCGAAAATATAGATATGTCACAAGTGCATATCGTAAACCGTAATAACATCAATAAAAGAGTGCATGATACTGTGTATATTACCAAGTATATCCATGATACAATATATATTACCAAAAATATTCAAAGTACTAACTATTCCGCACCTTCATCTGCTAAAAGCATTGGCGTATTCTCTGTGGATAGCAATAAAAAAGTGACTTTCTCGCCAGGAAACTTGCAGTATCAACCTAGTACTGATACTTGGCGCTTTGCTGAAAATCAATATGATTATATAGGAAATAATAATGCTAGTCAAAGTTCCAATGCTTGGATTGATGTGTTTGGATATGGTACTAGCGGTTGGAGTGGTAGTGGTGCTGTATACTTTAAACCATGGGACGCATATTGTTCTAGTGATAAAATAGGTGGATATTTGAATAAAAGTTTAGTAGGAGAATATGCCAATGCCGATTGGGGAGTATACAATAAAATTAGTAATGGAGAAAATGAAAAAGGTATTTGGCGAACTTTGTCACAATCGGAATGGGAATATATATTTACTCATCACAAATGGACAATAGTAAATGTTTCTGGAGTCCAAGGATTGATAATATTGCCGAATAGTTTTCAAAATCCTCTTAATGTAACTATAAATTATCCTTCATGTAGACATAAGACTAACGGAACTGATAAGAATTACTATCTTTCATTTGCTAATATAACTCATCTTACAACAGAACAATTTATCACTTTACAAAATGCTGGAGTTGTATTTCTTCCGTGTGGAGGGTATCGATATAGTATAGGAATGATGGATGTTGGTACCTTCGGAAATTATTGGACTAGTACAGCAGGAAAAAATATATGGTTTACATCAGCTGTTCTTTATTATAATAGTAATGCTGAGCGGTGGGCAGGGTTGCAAGTTCGCTTAGTCCGTGATATAGAAGGACATATTGATGAGTATGTGGATTTGGGCTTACCAAGTGGTACAAGGTGGAAAAAAACAAATGAGGGTGGTGATAATGCGCAACATTATACTTACGATGAAGCAGTCAGCAGATTTGGTTATAAGTTGCCAACTAAGCAGCAGTTAGAAGAACTTCTAAATAACTGTACATGGACTTGGACTGGTAGTGGTTGTAAGGTAACTGGCCCTAATGGTAATTCCATTAATCTTCCTGCCGAGCACGACCTGGTTTGTGGCGATGTAGTTCCCGATGCTTCGTCCGGAAGCTATTGGTCGTCCACCCCTCTTGATGCAGACCAAGCATGGAGCCTCTTCTTCTATTCGGATGCAGTCCGCATGAACCCCGATGACCGTCGCGACTACATGCAATCATCCGTGCGTTTAGTTCAGTAATGTATAAATTTCTTATTGTATATCCTTGTTTTACCTCTGGTATAGGTTGGGAGAGTATAGCCACAAGGGACGATAACACTTCGCTCTTCCTACGGTAAAGGTAGCGTATGAACCCGTCATTAACCCGTAAGTGGTAGTGTATGGTGTAAGATGTGTACCAGGGGGAGTGTCTGCCAAAATGGCAGTCATGTGCGGAAAAATATCTTTGGCACGGAGTTTGTTCTTTGTGCAGCAGAGCTGCGTTGTGAGTCCCGTCGGGACGTTACAAGTCTTCGACGTTGTTAGGTTAACATAAATAACGCGGCAAAGCCGCATGTAACGCGCAGCATGTAACGCGACAAAGTCGCATAAAACGTCGCTCTGCGACAGATAACGTGAGTATTAACGAACAAAAAATATATTATGAAGATTCAACCATTAGCTGACCGTGTGTTGGTAAAACCAATGGCAGCAGAAGAGAAGACTATCGGTGGCATCATTATCCCTGATAGTGCAAAAGAGAAACCACTTCGTGGCGAGGTTATTGCCACTGGTGAGGGAACCAAAGATGAGAAGATGCTCCTCAGTGAGGGTGATACAGTTCTTTATGGCAAATACGCCGGTACCGAACTCGAGTTTGAAGGCGAGAAATACCTCATCATGAGACAAAGTGATGTCCTCGCAATTTTGAAATAAACAAAATTGCGTTACATGTCCAGAGGACGTTGAAGGTGAACGTTGATAAGTAAACGTTATTAGCCCTCCGGGCGTTAATAACAAAGATAACGCGCAGCATACAACGTCGCAAAGCGATATACAACGCAAAGCAAACAACGCTCGCAATGCGAGCACATAACGTGAGTAAAACGAACAAAGAAAATGGCAAAAAATATTTCATACAATATCGAGGCGCGTGATGCCCTCAAGCGTGGCGTTGATCAATTGGCTAACGCAGTCAAAGTAACCCTCGGCCCAAAAGGTCGCAATGTGATTATCGATAAGAAATTCGGTGCTCCACATATCACCAAGGATGGTGTTTCTGTGGCTAAGGAGATCGAGCTCCAAGATGCAGCAGAGAACCTTGGTGCACAACTCGTCAAGGAGGTTGCATCTAAGACTGGTGATCAAGCTGGTGACGGTACTACTACTGCTACTGTGCTTACCCAAGCTATTGTGGGTGTAGGTCTCAAGAATGTAACCGCAGGTGCTAACCCTATGGACCTCAAACGCGGTATGGACAAGGCGGTTAGTGCGATCGTAACTCATATCAAGGAGCAAAGCGAAGAGGTGGGTAACGACTTCGATAAGATCGAACAAGTTGCTACTATCTCTGCCAACAACGACGCTACTATTGGTAAACTCATAGCTGACGCAATGCGTATGGTAACCAAGGATGGTGTTATCACTATCGGCGAAGCCAAAGGTATGGATACCACCATCGACGTAGTACAAGGTATGCAGTTCGACCGCGGCTATATCAGTCCATACTTTGTGACCAATACCGAGACCATGGAGGTTGAGATGGATCGTCCATATATCCTTCTGTACGACAAGAAGATTAGCAACCTCAAAGAGCTTCTTCCTGTACTAGAACCAGCTGTACAAAGTGGTCGTCCATTGTTGGTTATTGCGGAGGATGTAGATAGCGAGGCGTTGACCACTTTGGTTGTTAACCGTCTTCGTGCACAACTCAAGATATGCGCTGTTAAGGCTCCTGGTTTTGGTGATCGCCGCAAGGAGATGCTTGAGGATATCGCTATTCTCACAGGTGGTACTGTGATCAGCGAAGAGAAGGGTATCAAACTTGAGACAGCTACCATCGATATGCTCGGTACAGCAGAAAGTATTACTGTTAACAAGGATAACACTACCATCGTTAACGGCGCTGGAGCTAAAGAGGCTATTGCTGCGCGCGTCGGACAAATCAAAGCACAAATCGTTGCCACTAAATCTACCTATGACAAAGAAAAACTCCAAGAGCGTCTTGCTAAACTCGCTGGCGGCGTAGCCCAACTCAATGTGGGCGCTGCCTCTGAGGTGGAGATGAAGGAGAAAAAAGATCGTGTTGATGATGCTCTCAGCGCTACTCGCGCAGCTATTGAAGAGGGCATCGTTGCCGGTGGTGGTGTAGCATATATCCGTGCACAAGAAGCGCTCGAGGGACTCAAGGGTGAGAACGATGACGAGCAAACAGGTATCGAGATCATTCGTCGTGCTATCGAGGAGCCACTTCGTCAAATCGTAGCTAATGCCGGCAAGGAAGGTGCTGTGGTAGTCGACAAAGTACGCCAAGGTGCAGCTGACTTCGGTTATAATGCTCGCAAGGATGTCTATGAGAACCTCAAAGAGGCAGGTGTCGTAGATCCTGCTAAGGTGACCCGCGTAGCACTTGAGAATGCTGCTAGTATCGCAGGTATGTTCCTTACTACCGAGTGTGTGATCACCGATATCAAGGAGGAGCACCCAATGCCAGCAATGCCTGCTGGTGGCATGGGAGGAATGATGTAATTTGCGCATGCAAATTATAGGAAGCCCTGTCGGGGCTATAGGTTATAGGCAAAGAGAAAAAATCGCACTTTTGGGTGCGATTTTTTTTGTGCATACAAAAAAATGTTGTAACTTTGCAGCACATAAAAAGAAATGCATATGAAAAAGAGTTTACTTGTTATTTTGGTTGGATTATTTGGCAGTCTAAACAGTTTGTTTGCTGATGTGACATTTACCGTTAACGTGCCTGCTGGTACCAAACATTGTTATGTAGTAGGAGGTCTTCCTCAGCTCAGTTCGTGGTCAGCAGGAGCTGCGGTACCTATGACTAGAGTAGGGGAAGCAAACCAGTTTACCGTAACCGTTACGGGTATTACTACTGCTGATGTTAGTGCTTCCGAAGGCTATAAGTATATCTGTGGCCCAGATTGGAAGTATGTAGAGAAATCTGCTTCTGGCGATGAAATTACCAATCGTACTACGGTGGGTAATCCCGATGTCGTAGCATCTTGGGCTGCGCTGTATGAGAATGTGGGTATTACCGAGAACTGGACTATTGCAGGTAAGCAATATCCTGTACAGATTCTCCTACCAAGCGACTATGATAATACCAAGCAATATCCTGTGATCTATATGTTCGGTCGTCACCAGCGCTACCGCGATGCGGGTTCGGATACCGAGATGGGCGATCGTATCCTCTATTCCGACTCTTGGGGCGTGGCAGAGTCTGTCAAAGAGCTAGAAGTCGAGGGAATAGAAGTAGGTGTAGTGGTTGTTATCTATGCCCAACTGCCTGAGTTTACCCCTTGGGAGAATGAGGAGTTTGCGGGTACCGGTCATGCGAATGAGTTTCTCAATGGTTTTGTCAACGACTTCAAACCTGCGTTCGAAAAGAAATACGCCATCCAATCAGGCAAAGAGGCATGCACTATTATGGGTGCAGACGTGGCTGGATTGTTCGCATTTTATGCAGCAATGAAACACCCTGAAGCATTTGGCAAATGCGCTATGTTTTCACCTGCCTTTTGGTATAATAAATATGAAATGCGCGGTTTTATTGAGAATGAGAGGCTCACGCCAACCGATACACGCTTTGCTTTCGTACAAACCTCTGCTGATACTGAATGGACAACTGATGAAATAGAATATTATAGTTTGTGGTTGTACAATAAGGGATATCTAGTTTCTCATTGGGAGATTGATGGCGCACACGACGATCGCACATGGGGTAAGGCATTTAAGAATGTGTTGAGTGAGGAACCTGTGTATAGTAGCTATACGACCAAGAAATCTGAGCCACAAGCATCAAACAATGCGGATAAGACTTGGTACTTTATGAAAGGGGAGGGGACCACTACACTTGAATGCGAGGGAACGCCTACGCAAAAAGGCTCGTTCTACAAGGATGGTAAGACACCTACAGCCGCACAACTCTTGATCAAGGAGATACCTGTGGATAACAAGAAATACTCCTACTACTGGAACCTCAATAGTGGCAGCAATTGCGATGGCGAACTGCTGATGACTTCGCCTAAGGATATTGGTTTTAAGAACACACGCTCTACTACCTCATGGCAACGTGTGGCTGTCTTTGCTGATGGCACCTACGAGCAGTCGGCCGCTTCAGCTACCAACTTCAAGGTCAATGGCGTGACGATGACCGTGGGTAGCAACTACGAACTAAGCGCAGAGGTGAGCCTAACGGATAGCAAAACTATCTCGGTACACTATGGCAGTGTGAACTCGGGTAGCGATATGGGTGAATTGGTGAGTGCTACTGCGTCGGATAACTGCTTGAAAGCGAAGGTGGTATATTCTTATTTGACCAATCGTCTGACTGTCACGGAAACTGCATGGGGTAGTTCGGATATTGACCTAGAGTACTTCAAGGTAGAACCTGCGGTCGTTCATCCTGGCACTCCTGTGAAGATGAGCGTGAAAATAGCCAACAAGAATGGCTATAATGTCAGCTTCCGCATGAACCACAACAATCAGTCTTCTTCGGCTATCACGCTCACCAAGGGTACTAATGGCGAGGAGCATTTTGTGATCAATAATCCGGAATTGGGTATCTATGGCTTCTACCTAGATATCGAACTTAATGGCACTACAACCAAAGCCCATCGTGCGGTGTATGTCAAGGTGGTAGAGGGAAAGGACTATGAGCCTCAGATCTACGATAACCCATATGCGGGTATTGATTGGGCTACCGTCAATCAGTATAAGAGCAATCTGCATACGCATACTACTCAATCCAATGATGCGATAGACGAGTTTACAACCGCCTATGTGGTGGATAAGTATCATGCTGCGGGATACAAGATCTTGGCATTGACCGACCATGACTATAATCCTTATCCATGGCAGTTGTTCCCTCAGTATTTGAGCGGTGTACCTGCACGCGATCCTGAGACCCTAGGCATGTTGGCTGTACCTGGCAACGAGCTTAGCAAGGATAATACCAACTCTTGGAGCGAGCGTACGGGTGGAGAGTTTAATCATCATAATGACTTCTTTACTGGTCGTCAGGGACAGGAGTTTGCTTCGTTGCAAGAGTCGTATGCCTATACCTATGCGTTAGGCGGTATGCAGATCATTAATCACCCAGGACAATATTGGAGTATTGATAATACCTATAGCGAAACCCAAAAGAATGGTCCAGGATGGCATGCTACCAACTTCAAGACCTATCCATCCTTGGTGGGATTGGAGGTGTATAACCAAGGTGACCGCCGTGCCAATGACCGTGTGTTGTGGGATCAGATTCTACAACGCACCATGCCTCATCGCAATGTCTATGGCTATTCTGGCGATGATACCCACAACCACGAGCAGCTATTCCGCAACTACAATATGATGCTCATGACTGACTTAACCACCGAGGACTTGAAGGAGGCTATGCGCAATGGTACTAGCTACTTCTGCTACGAACCTAAGGGTACGGGCGAAGCCAAAGCTCCACGCATTACGAATATTCAGGTGGATGAGCATGCACAGACTATCACCGTAGAGGCTAATGGACTAGTCTATTGGATCTATGCTACCGACAATACTTCCTCTGCTGCTTCGTCTGCGAGAAGCACGGTAGTGGGTATAGGTGATACATTCTGCTATAAGGGCTATCAGGGCTCGTACGTGCGCGCGTGTATAACTAATGTGTATGGTGAGACATGTACCCAACCAATCAGTTTTGTGGATAAGAATGGGTTGGGTATAGAGGATATTGTTACAACCCAGCCGTTGTCTATGTTTGTCTTCCCTAATCCAGCGGTAGACCATGTGTCAGTTTTTATGAATCAGTCTGAGCAAGAGAATCAGATCCATCTCTACGACCTCAATGGTCGCCAGGTACTAACTACTCCTGTTCAGGGAGCTATGACTACGATCTCGGTAGGAGACTTGTCGTCTGGCATATATCTCGTCAAATCTGGTAGCCGAACTGCTAAGTTTATCAAGGAATAATCATTGCAGATAACTGATTGCATAATCGCCACTTGCACAGACAGGTGGCGATTGTTTTTTTACCTTAGTTTTTGAAATATTAAAAAAAATCGCAAAAATATTTGGTCATATGAAAAAAAAGTAGTAACTTTGCACGATTTTTCGTGTATAGTAGAGTGAAGTGGGCATATGTGAACGACGAAAAAGAGAGGATTTTTGGGGCTAACTACTTAGAAATAAACTAAATACAAAAATAAAATGTCAAAGATTTGTCAAATTACAGGCAAGAAAGCCATGGTGGGATGCAACGTGTCACACTCAAAACGCCACACAAAGCGTACTTTTGATGTGAACTTGTTCCACAAGAAGTTCTACTGGGTAGAACAAGACACATGGATCATGCTGAACGTGAGTGCAGCTGGTCTAAGAACTATTAACAAGATCGGATTGGATGCTGCGTTGAAACGCGCTTCTGAGAAGGGTTACATTTAAACAAAGGAGGATTCGTTATGGCAAAGAAATCAAAAGAAGCACGTGTCCAAGTAATCTTGGAGTGCACTGAGCACAAGGCCAGCGGTATGCCAGGTACATCACGTTACATTACTACCAAAAACCGCAAGAATACTCCTGAGCGTTTGGAATTGAAAAAGTACAACCCAATCCTCAAGAAGTACACTATCCACAAAGAAATTAAGTAATTAACCCCTAATTAAGAAAGGCTTAGAACTATGGCAAAGAAAGCGGTCGCTACACTTCACACTGGTAACGCAGGTCGTAACCATACAAAGTGTATCAAGATGGTTAAGAGCCCTAAAACGGGTGCTTACATCTTCCAAGAAGAGATTGTTGAGAACGACAAAGTTGCTGCTTACTTCAAGTAAGAATCGCAATAGAAATCTTAAAAAAAGCATACTAAATTTGGTAGTATGCTTTTTTTTTTATATCTTTGCAGACAATTAGGGGGACGACGATTGATGTCGGTAATATTAGTAGGGGATATTAATTACTATAATTAACTATTAATTAGTATGTTGGGAATCATTATTAACCCAAAATCGGGTAAGAAAGCCTTTCGTGCTCAACGCCTATATTTATGGAAATTGCTCAAATCTCGACGCGAACCTTTTATATATCGTGTAACTAAATATGAGAATCATGCTATCGAACTAGGTCGTGAACTAGTTGAGGAGAAAGGATGTACTGAGATTCTTGTATTGGGTGGAGATGGAACAATTAGTGAGGTCATCAATGGTATCATGCGTGCGGACCTTACACCTGAGCAACGAGCTAAAATCAAGTTTGGAATTATGCCACGCGGCACAGGTAATGACTTTGCACGTCATTGGGGCTTGACCAAGGACTTTAAGCGTTCGCTAGATATCTTCTTTGCCGGTAAGACCAAACCGCTAGATGTGGGTTGTGTGACTTATTGGCGTAATAATATCGAGCATCATCGATACTTTATCAATTCTTTAGGTTTTGGTTTCGATCCATTGGTATGCCGCATGGCTAACCAACTCAAATACTATATTGGTAGTCACCATGTCAATTATTTCTTTGCCCTCTTTGGTGGTCTGGCTAAGTACAAGAGCCAACATATGCGCCTTGATGTAGAGGGTAAGCCAGTGCTCGAGGGGCGCCTATTCGTAGCGGCTGTATCCAACGGTTCGTATGTCGGAGGCGGTATGCGTCTCAATCCAGAGGCAGATCCGAGCGACGGACTATTGCATGCTATATTTTTGACACCTCCTACATGGAAACAAATATCTCAGGCTGTTTCTAAACTGTTTAATGGTAAGTTGCACGAACTGCCATTTGTGCATGCTGTTGTGACTGACGATATGTTGGTACATACCAAGCAACATCAGTCGTTTGAGGCGGATGGTATAGTGATGGATATCACTGGGGCATGCAAGGTGACCTGTGTGAAACATGCGCTCCAAATGATTGTTCCAGATTACTGTTTGTAAGCATCTGGCCATTGGACTATTTTCTAACTATTGTATTTATATGAAAGCAATGATTCTTGCAGCAGGTTTGGGGACACGCCTAAAACCGCTGACAGATAGTATACCTAAGGCTTTGCTCCCGCTAGGAGGTAAAACCCTTTTGCAGTGGCAAATAGAGAAGTTGAAATCAGTTGGTATAACAGATATTGTGCTAAATGTGCACCACTTTCCAGAGCAGATAATTGAGTATCTGCAACAGAACAATAATTTCGGTTGCAACATACAGATTAGCGACGAGACTGAGCAACTCTTGGAGACGGGTGGAGGTTTGCGTAAGGCCAGAGCTTTGTTTGGCGATGCTACGGCGGCCGATGGCATATTGGTATGCAATGTAGATATATTGTCCAACGTCGATCTACAGACCTTGTTGGCTGCTTACAATCCTGAGGAGATAGGAATTGTTGTGGTTAGCGAGCGTCAGACTCAGCGCTATTTGCTCTTTGATGAGAATAATATTCTTTGTGGATGGACCAATATTGCCACAGGTGAACTCCGCGGTCCAATCGCCGATTGCCAATCGCCAATTGCCAATCGCCCTTTAGCTTTCTCGGGAATGCAGGTGCTCAATCCACGTATTTTTGACTGTATGGATGAGGTTGTAGCGATGAAGGGAGATAAGTTCTCGTTGATCGATTTGTATGTTACTATATCCAAGAGTGAGACCTTGCGTGCGTTTATTCCAGAGGACTATCGAATGATGGATGTAGGTAAGATAGATCAGTTATCAGAGGCAGAGGAATTTGCTCGTACATTCTCCTGAAAAGAGGTATTATTTCATAAAAAAAAGAGCGTAAAAGCTCTTTTTTTGTGTAAAAATGCATTTTTCTTTCAAAAAATTTGCACATGTAAGAAAAATGTAGTACCTTTGCACTCGGTTTCGACAAAATGGTACTTCTTAAAACCATTTCAAAACTAAATCGAAAGTTACTTTCGATTTAAGAGACGAGTCTTCCTAGCTCAGTTGGTAGAGCAACTGACTCTTAATCAGTGGGTCCAGGGTTCGAGTCCCTGGGAGGACACAAAGACATAAATTACTGAAAGTGTGATAGTTAATACAAAAAACTTTCACACTTTTTTTGTGTTTAGTCATACATACATGTCAAATAAATGACACATTTTCTCTTAGTCTGAGACATTTTTGCATACAAATCGTAACAAAATCGTAACATTTCGAACAGAACTTTGTTACACTTTTATTTCTACAAACATCTGTTCTCTTCATCAGCGAGGACAGATTCAGGTATCCGAGCAACAGGATTACCAAACGTGTATTCACGAGAGCATACAAAAGATATCTAAATGATTTTTTCGTATTATTTGCATATATAAAAAAGAATTAGTAACTTTGCGGAAAAAATTAAAACCATTTATTATGAAAACTCCTTATGAATACCGTGCATACGCACGTGAGGTACTTCAATCTCGCTGGGGAGACGCTGCCGTTATTGCAGCAGCAATCCTAGCAGCAACTACTATATGTTCATTGCCATCATTGAGTAATTCTTGGTGGGGACATATCAGCACACTCCTGTCATTATTAATGCTACCTTTATCGTATTCATTCAGCATAAGCCTACTAAAGGCAACCCGTCAGGAGGAAGAAAAATTGCTTGATAGCACGTTATCAACCACAAAAAACATGTATAGTAATCTATTTGTAGTCGGAGCGCTATACACAGTAATTATTGCAGTATTAAGTGTTTTGACACTAGGTATTGCTGGCGTAATATTCTCATATGCATACCGTATGGTGCCATACCTCATATACGATTATCCAGAACTCACTCCACGCGAGGCCTTAAGAATTAGTCGCGAGATGATGAGAGGATACAAGTGGGATTTATTTGTTTTAG
>JAZLBE010000065.1:0-1847 GCA_045613525.1 Paludibacteraceae bacterium
TATTTTTTGGCTGATACTGTTACCCCGCCATCTAACCCTATGGCGCCTGAGGATTTGACTAAGTATCCAACCTTTGTTGGTATCTTGCAGATGTTCCCGCTTGATGGAATAAAAGGATTATATGGTAAATATTTCTGCGGGATAGAATTGCTATCACCTATTTGTGGTCCAGAAATAGGCGGTCAAACTTACTGTTCTGACAAACTCTATCTTCTAGGTCGTAGTGAGCAATTAGTACGTTTTGATCATCCACAATTAGCATCCTGTATTGTTGGTGATACCATATTCGTGACAGGAGTTCCTAAAATGATAACCTATGGAAAGGCGTTGGGTTTAAAGATGCTCTATGTTCAACCACAATAATCATAAGGCATGAAGAAATTAGTTTTTATATTAGGTATATTGTTACTATCTCTACCTATGATGGCAGAGAGTAAGTCTTCAGATTTTAATCATGGCAAACATTCATTTCGCCTTGGTTGGGGATTGGGTACTCGCCAGTTGTTTCACGATTATCAAGACTTGAATTTTATCATGCCTCCTAGCAATATGCAGGGTGTTCGTAAATCAGTTCTTCCGGAAGATCCGTATTACATTTTTTTGCAACAGATTCAGGGCATGACTGCTGAGCAGGCGCATAAGTATCTGATGGATTGCCGTGTTATTACTAATCAAGGTCCCAACCAGTTCGGGCATTTGTTTCTCGGCTATCGCTACGATGTGAATACATGGTTTAGTGCGGGTGTAGAAGCGGACTGGTTCTATCTTTGGTCTAGTCAGGAGCATCGAAATGGATATGGTACTTTGGTAGGCAAATATGACTCTCAATTGCATCAACTCACAATAATGCCTACTGTGCGATTTACCTACTATCATCATCCTTTGGTCGAATTATACTCGGGTTTAGGGCTTGGATATACCTTGTATGCTGATCCATATGTTTCTCACGGTTTCACCTTCTCTCCAACCTTGTTCGGTGTGAATGTCGGTAACGAACATTGGTTTGCTGAACTTGAATTAGGTGGTATGGCTACAGTTACAACCTCTTGGTTTGGTAATCCAGGAGTACTATTCTCCTCCCGCCTCCTTTCCGTAGCCGTGGGTTATCGCTTCTAAAATAACGATTTATTAATTTTTTAACAATTACTGATTATGAAAAAGTTCTTTGGATTACTCATACTTTGTATGACTTTCGCACTCACTAGCTGCGAACAACCCGAAGCACCTGCCTCTATCATTGGACATTGGCGAGTGTTAGGTGATCATTGGACTGCTACTTTCGAAGAAGATGGCGAACTGTATATATCTTCAACGAAGTATGATACTGGTGAAATGTACCATTATAGAGCAACTTCTGATTCGGTGTATGTTTCTACAATGTACTACCATGAGGATGTTGAAATATATGGTCAAGAATACGCATACCCTTATTGTTTCAAAAATAACAATACAGTAGTCTTGGACGGGTTTAATTATGTGTACGAAAAACCACTTGGCACCATTACACAAAATCGTGTAGATGCAAAAACAGTCGTCCTAACTCGATCTCGTGTTCACTAATTTAACCCATATTTCATAGGAAATCGTTAGTGATTCGTTAGTTATTCGTTAGTGATTCGTAGGTGATTACCATGCTTTTCGATCGTTTTTAACCTGTATTGACCCCCATTTTTTGGACACATTAAGTTCTTAATTATGAGACCAAAAGTGTCATTAGAGTTAAAAATGGAGGCGTTAAAATTGCTTCAAACAGGCTTATCCGTTCAGTCCGTAAGTAAACAGTTTCGGATTACGTCAGGCGAGTTACAAACCTGGAGTCTGATTTATGCCAAAGAAGGTGAAAGAGG
>JAZLBE010000066.1:0-37985 GCA_045613525.1 Paludibacteraceae bacterium
TGGAAATTCGATAGAGGATGGATCTACACGCCGAGTGATATTCGTAGAACATCCGTATTACGAAAAGAATGTGGAGGACGTGGCTTACAGCGAGGAGCAGATGGCAGAGTTGCTGACCGAAATAGAATGGCTAGAACTGCAGAACTCCAACCTTCAGCTAGATGCGGTGGAAAAAGCCGTACTAGAATGGAAAAACCACAAAGTCAAAGAGTGTGGAGATGACCTTGTGGCAAAACTAATGAACAACACACCCGCCGACATTTTCCGACGAGCAACCTACTTGGCATATGTGCTAAATCACTATGAGGAACTAGGCAAAGCACTGACCTTTGGCAGATGGGTTGCGGAATATGCACTGAGATGTGCCTTCAATATCACTTATCAAGCGCAAAAAGATATTGAAGTGAAAGATAAAGTCTTCTTCTCGACCTCTGCGCAATTACAACACGAAGACTTCAACGAGCAGATGTTAGCACAATTACCAAAGATATTCTCAAGGCAAGACGTGTATGAGTATCGCGAAAAGTCCAATTACTCCGGAGAAAAGGGCAATATGGCGATAATCAGTCGCTGGAAGAAAAGAGGACGAATACGACAGATAGAGAAAAATAAATATCAAAAACTCTGAGTAAGAAATGAAAAACGAAACCTTAATTCATCAATTCATTCGCTGGTTCTTGGAACTGCTGACTGCAATACTCAAGAAACTCAGAGAGAATGGAAAAATCTAAAACCTTAACTAACTATGGCTAAAATCAAACCAATGGAACTTTTAAGTCGTCTTAGCGGAAAGGTGTGTGGTCATTCCAACACCTATTTCGCTGAGCGTAATGGCACTCAGTACACAGGTACTATTTGCAACCCTTTTAAGGGCGAACCTACAGCTAAACAAATCGCTGTACGTGAGGCATTTACTGCTACTGCAGAGGCAATAAAAAACCTTACACCAGAACAAATAGCTGACTACAAAGCAGCTTTCAAAAAACAGAAAAAGTACCGCTCACTTCGCGGATACATCTTCGCTATGGAGTACGCAAAAATCGGCGACTAATATTAACTATTAACTATTAATTATTAACTATTAACTATTAACTATTAACTATTAACTACCTTAACTATGGCACAAGTAGAATTTGCATTCCCTGTGGAGAAGATCCACGGAAAGATTTCCAAGAAACACAAAATCGGTTTTGCGTATCGCAAAGTATCCGACAAGAAGTACACCACTGGTTATGGCGAACGTAAGACCTCCATCACCGCTAACGAGGTGGCTATTCGTCAAAAGTTCACCGCTGTACAAGCTGCAACCCGTGCACGCTTGATCGACCCAGAGTATATCCATATGGACCAACTGGCTTTCAAAGAGCAGACCTATTACAAGACGCTCTGGGGCTATGTGTTCAAGCAATGCTGGGACACATACGAAGACTAATCTCATTAAAAAATGCACGTGTATTTGCACATGTGCATTTTTTTTTGTACTTTTGCGCCCTGAATCGCGATAATATAATCAAAACACAATACAACAATGAAGAACATCAAGTTTCGTCTTACCGTAATGAACTTCCTCGAATTTGCTGTTTGGGGAGCGTATCTAACTTCTATGGGAACATACCTAGCTACACATGGTATGGCTACCAATATCGGTTGGTTTTATTCTATCCAAGGTATCGTAAGTCTCTTTATGCCTGCACTCATGGGTATCGTAGCTGACCGTTGGATTCCTGCACAAAAGGCACTCAGCCTTTGCCATGCGCTTGCGGGACTCTTCATGATTGCTACTGGCACTTATGCACTCATGGCGGGTGACAATGTGGCTTTCGCTACACTCTTTACCCTCTACACCGCTTCTGTGGCATTCTTCATGCCTACTTTGGCTCTTAGCAACTCTGTGGCTTACACCGCACTTACACAAGCTAACCTAGACACCGTCAAAGCTTTCCCACCTATCCGTGTACTCGGTACTGTTGGTTTTATCGTTACCATGTGGATCGTTGACCTATGCGGCTTCCAAGCTACACCTAACCAATTCCTCGTTAGTGGTGGCTTGAGCATCGTTTTGGCTATCTACTCATTGACCTTGCCTGCTTGCCCAGTCAAAGGACATGTCGAGAACAAATCACTCATCGAAGCACTCGGATTGGAGTCTTTCGCCTTGTTCAAACAAAAGAAAATGGCGGTCTTTTTCATCTTCTCTATGTTGCTCGGTATGTGTTTGCAAATCACCAATGGATATGCTAACCCATTCATTACCAGTTTTGGAGCTATTGAGGAGTTTGCCAACACCTTTGGCGTACAACATGCTAACATGCTGATCTCTATCTCACAAATCTGCGAGGCATTGTGCATCTTGTTCATTCCTTTCTTCTTGAAGCGTTTTGGTATCAAGTCTGTTATGCTCATGGCTATGCTAGCGTGGGTATTGCGCTTCGGTTTGTTTGGTGCAGGTAACCCAGGTATGCCAGGTGTGATTTTGTTCGTACTCAGCTGCATCGTCTATGGCTTTGCTTTTGACTTCTTTAATATCTCTGGTTCGCTCTATGTGGACCAAGAGACTGACCCTAGCCAACGTTCTAGTGCACAAGGATTATTTGTGATGATGACCAACGGTTTTGGTGCTACCATCGGTACTTTGGCTGCACAAGCCATCGTTAACCACTTCGTCAATGCGGAGGCAGTAGTAGCTGCAGGACCTATGGCTATCTGGCAAGGATGGCAAACCAGCTGGTACATCTTCGCTGCATTTGCTTTGGTCGTTGCACTTGGATTCTGGCTCATCTTCCCTAAAACACCAGTTAAGAAATAGTTTAGTGGACGGCACAAAGTGCCTACAGTTTAGTGTCTCGTGTTTAAAAAGGAATTATCATATTATTTTTCAACGCCAATTGCGTATATCGTGATTGCGCTTTTCCTCTTGGCCATCAGCCTCTTCATGTGGGTGATTCCTGGTCAATGGAATGTCATCGAATCGGGTTATGCACAGGTGGATGGACTCTTCCATATTGCTCCATGGCTATTGATACTGGTCTGTCCTGCTCTCACCATGCGACTCTTTGCTGAGGAGCGTCAGAGTGGAACATGGCTTTTGCTGCGTGCTCAACCCATTGCCCTGTGGAAGATTGTGCTCGGCAAGTATTTGGCAGCATTCGTCTTGACCGTCATGGCACTACTACCATGTGTGGTACACTATTTTATCGTCTATTATATGGCCGAACCTTTTGGCAATATCGATGGTGGACAATTCGTGGGTTCTATGATGGGGCTGATCTTCCTCAGTGCATCATTTACTGGTATTGGCATGCTATGTAGTACATTGACTAAGAGCCAGTTGGTAGCATTTATCTTGGGTGCAGTCAGTTGTTTTGTACTCTATTGGGTGACACTGCAAGATCATTATAGCAGCATCTCTCGTGGCGTTGTGGATATGAGAGACATTGTGTTCTTTCTGAGTGTGGCTGCGGCAGCTATAGTACTCAGCATACTCATAGCAGATAAGATTAGTAAACGATGACACGTATTGGACTATTGAGTGATACGCATGGTTATCTTGATTCACGTGTGATGGAGCATTTTGCTGACGTGGATGAGATATGGCATGCAGGTGACATAGGTAGTATAGAGGTGTTGCAAAAACTGCGTGAGTTCAAACCTACGCGTGCCGTCTATGGCAATATGGATAGTGGTGATGTTAGATACTCACTAAGCGAGTTCTATCGTTTTCGTGTTGAAGAGGTAGATGTGCTGATGACGCATATTGGCGGCTATCCAGGCAAGTATAATCCATGGTTGCTGCCGATGTTTAAAAAAGAGACACCACTCTTGTTCGTCTGTGGACATAGCCATATCCTCAAAGTGCAATATGATAGCACCTGGCAGATGTTAACAATGAACCCTGGTGCTGCAGGTAAACAGGGTTGGCAAGTTGTACAAACATTGTTACGTTTTGTCATCGATGGACATGAAATTCGCGATTTAGAGGTGATAGAACTAGAAAAAAGATAGTTTTTTAGCAGTGAATAACATGTTTTACAGCATATTTAAGCTAAAAGTAGCGAAAACGTGTTGCAAAACATACATTTTGCTATTGCGAGGTTGCTGAAAAAGCAGTACCTTTGCAGCGGATTTAAACAATCGACACACAATCTTTTTTGTACCTTAAAAATCAAACAGACTAATACTATGGAAAAATAGCCGTCGCGAGGACGGCTTTTTTCTTTGTATTACGAAGCGTAGCGAAGCAATACAGTCCCAAGCCGCGAGGACGGCTTTTTTCTTTGTATATACCGGCTTTTTAGGGACCTTCAAAGGTGCCTTATCCTTGAAGCTACGTTCGCTCGTCGCAATCCGCTTGTCATAAGAATTTGCGTTGCAAATTGAGGATGCCCGCGTTTGCTCCTCTTCCCACAAACCCACGAGCTTTGCGGGAGCCCTGTTGATTGCACATACTACAGTACGCTCGTAATTATTTTGCAAAAACGGTTAACACCTTATTCACCCACTATCCAACACTTCGTCATCAAGCGAGCTTAAGCGAGTGCAGAATAGCGGATGAGATAGATGAAATCTATCTTTTTGCGAAATAAATACTCTCTTTACTTGCGTATGTGCATTATTTGTTGTACCTTTGTGGACTTATTTGGATAATTGCATTTTATGCGAAGTTTAAGTAGATACATATGCCTAGTGTTGATGGTGGTTATGAGTGCGGTAGCTAGTGCTCATAATGTGCGTTTGCATGGTTATGTATTGGATACGGACAATAGGGGTATCGAATTAGCCAATGTCTACGTGGAAGGTACCACAGTAGGTACGGTGACCAACCATAATGGATACTATGAGCTGACAGTGCAACTGACTGATACTATCGTTGTGGTATACTCAATGATAGGATATGAGACCATTCGTCAGCAGGTATACACTATGAATAATGTACTAGGTATCAACGTTGTGTTGCCAACCAATGAGGAGATGCTCAGCGAGATAACGGTGCGAGCTATTCAGCGTCAGGAAGGTAGCATGCAACGTGGTGATGTCAGTGTAGCACGCCTAATGCCTGACGCAACAGGTGGTGGCATAGAAAGTCTATTGGTTACCTTTGCAGGAGTGAGACAGAACAACGAGTTAAGTAGTCAATACAATGTTCGTGGTGGTTCTTTTGATGAGAACTCGGTCTATGTGAATGGCTTAGAGGTACATCGTCCTTTGCTGATTCGTAGTGGCCAGCAGGAGGGTTTGAGTTTTGTCAATGCAGATATGGTAGAGTCAGTGGACTTCTCTGCAGGAGGTTTCGATGCTCAATATGGCGATAAGATGTCTTCTGTGTTGAGTATCCAGTACAAACGTCCAATGGACTTTGATTCTCGTTTGAGTCTAAGTATCCTAGGTGCAAGCGCTTATGTTGGATGGGGAGATAGTACGCAGAGCCAAATGCATGGTATACGCTATAAGACATCCAAGTATATGCTTGGTGCGTTGAGTACGAAAGGAAATTATCAGCCTAATTTTGTGGATTATCAAACACAAATGACCTGGAAGGTAGGCAAACGTGCGTGGGATCTAACATTGCTGGGCAATGTTTCTCAGAATTCGTATGTCTTTGTTCCTGATTCTAGCATAGATAGTTTTGGTACTATGCAAAATGCAATGGAGAAGACGATCTACTATGAGGGACAAGAGAGGGATGTTTTTAGAACTGCTTTTGCTGCATTAAGTGCGCATGGCAAGGTGGCTCCGTCTGTTAATTTAGGTTTTGATCTGAGTGCATACTATACTCATGAACGCGAAACCTATGATATCCGTAGTGAGTACACATTGCGTCAACAAGATATGGATGCCAGTCAAGGGGGTGGGGGAGGTAATCCGAATGGTGAGCTTGCTACACCTGATTCCACGCAAAACTTGCTGGGTAAAGGCGAGTTTCATGAACACGCTCGTAATACTTTGCAAGCAAGTGTAGTTAATTTGTCGCATGTGGGTGAATGGAAAACTGGAAACAATGCACTCAAATGGGGTGTAAGTGGACAGTTGGAGATGGTGAAGGATCAGATTAGTGAATGGGAATGGCGTGACTCGTTGGGATATAGTATGCCTAACGCTGATAAGGAGTTGGTGCTCTATTATGCCATGAAGGGTACGACAAATATGATGTCTGGTCGTATGCAGGCCTTTGCTCAGAATACATATCATTGGACAACGGATCTGGGTAAAGTCTATTTGACCGCAGGTATGCGTCTTAACTGGTGGAGTTTTACCAACGAGGTGCTGCCTAGTCCACGTGTAAGTGTGGTGTGGATGCCAGGATGGAAGCGTGACTTTACTTTCCGCGTGGCAACGGGTGTATACTACCAAGCTCCATTCTACAAAGAGTTACGCCAGACAGTTCAGGATGAGAATGGTGTGAATCGTATTCATCTCAATAGTGATCTTAAAGCACAGCGCTCACTACAACTATTGGCAGGAACTGACTACTATTTCCGTGCGTGGGGTAGACCATTTAAGTTTACAGCAGAAGCCTATGGTAAGCTGATAGATCGTATGGAGAGCTATACGGTAGATAATGTGCGAGTACGTTATTCAGGATTAAACGATAGCGAAGGATATACTATCGGTCTTGATCTCAAATTGATGGGTGAATTGGTTCCGGGAGTTGACTCGTGGGTGAGCTTTTCAACCATGCGCAGTCGTATGCGTTTCTTGGATGATAAATACAATCTGGGATGGATACCTAATCCGCAAGAACAAAGATATAATTTAACCGTGTATTTCCAAGACTATTTACCTCAACTACCACAATATAAACTGCATCTAAAACTCATATGGAATGAAGGATTGCCCTATGGATATCCAAGAAATGAGAAACTGCGTTATCTAGGACATATGAGTGATTACTTCCGCGTAGATATAGGTGCAAGTCGTACATTTTCTAGCAAGACAGATAAATGGATGGCTAAATCAAAACATATTGAAAGTTGGAGTATAATGTTAGATGTATTCAACCTATTAGGTCGGAACAATATAAATAGTTTTTATTGGATAGCAGATGCTGATGGTCAGGAATGGAGAAGTCCTAATTATTTAACAGGTCGAATGTTCAACTTTAAGGTAGATGTGAAGATAAAGTAGTTTAGTGTTTAGATAAAATGGCAAAGATAGATACACAAGAGACGCCAATGATGCGACAGTTTCGTGAGATAAAGAATCAATATCCAGATGCGATATTGTTGTTTCGTTGTGGTGATTTCTATGAGACATATGCAGAGGATGCAGTGCGAGCAAGTAAGATATTGAACATTACGCTCACTCATCGCAGTAACGGCGCAAGCAAAGAGGGCAAAGCATTGGAGATGGCAGGATTTCCATTCCATGCGCTGGATACCTATCTGCCTAAACTAGTGCGTGCAGGAATGCGTGTAGCCATTTGTGACCAATTGGAAGATCCTAAATTGACCAAGAAACTAGTGAAACGTGGTGTAACAGAGTTGGTGACACCAGGTGTTAGTTATTCGGATACGACTCTCCAACAAAAAGAGAACAACTGGCTCAGTTGTGTTCATTTTGGAAAAAAGACAGTTGGAGTAGCCTTCCTAGATATCTCAACTGGAGAATATTTGGTAGCCGAGGGAACGGCTGATTACATCGACAAACTATTGGTGAACTTTGCCCCTAAGGAAGTGCTCTACTTGCGCGGCAAAAAAGCCAATCTAGAAGCAGCTTTTGGAACAAAGTACTTTACCTTTGAATTGGATGATTGGATGATGACACGCGATGCAGCAATGGATCGTCTTACCAAACAATTCCAGGTCCAAAATTTGAAGGGATTTGGCGTAGATCAATTGCCAGAGGGTGTGATAGCTGCTGGTGCGATATTGCATTATCTGGATGTAACTCAACACTTGCAAACAGGTCATATACAGCATCTTAGTCGTATAGAAGAAGATAAATATGTATGGATGGATCGCTTCACTATCCGTAATTTGGAGTTGCTCGGAGGTCAGAGGGAGGATAGTGTGACACTCTATCAAATTATTGATCGTACAACTACTCCAATGGGAGGACGATTGTTGCACCGATGGTTAGCCTTCCCACTCAAGGATGTGCGCGCTATACGCAATCGTCAAACAGTGGTGGAATATCTATTTAAGCACCCACAAGAACGTGCTATCATTCGTGAGAGTCTAGAACGCATTATGGATATGGAGCGTATTGTGAGTAAGATATCCACAGGAAGAATATCTCCACGCGAGATGATTCAGTTGGGTGTGGCACTGGATGCTATTGCTCCGATTAAGGCTATTTGTGAGACTGCAACAGAGAATAACTATTTGCAATTACTAGGTGAGCAACTGAGCCTATGTACAGAGATTCGTGAACGTATCAAGCGTGAGATCACTCCTGATCCACCAGCAGTACAAGGACGTCCTAATACTATAGCACGAGGGATCAATGCAGAACTAGACGACCTACGTGATATACAAGCACATGGTAAAGAGCGACTATTGCAAATACAACAACGTGAGATAGAAACCACAGGTATATCAAGTTTGAAGATTGGATACAACAATGTTTTCGGCTATTATCTTGAAGTGCGCAATACCTACAAGGATCAAGTTCCAGAAGAGTGGATCCGCAAGCAGACCTTGGTTAATGCGGAGCGCTATATCACCCAAGAATTGAAAGAATATGAGGATAAGATCCTTAATGCGGAAGGACAAATTCAGATTATTGAAACACGCCTTTACACTGAACTCATGTTAGCTCTGACTGAGTATGTTAGTCAGATGCAGATGGATGCTAGTGTGATAGCACAGTTGGACTGCTTGATGGGTTTTGCTGCGGTAGCGGTGGAGAATAAGTATGTATGTCCAGCAATCAATGATAGTTTGGTGATAGATATTCGCCAAGGTCGTCACCCGGTAATCGAGAAGCAGTTACCTATGGATGAAGAATATGTGCCAAATGATGTACTACTAGATAACAATGGACAGCAGATAATAATTATTACAGGTCCAAATATGGCGGGTAAATCGGCTTTGCTTCGTCAAACTGCATTGATCGTATTGATGGCACAGATGGGTAGTTTTGTCCCTGCAGAGAGTGCTAGCATAGGTGTGGTGGATAAGATCTTTACCCGTGTAGGTGCAAGTGATAATATCTCTTTAGGCGAGAGTACTTTTATGGTGGAGATGAACGAGGCTGCCAGTATTTTGAATAACCTCAGCGAGCGCAGTTTGGTGCTCTTTGATGAGTTAGGACGTGGAACCAGTACCTACGATGGTATCTCTATTGCATGGGCCATTGTGGAGTATATCCATGAGCAACGTGGACATGCCAAGACGCTGTTTGCAACTCACTACCATGAGCTTAATGAAATGGAGAATAGTTTCCAACGTATTCGAAATTACAATGTCTCTGTACGTGAAGCCAATGGAAAGGTTATCTTTATGCGTAAATTGGTGCGTGGAGGTTCGGAGCATAGTTTTGGTATTCACGTAGCCAAATTGGCAGGTATGCCTTCGTCTATCATCCAACGTGCTAACCAAATACTAAAGGATCTAGAGACCGACCATAGCCAATCACCTATCGCCAATGGCCAAGAAACGATAGGCAGCGGGAAGGCTACGGTGAGTGCTCCAAGTGGAATGCAGTTAAGTTTCTTCCAACTGGATGATCCTGTTTTGGAACAGATTAGAGATGAAGTCAAGTTGTTGGATATCAATAATCTAACTCCATTGGAGGCTCTAAATAAACTCAGTGAAATAAAGAAACTTGTAGGAGGGAAATAGTCAAATAACTGTGTTGTTTAATAAAAAAGTACTATGAAGATTGCATTTACAACCATATTGCCAGACGAGGGTTTTCAACGCTTGCAAGGGCATACACTTTATGCACCATTAGAGGAGGCAGAGGTGTTGGTGAGTACTTTTGACTATCGCGTTACGCGAGAGATGATTGAAAGTGCGCCATATTTACGTCTAATTACCAACTTCGGAGTAGGGTTTAATAACATAGACTTGGATGCTTGTCGTGAGCATGGTATTCGTGTGACCAATACTCCTCAACCAGTTATTGAGCCAACAGCAGAGTTGGCTTTTGCTTTGATGCATGATGTAGCAAGACGTACTACCGAGTTTGACAGAAAACTGCGTTTGGGTACAGCAGAAGCGTTTGGAGTAATGAATAACCTCAGTCACTCGCTATATGGTAAGACATTGGGTATTATAGGTATGGGACGCATAGGTCAAGCTCTGGCAAGAAGAGCCGTGGCATCAGGTATGAAAATTATCTATCACAATCGTAAACCATTAAGCGATGAAGCGGTGAAGCGATTAGGCTATGAGGTGAAATATGTGAGCCAAGAGGAACTATTACAAACAGCGGATTTCGTAAGTCTAAACTTGCCATATACACCAGAGGTCAAGCATTTGATTGGGGAGAAGGAACTGACTATGATGAAGAGAACAGCCTACTTGATTAACACCGCACGCGGTGCGCATGTGTGTGAGCAGGCTTTGGTACAAGCACTTAAAAGTGGCGAGATTGCAGGTGCAGCCATGGATGTGTATGAGTTCGAACCACAAATTACTCCTGAGCTATTGGAACTTGACAACGTGGTACTTTCACCTCATACAGGAACAGGTACCTGGGAAGGCAGAATAGACATGTGTGAAAATGTATGTGACAACATCATCGCATGGGAACAACAAGATATTAACAAAATGAATATAGTACTATGAATATTACAGAAAGATTTTTGAAGTATGTGAGTTTCTGCACAACTTCAGACGATGAAACCAACATGACTCCGTCTACACCAGGACAAATGGAGTTTGCACAGTACCTAGCTTCTGAACTCAAAGAGATAGGAATGCAGGATGTTACACTTGACGAGAATGGCTATGTTATGGCAACATTGCCTGCTAACGTAGAGGGCAAACCTACAATAGGTTTTATTGCCCACATGGACACCGCACCAGATGCTAGTGGCAAGAATGTAAAAGCGCATATCGTTAAGAACTATGATGGTAATGATGTTGTGCTTAATGCAGAGAAGAATATCGTCTTTGAGGTAGCTAAATACCCAGAGATATTGGATTATAAGGGGCAAGACATCATTATGACAGATGGTACAACACTCTTAGGTGCGGATGACAAAGCTGGTTTGGCCGAGATTGTAACCGCATGTGAGTATTTGATTCAGCATCCTGAGATCAAACACGGTAAGATTCGTGTAGGCTTTACTCCAGACGAGGAGATTGGCCAAGGTGCAGACCACTTTGATGTAGCTAAGTTTGGTTGTGATTTTGCTTATACCATGGATGGTGGTGCAATAGGCGAATTGGAGTATGAGAACTTTAATGCAGCTGGTTGCAAGATTAAAGTACATGGTGTGAATGTTCACCCTGGTTATGGTTATCATAAGATGATCAACTCTATGCGTATAGCTAATCATTTAGCTATGATGCTACCTCGCTGGGAGACCCCTGAACATACACAAGGTTATGAGGGTTTCTACCACTTGATTGCTATGAATGGTAGTGTAGAGGAAACTACACTCCAATACATTATTCGTGACCATGATCGTGCTCGCTTTGAGAGTCGTAAACGTGAGATGGAACACTTGGTGCGTAAGATCAATCAAGAGTATGGTGAGGGTACTGTAGAGATTGAAATCCGTGACCAATACTACAATATGCGTGAGAAAGTAGAGCCAGTAATGCATATCGTGACCTTGGTAGAAGAGGCGATGAAGGAGGTAGGTGTTACTCCAAAGGTTCAGCCTATTCGTGGTGGAACAGATGGTGCACGTCTCTCATTTGAAGGACTCCCATGTCCTAATATCTTTGCAGGTGGTGTTAACTTCCACAGCCGATATGAATATCTGCCTATCCCATCAATGGAGAAGGCAATGGAAGTGATTCTCCAAATTGTACAAAAAGCATAATTAACTCTTAATTCTACATAAATGAAAACAACTCCGTTTACAGACATCCATATCGCTCTGGGAGCGAAGATGGCAGATTTTGCAGGCTTTAATATGCCTATTCAGTATCCTACTGGTATCAATCAAGAACACATGATTGTACGCGAAGGCGTAGGTGTGTTTGATGTGAGCCACATGGGTGAGTTTTGGGTAAAAGGTGAGAAAGCATTGGATTTTCTTCAATATATTACTACCAATGATGTGAGTAAACTAGAAGCAGGCAAAGCGCAATACACTTGCTTTCCTAATGGCAAAGGTGGTATCGTGGATGACTTGATTATCTATAAGTATTCTACTACAAAATATTTGCTCGTAGTTAATGCTGGTAATATCGATAAAGATTGGGCATGGGTAAATGAGCAAAATACATTTGGTGTACAATTGGAGAATGCTAGTGACCGTTATGGTCAATTGGCAGTTCAAGGTCCAAAAGCTACTGAGATGCTTCAACTCTTGACGGATGCTGATTTGAGCGCGATTCCTTATTACGCATTCCGTGAGTGGTCATTTGCAGGTGTACAAGGCGTTATCCTAAGTAATACTGGTTATACTGGTGCAGGAGGCTTTGAATTGTATTTTCCTAGAGAGCATAGCCAACAAATCTGGGATGCACTATTCGAGGTAGGTAAGCCTTTCGGTTTGGCTCCTATTGGTTTAGGTGCTCGCGATAGTTTGCGTCTTGAGAAATGGTACTGCCTCTATGGTCACGATATTGATGATACAACTTCTCCATTAGAAGCAGGACTAGGCTGGATTACCAAGTTCGATGCAAAGGACTTTATTGATAAAGAGTTCTTGCTCAAACAAAAAGCAGAAGGTGTACAACGAAAGTTGGTTCACTTTGAATGCCAAGAGCGTGCTATTCCACGTTGTGGTTATGAAATCTGCGATGCAGAGGGTAACACTATTGGTAATGTAACTAGTGGTATCATGTTGCCAACCACTAAGGTGGGTGTAGGTATGGGCTATGTAAAAACTGCTTTCGCTAAGAAAGAGACTATTATCTATATCAAGATTCGCGAGAAGTTAATTCCTGCTAAAATTGTTTAATACTAGTCCAACTAATGGTGCGAGAGATATTAGCAACAAAAAGGGAGCTATGGCTCCCTTTTATTATATCTTTTTGTACTTAATTACAATGCTTTGCGCACGGCTTTTAGGATAGGTTCTACGCTTATTGCTTCTCCTACGGCGCCTCGCATCCATGCATCAGGAGTCAGTTTACCTTGTTGGTAGATGCGCGTGTATTCTTGTGCAAATTCAGCAGATGTTTGGCACTTTGCTAAATGTTCCTCCAATTGGAATTGTACTAACTGACCAATAGGGTAACCAGGCAAATACAATGCATAACCTACCATATGTGAATAAATACCCAGCAATGGGCAATCTTGTTCTCCGAGCAGAGGAGCATAGTACTTATTCCAAACATCTCCAGCTATAGCAATTACTGCTTTGCGCAATTGAGTAGCAGTGGCTTGTGGATTCTCGTACAACCACTCCCACATAGCCATGTCTACAAGGCTAACGCCCATAATTTCGTACATGCTCCAAATCATGTCAAGTGTAGCATCTCTACTCATAGCTTGTTTGCCATAGCCCAGCAACTGCAAATCTCGTTGTTGGAAGAGGAATGCACTAGCTTCTGTAAAGCCTGTGTTAGGTATGCCAGCTAAGGTGTAATAGTCTATATCATAGAGAGATATAACTTCTTCTACATTATGTCCAAACTCATGTACAGCAATATTGTACCCTTTATAGTCCATACCTTTATTACTAATACGCGTACGCAAGCGTGCAGGTTGGTTGCGTCCTACACATGGACGAGCGTGTCCTGAACCACGAGCTGCTTCCACTACAATATGTGATGCAATCTCTTGGGATTTGTCTTCGCTAAATCCTAAATCCATCAGCATGCGTGGCATATCGTTTTCATAGGCTAGGGCTGTAGGGTAGCGTGATTGTGTTAGGGATGTAAGTTTATCTTCGGATAAGCTACTGCGACTCTTGAATCCATCATACCAAATGTCATATGGACGCAAGTCTCGTCCTAATCGCTCACGAATGATCTGTGCAACAGCCTTGATTTCATCAGATTGGATGAGTCGGATGAACAAAGACTCAATTTCCGCTTGTGGTATTTCTAGGTCTTCATTAAAAGTACGCAATACATGGGATGGCGCATCAGGACGGTAAATGTCTATTTGCTGCATGGCATGGAAAATATCCAAAATCTTTTGGTATCTAGTATCTTCTGATCCTTTTACATCCTGAACCTGTGAATTATTCCCATCGTGAACCTCGTTTGAATATGGTTTCCAAAGATATGCCTCATTATTCACTACGCACTCAGGTATCTCTTGGCGGATGATACGTAGCATCACTTGATAGACCATCTCTTGTTTCTCTTGAGAGAGAGGAGCATTAGCATAGTTTGATTTCAGTTCGTCGCGCAGGTTCCAGTGTGAGAGTAATGCCATAGGTTCTTGCCAGAGTTGTTCGCCTTGTTCGTTGCGCAAGCAGTGCATCATGATATTGTATCCTGCGATATAGTTCTCTGCTTCACTCATAGCTTGTGCGCTATGGGCATATACGCTGCCTGGGATACGCGTGTTAAATACCTCACCCATACGAGCGTAAGCCCATTCTAGGCGAGTCCATTGTTGCCCTAGAGTGTTCTTTTCTTCTAATGTGTAGGAAGGAAAATTGAGTACACAAATATGGGCTATTTTGTTGGCAAACATATCTTCTGTGAAATGTGCCATAGGGCTATATCCGCTGATAATCCAATCCACTATGCTAGGTTCGCCTTTACCAACTAATGTAGTTGGTTCTTGTAGGGTATTGTTCAGTAGGTCAGCGCTTTGTCCACATTGTTCAAGGATATGGGACAGTCTGTCATAGAGTATTTTTTTTGCCTCAGTGGTGGCGGCATAATGGGTGGTGACTAATTCTATAAAATCAGCCTCTGTTCCATCTGTCTCTTGCCAGAGAGTTGCTACTTGTCTCACGCCACGCTCAGCTAACGCTAGATCTGTATTGGGATGAGCTTGTGTGATGGTAGTCAGCGCTTGTTGGATACTTTCTTCGTTGATCATAGCTGTGTTGGCCTGACGTTGGCATGCCATCAATAGGGTTATTATACCAACTAGAATAAGAACTTTTTTCATCTTTATTATTCTCTATAAACTAGACTACCACTGGCTTGGTGAGTGGCTAATACCAATACCTCGGCTACTTGCACGTGTGCAGGAGCACTAGCGGCATAATATACCACATCGGCTATATCGTCGCCCGTTAAAGGTTTGATACCTTGATACACCTTGTCTGCACGTTCTTTGTCACCAGCAAAGCGAGTAATGCTAAAATTGGTCTCAACCAATCCAGGTTTTACGTTTGTCACGCGCAAAGGAGTGTGTACTAAGTCCATGCGCAAACCATCGCTCAGTATTTTGACAGCCGCTTTGGTAGCGCAATATACGCTTCCACCAGGATAAGCAGCATCGCCAGCTACCGAACCGATATTGATGATGTGTCCTCTTCCGCGCTCTACCATACCTGGAACCACCATACGGGTGATCATCAGCAAAGCGGTGATATTGGTGTCAATCATGGTGTCGTAGTTTTCCTCTATACCTTCGTACTCTTTGTCCATTCCCAGTGCTAGCCCTGCGTTATTAACTAAAACGTCGATGGAACGGAACTCTTCTGGCAATGAACCAATGGCTTGTTGTGCAGCTTTACGGTTGCGTACATCAAAGATTAATGGACACACTTGGATGGAGTAGGATTGAGATAGCTCGTCTAACAGAGGACGAAGTTTGTTTTCACTGCGTGCATTAAGTACCAAATCATAACCAGCTTGTGCAAATTTCTTGGCACATGCAGCGCCTATACCTGAGGACGCTCCTGTGATAAATACAATCTTGTTCATATGATGAATGCTTGATAAATAACTATTCTTCGTTTTCTTGTTCTACATCAGCTACTGGTAGCGCTTTTTTAGTTTTAACGCCCATCTCGCTGAGGCGTTTACCTGTATTTAATACGCTTTGCGAACTGACCATCAGTTGGTTGTTGGCTTCGTCATAAGCCTTAGACGCTTGTTGAAGTCCTTTCTCAATCTTACCAAATTTCTCGATAAATCCATTCAGACGGTCTAACAATAATCCTACTGTTTGAAACACTTTGGCGTAACTTTTGTTTTGCTCTATTTGTCGCCAAGTAACATTCACAATGCGCAATGCAGCATATAGATTCATTTCGCTGACGATAAAAATGCGGTCTTTGACAAAAGTGTCACGCCATAGATTCTTCTCGTGTGCCAATGCTACTTGCATAGCACCCTCATTAGGGATAAACATAAACACGAAGTCTGCGGAGTGTCTGCCATTCTCAATGTATGCGGAGTAGTTAGCACGTTTGAGTTCGGCAATATGACCATGAATACTCATTAGAATATCCTTGGCATATATTTCGCGTTCCTCGTCTGTCTTGGCGTGTACGTAATTATCGTAAGAGGTGATGGTCATCTTGGAGTCAATGATCACGTCTTCCTTATCATCCAGGTGGAGGATAAAGTCTGGTCGCATTATCTTGTTGGTTTCTTCATTGCGGAGAGTTTGTCCTTTTTCGTCACGCAGGGTAGGTTGATATACATAGTGTATACCTTCTTTGAGTCCTTGACTATCCAGCATTTCTTTGACGATCATTTCGCCCCAATCACCCTGTGATTTAGGTTGGTAGAGTAGAGTCTCTACGAGGCGGTCAGCACGTGTGCCGATGGATTCGGTTTTCTCAACGAGATTTTTGATACTCTGTTCTAAACGAGTTGTGGTGTTGCCATGCTGGGTCTGTGTCTCCTTCATTTCCCGTTCTAGTTTAGTAATGGTCTCCTTGAGTGGATCAATGATGGATGACATTTGTGTTTTATTGGATTGTTCCAATTTTTCGCTTCGAATATCCAATAGTTTTTGTGTGGTATTCGTGAGTTCCGTTTGGAGATACTTGATCTGTTCAGCTAGTTTCTCATCAGTGAGTTTGCGGGCTTCTTCGTTAGCCTTGCGCTCAAATTCTAGTTCGGCCTCTTTGCGTGATAATAGAATTTCTGTACTTCTAGATTTGTCTTGTTCCAATGCAAGAGCTTTTTCTGTATTACATAATTGCTCCTGTGTACGGGTTATTTGTTGACGCATAACATAATATACAGATACAGCAATTGCAATACCTACTACCAAACCTATGATGCTAATAATGATTTCCATATGCTAAAAATTTTGTGCAAAAGTAAGAAAAAATATTGATATGTGCAAATTTCGTTTTAAATTAAATGTGAGAATTACAAAACAAAACAGGGATGATAGTCACTATCATCCCTGTCATTTGAAGATTCTAATGATTTACTTTTTTTGAGGTGCAGGTACATATGTAGGATAGAATACTTGTTGTAGACTATCTACTAGGTTCCAATGATTCTTTAATAATACATTAGAAGGGAAATAGCATTCGCCTGTGATACCATCAATGGTGCGGTTCAAACGCAGTTGACGGCAAATCTCATTGCCTTCGTTCCATGCCGCTGCCTTGTGGTTACCCATGTGGTAAGGTGCCATACCAATATATACTCGGCACTGATCGGTTGCATATTGTGCCCACCAATGTGCAAGGATTTGGTAGTCTGCCACTTTCTTACCGATTTCCCAATATAGTTGTGGTACGACATAGTCAATCCAACCTTCTTGCATCCACAATAAAATGTCTGCATATAGTTGGTCGTAATTTTGCAAACCATTTGTTTCGCTACCGCGTGGATCATTATTTTTATTGCGCCAGATACCAAATGGAGAAATACCAAATTGAACCTCAGGCTTGATGCTGATGATTGTTTTGTGAACTTGCTCAATAGCTAAATTTACATTGTCACGACGCCAATCTCCTAAATCTGTGAAACCGCGTGGGTCTGCTGCGAAGTTGGTTGTATCAGGGAATTCTTCACCTGCGATAGGATAAGGATAGAAATAGTCATCCATGTGAATAGCTTGGATATCATAGCGGGTTACGAGATCAGCTACAACTTGGCATAAGAAATCTCGTGTTTCTTGTAAAGCAGGATTATAGTACCATTGCTTTCCGTATTTAACAAACCATTCTGGATGTTTATGATACATGTGATTAGGAGCTAAATCTTCGATATTCATCGCAGGGATGGTTACGCGGTATGGGTTAATCCATACGTGTACATCAATGCCGCGTTTGTGTGCTTCAGCGCATACAAATTCTAATGGATCATATGTAGCAGGCTCACCTTGTTTACCAGTCAACCAATGGCTCCATGGTTCCAAATCAGACTTGTAGAGTGCATCAGCTGTAGGACGAACTTGGAAGACAATAGCATTGAGGTTCATAGCCTGAAACTCGTCTAACATGGCTATTAGATCCTGTTTCTGTTGCTCATAGTTACCAATAGATCCTTTCTTAGGAAAATCAATGTTAGCTACTGTACTAACCCATGTTGCACGAAAATAAGGTTCTGCAGCAAATGTAGCAATTGCACAGACTGCAAAAAGAATAGTTAAAAAAGTCTTTTTCATTGTATTTTTATTTAAATAAATAATTATTTACTGATTCTGCGACAAAGGTACAAAAAAAATAGTAGATATACAAACAAATCTGTTATTTTATATTGTATAACATATATTCTTAGCCTAAATAAGATCTTCAATAATTCGGTTCAAGATGTGATATCCTTTTGTTGTTGCAATAATGTTTTGTCCTTTGAGTTGTAATAGACCTCGTTTTAAATAAATATTTGCTTTACTTCGATTGATAAGTTGAATAGCTACACCTTTGTTAGTGCGTAATCCTAACATTATTTGCTCCAAACGGCGTTCTTCCTTAGTAAGTGTTTCTTTGTTTGGTTGTAGCGAGTGGTTTTTGGCTTGTAATATATATTGGTTTAGATCGTTGATGTTCCACCATCTAGCATCTCCATCATAGCTATGAGCTCCAGCTCCAAGTCCTAGGTATGGAGTATCGTTCCAATAACTCGAATTGTGCTTGGATTGTAGATCGACTCGAGCAAAATTACTAACTTCATAATGTTCGTATCCGTTTTTAGTAAGTTGCTCAACAAGGTAATCGTACATTAGTATCTCCTCGTCTTCGTCAATGCAATCAATTTTACCTTCTTCTAACATGAAGGAGAGTGGGGTTCCGTCTTCATAGATAAGACCATAACTAGATATATGTGGTACATCTAATTTTAATGCTAGGTCTATATCAGCCCTCCATTCGTTCATGGTTTGAGTAGGGAGGGCGTACATTAAGTCAATAGAAATATTTGTGATTCCTTCTGCATGTGCTATTGCTACTGCTTGTTGTGCTTGTTTTGCATCATGTCGGCGACCGATTAGTTGGAGTAAACGATTGTTGAAACTTTGTATGCCAATGCTTAAACGATTAATACCTAAATGATGCCATGCACGTACTTTTTCTATGGTGAAATCGCCTGGATTAGCTTCTAAAGTAATCTCTTCAATCGTAGATCTATCAACAGATGATAGGATTGTCCAGAGTAATTTTTGCAAACTATCTATTGACAACAAACTAGGAGTCCCACCACCAATGTATATGGTTCGAATATTTTTTTTGTTTGTGTCCTTGAACCATTGTTCTTTTCGTTGTTCCCATTCCTGTAAAACAGCATCTATATACTCCTCTTGCTTCTCTATGTGTGTCGTAGAAAAGAAGTCGCAGTACTTACAACGACTTTTGCAAAAAGGTATGTGAATGTATAATCCTGACATCGAGTGCAAAGGTACTATAAAAAATGCAAATACGCAAGAATGGAGATGATAAACGTGCAACTTTCAATCAAAAAATTTGCATATATTAATTTTTTATAGTACCTTTGCGCATTGAAGTGCATTTGCATAACCTTATATAAATATACAGACCATGTTTACACCATCTGACCTTGCCCAATTAGAGGCACGCGGCATTTCTGTTGAGAAAGCCGAAAAACAACTCCAATCATTTGCAACTGGTTTCCCAGAGCTTGATATTGTTTCTGCAGCTTCGGTAGGAAATGGAGTCTTAAATCCTACAGAGGAAGAAATCAATATGTATGTTAAGACCTGGCAAGACTATCTTGATGAGGGACATACTATTCTCAAATTTGTGCCAGCAAGTGGTGCTGCTAGTCGTATGTTCAAAGATCTGTTTGAATATCTAGAAACTGATGAAAAGACCAAGTTTATTGAGAAGTTCCTAGGCGAAAAGGATCGTTTTGCTTTTGCTCCGGAATTATCGGATAAAGATGAGCAAGTCGCTGTCGCACACTTGCTGCATGATATGAACTATGGCAATTTGCCTAAGGGTTTATTATTATTCCATTCTTATGAGGATGGCCCTCGTACTCCTGCTCTTGAACATCTTGTAGAGGGTGCTATGTATGCGTCGTCTAAAGGTGAAGTTAATATTCACTTTACTGTTAGTCATGAACATTTACCTCTATTTCAAGCTCATTTAGCTGAGAATCAATCTGCTTACGAAGAGAAGTTAGGAGTTAAGTTCCATATCTCTTATTCTGAGCAAAAACCTTCTACTGATACTCTAGCAGCTAATCCTGATGGTACTCCATTCCGTACAACTGATGGTAAGTTGCTTTTTCGCCCAGGTGGACACGGAGCGCTTATTGAAAATCTCAATGAGCAAGACGCAGACATTATCTTTATTAAAAATATAGATAACGTGGTACCTGATCGTCTCAAAGGCGACACTGTTCGTTATAAGCAATTACTCGCAGGTGTATTAGTCTCAGAACAAAAGAAAGTGTTTGAGAAACTTCAAGATCCTAACCTTACAGTAGAGGAGAAGACTAAACTCCAACGTCCATTACGCGTTTGTGGTGTTGTGAAGAATACTGGAGAACCAGGTGGTGGTCCATTCCTAGTACGTGAGGAAGATGGAAGTATCTCTTGCCAGATTCTTGAATCAAGCCAAATATCTAATCCTGCTCTTATGCAACAAGCTACTCACTTTAATCCTGTAGATCTTGTATGTGCCACCCGTGATGCAGAAGGTAAACCATACTATTTACCAGACTTTGTAGATGAGAAGACTGGTTTTATTTCGCATAAGTCAAAAGATGGTAAAGAGTTGTTGGCTTTGGAATTACCTGGATTGTGGAATGGTGCGATGAGCCGTTGGAATACTATTTTCGTTGAAGTGCCAGTTAGCACTTTTAATCCAGTAAAAACAGTTAATGATCTTCTACGTGTAGAGCATCAGTAAGAATATTTATAGATTGTTTTGAGGGTGTGTCGTTGATACACCCTCTTTTTATGTAAATTATTTAATAAAATTAGATTTTATTCTAATTCTTTTGCGTATATCCTATTTTTGTCGTATCTTTGCATAAAATTATATTTCAATGAATAAAGCCTATTTTTTTGATATGGATGGGGTGTTGTTTGATTCTATGCCTAATCATGCGATAGCATGGGATGAGGTTATGAAAAAACATGACCTACCATTCACAGCATATGACTGCTACCTCAACGAAGGCAGAACTGGTGAATCCGTCATACGTGAAGCTATGCTTAAAGCACGAAACAGAGAGGCTACTCCTGAAGAGATACAAACGATTTACACGGAGAAATCGGAGTATTTTACTATGTTGGAGAGCCAAAGTGGGGGTACTCCTACAATACCTGGTGTGGCAGAAGTACTCAACTATATTCACCAAATGGGATATCAAATTTGGGTAGTTACTGGTAGTGGAATGCGTTCGCTTTTGGATAACCTCAACACCGTCCTACCACCTGTGTTTCATCCTCAGCGAATGATTACCGCTTTTGATGTAGTACATGGTAAACCGGATCCAGAACCATACCTTAAAGCTTGGGAACGGTCAGGCTTGAATAAAGAACAATGTGTTGTCGTTGAGAATGCTCCATTAGGAGTGCGCTCTGGTAAAGCGGCAGGACTAACCGTGTATGCAGTAAATACTGGCATTCTAACGCGAGAAGACCTTTTACAGGCAGGAGCTGATAAAGTGTTCGACTCAATGTATGAGTTGTTAGACGTATTGAAAGGTGAAATCTAAAATAAAAGATATTTTTGTTTGCGTAATTCAAAAAAAATGTGTAACTTTGCAGGGTCAAAATTTAAACAACTATAATAAGAGATGGAAAATCGTAGATTTGAAGGAAAGAGCGAACCAGAGATTGTGTATTCTCGTTCGGTTAAAGCGGGTAAGCGTATCTATTATTTAGATGTTAAGAAAGCTCGCAATGAGGATTTGTATTTGTGCATCACTGAGAGCAAACGCAAACAGACAGGTGAATCAGAGCCACCACAATTTGAAAAACACAAAGTGTTCTTGTACAAAGAAGATTTTGCACATTTCACAGAAGGACTCAATGATGTTATTGCTTTTGTGCAAAATCAATTGGGTACAATTGAAGAGCGTCAAGAGTGGAATCCAGAAGCATCTGTTGAAGAAGTAAAAGTTGAAGAAGTAGAAGCAAAGACAGAAGAGAAGTCTCTGCTAGGAAGTATATTGGATAAATTTAAATAATCTGGTTGATTATTTCATCTGCAACCTCCTGCTTCATGAGAAGTGGGAGGTCTTTTTTTGTCCCATCTGCATATAGCAGTGTTACTTTATTTGTATCGGTACCAAAACCTGCTCCTGCATCTTGTAGCGAATTAAGCACAATCATATCCAAATTTTTGGATTGAAGTTTACGTTGTGCATTATGCATTTCGTCGTGGGTTTCAAGGGCAAAACCTATGAGTTTTTGGTGGGGTTGTTTGCGTTGACCTAGAGTAGCTGCAATATCTGTTGTTGTAGCCATTTCTATGGTCATAGAGGTTTGTCCAGGCTGTTTCTTGATCTTTTGCTGAGCCTTGTTGGCAGGAGAAAAATCAGCTACGGCAGCACACAAAATACTGATATCTGCTTTTTCGAATGAGTGAACTGTTGCTTGGCACATATCTGCTGCCGATATTACATGTACTATCGTTAGAGGGGTAAATGTCTCCCACGCTTTTAGTGATATTTGACACGGTCCAGTGACTAATGTTACGTTTGCTCCTCTATTGACACAGGCGCGTGCTAGAGAATAGCCCATTTTGCCTGTGGAAGCATTGGTTATATATCGCACTGGATCAATGGCTTCATGAGTAGGTCCAGCTGTAATAAGCACATTTTTTCCTTGTAAAGTCTTAGGGGTAAGCGCATATTCAGCAGCAGCTATAAGTACATCTATCTCCTGCATTCTTCCTTTACCGCTAGTTCCACATGCTAACTCACCGCTGGCAGCGTCAAGCATGGTTATATTGTCCCATTGTGATAGTTGTTGGATGGCGTGTTGGGTGGCAGGAGATTCATACATGTTTGTATTCATCGCAGGAGCAATAACTACAGGCTTACGCATCGCGGCAAAGGTAGTTGTAAGTGCATCGTCTGCTATTCCATGAGCCATCTTGCACAAAACATTGGCAGTGGCAGGTGCAATAATCATCAAATCTGCCCAATCTGGTAGAGAGATATGCTCTGTACTATGTTCATTGATGGCAGCAAACACATTTGAATAGACTTTATGACCACTAACAGTTTGCAGAGTAAGAGAAGTGACAAACTCCAAGGCATTCTTGGTAGTTGTCACTTGCACCTCTGCGCCTGCTTTGCGTAACTGGCGAATCAATTCAGGAATCTTATAAGCAGCAATACCTCCGCTGATTCCTACGAGAATATGTTTGCCTTGAAGTATCACTTCAGAGCTTCGTCTTTGTTACCTCCACGGTAAATGAGTTGACCATCAATAAATTCTTGAGTAGCAATCAAAGATGGTTTAGGTAAAGCTTCATAATTCTTAGAGATTTCAATTTGCTCTAAGTTCTCATAAGTGTCATCTGCTGAGTCTTGTGGAACTGAGAAGTCTTGCAATTTAGCGTCCAACTCCTTTTTGAGTGCAGAACTAATTTGGTTGCTACGCTTACCAATAATAGCCACAGTCTCGTATACATTACCTACAGACTCGGTAAGTTCGTTCATGTCCCTTGTAATAGTGTTGTTAGGGGCAGTAGTTTTTTTGTAATCAATCATATTTTTTTTGTAGTTTAATTATTCTATTTTTGATATGATGCTAATATCTTTTTAAGATCTTTCCCTATTCTGTCGGCAGCTGCTCGATGCTTAGAATCAGGATATTGCGTGATGAAGCTGTAGTATTCGTCATCTGTTTCGCGAGCACGTTCTTCTCGTTTGCTATCCAACGAATTAACCACTTGCTGATATTTTGCTTGTAGAATTAACCAGTTAAGTTCTTCTTGATACTTGTTGGTAGGATAGTCTTTAATTGCGTTTTTAGCAACAAGTTCTGCACTAAGATAGTTATTACCCAAATAGGTTCCAATATTATAATACATCTTTGCATTGAGATACTCTTTGTATGCTAATTTATCGTATAGCTCATTCATCTCTTGATATGCTTGTTCTGCATATGGACTTTCTGGATATAACTCAACGAACTGGGTAAAGAACTCAATAGCTTTTTTTGTTTCTGCTTGATCTAATCTGGCATCTGGAGCATTTAAGTAATAACAATGTCCAACTTGGAAACGCGCTTCTATGATATATCTTCCTTTAGGGTAATTACGAATATATGCTTGAAAGTATTCTGCAGCACTGATATAATCCTTCTGTCCCATATAACTGCGAGATAGATAAATAAGTACGTCTTGTGAGCGATCTGTACCTCGATAGTATGAAGTAATCTCATCTAAGAGAGTTTGTGCCTTTACATACTGCTTATCATTGAAGTAGGTTAGCGCTTTCTGATACTTTAAATCAGGTTCCTTAGATTTTAAAACCTGTTGGTATTCTGTACAAGATGTAAAACCGAATAGCAAAACGGTTATACATACTAAAAATGATATTTTACAAAAGTTTGAGTTCATCTAATAATAGGTATTTATGTTAAACAACATAATCAGCCCGCAAAGGTACTATTTTTTTTTGATACCTGCAAGAAAAAATGATTAAATTGCTAAAAATTTGTATATGTATGGGAATTTTATTATCTTTGCAGAGCGGTTTGTGTAGAAAGATGACAAATCGGCATGTCATAAGAGTAAAATTTTAATACCATGAATAGTGCACTAGCGGCCTTGATCGGCCTATTATTATCCATTGTTTTAATCATTCGTAAGTTGTCTCCTGTATATAGTTTAATTCTTGGAGCATTGGTTGGAGGTCTGCTCGCAGGGTGGGGACTTGATACAACGGTGTCAGAAATGATCTCTGGTGTTAAAGACATCACTCCTGCTATCGTTCGTATTATTACGGCAGGTGTCTTGACCGGCATGTTAGTTAAAACAGGTGCTGCATCAACGATTGCAAGGAGTATTATAAAGGCGCTTGGACAGAAATATATCTATTTAGCCCTTGCTTTGTCTGCGATGTTGTTAACTGCTATGGGAGTTTTTATTGATGTAGCGGTAATAACTATTGCTCCGATTGCTATAATCATGGGAAATCGTTTGAACCTATCCAAGGTGAAATTATTACTGGCTATGATAGGTGGAGGAAAGTGTGGCAATATAATTTCGCCGAACCCAAATACTATTATAGCAGCAGAGAATTTTGATACGCCATTGTCATCCGTAATGGCAGCAGGTATATTGCCCGCTATTATTGGGTTGGTAGTGACAGTCTTTATTATTATACCTTTGATGCCAAAAGGCGAAATGATGGGTAATGATACACAAAGTGAAGATACGACAAGCAACGAGCATTTGCCAAGTTTATGGCGTAGTTTGATAGGCCCAATTGTGACAATTGTACTATTAGCATTACGACCTATTGTAGGAGTAGTTGTAGATCCTATGATAGCATTGCCTGTAGGCGGACTTGTTGGTATCATTGCTACGGGAAATTGGAAGAACATGTCTACATGTTTATCATATGGTTTAGAAAAAATGTCAACAATAGCTATTTTGTTGGTAGGTACAGGTACACTAGCAGGTGTGATAAAAGCATCTGCGATAAAAGATGTGTTAGTTGGTCTATTGGCCGGTTGGAGCAATGGTGGTACATTGATGTCACCGATAGCAGGCGCTCTAATGTCTGCTGCAACTGCCTCTACTACAGCAGGTTCAACAATTGCTTCTGCGTCTTTTGCTGATGCTATTGTTGCTGCTGGCGTTGCGGCAGTCTGGGGCGCAGCAATGGTGAATGCAGGTGCAACGGTTTTAGACCATTTACCACATGGATCATTTTTCCATGCAACAGGAGGATCAATGGGTATGAGTGTAAAAGAGAGACTCAAAATAATACCATACGAATCTATGGTTGGTCTGGTGCTGACTATTTGTAGCGTGGTTGCATATATACTAATAAATTAGACGAGTGATATATGAAAATAGTTATAGCTTCGGATTCGTTTAAGGGATCGTTAAGTTCCTCAGATGTGGCAACCAGTGCACATGCTGGTATCATTGATGTACTTCCTGATTGTGAGGTGATTGCTGTGAATGTGGCAGATGGAGGTGAAGGAACGGTTGATGCGATTGTAGAGGCATTGCATGGCGAAGTAATCAGGTGTGAGGTAACTGATCCTTTGAGACGAAAAATCAAAGCAGAATATGGAATTGCAGGAGATTTGGCAGTGCTCGAAATGGCTGCTGCAAGTGGTTTACCCTTATTAAATAAAGAAGAACGTAATCCTTGGGTAACTACAACATTTGGTACAGGGGAGATGATAAAGGATGCTCTTTCTCGTGGATGTAGAAGGTTTTTAATTGGGATTGGTGGCAGCGCAACTAATGATGCTGGTATGGGGATGCTTCAAGCATTGGGTTTTAGATTCTATAATGCTAATAACGAACTAATTAAAGAAGGTTGTGGAGGTTCATTGTCTGACATAGTTCGTATAGACAATTCGCAGGTTTCTAATGATGTAAAGGAGTCTATATTTATTGTTGCATGTGACGTGGATACACCATTCTGTGGTCCTGATGGTGCAGCTCCTGTTTTTGCCCCTCAAAAAGGTGCTGATGCTGATATGGTGAAGCGTTTGGATGCAGGTATGGCTTCTTTTGCCAAAGTTATACAGCAACAATATGGTATGGATGTTGTTGCTGTTGAAGGAGCTGGAGCAGCAGGAGGTATGGGGGGGGGCTTTTGGGCTTTTTTAGGTGCCACTCTTAAAAAAGGCATTGACATGGTATTAGATGCGATTGATTTTGATGAAACAATAATTGGAGCTGATTTGGTTATAACAGGAGAAGGTAAGGTTGATTTTCAAACGGCAAAAGGCAAAACTGCTGCTGGAGTTCTTAAGCGTGCGCAACGACAAGGTGTACCAGTGATTGTGATAGGTGGTTGTGTGGAATTATGCGATAGTCTATTGCAGATGGGATTTGATGGAATTTATCCTATTTTAGAACATAAGGTTCCTTTGGAAATAGCTATGCAACGTGATTTTGCAATGACAAATGTGCGAAAGACAGTTGCTAAAATTTTGAGAGATTATATTAAAAAGGATTAAAAAAAAGAGTCGCTTGACTCTTTTTTATTGTTACCACCTTGAAGAAGTTACTACTCGTAATGAGTCTATATCTGCTATTATCAAATAGCAAGCTGCATCATTCGTATTTTCTATCATTTTGAGTGCATCTTCTTCTCCTAAAACCATGCATGCCGTAGCTAATGCATCAGCCCGCATACAACTACTTGCTGTGACTGTAGCGCTTAGTAGTGAGTGCTCAACAGGATGGCCGGTTCGTGGATCAATTGTGTGGCTGCGACGTTTCCCGTCGACGAAATAATACTGCATATAATTACCAGATGTAGCCATACATAGGTCCTCACTAGATATGATTTCTTGTAATGTATCTTCTGTACCTATGGCATCTTTTTGTGGTCTGCTGATGCCTACACGCCATGGATTCCCTTTTTCGTTAATCCCTTGAAGGACAACCTCCCCTCCTATTTCTACTAATAGATTCTTACATCCATTTTCTCGCAGGGCATTAGCTACAATATCGCATCCATATCCTTTTGCAATAGCGCTCGCATCTAGCATTATGCGTGGATCTTTTTTTACAATATTAGAATTTTCTAAATATATTTTATGATAACCAATAAACTCTTTGATGCTATCAATATTTATATCTTGTATCTTATCTTTTGACTTATGGATGTTTTTTCCAAATCCCCATGCGTTGACAAGAGGAGCTATAGTAATGTCAAATGCTCCATTAGATAATTGGCTTATTGATAAAGCTTCATGATACATGGATATGAAGAGCGAATCTAATGCAGCACTCTCGTTATGATTAATTTTGCTAATTACTGAGTTAGGGTTGAACATACTTAATGAGTTATCCACACTTTGTAGACTAGATGTAATTACATTATGCAGATCTTCTGTTGCTTCATAACGAATATTGTAGTATGTTCCAAATGTATTACCTTGATGGTGAAAATATTTAGGTTTAGTGGCATCAGGTAGCAGTAATAGCATAAGCGCTGCTATTACTGCAAATCCTAATGCAATCCATTTCTTCATATTGTTATTAGTGGCTAGGGATTACCATTCGTTAGAGAGATAAAAGCTGCCACCTACACACCAGTTAAGGCGTTGTTCATATTTCTCTCCTAATTCAGTAGTTACATTGGTTTTGTCAACTCCGTAGCAATTAAGCATGCATTCTCCCCATACTCCCAAAGTAATACCTTTTAACTCAAAATCACGACTTAATTTGAGATTAAAGTTATTTATTGCAACTGTCTTTGCATTGGTCCAAACGTCTTCATAGTTTGAGTAGTATCCTTTCCAAGGAGTAATACCTATCTTCGTACCTAAAATAAGTCCTAAAGGTAGATTGAAATCGTATCCAACTTCAATGTATGTTGACCATGCTCGTTGGGCATTTCCATTTTCATTGATGTAATAGTCTGTACCATAAATTGTTGTATACCAATCAATAGACAATGGTGCAACTTCTACTAAATCACCTAGGTGGAAACCAGCGTGTGCTTCAATACTACTACTGGATTCGTCTGTTGGAATCACTTTGAAACCTCCTTTTGGAAAATATGATTCACCTCCGAAATAGTATAAGTGAGTTAGGTCTAATTGAACACCATAGTTGTCGTATCCAATGGTAACATCTATTTCTGGATTAAGATTCTCAAATATCCAGTTGTCAGCTCCGATATTTCCCCATCCAGATACATATAAACCTTTCCAATACAAACACACTGATGGCTGAATAGAAAGACCTCCAATGTATTGACCGCGCCATAGATATGCGCTAACAAGGTCTGCTCCTATTTCAAACGACATGCCTATTTCGTCATTTGTGTTGCTATCCTTAGCATATGTTGGGATAGAAAAAGCACTAACGCCAATGAGCGTTAGTGCCAAAATGATTATTGATTTTTTCATTTATTCCTTTAGCTCATTAAAGCGCATTTTTGCTAGCCCATGCATGGCGCAAAGCTACGTCTAAGATTTTTGTATCCTCTAAAACAACAATTCCTCCATCAGGACCTTGCTCAATATGATAACCTACTATAGCTGTGCCATTGAAAAATGCGCGTACATCATCTGCTGCAATTCCTAACTCTTCAGCAATTACAGCTGAACTACCTTTTGGAAGGCTATCCTTCACTTCTCTCAGTTTGTTGAATGTTGTGCGAATCATAGTAACTTATTTTGTTAATAGTTAATATTTTATAATTTTATTTATGGTTCATTATTTGTTTGAAATGATTATTTCGTTTGCAAAGGTACAAAATATATTTTAATTATGCAAATTTTTTCGTAATTCTGTAGAAGAAATTTCGAAATGAGGTGCATCATGTAATATTTGAATGCCTTTGATATTTTTTATGTGCAATTTTGAGATCATTTCTTCTGCTGTTTGTTCACAACCTTTACGTGGATATACCAATACATGGTAATTAGTGAGTATGTATTCGTATTCTCGCCATTGGGTAAAGATATTTAAATTGTCTTCTCCTATTACGAGCGTGAACTGGTGATTTGGATATTGTTTGCTTAGTTCGCGTAATGTATTTGCAGTATAACTAGGACGGGGTAGGGTGAACTCAAAATCAGAGACAAAAATCGTATTTTTTCCTATATTCTTGATGGTTTTTTCAGCTTCATGCAGTCTAACTTTTTCGTCAGCTAATATAGAGTTGTCTTTTAATGGATTATTAGGAGATACCATTAACCAAATTTCATCGAGATCAGTGTTTTCTACTACCCATTGTACTAAGCCAATATGTCCAAAATGTATAGGGTTGAAAGAACCTCCATATATACCAATATTCATATTGTATAACTGATGTTGTTATTTATTTTCCCCAATGAGCAATCTCTCTATCTAGATCTTTTTTTGCAGTATCTAGATCATCATTGATAATAATTCTATCAAAATGTGGAGCATCTTGCATTTCTAGTTCGGCTTTTGCTAAACGTTTTAAAATCATATCTTCGCTAGTATCTCCTCTTCCATGCAGACGGCGAGATAATTCCTCAATAGATGGTGGTGCAACAAAGATTGATATTGCTTTATCTCCAAATATCTTTTTGAGGTTTATGCCTCCTTTAACATCTATATCAAAAACAATAGACTTACCAGCCAATTGTATACGATCGATTTCAGATTTTAATGTACCATAATACAACCCTTCGTATACTTGCTCATATTCGATGAAATCGTTGTTTTTGATATGTTCTTCAAATTCCTGGCGAGTAATAAAATAATATTCCTTACCATGTTTTTCTTGTCCACGTGGCGCACGGGTTGTTGCGGAAATGGATAGCTCGTATTGACCTGGATATGTTTCTAACAAATGTTTCACCATGGTAGATTTCCCAGATCCGCTTGGTGCACAAAGAATAATAATCATAATGGGTAATTACTAATTATAATACATTCAAAACTTGTTCCTTGATTTGTTCAAGTATATCTTTCATCTTAACGACAATAATTTGCATCTCACTTTGATTGCTTTTGCTTCCAAGTGTGTTAATCTCTCGTCCCATTTCTTGGGCGATAAATCCTAATTTTTTTCCTACTCCTACACCTTCTGTTTCCATGGTCTTACGGAAATATTGTAGATGATTGGTCAATCTTACTTTTTCTTCAGTGATGTCTAATTTCTCTAAATAGAAGATCATTTCTTGCTCTAGGCGATTACGATCAACGATTTGTTGAGTTGTAGATGCTAATTGCTCTAAATTAGTTTCTAAGCGTGTACGAATTTTGTCTACACGACTCTGCTCATAAGGCTCAACTTCTTTTAATAGTAAAGCGATTATATCTATTTTTTCGCAAAACATTTGATACAATGAATTACCTTCTTGCTTACGGAAAGCATTAAATTGCGCGATAGCTTCTTCCAATGTTTGAAGTAAAGTATTCCAATCTTCTTCCGTAATATCATTAGATTCTTGTGTTTTGGAGACGTCAGGCATGCGCATGATTGCAGATATAATATCTTGATTATTAGCCCAACCTAGTTCCTTTTGTAATGCTGTTAGTTCATTATAATAAAATGCGAATGCTTCTTTATTAATAGGAGTATAGGTGGCATTACCATTTTGTAAAGCATCTTGGTAATAGATACTTAAATCAATTTTTCCGCGTTCAAGACGTTGCCCTATCAATGTGCGGATGTCCAATTCTTTACTGCGTAATTGTGGAGCTATGCGTACATTTAAGTCAAGAGACTTAGAGTTGAGACTGCGTATTTCTACTACAAGTTTTTTATTGTCAATACTAGTTTGGCTCTCTGCTTTGCCGTAGCCGGTCATTGAGTATATCATGTTATTTAATTTTGATTTCAGTTTTTATTTTACATGTCCCACGATAAAATCCACGACCTTTTTGGTCAGTAGTATATGTAACAGGGTATTGCGTGGAATCTAAAGGTTGTTTAGTTTGGGGATCTGTAACTACAATATTTATTTCTTGCGTAGGAAAAGCTGACGCTGTTGTTGCAAATTCTCCTTTGTTATTTGTATAAATAGTATCACCTATTATTTGATTACGATAGCCTTTTATTATAATAGGTGTTGCCTTCTTTGGTTGATTTTTTTTGTTTACAACTTTTCCCTCAATCTCATATGTAGCGTATGGTACACCATACAATGCCATTATTTGATTTTCTTGTACAACCTTTTTAGGAGTATTACAGCCACTAAGTATTGCGATTATTCCTCCAAGTATTATGTTGATTCGCTTTCTCATAGTTTTATTTTCCGATACAGAATTTACTAAATATGTTATTCAATACTTCTTGTGAAGTTATTTGACCTGTTATTTCTCCTAATGCAGTTAGACAGTCTTGCAGATCCATACTCATGAACTCGCCACTAATATGCGATTGTAGTCCATCTTGTACGCGGTGGATTGCATCTAATGCTCTTGTTAAAGCTTCGTAGTGTCTTGTGTTACTGATGGTTGCTGCATTTCGTATGTTGTATTGTTCATTTGCATAGGTAACTAATTGTTCTACAATAGCATCAATATTGCCATGTTTAGCAGATATACCTATTGTGCCTTTGCTTGGTATAAATGATGGTAAAAGATCAACTTTGTTATACACTTGAATAACATACTTGTCGTCTATATTATTTATATTGTCTAGGATATTGATAGGATAGGTTGCATCTTGTAGATGAATAATAATGTTTGCGCGTTGTGTGGCTTTACGACTACGTTCAATACCTAGGTTCTCTATGGTATCGTCAGTCTGTCGCATGCCTGCAGTATCTATGAAGCGGAATAACATACCACCTAATACCAATGTATCTTCTATTGTATCGCGTGTAGTGCCTTGGATATTGCTGACTATAGCTCGTTCTTCGCCGAGGATAGCATTGAGTAGGGTAGATTTACCTACATTAGGTGCACCTATGATAGCAACTGGTAAACCATTTTTAATCGCGTTACCCGTTTTAAAAGAATTGGTTAGTTGGCTGATTTTTTTATCGATTTCATCAGCAAGTTCCTCTAATTGACTGCGGTCTGCAAATTCTAACTCTTCGTGATCTGCAAAGTCTAACTCTAATTCAATAAGTGATGTAAATGTTAAAAGTCTTTCGCGGAGTGCGGTTAGTTCATTGGAAATACTTCCTCTTAGCTGGGCTAATGCAAGGTCTTTTTCAGCTTTGGTTTGTGCTGCAATAAGGTCTGCTACTGCTTCAGCTTCTGCCAAATCCATTTTGCCATTGAGGAATGCTCGTTGAGTAAATTCTCCTGCTTGAGCCAATTGGCAGCCAATATCTACTAACCACTGCAATAAGGTTTGTTGAATATATAAACTACCATGACATGCTATTTCAACAACATCTTCACCTGTAAACGAATGAGGAGCTTTGAATACACTTACTAGTACTTGATCTAAAACATCATTTTTATCTCGTCTAATTTCACCATAATGTATAGAATAAGCATCTGCTTCTGTAAGTGATTTACGTCCATGAAATAATTTATCCACTAACGTGATAGATTTGGAACCACTTACGCGGATAATGGATATACCACCATTGCCATATGGCGTGGATATAGCACAAATAGTATTATTGTTCAATGTGTCGAGATTCATTTTTTTAGTTTGAGCATACACCATTCGCCTCGTTGTTTGGTGTCTATCAGTTGTATGTTATGCTTTTCTGCTGATTGTAGCAAAAGGGGAATGTCTTCAGCGTAAAATCCGCTCAACCACAGTTGTCCATTCTCATTGAGATTTTGTGCGTATGCAGGCATTTGGGCAATGAGAATATTACGGTGGATATTAGCCATAATTAGGTCATATGAGCCACTCGGTGGTGTGTCGCCTAACCTTATATCTATTTCTACTTGGTTGTCTAATGCGTTTTCTTGCGCATTAGTTACGCTTTTATAGTCTATATCAACAGCTATTACATGGCCAGCTCCGCATTTTTTTGCCATAATACTTAGTACGCCTGTCCCACAACCCATATCTAGTATAGTAGATTGTTGGGTGAGTGCTTCTTGCTCTTGTATAAGCGCTTCAATCATCATACTGGTAGTTTCATGATGACCAGCACCAAACGCACAATGAGGAGTAATGCGTACACCTAATGGTAAGTCTATGATCTCATGCTGAGCTTCCCATTGTGCGTTCCAATTCTCATCAGGACATAGTTCCCATTTGATCAATTTAACTCCAAAAGTATCTCCAATGAGTTGCTCAATATTTTCTTGTTCTTTTTCAAGAATGTTAGTTGGAATATATGCATCAGTATTATCAAAAACCTCAAAGCCAATGTCGCACATTGCTTGTTCAAAAAGTTCTTGTTGCCATTCTTCGGTAAATGAATATTGTAAATGTGCTACAGAATATTGCATACTATAAATATGGATTATATAGTTTTTCGTGTCCTATTGTAGTGGGATATCCGTGACCAGGATAAACTTGTGTCTGTTCTGGTAGCACAACTAATTTCTTAAGTGAGCAAATTAGAGTGTGCATATCTCCTCCTGGTAGATCCGTACGGCCAATGGATTCTTGAAAAAGTGTATCTCCTGTGAATAGGGTATTCTCTTCTGGAAGATAATAGCATACAGCATCTTCTTTATGTCCAGGTGTAGATATAATCTTGATGTCAAAACCATCAATATCTAGTTTCCCTTCTGCAGGCTGAACTATAATTGGGAGATGATATGTTTGTTCTAGATATTCTATTCCGCATACATGGTCAGGATGAGTATGTGTAATAAGCAAAGCTATAGGTGTTAACTGCTCAGATAGAATGTAATCCAAAAATCTCTGTTTCTCTTTATCTTCATACATACCTGCATCTATGATTATAGCCTGCTTAGCCGCATTACTAACCACGTAGGTACACTCTCTGTAGGGATTAAAATAGAAAGATTTAATATTGACCATACTTATTATGTGTTTTATCTCTATTAAAGTGGCAAGTATATGACAAATTTTTCTTTATACCATTCGTCTTTAAAAAAATCTGTAATCGGTGTTTGCTCTACATACTTTTTAAACTCATGTAGCTCTCCTTCTAGTTTACCTCCCTTCAATACCATTAATCCATTGGGCATGGCATTGTTATGTTTATGGCTGACATTTTTACGAACTAACTTCACTAAATCAGGTAGTGGCATAACAGCTCTACTAATAACAAAGTCAAATAGTCCTTTTTCTTCTTCTGCACGTTCTTGAATACAACGAACGTTATTTAATCCAATAGCATTGGCTACCTCGCTCGCTACGCGTACTTTTTTTCCTATACTATCAATTAGTGTGAACTGACATTCTGGAAATAAAATAGCTAGTGGAATACCAGGGAATCCACCGCCTGTACCGACATCGAGTAATGTTGTTCCTGGTTGAAATGTTAGCACTTTAGCTATAGCTAATGAATGCAAAATATGATGTGGATACAAGTTATCAATATCTTTGCGTGAAATAACATTGATTTTTGAGTTCCAGTCTCGATATAATTCACCTAAACGGCTAAATTGTTCCAATTGTAGAGCAGTCAAGGAGAACCTCTCCTTGACTGCTTGTATACCCAATATGTCGTGGGGATTAATCATGCTAAATTATCCTAAGTTAGTGAAAACATTTTGTACATCCTCATCTTCCTCAATGCGGTCAATGAGTTTTTGTACTGACTCCATCTCTTCTTCTGAGAGTGTTTTAGTGTCATTAGGGATACGAACGAATTCGCATGATTGAATTTCGAAACCATTATCTTCAAGATACTTTTGCATTTGTGAATATTGGTTGAAATCTCCATAAATGACGATTGTTCCTTCCTCCTCATCGAATGCTAGTTCCTCAACACCGAAGTCGATCAATTCTAGTTCTAATTCGTCCAAGTCTACTCCCTCTTTTGCAGAAACTGTGAAACAAGCTTTACGATCAAATAAGAATTGCAAGCATCCTTGTGTGCCTAAACTACCACCATGTTTTGTGAAATATGAACGGATGTTGGCAACAGTACGCATATTGTTATCGGTTGCTGTCTCAACGAAAATAGCTACTCCATGAGGGCCGTATCCTTCGTAGCAAATCTCTTTATAACCTTCTGATGACTTATCTGTTGCTTTCTTGATAGCACGTTCAATGTTATCCTTAGGCATATTCTCTTTCTTACATTGTTGCATCAATGTACGAAGACGTGGATTGCTGTCAGGATCTGGACCACCATCACGTGCTGCCATTGTAATTTCTTTGCCTAACTTAGTAAATACGCGGGCCATATGACCCCATCTTTTCATCTTAGTCGCTTTGCGATATTCAAATGCTCTTCCCATTTTATTTATTTATTATTTTTTTGGTTTATATTTGTTTTGAACGCGGTCGTAAATCGTTTCATATGTTACAACCTCAAATGATATGTTAAATTCAACGCGGCGGTTCTTTGCGCGTCCTGCTTTGGTTTCGTTACCATCAATTGGGCGATCTGGACCATATCCATGTGCTACCAAACGCTCTGCTGGTACTCCCTTGTTAACAAGATATCTACGAACAGCATATGCGCGGCGCTCAGACAAATCAATGTTATAGTCATATTGACCTACGTTATCAGTGTGTCCTTGTACCTCAATGATGTAATCTGGATTATCAATAAATATCTCAGCTATCTCATCCAATATTTTATATGAACTTGGCTTGATGGTTGCCTTGTTATGTTCGAATTGGATACCAGACATTGCCTTATTGAGCAAGTTGCGAACTTCGCGTTGAATTTCTGGACAACCTAAGTTTTCTGCTACACCTACGATAGTTGGACATAGATCTTCAAAGTCATGTATGCCATCTCCATCGGTATCCAATAAGCAACCTTCTTCATCAACGTAGTTGCGAGCTTCAACAGGTGTATTAGGACATTTATCAAGATAATCATATACACCATCTTTGTCTGAGTCAGCAGGACAACCATATTTGTCTACCATTCCCGCAACTTCAGCAGGTGTATTAGGGCACATATCCATGAAGTCAAATACACCATCACCATCTGCATCATATACGCATCCATATTCATCAACATAGTTGCGTGCCTCTTCAGGTGTGTTAGGACATTTATCTAAATAGTCGTATATTCCATCCTTATCAGAATCTAATGGACAACCAAATTGGTCAACTTTATCACGTGTCTCTATTGGTGTGTCAGGACATTTATCCATATAGTCATATACACCATCTTGATCACTATCATAAGCGCAACCTTGCTCATCTACATAGTTGCGAGCTTCCATTGGCGTATTAGGGCATTTATCAAGGTAGTCATAGATTCCATCTTTATCGTTATCTTGTGGACAACCTTGCTCATCTACCATTCCGTATGCTTCAGCAGGAGTGTTAGGACATTTGTCGATGAAATCGTATATGCCATCACCATCACTGTCAAATGCGCAACCTGTTTTATCAACATAATGACGCATCTCTTCTGGGGTATTAGGACATTGATCAAGATAGTCGGCTACGCCATCATTATCTGAATCGATAGGACAACCTTGTTCATCTATCGTGCCGTATGCTTCAGCAGGAGTGTTAGGACATTTGTCAATGAAATCATATACGCCATCTCCATCAGTATCTTGTACGCATCCGTTTTCATCTACATAACTGCGTGCTTCCTCTTGAGTGTTAGGACACTTGTCAAGGTAATCATATACACCGTCATTGTCAGTGTCAATCAAACATCCCACCTCATTTACTAAACCTTTAGCTTCGGCTGGGGTATTAGGACATTGGTCGATGTAATCATATACACCATCAGCATCGGTGTCTAACAAACAACCATTGTTATCTACATAACTGCGTGCTTCAGCAGGAGTGTTAGGACAATTGTCTAAGTAGTCATATACACCATCATTGTCAGTATCAGCAGGGCAACCATTTTGGTCTACCATGCCTCTTGCTTTTGCAGGAGTTTTAGGGCATTGGTCTAAGTAATCATATACACCATCGCCGTCG